>NZ_JCAUAM010000018.1:0-156019 GCF_059691955.1 Paenibacillus sp. J22FR83
GGGAGAAGTGGCAGCTGCGTTGTTGGCAAGCCATGCGAGTGTAAAGGCGGATGGTGGTACGATTGCAGTGCCGGTAACAGCGTGGGTAGACACGGATGGCTACAATGCATCAGTTGCGGGGAGCTATACATTTACGGCAACGTTGGGTAGTTTGCCGGCGAATACGACTAATACAAATGGCGTTATAGCGACAGTTGAAGTAGTTGTGTCGCCAGTGATTACAAACATCACCGCATTTGATGCGATCACGGATGTAGCTGCTGGGACTGCGGGAGCGGCAACCTATGCGAATGCGAGTGAAGTGACGGCAGCATTGTTGGCAAGTCATGCGAGTGTAACGGCGGATGGTGGGACGATTGCGGTGCCAGTAACGGCGTGGGTAGACACGGACAGTTACAATGCAGCTGTAGCTGGGAGCTATACATTTACGGCAACGTTGGGTAGTTTGCCAGCGAATACAACTAATACAAACAGTTTGACAGCGACAGTAGAAGTAGTTGTGTCGCCAGTGATTACAAATATCACAGCATTTGATGCGATAGGAGATGTAGCGGCAGGTACGGCCGGCTCGGTAAGCTATGCAAATGCGGGAGAAGTGACAGCTGCATTGTTGGCAAGTCATACGAGTGTAACCGCAAACGGCGGCACAATCACAGTACCGGTAACGTCGTGGGTAGACACGGATGGCTACAATGCATCGGTTGCGGGTAGTTATACATTTACGGCAACTTTGGGCAGCTTGCCTGCTAACACAACCAATACAAATGCCCTGACCGCGACAGTTGAAGCAATTGTGTCGCCAGTGATTACAAATATCACAGCATTTGATGCTATAGGAGATGTAGCTGCTGGTACGGCCGGGGCGGCAGCTTTTGCAAATGCAGAAGAAGTAACAACGGCATTGCTAGCAAGCCATGCAACAGTAGCCGCAAACGGCGGCACAATCACGGTGCCGGTAACCGCATGGCTAGATACGGACAGCTACAACGCCTCCGTTGCCGGTAGCTACACCTTCACGGCAACGTTAGGCAGCTTGCCTGCTAACACAACTAATACAAGTGGATTAACAGCGACAGTTGAAGTAGTTGTATCGCCATTAATTACAAACATCACCGTATTCGACGCCATTGGGGATATATCAGCCGGAACTGTAGGCTCAGCAACCTACGCGAATGAGGCAGAAGTAACAACGGCATTGCTAGCAAGCCATGCAACATTAACCGCAAACGGTGGAACGATTACGGTGCCGATAACGTCATGGCTAGATACGGACAGCTACAACGCCTCCGTTGCCGGTAGCTACACCTTCACGGCAACGTTAGGCAGCTTGCCTGCTAACACAACTAATTCAAGTGGATTAACAGCGACAGTTGAAGTAGTTGTATCGCCATTAATTACAAACATCACCGTATTCGACGCCATTGGGGATATATCAGCCGGAACTGTAGGCTCAGCAACCTACGCGAATGAGACAGCAGTAACAACGGCATTGCTAGCAAGCCATGCAACAGTAACCGCAAACGGTGGAACGATTACGGTGCCGATAACGTCATGGCTAGATACGGACAGCTACAACGCCTCCGTTGCCGGTAGCTACACCTTCACGGCAACGTTAGGCAGCTTGCCTGCTAACATAACCAATACAAGCGGATTAACTGCGACTGTTGAAGTAGTTGTGTCTCCAGTAATTACAAACATCACTGCATTCGATGCCATTGGGAATATTTCAGCTGGAACTGTAGGCTCAGCAACCTACGCAAATGCGGCAGCAGTAACAACGGCATTGCTAGCAAGCCATGCAACAGTAACCGCAAACGGTGGAACGATTACAGTGCCGGTGACCGCATGGCTAGATACGGACAGCTACAACGCCTCCGTAGCAGGTAGCTACACCTTCACGGCAACGCTAGGCAGCTTGCCAGCTAACACAACCAATACACGCAGCCTCACAGCGACAGTCGAAGTTGTCGTAGCAGCTCAACTTCCTCCATCGGGTGGCAGTGAAGGTGGCGGGAATTCAACTTCACCTATAACCACTGACAACCCCGTAACCTCAACAGATGGTACATTAACGCTTCCTGTTGGCAGAAGAGGTATTGTTAGCTTGGGTAATGAGGCCATTGTCTCAATTCCGGCCGATGCTACAGACCAATTACTGCAATTAACAATAACTAAAGTGTTAGAAACGCAGCAGTTGTTGACGAATAAAACTACACTAGCTAGTCCGATTTTTGAGATTTTGAAAAACTTCGCGGAGAACTTCAAAAAACCGGTTACCTTGACGTTTGCTTTTGATAGAGCCAAATTGAGTAGTAACCAAACAGTAGTTGTACGCTACTATGACGAAGTGAAGAAGGAATGGGTAGAGGTTCCTGGCGGCAAAATCAATGAGGATCGCATTACTGTAGAAGTGAATCACTTCACGAAATATGGCGTATTCATTGTTAACACGAATCTAACCAATAACCTAACGGATATTGCTGGACACTGGGCAGAAACAAACATTAAACAAGCGATAAGTAGTGGAATCGTTGTTGGTTATCCGAATGGAACGTTTGCACCGGATCAAACAGTAACGCGTGAGGAATTTGCTGTGATGGCGATGAATGCCTTACAAATGAAAGGTGAAGGAGTAACGCTCACTTTCACAGATACAGCGAATGTTGGAAATTGGGCGAAGCAGGCAGTTGCGCAAGCTGTACAATCAGGTATGATTCAAGGCTATGAAGATGGTACTTTCCGCCCAAGCGTAAAGATTACGCGGAGTGAGATGGCGGTTATCATTGCGAAGGCAATGAGTCAGTCGATTCCGGCAACCATCACGACCGGCTTCGCCGATGACAAGCATATTCCTGCATGGGCCAAGGCAAGTGTTGCTTACGTGAAGCAAACAGGTGTTATGCAAGGAGGGGGCAATCATCTATTCGCTCCTCAAGACTATGCAACAAGAGCAGAGGCGGTAACCGTGCTGCTGAATATGCTGGCGTATAAAAGCAAGTAAAGGCTTGGAAATCACAAAACCGATGCCCTCCTAGTTGGGGAGCATCGGTTTCTTTTGCATTCATTGATATTAATCACATGAAGTCACAAACGTCTGTACCATTTTATATTACCATAATATGACTATAATATGACTTTGCACACCTGTTTTTATGATGATGAAAAGCTATAATAAATCCTGATCAAGAAAACAAAGAATTGTCAATTTTAGGTTATTTATTGCAAATTAATTCCAAGTAAGATGAAAGAGTGAGTAGTAAGAGTGTAAGCATTAAAGCTGGTGATAGGGGAGAAGTGAGCATGTCCAAATTAACTGAGTTTTCAATGAAAAATGTGGCAGCGATTTTCATCGTCATGCTGCTGTTGGTTGTAGGAGGAACCTATTCTACTACCACATTAAAGGTAGAAAGTATGCCTGACATTACATTTCCGGTTGTCATTATTAGTACGACTTACGTAGCACCTCCAAAGGATGTCCTTGATGAAATTACGAAACCGCTCGAGAAGGCTGTTGCAGGCTTGGACGGACTCAAGACTTTAAGTTCCGGATCGCAAGACAATTACTCTCAGATTATTTTGGAATTAGACCAAGATAAGAAGCCGGAAGATGTGAAGAAAGATGTGGAGAGCTTGATTTCCAATGTTAAGCTGCCACAAGGCTCTGAGAAGCCTAAAGTATTAACAGCGGGTTTTGCTTCTGAACCTGTCTATTATTTGGCAGTTTACGGTGAAGCAGGGATGAACCAAACTGAGCTGGATAAAGCTTACAAAGATACGATTCTTCCCGGCTTTAATGGGCTGAAGGGTATCGACCATGTAGACTCCGTAGGGAATCAGGATGCAGTACTTACCATTAAGCTCGATGCGCCTGCGATCAATAATTATGGTTTAACGCCATCCGACGTTTCAAGCTTGATCAAAGCCTCATTGGTATCTAGCCCAGCAGGTACGGTAGATTTCAATGGAAATACACAAATGGTTCGTGTCAAAGGTGAGCTTGATACCATTTATAACTTAGATAATTTAAAAATTACAACGAATTCAGGCGACACCTTACTTCTCAAACAAATTGCCAAAGTGGAAGCGATCAGCGAATCCAAGTTCATCGCCAGATTAGATGATCTGCCAGCCATTGGCGTATTGCTTTACAAAACGAAAGCCGCGAACGCTGTTGAATTTGCAGATAGTGCGGATAAGTTGATGACTGACTGGGGCCAAACGCTGCCTGGCGTGAAATTCCACAAAATCTATAATTCGGCCAACGATATTAAAGATTCCATCCACGGAATGGTGCAAGAGGGCGGATTAGGTGCCATACTTGCTTCCTTAATGATTTTGCTTTTCCTACGTAATGCTCGTATGACAATCATTGTACTCGTATCAATTCCTCTCTCGATTCTTGTTACCTTATTATTCATGGGCCCACTAGGTATTTCCTTAAACATCATGACATTAGGTGGAATGGCCATAGCAGTCGGGCGTGTCGTGGACGACAGTATCGTCGTTATTGAGAATATCTATAGTCAGCTTCAGAAAGCGCAAGATCGCAATGAATCGGTTATTAAATTAGCAACGAAACAAGTTTCAAGTGCAATTACCTCTTCTACCATTACAACAGTCGGTGTATTCGGTCCTATTGGATTCGTAAGCGGCGTTGTTGGAGAAGTATTCCGTCCTTTTGCAATAACACTTGTCGTAGCGTTAATGTCCTCTTTACTCGTTGCCTTAACCGTAATTCCAATGCTAGCGAAGATTATGGTGCTCAAAAGCAAGAAACTTGCAAGTCACGACGAGAATCACGTTGGGCCTATGGGAGTGAAATATAAGAAGGCACTGATCTGGTCGTTGAACAACCGCATCAAGACATTGTTGCTGGCTGGCGTTGCCCTTGTGATCTCAATCATCATTACTGTTCCTAATTTAGCGGTAGCTTTCATGCCGGATAGTGAAGCGGTCAAACAAGGTGTGATTGAGATTAAAATGCCGCGCGAAACCTCCATTGAAATGATGAATGAGAAGTCCAAAGAACTGGAGAAAGCGTTAAAGGTACATACAGACGAAGCTGGCAAACCTGCATTCAAGTACATTGAATCATTGGTTGGCTATAACCAAAGCAGCGATCGATTTGCTTATCGAGCCATGATGTTCTTCGAACTAACAGCTGAAACGAATGCGAATGAGGATGTCAAAACGTATAAGGAAGACATGTTGAAACTGATGCCAGACGGGTCAGATGCCAATATTACACTCTTTACTGGAGGACCTCCCACCGCTACAGGAGCTGATTTCTCATACTCACTAAAAGGGGATGACCAGCTTTACTTGAAGCAAGCGTCCCAGTTGGTCAAAGACAAAATGAAGGAATTCCCTGAGCTGAATGATATTAAAGACAGTTTGAGCGATTCCAAAACGGAAGTCGAGATCGTTGTCAATCAAAATAAAGCGCGATTGTATGGTCTCTCAAGTGCTCAAATTTTGCAATCAGTCAACGCTTGGATAGCCGAAGAGAAGTTAGGAGATTTGAAATTCAATAACATTACTTACGCCACGAAAGTTATGTTGAATCCGATGTACAAAAATTCGGTGGACAAAATGGGTACTTTTTTAATCAAGACGCCTACTGGTCAAACCATACAGTTAAATGAAGTAGCACGTGTTGAACAGATTGAAGCCCCTAACAGCATTAGCCGTGAGGATCAAGAGCAAATTGTGAGTGTTAGTGCCAAAATTAATGCTACGGATAAAGGTGGCGTCAGCAAGAAAATTACGGAGGAACTGGCTAAGTTAGAACTTCCTTCTGGCGTCACTCGTGAAGTAAAGGGTGTATCCGACGATATTCAAAAGAGTTTCATGCAAATGTTTATGGCCATCATTGCTTCGATTTTCATTGTTTACATGGTAATGGTTATCGCCTTTGGTAACGCAAGAGCACCACTTGCTATTCTGTTTTCACTGCCATTAGCAGCGATTGGGGGCCTTCTAGGACTATTGTTAACGGGCGAATCGATCAATGTAACGTCACTAATCGGCTTCCTGATGCTGATCGGTATCGTGGTAACCAATGCAATTGTACTTGTAGACCGCGTACAGCAGCTAAGAGAGCAAGATTACTCGATTCGTGACGCACTGATTGAAGCTGGGATTACGAGATTGAGACCTATTATCATGACTGCGGGCGCAACGATACTGGCACTTATGCCGTTAGGACTTGGATTATCCAAAGGAACGATTATTTCCAAAGGTTTAGCTGTTGTCGTTATTGGCGGCCTTACAACTTCAACACTGTTAACGCTCGTAATCGTACCTATTATGTATGAGATCCTATTTAAGAAAAGAGAAGGCGGTTTCTTCAAGAGAAATCGTAAGCCGAAAGCCACACATTCCGAGCAAGCTGCATCTGCACGATAACTATCTAAATAGGGGAAAAGGGGAAAAGGACTATGAAACGTCAGTTGTTTATGATCAAACAGAGTACCAAGATATTCGGTGTTCTCGCGCTTAGCGCGGCGATAGCCGTGGGATGTTCCGCATCTCCAGCGGTAAGTCCTGCAGCAACAACAGCCACTGAACAAGGGGCGAAAGTAGTGAAAACAGCCAAAGTCGCGAAACAAAAGATTGGTGAACCGATTGAACAAGTGGGTGATGTAGTATCATCCGTTCAATTAGACATTATCGCCAAGTCAGGTGGCGAAGTCATTGAAATTTTGAAGAAACGTGGAGATATCGTGGAGAAGGGGGAAGTGCTTTTCAGATTAGATCCGACGGATGTGCAGATACAAAAAGATTTAAATGACGTAAGTATTAGAGGAGCACAGGCTGGACTTACGGAGGCAAAACAGAAGATTTCGAACGGGATTGAAGATGCCAAAGATGGTGTTTCTAAATTAGAAACCGCCGTTAGTGATTTGGAGAAAGCTTATAACACGGCTCGCAATGAATACGATCTAGGAACAGCCACAAAATCTCAACTAGAAAAGGCGGAGACGGCGCTTAGTAATACTAAGAAAGATTTAGCCAGCGCTCGTAGATCACTAAAGACATTACAAGAGACGAACTCATTGGCGCAAGCGGAATCCGGTTTGGAAACGGCGCAAGTCAGTGCCAAGAGTATCGATAGAGCCCTTAGCAATCTGGAGGTAAAAGCACCAGCTTCCGGTAAATTGACGGATTTAAATATTACAGTCGGTCAGACCTTAGCGCCAGGCGGACGTGTAGGGGAAGTGCAACAAACGAATCCCGTTAAAATCAAATCTCAATTAAGTGAAGAGGCAGCTAACCTTGTTAGAGGAAAGAGTGAACTGACTTTCTACATTCCAGGTGTAACGACGAAAGCAGGGGCTAAGGTAACCTACTTATCCGATGTTATTAACGGTCAATCCAAAGCGTATGATCTGGAGCTAGAAGTTCCGAATCCGGATGGCAAGTTGAAACCAGGATCTAAGGCACAAGTAGAACTAACCAAAGATGATGATCAAAACGTACCTGTCATACCAAGCTTAAGCATCGTTCGTGAAGGTGGAAATAACTTTGTCTTTGTCCTGAATGGCGAAACGGTACAAAAGCGTAAACTTGAACTTGGTCGATTGAATGAGACGAATCAGGAAGTTATTTCTGGGGTCAAAGAAGGAGAGATTCTGGTCATCTCTGGACAACATCAACTGAAAGATCAAGACAAAGTTAAAGTAGGGAACTAATCATATCAAATACGTTTGAGGAGGAGCAATAAGTGAATAAGAAGATGAAAAGATCTCTAGCAACGCTTGTTCTATCAGCTGCCCTATTATCAGCACTATCTTTACCTGCAATGGCTGCGGATAGTGAGAACTTAGCAGCAGTTACTTCTGCAAGTTCGAATGTCAGCTATTCGCTTTCAAATAAAATCGAGGTTGAAGTCAAAAGCATTATAAATGAGCACCAATCGGACCAAACCAAACTCGGTACAGTCATTCGCATTAAAAATACGAGTGATCGAATCACACGCGTTCCTGATTTTGAACTACGCGGCCTCATGTCAGATGGCATTGCATATACACTGCAACCAAGTGCTAAGAACGTGAAATCGATTCAACCCAAGAGCCAGGTGGAACTCAGCTACTTGTCGAGCGTTGATCGCAGTGACGAAGTTGCGCTTACAAGCCTCGATTTTATCGAAGTGAATATGGACGTGTATCCGAAAGCAGAAACCACACTGCTTACAATACCTGTAGATACAGGTGACGTATGGAGTGGCAGTGATGGTATCATAACGAATTCATCTGCAATTCTTAAATGGGGAGAAACTTTCACGTTACCTTCGCTGCGTTCGCCTCTTGGCTTCACTCCTGTAGATATGCATAAGGAAATTACAGTCAAAGGCGTGTCTACGGTTGTTCAAATTAGAGTGAACAATCCTACCAAAGAGCGTCAAACTGTACCTAACTTTGGGATCGATGGGAAATCAGAATCGAAAGTCTATTCTGGAAGTCGTGCTGAAGCCGCAGTTACACTAGATCCAGGAGAGAAGAAATACATCCACATTGTCATTCCAACAGATCTGGATACGGAATTTACAAGCTTGAATGTCGTTACACCAGAGAGTTTTGCCGTGTCAGTGGGTGAAGGCAAGTCCTTGGAAGACACCTACCGGGTAGGACGTGTCAACATTCTTCTTCCTACTGGTGCTGCGACGCAAGGAGTCATCCCGGTACCCGAATATACATTAGGCACGCCAGTTAGACTCGACGCAACGAATAAATTCGTTCCTTCGAATGTCGATCTTTCTTTAGTTGAATTACATGTAACTAGCAATGAAGATGATGGCTTCAATACGGCCGTCGCCAAGTTTAAATTGACGAACAACAGCGAACGTCCGATACCGATTCCAGCGATACAGACGGAGCTTGTTAGTGCAGATGGTTATGCGTATGGCGGAAGAAGACAGGGAGCTACAGCACTGACCGTTGTTCCGAATGCTTCGTATGTCGTTAGTTATTCGTATGCACTCCCAGCTTCAGAGACAGGCGAAGGTCTCAAAATGAACCTTTACAGCCAACAATCAAATGGAGAAGTAACTTATAAATCACTGCTCGCCTCGGCAAAGGTACCTGTTCAGAAGAACGATGTGACGGGTAAAACTCTTAACGTGTATCCATATGAAATTACGATTAAAGATTGGTCAATAACAGCGATTTTCCAAGCTACTATGATTTATGATTATAAATTGAAACTAGATCTGAACATTAAAGCAGATAAAAATGTTACGGTTGATAGGTTTAATAGTATGCTCTCATTCGAATTATTCGATAATGTTGGCAATCCGATTGGAAAATCAGTTGAAGCCTTGTCGGGTGAAGGTCGTTTGTACAGCGGTACCAACACAATAGATTTAAATGCGAGATCCAACCAACTGGATTTCCCGATTCAGGTCAAAGTATTTGAGACTTTCACGAATGAAAATGGTGAATCCGTTAAGCGGTTGTTGACCACGTTCAAGCAATAGATATCAATAACAAAACCGATGTCTCCTCAACCAGGAAACATCGGTTTTGCTTTATTTTGAAGGAAAATTAGCGAGAAAATGAAAAATGTTGTTATAATATCGTTTAAGGCTAGGTCACTTATAAACAAAGGGGTAAATGAGATGCTGTCCTGGATTCGAAATGTACTTATGATTAATCGCAGCTTCAGGGTGAAACTTATTCTCAGTATATCCATTATTATTTTATTGGCATTTTGCTTGACCGGATATTTAACGTATCGCTATAATTTAAACCTGTTCGAGGAAGAGATCAGCAAGCAATTTACAAGCACGAATGAAGAAGCGTTAGCGAAGTTGGACCTCAAGGTACAAGAAGTGGTGCGTATTTCGCAAACGGTTGTGTTCAATCCATCCATCGAAAAGTTAATTTCCCGCATTAATTTAAATGAGAGTTCGGATGCCTTTGATCGCTATTATGATAAAAAGCAAATCGAGGATCAGGTTTATCAGCTCAAATCGGATGCACCTTACATTACGGGGATGTATTTATATGACTTAAATGGAAACGCTTCCTATTTCAGTTATACGACTTCTGCGATTAATGCTCCAGATGAAAATGTATATAAAGTGATTCGTTCCAAAATTAATGACACCTCTGGCGACCTCATTTGGATTAGTCTTCCGATGGCCTCTTCTATTGAGCCTAGTGGATATAGAAATACGATTATCGTGGCTCGGTTTATGAAAAATAGTAGTTTAACGACATACGGTGTACTTGTGATGGCTTTCGACGAATCCTTCTTCTCAGGTTCACTTAAGGAGCTGACCAAAGCAGGTCAGGGTCAAGTGTATTTGTTTAATAGGAATAGAGAATTGTTATTTACGAATTCGCCTGTTCCTAACGGACAATTAGAACTGCTTCAGAATATGGAGCAAACACAGATGATGGAGCATCATTTATACGTGCAAGGCGAATCGGAAGTAACCAATTTCAAGCTTGTGAGTGGTACTTCGTTAACAGAAATTCAGTCTAGAAGTCGTGATGTGTTCAAAATGATCGTGTACTCAGGATTGGTTAGTATTCTACTTGCCAGCGTTTTGATTGTCCTTTCCACGGGTAACTTACTTCGTCCGCTCAAGGATTTAATGCTTGGACTACGTAAGGTTCGCTCTGGTGATTTCGATGCACGCATTGAAATTCGAACCCACGACGAGTTAGCTTATATGGGAGAAAGTTTTAATGCGATGGCCGAACAGGTCGGACGATTAATCAAAGAAGTTTATCTTACGCAGTTAAGTGAGAAAGAAGCGGAGCTTAAAGCATTACAGGCGCAATTGAATCCTCATTTTCTGCACAACATGTTCAATGAAATTTATTGGAAGCTATATCTGCAAGATCAAACCGAGACTGCCGACTTAATCGCTGCCGTTTCGGAGATGCTCAAATATTCCTTGATGCCTGTTCGAACGCTGACGACGGTGAGGGAAGAATTCCAGCAGATTCGCAACTATTTGAAAATACAGAAAGAACTGTTTGAAACGGATTTGGAAACTATCATTCAAGTGGATGAGGATGTCATGGATGTTCAAGTAATGCGCTCGCTGCTTCAACCCTTGGTTGAAAATGTCTTCATGCATGCTTTTCGCAACATGGTTTCCCATAAAGTATTGATCATCAAGGCTAGCAGCCGCGCCGACTTCCTCGAGATTGATGTTACCGATAACGGGTGTGGCATGGATGAGAAGTCTATTGCACAAATATTGGGGGTCCAGGGCTCATCGTTGCCTTATCGTACGGACGGAAGAGAAAGTCTAGGTGTACGAAGTGTTGTGAGAAGGATTGAGTTGGTGTATGGGCCTCCATTCCGAATGGAAATCGCTAGCGTCCTAGGAAGCGGAACGAATATGAGGCTTATTCTGCCTCTTCTACCCCATGATGAAAGGAGATCACTCGAATGAGAAGCGGAAGAGTGTTGATTGTCGAAGATCAGCCCAATTTTAGAAAAGGGTTAATTAAAATGCTGCAAAGTGGCGATTTAGGTTGGCAAGTGGTCGGCGAAGCAGGTAATGGGCAAGATGCCTTGGTACTGCTTGAAGAGCTGCAACCCGATTTGGTTTTGACGGATATTCGGATGCCTATCATGGATGGTATCGAATTCGTTGGACATTTGCGGAAAAATTATCCGGATATGATTGTCATTATTTTGACCGGATTCAAAAATTTCGAATACGCTCAAGCCGCAGTAAGGCTCGGTGCTTTAGATATTCTAATCAAGCCGTGCACGGAAGATGATGTTCGGCAAATCATGAACAAAGCGTCCGAGCGGTTCTATGAGAAGTATGCGCAGCAGCAGAAACAACTTCTGCAAAGACAGCTGCAACAAGATCAAGAGCTTCGTGCGGTATTACTGGATCTTCCTTATGAAATGGGCATATTGCCAGGATTGAATCAAACATTGTCTGGTAAAGAATTATGGTTTCTGCATATGAATAACGAAGATCTAGCGAATAAATCGAATGGCAAAAGAGACATGAGCTTGTTGCAATTTGCTTTCTCCAACATTGTAGAAGAGCTAGTGAAAGGAGCGGGTCTGGAAGCTCGCCTCTTATTAGTGGAGCACGACACGTTCCTCTTATTGGCTGAATGGCACCAGGTGGATGAAACGCTGCAAGATAGTATTCAAACGGCTTCCTTTGAATATTTGAAAATTCGTACAAGCTTAGTCTCAATGGGGCTAGCGCCTCCCGCAATTGAGTTGGCACAACTGTATCTGGTAACGAAAGAGGCAATCTCCGATCCGATTAGACTTCCTACAGTAAGTGGAAATGAAGCAGGATCGGGCATCATGCTCTCGCTTAACCAAGCAAGGGTCAGGGAGATGGAAGTTCAGCTCATGTCGGCTATTCTAGTGGGACAAGAAGACAGTTTACTTGTCTTGTTGAACCGCGTGATTCATGAGCTAAGTCTCACATCGCCGGAAGAGATGCGACTCGGCGCATTGTCACTTTCTATCGCGTTGCACGGAACCATTCAGAAGCAATTCGATCCTGAGGATCAGAATTCGCTGGCTAGGTTGCCGAACGAAATGCCGCAGAACCAGTGGACCCCGAAGGAGGTCCTGGATTGGGCACAAGAGCAAGTGAAGCACTTCCTGCTTCAGTTTAATCAATGGCAGGCGTCCAAGAGTGATAATGTGGTCGAACGAGCCATTAAATATATCGAAGAGCATTACAATGAGGAATGCCGCTTGACGGATGTGGCCACACACATTCATTTAAATCCAAGCTACTTTAGTGTTGTTTTCAAGAAAGCCACAGGAGAAAGTTTTACACGCTTCGTCACTCGCGTCCGTATGGATAAAGCGGCATTACTCTTGAGGAATACGGATATGAAAATATTCGAAATTGCTTGCGCCATCGGGTTTGATGAACCGAATTATTTTACGAATGTATTCAAGCAACAGTTTCTTATGTCGCCGAAGGAATACAGAAGCAGTAAATGATGTGAAAAAACTTGCTCATCGTGAGCAAGTTTTTTTGTTGGGAGAGATAGTCGAAAAAGTCGACTATCTCTGCAGGCGCCACCGGCAATCACCCGTAGCAGCGAATCTCATAAATGGCTGCTGAGGAATCTCCATTCGTCGCCGTGACTGTCAAACGAATACGATCACTCTGGATCGGTTGATCCAACGTATGCTTAACTAATCGTTGGTAGTTCCCTTCAATTTTTACAATGGCAACCCATTGTTCTTGGATATACGCCTCTATTGTATAGTCTTTGGGACATTGCGGATCCCGATAGAATGGCTCATAGCGATGATATTCTTGCAGCAAATGCCCTGGGAACGTGGCATGAATTTCACGAATCGTTTGTGAATCACTCCACTGCAGCTGCACATATTGTGGCAGTGGTTGCGTAGGATCAGACATCCACATATTGGTGAATTGGTGAGGACGGGTCACACCGCTAACAACATTGTCTGCACCATAGCTTTGTTGAGCTGGGGTGATCCGGTAGCTAAGCGTGCCGCCATCATTGAGATAGCGGCGCATTTTCCCGCTGCCCATATCGAAAGCAGAGATATGGCCTGGCAGGATATGGTTAGCCGAATGCCATTCCACCGATGGATTAACACCTAGTTGGAGCTGAATGTAACGATTGCCAACCGCAGGATCATGCCAATTCAGCGGCCATTCCACCCATATGCGCTGACCAACGGGCACCGTCAATGTCGTTTCTGCATAAACGACGCCTGTGTCTGTTCGATAATCCCAAATGTGATCGACCGGAATTATTTTCGCTGACAGCTGCTGGGGAAGATCCGAGTTGTTACTTAAACAAACGGAAATGGTTGCAATACGTCCATTCTCAATAGCAATCCATTGCCCGCGCTTGTAAGTAAGCGGCTCCGCTTTATGCTTTCTAGCTTCCTGCTCAGCTCTCGAACGGAAGCCGAATGTGAAATCGCGGCTTTCAGGTCCGACACCATGGATTGCGGCTGTACTACTGGCACTAGTCGTTGCTTGTTTGGCCAGATCTTCAGTATCTTCATTCTTATAATTTGGAAGGAAACAGCCATCGCGGAGCAGCGTTTGCTGTACATTGACAATATGTTCCCCTGACATGTCAGACAGGTTTACTTGATTTCTGAGCGCATAAGCAGCACCTGTGCCTGCCGCTTGCCCCATCAAGGCTGTCGTTGACATCACTCGGACAGTACCGAGTGCAGCGTGGGTAACGCTGACATTACGCCCCGCCATCATCAAGTTAGTGATATCTTTGCTAACCATGATACGGAAGGGAATTCCGTAAGGTCCGCAGTAACTTTTTTGGGCATATTCGCTAGTTTCGTTATAGCCTTCAGCACTTGCTGGTTCTGCGGTTGGAGCCAGAAGTCCACCAGGCGTGTGAAGATCGACGAACCAGCCGCCATAAGCAATTTCATCTTCGAAGACGGTACGTTTTTGAATGTCGTGTTCGGTCATGAAGTAGCGGCCCATAATTCGACGGCTCTCTCGCTTACCTGGAACTTGACCGATCCAATCAAGTGCAAGATTAGCCGTTTGTTCTTTCAGGAGCGGGTCGCGGTTCTTCATCCAATCCCAAATACCAAGAGTATGTCGCGTCAGTTCGTGACGGATTTGTTCATTGTCATAAACGGTGTTGTAAGGAACACCGATCTCAATCCACCAGTAGCCGGATTCTGAGTCGTAGAAAGTGCGGCCTTGTTTATAGAAATAGTCCGCATCTTCGTGTTGAATGGCCCAGTCAGGTGCTTTAAACGGCACGGGACGTCCCATATCTTTGGCACGGAAATGGATGGAGTTGCCCATAGTATCGGAACTGGCAACAAGTGGAGCATGAGGTTCATTGAACTCATCTCGACCTTCGGAACCCCAACGCCATTCGCAGCCTGCCATGTCCGCAATGACACCGTCACCTGTGCAGTCGATGAAGATATCTCCTTTGATTTCAAGCTCCGTCTCCGCATTGGCGATGACGGCCTTAATTGAAGTGAGTTTGCCGTCGGTGACTTGAGCGCTGTTGACAGTGGTATTCAAATGGAAACTCAGATTCGGCGTTTTGACAGCCATGTCATACATAACCATATCCCAAACACTATTCGTCCAACCGTTTTCGCGAATTTTCTCATGATTGACGGCACGTTCTTCAATAAGCAGCTCCGAGATAATACCTGTTTCTCTGCCATAGGCATGAAAAGCAGCGGCACCATGGGGGGTTACCCGAATTTCTGACGAGCTGTTGCCGCCAAAAACGGGTCTATCTTGAATCAAACACGTCTTCGCCCCTTGTCTTGCCGACGCGACAGCGGCACAAAAACCGGCAAGTCCTCCGCCGCTAACGACAACGTCAAATGCTTGTTGAATAGATTTCATTGTAGTAGTCTCCTTTAAATTTACTCGAGTAAATTTCTTTCTTGAGCACATTGTAGCATCCCTTTTATTGCTTGCCAAGCGTTTTTTGCGTATAATTTACACGAGTAGAAATATCGGAGGGGAACATGGGATGGCTAGTCGTCAAGAAGTAGCAGAACGTGCAGGAGTCTCTGTTGCTGTCGTATCATATGTGTTAAACGGCAAGAGCAACGTCAAGACGGAGACGCGAGTAAGAGTGCTAGCAGCTATGAAAGAATTAGGTTATGAGCCTAATCTTCTAGCACGAAGTTTAAAGACGAAGAAGACGGGACAATTGGCAGTATTGGTTAACTATCTCGGAAATCCTTTCGAGGCCGGCTTATTATTGCATATTGAATCTGCTGCGAGAGAAGAATCGTACCTAGTGTTCTTCCAGAGCTATACACCGGAAACGGAAGAGCAATTAATATCATCACTGCGAGGACGGGTAGATGGTATTATCCTACTTGGACAACAGCTAATGGCGGAGACATATGACCGGATTATGGAATGGGAAGTTCCTATCTTATCTGTGACCCAGAGCCCGAACGCCCAAGAACGGGGCATACCCTTTGTGGATATAGACTGGACTGATCTATACAGGCAGGCTATTCAACATTTGAAGGACAAAGGGCATACAAGAATCGGATACATGACGGACACCGATTCATCATCATATCATGTCAATAGGCTGCGCTATTTTCAGGAGGCTATGTTGGCAGAAGGATTGGAATTGCAAGAAGAGGCTTTGCTCAGCGGTCACGGGCGATTAGAGAATGCATCGGAGATCTTCCAAAAGTTTGTGGACAACCACCGGGCAGGATTGCCATTCAGCGCAATGATCTGCTCCAATGATTTGATGGCAGCAGGTATTCTAGATACATGTAAGAAGAATGGCATTCTGATTCCAGATCAACTAGCTATTCTAGGTTCAGAGAATATTCTAATGACGACGCTGACCGAGCCCAAATTGAGCGTTATCCATTACCCGAGGAACGAGGTAGGGAAACATACGATGGAGATGATGAAGGAATTAATGGAGAAGAGGCAGGTCGCTTCGCGAACACTTACTGGACACCTAAGGATTCGGAGCTCGAGTTGAACGCACTGAATACATGGGGGTGAAAAAAAAGGATTGCGAGTGAATTGGAAATATTGTATGATCGGATTAAGCGCTTAACCCATTCAGGGGCGAGCGCTTAACATTTAGCGGATTAAGCGCTTAACCTCTGAACGGAAGGGAGATTTACATGCGAACAATTCGACTTACAATGGCACAAGCTTTGCTTCGCTTTCTAGACCAGCAATACATTTCTATCGATGGACAGGAGACTAAATTTGTTCAAGGTGTCATGGGAATATTCGGCCATGGCAATGTAACTGGGATTGGAGAAGCGTTGGAGTATAGCGCGGGTGACCTTACGTATATACAAGGCAAGAATGAGCAAGGGATGGTCCACGCTGCAACCGCTTACGCGAAACAGAAGAACCGCAAGCAAATCTATGCCTGCACGACATCAATTGGGCCAGGTGCACTGAATATGGTAACGGCTGCGGCAACGGCGACTGTCAACCGCATTCCGGTGCTGCTGCTGCCGGGAGATAATTTTGCTTCGAGACAACCGGACCCCGTCCTGCAGCAGCTTGAGATAACTAGCGATTACACCGTATCAGCAACAGACGCTTTCAAGTCGGTGAGCAAATACTGGGATCGAATCGTTCGTCCTGAGCAATTGATCAGCGCAGCAACTCAAGCAATGCGCGTGCTTACAGATCCCGCCGAGACAGGAGCGGTGACCTTAGCGCTGCCCCAAGATGTGCAGGCGGAGGCGTATGATTATCCGGAAGCTTTTTTTGATAAGAAGGTTCATTATATAGATCGCCGCCCAGCGGCGCAGGAAGCTGTTCAAAGAGCAGCAGCTGTAATCTTAGGCAAGAAACGCCCGTTGCTTATTGCTGGCGGCGGCGTTCTTTACTCGGAAGTGACGAAGGAACTTGCAGAGTTCGCGGAAGCGTTCAGCATCCCCGTTGCCGAAACGCAAGCTGGGAAGAGCTCTATGGCTTGGAACCATCCGCTGTATGCGGGTGCGATTGGTGTAACAGGTGCACTCGCTGCGAACAAGCTGGCGAAACAGGCTGATTTGATTATCGGTGTAGGCACGCGGTATTCCGATTTCACGACAGCGTCCAAATCAGCCTTTGCCCATGACGAAGTGCAATTCATTAATATCAATATTAGCGGTTTTGATTCCACGAAGCTTGGCGGTATTTCGATTACGGCTGATGCGAAGGAAGCGCTGCACTTGCTGCGCGAAACACTGTCTTTCCTAGATTATTCAAGCGAGTATGAGACGGGCTACATAGCAACTTTGAAAGACGAATGGGATCGTGAAGTGGATCGTTTGTACAATGCTGAGTGTGACGAAGGTTTTGCTCAGACGAAGGCACTTGGTGTTATTAACGAAACGATTGACCCTTCCTCCGTGGTCGTATGTGCGGCGGGAAGTCTTCCAGGTGATTTGCACCGCCTTTGGAGATCAACAGAACCCAAAACATACCACATGGAATACGGCTTCTCTTGTATGGGATATGAAGTCAGTGGGGCCTTCGGGACAGCGTTGGCAGAGCCGAATCGTGAGGTGTATGCGATTGTCGGAGACGGCAGCTATTTAATGCTTCACTCGGAATTAGTGACGAGTTTGCAAGAGGGTCAGAAATTCACGATTTTGCTATTTGATAACCACGGCTTCCAATGCATTCATAATCTACAGCGCAGTCAAGGGAGCGAAGGCTTCGGGAATGAATTCCGTTATCGGGAAACAGGGACACGCAGGCTGACAGGAAGCTATATGCCCATTGATTTCGCAGCACATGCGCGCAGCTTGGGAGCGAAATCGTACAAAGCAACCAATCCCGAAGAGCTTAAGTCAGCATTGCTCCAAGCGAAAGCAGAAACAGTGACGACGTTGATTGAAATTCCCGTTGTACCTGGCACGAACACAGGCGGTTATGAGTCTTGGTGGAATGTTGGTGTACCTGAGGTTTCGGAGAGTGCCAAAGTGTTGGCAGCACATAAAGAAATGAAGAAAAACATACAAGCGGCAAAATCCATATAAATTAGAAGAGGTGGCCTAACGATGGAAGAACTACCGTTTAAGCTAGGCATTCATCCGATTAATTGGGTGGGAGAGGACGTCAAGGAACATGGCGCTGATACGACATTTGAACAGATCGTAGATGAGATTCAGAAGTTAGGATTGACGGGTACAGAGATGGGGCGCAAATATCCAACCGATATCAATGTGCTCAAAAAAGAACTAGCGGACCGCGGCATCTCTCTCGTATCCCAATGGAAATCCGTCCTGTTCTCGGATCCCGCCTATCGAGAAGAAGAATTGGAAGCGTATCGCAAACACGCGCAATTTCTGAAGGAAATGGGCAGCACGGTTATTTCTACAGCGGAAGTTGGCGGCTCGCTCCATTTTGACCCGCGTCGGACGCCGAACGAGAAGGAAGTGCTTCGCCTTGATGAAGCAGGCTGGCAGAGTTTAGCGGAAGGTCTAAATCGCGCGGGTGCAATTGCGCAAGAATATGGGCTGAAGCTGACCTATCATCATCACGGCGGAACAGTAGTTGAATCACCGGAAGAGATCGATCGATTAATGGAGCTAACGGATCCATCCTTGGTCTACTTGCTGTTTGATACGGGACACACCTACTACGGTGGTGGAGATCCATTGTCGGTATTGCGCAAACATTACAACCGAATTGCTTATATGCATTTGAAAGATATTCGTCAGGATGTATTAGATGAAGCGCGCGCTGAGCAGGTAGATTTCGTAACTTGTATCCGCAAAGGTGTGTTTACCGTACCAGGGGATGGCTGCCTTGATTTTGCCCCGATTTTCAAAGAGTTATTGGATCGTGACTACAGAGGATGGGCGATGCTCGAAGGCGAGCAAGACCCTGCCACACATAATGCGTACGAATATGCATCAAACGCGCTGAACTATATTCATTCTTTATTAATCAAAGAAAGCAGGTAACGAGGCCATGACATATGTGACGTTTCCAGAAGCGAAAGAGCTTGATTTTGTAGCCATCGGCAGATTATGCATCGACTTAAATGCGAACGAAATTCACCGCCCCATGGAAGAGACGATGACGTTCACGAAATATGTTGGCGGGTCGCCAGCGAATATTACGATCGGCATGTCCCGATTAGGGATGAAGACAGCTTTTATCGGCAAAATCGCAAATGATCAAATGGGCCGTTTCATCGCTTCCTATCTAGAGCGCAATGCGATCGATACCAGCAATGTTGTAACAGATCGCACGGGAGCTGTGACAGGGTTAGCTTTTACAGAAATTAAGAGCCCGACGGACTGTAGTATCCTCATGTATCGCGATAATGTGGCTGATTTGAAATTAACGCCTGATGAGGTTCAGGAATCTCTGATCGCAGGTGCGAAAGTGTTGCTGATTTCCGGGACAGCTTTGGCACAAAGTCCATCACGCGAAGCGGTATTTCAAGCACTGAACTATGCGAAAAAGCATGGAGCAATCATCGTATTTGATCTCGATTATCGTCCCTACACATGGACATCTCCTGAGGAGACGGCTGTGTACTATAATCTAGCCGCTGAGAAATGCGATATCATTCTGGGTACGCGCGAAGAGTTCGATATGATGGAGAAATTCGAGCATAATCCGGAGAAAGATGATCACATCACGGCTGCCAAATGGTTCGATTATTCCGCCAAAATTGTCATTATCAAGCATGGTAAAGAGGGTTCTATCGCGTACACACAGGATGGTGTCGGTCATCGTGCGAAGAGCTTCCCGGCGAAGGTGGTTAAAACTTTTGGAGCTGGTGATTCGTATGCGGCAGGCTTTATCTATGGCGTTATGCAAGGATGGACGCTGGAAAAAAGCATGGAGTACGGAAGCGCAGCTGCTTGTATCGTTATTTCCAGCCATAGCTGTTCGGATGCCATGCCAACTGCTGCTGCTGTGGATGATTACATTGAACGCTGCAATCGCGGAGAAATCACGGCCTCATAATATCGAATCTACCTTAAAGGAGCGAAATCCTAATGACACATACATTGAAAAACTGGATTGGCGGCGAATGGGTCGCATCATCCGCAACACAAACAGAGCCCGTATATAATCCTGCAACAGAAGAGATTCTTGCCTATATTCCAATTTCGACCAAAGAAGAAGTCGATCAAGCCGTTCGCAATTCGCAAGAAGCTTTCCAATCATGGAGCCGCACGCCAGTACCGAAGAGAGCAAGAGTCTTATTCAAATACCAACAGCTTCTCGTTGATCACTGGGAAGAGCTTGCCCGCATCGTGACGCAAGAGAACGGTAAAAGCTACTCCGAAGCTTATGGCGAAGTACTTCGCGGTATCGAATGTGTGGAGTTCGCCGCTGGCGCGCCGACATTGATGATGGGCAAACAGCTGCCAGACATTGCGTCCAATCTGGAGTCTGGCATGTACCGCTATCCAATCGGTGTTATTGGCGGCATCACGCCGTTCAACTTCCCGATGATGGTGCCTTGCTGGATGTTCCCACTTGCGATTGCTTGCGGCAACACGTTCGTATTGAAACCATCGGAGCGTACGCCTCACTTGGCGAACCGCCTTGCTGAATTGTTCCACGAAGCTGGATTACCAGCAGGTGTTCTGAATATCGTTCATGGTGCGCATGATGTGGTGAATGGTCTTCTCGAGCACAAAGAGATTAAAGCCATCTCCTTCGTTGGCTCCCAGCCAGTAGCGGAGTATGTATACAAAACAGCAGCTGCGAACGGGAAACGCGTTCAAGCTCTTGCAGGTGCGAAGAATCACTCCATCGTTATGCCGGATGCGAATTTGTCCATTGCGGTGAAAGAAATCACGAATGCGGCTTTCGGTTCTGCGGGCGAGCGCTGTATGGCATGTTCCGTCGTGGTAGCTGTAGGCGATGTAGCGGATACGTTAGTCAGCAAACTTCTTGAAGCGGCAGATGCCATTACGATTGGCAACGGCAATGATGAAGGTGTGTTCTTAGGTCCTGTCATTCGCGGATCGCATAAGGAACGTACATTGAAGTATATCGAAATTGGTGAAAATGAAGGTGCCATTATGGTGCGCGATGGTCGTAAGGACGCTGCGGCTGGGCAAGCTGGCTACTTCGTAGGACCGACAATTTTCGATGGCGTACAATGTGAGATGAAAATTTGGGAAGATGAAATTTTTGCTCCTGTTCTATCGATCGTTCGCGTGGCTACTTTGGAAGAAGCGATTGAACTTTCCAACCGTTCGGAATTCGCGAATGGCGCTTGTCTCTTCACACAAGATGGCAGCAATGTGCGTCAATTCCGTGAAACTATTGATGCGGGGATGCTTGGTGTCAATCTGGGTGTACCAGCTCCAATGGCATTCTTCCCGTTCTCGGGTTGGAAGAAATCCTTCTATGGCGATTTGCATGCCAATGGTACGGATGGCGTGGAATTCTATACGCGTAAAAAGATGGTAACCGCTCGCTGGTAACAGCGAGTTTCCGCTAGAAAGGAGCGATTGGCATGGCACTCGTCTCGATGAAAAACATGCTCCAGACGGCATTAGAAGGGAAATATGCTGTTGGGCAATTTAATTTAAACAATCTTGAATTCACACAGGCGATCTTACAAGCGGCTCAGCTCGAACAAGCGCCAGTTATTCTTGGTGTAAGCGAGGCTTACATTCCTTATATGGGCGGATTGCCCTGTATCGCTGGCATGGTGAAAGCCTTGATCGAGCACTACGGGATTACAGTGCCCGTAGCTCTTCATTTGGACCATGGCAGTTCGTACGAAGTATGTATCAAAGCGATCCACGCTGGATTTACCTCCGTGATGATCGATGCTTCGCATCATTCCCTCGAGCATAATATCGAAGTTACGCGTCAAGTGACGCAAGCTGCGCATGTGCTTGGTGTATCTGTGGAGTCTGAACTTGGTCGAATCACAGGACGCGAAGATGATCTGGTCGTAGATGACGCAGATGGGATGTATGCAGTAGCTGAGGATTGCGTGACGATGGTCCGGGAAACAGGCATCGATTGCTTGGCACCTGCGCTGGGATCGGTCCATGGTCCCTATCGTGGACAACCCAAGCTTGGTTTTGAACGGATGGCTGAAATTAAGGAACTGACAGGTGTACCCCTCGTGCTTCATGGGGGAAGCGGTTTGCCGGATGACGAAATTCGTCAAGCCATTGCCTGCGGCACAGCCAAAATCAATGTGAATACAGATAATCAGATCGCTTGTACCGCGACGATTCGTACTTTTTTGAATGATCATCCAGATGCCTACGATCCTCGGAACTATTTAATTCCAGCAAGAGAAGCGATTATCGCGTCGGTAAGGTCCAAAATTCAGTTATTCGGCAGTTCAGGTAAAGCAGGAGGTCATGTAGGATGAAAAAAGTAAGAATTGGCATTATCGGCGCTGGCCGAATTGGTAAAATTCACGCGGACAATTTACTGCGGAACCCGCAAGTTGAGATTGTGGCCGTAAGTGATCTGTTTGCAGGTCCAGAGCTGGAAGCATGGGCCGCAGCGCGTAATATTTCACTCGTCACAAAGGATAGCAACGAACTTATTCATCATTCCGATATTGATGCGATTTTCATTTGTTCCTCCACAGATACGCATGTTCCTTTGATTAGTCAAGCCGCACGCGCGGGTAAACATATTTTCTGCGAAAAACCGATTTCCATGGAGATTACGCAAACACAATCAGCCATTGATGAAGTAAATAAAGCAGGTGTGAAGCTGCAAATTGGTTTTAACCGTCGCTTTGATCATAATTTCAAACGTGTTCAAGAAGTCGTGCAAAGTGGTGGGATCGGCGATCCGCATATCATCAAAATTACTTCCCGTGACCCGAACCCACCTCCGATTGAGTATGTCAAAGTTTCTGGCGGTATCTTCATGGATATGATGATTCATGATTTCGATATGGCACGATTCGTTTCGGGCAGCGAGGTCGAGGAAGTGTATGCCCTGGGGAATGTTCTGATTAACCCTGATATTGGCCAGCATGGCGATGTGGACACAGCGGTTGTTACTCTTCGTTTCGCAAATGGTGCATTAGGTGTAATCGATAACAGTCGTCAAGCTGTCTATGGTTACGATCAACGTGTAGAAGTGTTTGGTAACAAAGGCAGTGTTGTCGTTGCGAATGATCACCCGAACACGGCTGTCATTTCCACCGCTGATTCCATTGTGAGTGATAAACCGCTTCATTTCTTCCTCGAGCGTTATCAAGCTGCTTACGTTGAAGAAACTCACATGTTTATTGATGCGATTGTGAACGATAAAGCTGTTCCTGTAAGTGGAGATGACGGCGTACAAGCCGAGCGCATTGCATTAGCTGCGAAATTATCTTCACGTTTGGGCAGACCTGTGAAAGTTAGCGAAGCTTTGGAGTTGCTCAAGGAAACCGCGGTATCCTAGGAAGGGGAGGGAGACGTTACGATGTCCAAATTAATTGTAACACCTGCATCTTCTCCGAATGAAGAAGGCAGCCTTTTACAAGTGACGCCGGAATCGGCAGGATGGCAGTATGTTGCTTTCGAGGTTGTCCAGCTGGCTGAAGGCGAGTCTTTGCGACGTGAAACTCTCGATCAGGAGGTATGCCTCGTATTGTTGAGCGGCAAAGCCGATGTGCGTACGAAGGAGGAGCAATGGCTCGGAATTGGTCAGCGTATGAGCGTGTTTGAGCAAATCCCTCCGTATTCCGTTTATGTGGCGAGCAACGATAGTTATGAAGTAACGGCGTTAACCTCGCTAGAGCTTGCTGTTTGCTCAGCTCCAGGGGCCGGGAACCACCGTTCACGCTTGATTGCTCCTGCGCAAGTAGGCGTTGAGACACGTGGATATGGGAACATCGAGCGTTATATTCATAATATTTTACCTGAAAGTGAGCCTGCAGATAGTTTGCTTGTTGTTGAAGTATTTACACCGAATGGCCATTGGTCCAGTTATCCGCCGCACAAGCATGATCGTGATGCCCTCCCTGATGAGTCCTTTCTGGAAGAAACGTATTATTTCCGTGTCCAGCCAGAACAAGGATTTGCGATTCAGCGGGTCTATACGGATGATCGTTCACTCGATGAGACGTTAGTTGTTAAAAGCGGCGAAGCCGTGCTAGTTCCGCGTGGTTATCACCCCGTGTCAGCGCCTCCTGGCTATGATGTGTACTATTTAAATGTCATGGCCGGACCTACGCGGATATGGAAATTTCATAATGACCCCGACCATGCTTGGATCATGACGAAGCCGAGCGAGTCGTAAGACGGTTGCAAGTTCTGGGAAGCCCCGTCATAATGGGGGAATAACTGTATTCTTCAAGAAAAATGGGGTAGTACGATGAAAGCGACCATTTACGATGTGGCTCGAGAAGCTGGTGTATCGATAGCAGCGGTTTCGCAAGTCATGAACGGTAAAGGGAAAATAAGCGAAGAACGACGCATTGAAATTCTGAAAGTGATGGAGAAGCTCAATTACCAGCCGAGTGTCATCGCATCAGCACTTACGGGGAAGAAGACCTATACGTTAGGCTTGCTTGTCCCTGATATCTCCAATCCCTTTTTTGCGGAAATTGCTAGGGCTGTGGAGGACCAAGGTCACAATTTGGGATACAGTCTCGTCATCTGCTCCACCGATAATAAAGATGAACGTGTAGAACGCTATCTGAACTTGCTTCAGCAGAAAAGTGTAGATGGGATGATTATCGGGACTGGGATGGATAATAAGGACATGCTTACACCACTCATGGAACGCTCGATTCCCGTTGTCATGATTGCGCGGGAGATGTCGGACTTGGCTGTACATACCGTTGTTGTTGACGATTTCGTTGGCGGCACGTTATCTGCTAAGCATCTCTTGGAACTTGGACATACTCGCATGGCGATACTTGCCGAACACACCAAAGTTAGAAGTAGTCGTGAACGGGTAAAAGGTTTCATGACTACGCTTGCGGAAGCCGGTATCGAGATCCCCGTAGCAAGTGTTCGTAATTGTAGTTATACCGTAGAAGATGGCAAACGCGAAGCGATTGAACTTCTAGTGAAACCTGCAGGCGATAGGCCGACTGCGCTTTTCTGTTGTAATGATATGCTTGCGATCGGCGCTTTGCAGGCGGCGAAGCAACTAAAGCTTCGTGTTCCTGAGGATATCTCTGTCGTCGGTTTCGATAATACGATCCTAGCTTCGGTAACGGATCCTCCACTTACTACGATTGCGCAGCCGATTGAGCCGATGGGCAAGCAAGTCGTCGATCTGCTCATTCTCGAACTGAAGAAGAAATCACAAGCCAAGCAACGCATCGTTATGCGTCCAGAACTCATCATCAGGCAATCCACAGCAGCTCCGGCAAGGTAATCGTATATGGAAGCGAAGACTGCTTTCCCTTAGGGGAAGCAGTTTTTTATTTCTATAATTATGTGGAAAAAAGCGCTAGAAATGACCCAATGATTTTATAGTTTCTTCTATAATATTTTAAGGGTTTTACGCGTGAAAACTTATATTATAGGGTTATAAGATTAATGCGAAGGAGTGAAGCAAACATGAATGGGAATATTATTAAAACTCCTGATATCCAGATAACTCAAAGTGAATTAGCTGCTTTGCGACTAAGACGACGAAGAAGGCTGAAACAGAACATTCCTTTGTTTATCATGTTGATACCTGTAATTGCTTACTATGTTTTATTTAAATACTGGCCTATGGGCGGACTTGTGATCGCTTTCAAAAACTACAATTTTGCAGATGGCATTTTAAACAGTCCTTGGGTAGGTTTGAAAAACTTTCACATATTATTCTCAAGCTCGAATACGCTCCAGATATTGTGGAATACGTTTTGGTTGAGTTTTCTAAGCTTAGTGTTTGGATTTCCAATGCCGATATTCCTTGCTATTTTACTGAATGAAGTTAGGAAATCTTGGTTCAAACGTTGGGTTCAAACGATAGTCTACCTACCGCATTTCTTCTCCTGGGTTATTGTTTCCGGGATCGTATTGTCGCTATTCGCAACGGATTATGGTTCGATTAATAAGGTGCTTGGCTTGTTTGGTATCGAACCCATTAACTTCCTCTATGAGTCTAACTCATGGTTAGCGATATTTGTAGGATCAGGAATATGGAAGGAAATGGGATTTAGCACAATTATTTATCTAGCTGCGCTAACGACCATCGATCCTTCGCTTTACGAATCAGCTGCTATGGATGGGGCTGCCAAATGGCGTCAAATGTGGCACGTAACAATTCCGGGCATTCGTCACACGATTATCTTATTGCTTATCTTAGCGATGGGTAAAATTATGGAAGTAGGTTTTGACCAAGTCTATAACCTACAGAACGCAGGAGTTTCGGATGTGTCAGAAGTTATTAGTACGTATATTTATAAAATTGGATTAGGCAATGCACAGTTTAGTTTAACGACGGCAATGGGATTTTTTGAATCCATCATCAGTTGCAGTCTTGTACTGATCGCAAATCGAATCGCTAAGAAATTTGATCAAGCACTCTTCTAGCATCACCTATACATCAGGTTCAACATCCGTGGAAGGAGGATTAGTATGAAAGCAACAAACGGCGAAAAAATATTCTATGCCATCAATTATCTAGTACTCGCGTTAATCGCCCTAACTTGTATTCTGCCATTTATTCATATCATCGCACTATCGCTAAGCGAGCGTTCGGCTGTGGAATCAGGTCATGTCTTCTTCTGGCCAGTTGGCTTAGAGTTCACGGCTTACAAAATCTTTTTCCTCGCCAGCCCTGCTTGGAGCGCTTTTAAGAATAGTGTCATCATCACGGTAATTGGTGTCGTTTTAAGTTTAATGGGCACCATACTGGCTGCGTATCCATTATCGAGAAACTATCTGATTGGCAGACGTTATCTAGTTCTTGGAATGGTCTTCACCATGCTGTTCTCCGGAGGGTTAATTCCAACCTATCTCGTGATTAAGAACATGCACCTTATTGATTCCTACTGGGCATTATGGCTTTCCGGATTCATCAGTACTTACAACATGCTGCTTATGAAAAGCTATTTCGAGAATATTCCATCTGAAGTGCAGGAAGCTGCACGAATCGATGGCTGTAATGATACTTCATTGCTTATTCGGGTCATCTTACCACTCTCTCTTCCCATGCTGGCTACGCTCGCGTTATTCTATGGGATAGGCTTCTGGAATTCCTTTATGAACGTGCTCATGTACATTAATAAGAGTGAGATGCAGAACTTAACCGTAGTTGTTCAAGGCATGCTGCAGAAAAATGACTTATTAAACTCGCCTACGCTGAATTTGGAGGAACAAGCAACCGTTGCTACGGAGATGGTAAAGGCTGTTGGTGTTGTCGTCATGGTTGTACCGATGCTTGTCGTGTATCCATTCCTGCAGAAGTATTTTGTCAAAGGCGTTATGCTTGGATCTGTTAAAGGTTAATACAACAGGTGTTCCCGTTTCTCAAAACGTTACAATAAAAAAATTTGTAGGGGGAAAAAGCACATGGAAAATAAGAAATTATTGCTTGGAGTTTCAGTAGGGGTTGTTGCTTTAGGGGCAACATTAGTAGGTTGTAGCAGCGACAAGAAAGTAGAAGAAGCATCTAAAGCGCCTGCTTCTTCGAGCGCACCTGCTGCATCAACACCAGCTAAGCGCGGAGATGTTTCTGTCACCATCTATGACCGTGGCGGTGTACCGGCTTCAGAAGGTACTTACGAAGAGAATCGTTGGACCAAATTCATTAATCAAAATGGTCCAGCCAATGCTAAGCAAGTTCCCATCCTTCGCAGCGATTCTACTAAAAAATTGAATGTCCTTTTTGCTTCCGGTTCTGCCCCGGATATTATTAACGAGTACAATACACCATTCAGAGGCAGTTTGTATGATCAAAAACAATTGATGCCGATCGACAACATTTTACAATACATGCCTGAATATTCGAAATTACTTACCCAATATCCACAACTGAAAAAAGCAGGAACCAAAGCAGACGGCAAGTTGTATGAGATTGGTAAAGTAAAAGAAGCGGTTGCAGCGCATGTCCTCTACATTCGCACGGACTGGTTGAAAAAGCTGAATCTTAACATGCCGACAACAACAGAAGAATTATACGCAGTGGCGAAGGCGTTTGTTGATCAAGATCCAGATGGCAATGGCAAAAAAGATACGTACGGTATGAACATGAGCACTTATTCGGAGCAAGCAATTAATGAAATTTTTGGTGAAAGTTCATCAGCAACGCTATTGGCTTGGGATATTAAAGACGGCAAAGTTGTTCGTGCATGGGATAAAGAACAAGCTTCCCTTACGTTCAAGAAGAGTCTCTATGATGCTGGCATCGTAGACAAGGATTATATCAATGATAAAGACGGCAATAAGGCTAAACAAGATTTCTTGAATGGAAAAATGGGTATTTTCGTTAAATTCTCCCAAGATCTTGATCTAACTACTTTCAAAAAGAATAACCCTACTGGAGAAGTTGCACCTTTAGGATACCCGAAATCACCTATGGGTACATTCACAGGTGCATTCGATAACCCTGTTCAAATGACAACTGTTGTGAACGCGAAGGCGAAGGATCCAGAAGCGGTAGGCCGCTATCTTGACTTCATGATGAAACCGGATACGGCTCGTAAAATGATCTTCGGCGACGAAGGTACTCACTGGAAGAAAGCAGCTAACGGTTGCCCACAAGTGATTGATCCGGAAAAATCCAAAAATGAAGTTGCTTACGCATTGGATTACGCAATGTTCTTCTCCTCTGGCGTTGATAAATGTAATTACGTATTGAGCGGTCTATCTAATCCAGATTTGTTGCCTGAACAAAAAGCATACTTACAATTGTTCCAAGCTGCTCAGAAGATTTACTTCGATCCAGCAAGAGAATATCCAGGGATTACTTTAGGAGATCATATGCCGGTATTCCCAGCTGATCTTAATGTTATTAATACTACGATTCTTAAAGAGAAAAACGATGTATTCGTTAAAGCGATTCTTAGCGGCTCTAAATATTCGGCAGAACAAGCAATTACGGATTCTAAAGCGGCTTGGGATAAAGCAGGCGGCAAACAGCTTGAAGACTTCATGAACAAATGGTATGCAGAGAATAAAGATACAGCTTTCCTAGCGAAAGATGCGAAAGAAATTGTCAAACAACAAATGGAATTTGTGAAGTAATCGTTTCTTAGAGGAGCTGGATTTCGATACGGAGTATCTGCATATGCAGGTCTCTCGTCGAAGTCCAGCATCTTCTTTAAATAGGCAAATATTAACTTTACATCGTGGGGGGAACCATCAGTGAATAAAGTGAAAGTAGCCATCATTGGTTGTGGTGGAATTGCAATCGGGAAGCATTTACCTAGCTTGAGCAAAATAGAAGAGGTTGAAATTATCGGATTCTTCGATATTCGTCGGGAGAGTGCACTTCATGCGGCTGAGAGATTTGGCGCGCCTGGAGCCATCGTCTACGATGATTTCCGCGAATTACTCGCAGATCCAGCGATTGACGTCGTTCACATATGTACACCGAATGACACGCATGCGGAAATCTCAATTGCTGCAATGGAAGCAGGCAAGCATGTGATGTGCGAGAAGCCGATGGCGAAAACAGCAGCAGATGCGCGCCGTATGGTGGAAGTTGCTAAACGTACAGGTAAAAAGTTAACAATTGGCTATAACAATCGCTTCCGCGCTGACAGCCAACATTTGAAACGACTCGTCGAAGACGGAGATTTGGGCGAGATTTATTTGGCAAAAGCACACGCTGTTCGCAGACGTGGTGTTCCCACTTGGGGCGTATTCTTGGATGAAGACAAACAGGGCGGCGGGCCGCTGATTGATATTGGTACACATGCACTCGATTTAACGCTGTGGTTAATGAATAACTATGAACCTAAGGTGGTGCTGGGCACCGCTTATCATAAACTTTCACGCAAGGAAAATGCGGCCAATTCTTGGGGGCCATGGGATCCCGAGAAGTTTAAGGTCGAAGACTCAGCATTTGCTATGATCGTCATGAAAAATGGCGCAACCGTTATGGTAGAAGCGAGCTGGGCACTCAACACGCTCGATACGAAGGAAGCGAAAACGACGCTTTGCGGTACCGAAGGCGGTGCAGATATGCAGGATGGCTTACGTATAAATGGCGAAAAACATAGCCGTCTCTATGTGAATCACATGCAATTCGAAGCAAAAGGCGCAGATTTCTACGAAGGTAAGAAAGAATCGATGCAGGATAAAGAAATCCGCTTATGGATTCATGCGATTATCAACGATACAGAGCCACTTGTAACGCCAGAACAATCCTGTGTCGTTTCAGAGATTCTAGAAGCGATCTATGAATCGAATCGAACGGGAAAAGCTGTCTATTTTGACTAATAATATAGGTAGAGAGGCAGTTGAACGATGATAAAAGTAGCGATGTTAAGTTTCTGGCACGTCCATGCCAAAGATTATGCACGACTAGCTGCCGAACATGGGGATACCGAAATCGTCGCTGTTTGGGATGAAATTGGGGAGCGAGGACGAGAGAAAGCCGAAGAACTCGGTGTTCCTTTTTACGGAAACTTGGATGAACTTCTAAGAAATCCTGAAATTGACGCAGTTATTGTAGGTACGCCAACGAATCGGCATCATGAGGTCATTATCGCTGCCGCAAGAGCAGGTAAGCATATTTTTACAGAAAAAGTTGTAGCTACTACTACGAAAGAATGCCAAGACATACTTGCCGTAGTCGAGGATGCAGGTGTTAAGCTAACCGTGTCCTTACCGCGTCTTTATATGGGCTTCGCACAAGCAGCATTAACTTGCATTCGCGACGGTCTCCTAGGAACGATAACGACTGTACGAATTCGGCTTGCACATAATGGTGCGCTGCGTACGGAGAAGCATCCCAACGGAGCACTTCCTTCCCACTTTTTCAACTTAGAGCAATGCGGGGGTGGAGCACTGATGGATCTAGGTTGTCATCCGATGTACTTAGCTCGTTTGTTTCTGGGATTACCGGAAAGTGTGAGTGCAAGCTTCGGTTACATTACTGAACGCGAAGTCGAAGATAGTGCGGTAGTTACATTACGTTATCCAAGTGGCGCACTGGGCATAGTGGAAGCGGGATTCGTAAATAGCTATTCGCAATTTGATATGGAGATTCAAGGAACAGACGGTAACCTTATGTATGCCCGAACGGATGATAAATTACGCATTCGAAGCTCCAAATTGTCAGGAGAAGGAACGACAGGTTGGCAAGAAGTGACTGATTTACCCAAGCTGCCTACCGCTTTCGAACAATGGGTAACTCATATTCATGAAGGAACGACGGCGACAGAGAATATTGAGCTTGCTTATGATTTAACCCGCTTAATGGAAGCGTCGACTTTATCGGCACGACATGGTGCTGTCATGAAGCTGAGCGATCTTTCAGAATAAAACCAGGAGGAAGAGACATGATCGATAAAGGGGAATATTCGTTTTCAACGTGTTGGAACATTAAGAAGCATACTGTGGGACGCAACATGATCGAGGAAATTAAAGAGCTGGGCTTTCGCAATGTCGAGCTTAACTATAATGTGACAGAAGAAATGATGACAACGATTGAACCGATGATTGAAAGGGGCGAAATTGGCGTATCCAGTGTACACAACGTATTCCCATTCATCAACGATAAGGATTATGATACCGATTCCGTCATGCTGGGGTTTGATGATGAAACGAAGCGTAAGCGTTCAGTCGAGCTGCTAATCCGATCCATGGAATATGCGAATCGCTATGGAGCCAAAGCGGTGGTTGTGCATCCAGGTGAAGTACCTTTTGACTATAATATTGATGTGGATTTAAAAAAGCTGTATCGAGATCACGGCAAGGATTCACCGGAGTATCAGAAATTGTGGAGCGTTATGATTGAAAGACGAGATCGATTGAGCCCTTTGTATACGCAAAGGATTCAAGAAAGTTTGGAGATTGTAAGCGAGCATGCGGTTCGACAAGGCTGGAATGTCGCGATCGGCATTGAAACTCGCTCGAGATCGTACCAGATGCCTTCCTTGATGGAGGCTAAGACGATCTGTGAAAACCTGGCGGGCAGTCCTGTGTACCTATGGTACGATATCGGCCATGCGATGATGATGGACCGAATGGGCTTATACGATAATCTCAAAGAACTGCAAGAAGTGCAGAAATATATTTATGGTGTACACATCCATGAAACGCTGGAACTTGCCGATCACTGGTGTCCCTATGTTCACAGCAAGGACTTGAACTATTTCGATCATTTCCTTGGTGCGATCGATTATGCCAAAGTGAAAGTATATGAACTCAAAGCGCTGTGCGAGCCGAATGAAATTCATGAGAGTCACAACCTCATCACCAGTAAAATTGCAGCTAGGAAAGGGTAAGGTGATTTACATGGATGCCATTTATAATCGGTTAGTTAGCTTAAATGATGAATTAACGGAAGCTACGCTTCAAGGGCAGATTCATGATCCGCAATCCAAATATGTTGGTGGTATTGTCGATGAAACGGGCATTGCCCGAGCTAATCACATGAGTACACCGCGTATCCTAGCAGGATGGGCTTCTGCGTTGGTAAACGCGGATTCTCGTTATTATCACGATAGCGTTCTATTGACCGCCTTAGATAAAGCAGTCACGTTCATGCTGAATAGACAACATGCGGATGGAACGGTTTCACTCGGTTCTACGAATTATAATTCTCCACCGGATACGGCGTTCGTAGTCGGCGGTGTAACACAAATGTACCAATTGCTGAACAAACACGACTGGGCAGAACTTAAGCCTGTGACAGCTAAGCTGAAGCTCTTCTTGGAGCGCACGATACCAGCCATGTTGACTGGCGGTTGTCATACACCGAATCATCGCTGGGTCATTACAGCAGCGCTCTCGTTGTTGCATGAGATTTTCCCGCAACCGGCGCTTCTAGCCCGAGCGGAAGATTGGTTGGCCGAAGGTTTGGATATTACCGAGGACGGGGAATGGACAGAACGCAGTAACGGGATCTATAACGCAGTAAGTAATATTGCGCTGTATCATACGGGGCGTTTGATGAACCGACCTGAGCTGATCGAATGTGTCCGAAGCAATCTTCGGATGATGATGTACTTAATTCACCCGTCGGGCGAAGTGGTTACGGATTACTCTGGACGTCAAGATTTCGGTCAGACAGCTACGATGGCGAACTATTTCCCGATTTATCGCTTAATGGCGGCGTATGACCAGGATCCGACCTTTGCTGCAATGGCTGATTATGCAGGATCCTTCATCACAGGTTTCTACGAAGGTGTGAATAACCATCCTCTGCTGAATATGCTCGTGTACCCAGAGGCAGATAGTTCACAGTTGGAAAGAGCGCCGCTGCTAGATCGGTATGTGAAAGTGATCAATGCCGAGCACCCGATGCAGGAACATCTGCAGCAAATTGATGGAGTTGGCCATCATATGCACATTCAACATAGCAGCATGCATCTCGCTTTCGGAGCTCCGTTGGTTCGGATACGAGAAGGAGAGCAAAGTGTAACGATCATGTCGCAGACGCCGTCCTTCTTCTCATTGCGCCATGGGAAAGCAAGGTTACTAGGAGTCAAACTTGCAACATCGTTCTCACCAGGTATTGTAAAGTTTACGAATCTTATTGCAAGCGAGGCCGGATACAAGTTGGATACGGTATTGGAAAAAGGCTACAACGGGCCGATTCCACGTCATTTGCTTCCTGCGGGGACGGAAGGTTCAACACTCAGCCCTTGGTATTTGTTGCCGCATCAGCATCGGCCGATGACCCATGTGCAGAAGCTAGACCTGCAAGCAGAAGTTATGTCCGGAGATTCGGAATGGACGATCCATGTATCGTCTGATGAGCGTGAGGATGTCTTCACGCAGCTGACCTTCATTTTTGGAAATGATGGTGTGGTGAGCGGGGCGGATTTGCTAGCAGGGGAAGAAGGCAAGTATTTCTTGCGAAGCGGTTCTATGAAGTATGAAGCAGACGGAGATGTGATTGAAATTTCATCAGGCGCTTATGAGCATATTCTGCCTAGCGTTCGTGAAGATCACCATCCATCTGGATGTCAGTATGTCCATGTCAACTTGGTAACACCTTATGATCGGACATTCAAGATCCGTCTACGATAGAAAGGAAGTTTATGATGACGACCTATTTCAATGAACAAGAGAGTATTCAAACCCGTTTGGGGAATGATCATAAACAAACATTGAAAGTGCTTGCTGATCGCTATATTGGTGCGAACCCACCTGTACCCTTCGCATTCCGAGCATTCAGTCGTGGCGGTGTATTGCAAAACGATAAAGGAATGTTTGATCTCGACTTGGGCCGCAGATTTCCTGAGGCAAAGCCCGGTCAATTCTCCTATGCCTATGCTTTAGTTTGGAGTGATGGCGAACGGAATCTAGATGTATTATTCCAGTGCTTAGGTCCGATTCAGTTTTATTTCAATGATGAGCTGACGTATCGTTCAACGGTTATTGACGAGATTAAGCCGGATGCGACAGTGAAGTTAAATCTGGATTTCGTCAAAGGATGGAATCGTCTCTTTATTAAAGCGAAGCATACGGCAGCTGGATTCGGCTGCTTATTCGGTTCCGACGAGGCGAAAGTGCGTATTCTGAACGTGCTAGCTCCATTTGCAGAACGCAAAGGACAAGCGGGCTGGGTGTTTTCTTCGCCCATCGACCACGATATTTTTGATGGGCGTTCCTTACCGGACGCGATGTCCTCTGAGAAGAACAATAGCTTGAGTTGGCTGCCCCGTCGTGAATGGGAGGAAAGTGAGCTTTCCTTGCCTGCCTGTGAACGACTATTTGGGAGACAGCCTGGTAAACAGGCTTATGCATGGACGCAGTTGAACAACGTCAAGCGAGGACATGAAATTTGCCTAATGAAGGGAAATGCTGCTGGAGCGTTAACCGTTTGGCTGGAAGGCAAGATGGTGCTGGAACTAGCGGAGGCAGGTGAATTTCAAGTTGAGGTGCCGCTTTCTTATGGTCAATATCAACTCCTCGTTCGGAGTTGTTGCGGAAATAATGGTTGGGGATTCACGATGGAAGTTTCCATCGGTGACGAGGTTGTCCCGTTCAGTTTACCGAAGCAGGTTCATGGAGCTGCAGACCCTTGGCTGTACTTAGGGCCATTGTCTGCTAACGTTTCCTTCTCTTACGAGGATTTGGTACAGACGGATCGCGTGTATACCGTTGACATGAATGCCGAAGAGCAAACCTATTGGCGCTTGGATCGTCCAGACACATGGATTCGCCCTTACTATGAGAATGCGATGCTGAGCAATAAATGGACCGTTGGCAATGTGACGAATTATGCACGTTGGGATTACCCGCTTGGTGTTACGATTTATGGGTTGTTGCAAACGGGGCGCTTATTAGAGCGACCTGACATTAACCAGTATGCACGGGACCATGTTCGAAGCTGCACAGACATGTTCACCTATTCCTTATGGGATCGTGAACAGTATGGGTTCCCTGCCATCAATCAACAATTGGTTATGATGAAAATGCTGGACAACTGCGGTTCCTTTGGCTCCGCGATGTTGGAGGCATATCAAGAAGATGAGGCTTCCAAGTTTATGCCGATTGCCAACAGAATTGCCGATTTTATATTATACGGCTTGGAACGTAAGGAAGACGGTGCGTTTTATCGAATCTGCGCAGATGAGTACTCAGAAAATACGATGTGGGCAGATGATCTATACATGAGCACTCCGTTTCTGTGCCGATACGCTCGAATCACGGGTGTATCGGATGCTCTCGATGAAGCTGCGAAGCAATTCTTGCTGTTTCGCAAGTATTTGTATATGCCGGAAGAACGCATTATGTCGCATGTGTTCGATTTTAAATATGGCATGGCGACGGGCATTCCTTGGGGCCGTGGCAATGGTTGGACACTCTTTTCGTTAACAGAGGTACTGGAAGCCTTGCCTGCATCCCATGAAGCGCGACCGGCGCTTGTGGAGTTCTTCAATGAGCTGTGTGGTGGATATGCTGATCTGCAAGCGGAAAGCGGGCTGTGGCATCAAGTGTTGAATGACACAGATGCTTATGAAGAAGCTTCTTGTACAGCGATGTTCGCCTATTCATTTGCAAGAGGTGTTCGCTTTGGTTGGCTCAAAGAACCACAACGCTTTATTGAAGCGGCCTTGAAAGCGTGGGATGGTCTCACTCGTATTGCGATCGATGCGCAAGGGAATGTGCATGGTGTATGCAGTGGTTCCCGATATGCATTTACAGCTGACTACTATAAGAAGGATCTGCTCACTGTCAAAAATGACAATCATGGCGTAGGCATTATGATGCTTGCGGGTTCGGAAGTCGTGAAGTTGAATCAATGGCTGGCGGACTCACTTCAGGAATCCCAATGATAGCTGCTGCCGATAGTGCTTGGCACATTAGTCATTTGGATTTAGTTATTCGTATGGTGTTAGCCGTCATTCTAGGCGGTTTGATCGGTCTTGAAAGGGAATGGAACAATCATGCGGCAGGCTTTCGGACGCATATTCTAGTTTGCTTAGGATCAGCGACCATTATGCTGCTATCCGAATATGGATTCTCTGAATTTGTGAATGAACCCAATGTCCGTATCGATCCTTCACGCTTAGCTGCACAAGTGGTCAGCGGCATTGGCTTTCTAGGCGCAGGCGCCATTTTGCGAAATGGCAATGTCATCAAGGGTTTGACAACAGCTGCATCCGTGTGGCTTGTTGCGGCTATTGGCTTAAGCGTCGGAGCAGGATTTATTACCGGAGCGCTGGTTTGTACCTTTTTAGTCCTCATCAGCCTGTATGTCCTAAATAAGTTGGAGAAGCATATCATCAGGCACCGACGCACACATGAAGTCGAAATTATGATTAATGAGCATCCTGGCTTCCTCAGTTCGCTAACCGCTCGCTTTGGGGAACAGGGCATACAGGTGATGCATCTCAAGATGATGCCAGAGAGTGCTCCTTCGCCAATAGTAGGAAAAGCAGGAGAAAGCCCTGTCATGCACCTGGTGTTTAGTTTGCGATGTCCGAAGCATGAGAAGCTGATTGTGGCCTATGAACAAATTTGTGCGCTTGATATCGTTGTCAGCATGGAAGCTTCCAACTTCGTCTTTCGTAAACAAGTAGCGTAGAATGTGGCAGATTACGGTGAAATGTGATAATGGGTGAGAGGTTCAGGTTAAGCCAAGAGATGGAGTTTCATCTCTTGGCTATTAGTGCGTTCCTGCTGCAGCAAACAATTTGGGGAAGCCATATTAGTCCGAAATTTCCGAATTAAAATGAAGATTACTGGTGGGAAATCGCTAATAGTCCTCATTTGCCCAACTAATTAGTCAATTCCCACGTGCTAAGGGTAGTTTAATCGATTTAGTTGGATATTTAGGACTAATTGAGCCGTCACATACTTAAAATCATAATGAATTAAACAAAGTGAGCACATCGGATTTAAAGTATTAATATCTAGTGTATAACAGAGGTGGATTGTCTGTGTAAACCCATTTCATAAAACGTTTATTCCATTTTGGAGTTAAGTGGGGTATAATTGAGTTACCATACAAATGGGCTAAAGGAGGAATCCACATGCGAAAGCATCACTTACATCTTTGTTTGGATATATTCTGGACATTTCTCAAGATCGGACCATCCACATTTGGCGGAGGATATGCCATGATACCCGTCATTGAGCGGGAAGTGGTCGAAAAGCGAGAATGGGTTAAACAAGACGAGATTTCCAATATCATATCCATAGCAGGTTCTGCTCCCGGCGGAATCGGGATAAATGCATCGGCATTTATTGGTTATCGAATGGCGGGTATATCTGGTGCATCGGCAGCCGTCATCGGCATTGCTTTACCAACATTTCTAATTGCGTTAACACTTAGTATTTTCTTGATTTTCATGCAGGGGGATCCGAAAGTCGTGGCCGCGTTCAAAGGCATTCATGGCGCCATTATTGGGCTCATCGCGTTAGCTGCATACAACATGGCACGTTCGGCGATTTTTGATAAAACAACGTTAGTTACGGCAATTAGTACGGTAGCAATTCTGTTGCTGCTTCCCATTAACCCGCTCTTTATGATTCTCATCGGATTATTTATTGGATTTGTTTTTGTCAAAGTGAAAGAAACCTTTGGCTTCCAAATTAGCTTGGAAAAAGGCAAAGAACCTGTACACACCTCCTATAATGGCTACACCTACTACGATTATTACATCGCGGATGGGATATGAGAGGGGTGGCGATGTAGATGGTGTTATGGGAACTCTTTATTACTTTTTTGAAAATAGGATTCATGTCATTCGGCGGCGGCTATGCGATGATCCCGATTATTCAGCATGAGGTCGAGCAGCATAAATGGATGACGACAGAGCATTTTGCTCAGAGTGTAGCTGCGGCAGGGATGTCGCCTGGACCCATTGCAACGAATACAGCGACTATAATTGGCTACAAAGCAGATGGAATTCTTGGTGCAGTGATTGCAACGATTGGCATGGTATTACCTTCACTAGTTATTGTTATTATCATTTCTTCTTTCTTTTATAAAATAGTTCAAAGTAAAGCGGTGCACACCACGTTTTATGGGTTGAGACCGATTGTGACAGGATTAATTGCCTATGCGGCCATCCATTTTGGCTTCTCGGATCGTACACAACAGCTATTTTCGTGGCAAGTTTTGTTTACGATAGGAATCGCGGCTGGCGTGTTTATTGTTGTCCATAAGTATAAATGGCATCCACTTGCCACGATTGTATTGTCGGCACTCGTCGGAATTGCTATATTTAGTTAACTGCATATAACACGAAAGTGAGAGGACGACAGTTATGGAAACGAATAAACCAACATGCTGCTCAGCCAGCCGCGCGTCATCCAATCAACCATCGGCAAATTCGGAAGCGATAACTTCCGTTGAGATACAAGAAGCAGCTGAGCTAGCAGTTCCATTTGGCAAAGAAGGTATGGTATACATTCCAGGCGGGAAATTTCTAATGGGAACAGATGACCGAGAGGGTTTCCCTGCGGATGGCGAAGGGCCGGTACGCGAAATTAACGTAAAGCCCTTCTACATAGACGCTTGTGCAGTTACGAATGCAGAATTCAAGCAATTTGTTGATGCGACGAATTACCAAACAGAGGCGGAATCCTTCGGCTGGTCGTTTGTTTTTCATTTGTTCGTGTCCGAGGCAACGGCAGCCCAAGTGCAGAATAAAGTCCAACAAACCCCATGGTGGTGGGTGGTTGAGGGGGCTGATTGGCTGCATCCCGAGGGGCCGGATTCCCATGTTGAAGATCGCTGGGATCACCCGGTTATCCATGTGTCATGGAGCGACGCGGTGGCATATTGCAAATGGGCAGGCAAACGTCTACTGACGGAAGCCGAATGGGAATTTGCCGCTCGCGGCGGACTGACCCAGAAGCGTTATCCTTGGGGAGACGAGCTTAAGCCAGGCGGAAAGCATATGTGTAACATTTGGCAAGGGAAGTTTCCTGACAAAAACAATCAAAGTGACGGGTATGCAGGAACTGCGCCTGTCAAAGCGTTCGAACCCAATGCATTTGGCTTGTATAACGTGTCAGGCAACGTGTGGGAGTGGTGCTCCGATTGGTTCAGCCCGAATTATCATGTGAAGGGCTCTAGGGACAACCCTGTCGGCCCTCCATCCGGAGACACGCGCGTACTACGTGGCGGCTCATATTTGTGCCATCGCTCCTATTGCAATCGCTACCGAGTTGCGGCACGCAGTAAAAATACACCAGACAGCTCAACCGGCAACATAGGGTTTCGTTGCGCGGCGGATGCCAAGTAGTTGAAATGATAAGCCATCTATTCATAGCGAATAGGTGGCTTATTGCCGTGTATGAGAGTGGTGATGGTTGTGGTGATAGTTTAACTGTAAAAAGTACAGCTAATTTCCTGGGAAATCAGTTGAAATTAGAGTTAGATGGAAAAAATACATCTAATCTACCTGATAATTCTACTTTTACAGGATTATCATGAAATTAACATCATATTTTCCATCTATTTCAATAAAATTAGCTAATTTAGCCGAAATAGATGGAGTTTTTCCATCTATTCGTGGTGCGTGGTGGTAGAGTGAGTCGTTCGAGAGAGAAGGTAGCTAACTAAAGTTTGAATTACCATGGTCTTGCCCTTATGATAGAAGGAGACATTCCATGCATGGAAGCAAATGATGATCGGTGATATTCCAATGCATCGGAAGTCATCTCCAAACTTTTGATAATCTTATGGCTAACTGTCTATGATTTATCAGAATAGGGGTTCTCCAGCGAAGGCGGCTCATATGGTCTGAGGGTTTGAAACATAAGGGGGGAATGACATGACGAAGAAACTAGGGATTAGCTCGTTAATTCTATCGGCAATCGCATTAATAAGTGCGCTTATGATTCCATTTTTCGTTCATACCGGAGGCGGGATGGCCAAGTGGATTGCGGGGTTGCTTATTTTCAGCGAGGTGACCTTCTGGACGGGGGGCATTCTATTGGGCAAAGAGGTTGCTAAGAAATACAGGAGCTACCTTAACCCGAAAAACTGGAAACGGAAGAACGCGCCAAAACAGTCAGATCAGGCGTCCATCAAACAAGACGACGTATAAGAAGCAGTGTTCCTAACTCAGGAATACTGCTTCTTTTTTGTCTCCCTCCTTAAGAGGCAGATGATACTGTGCTCGTCAGCTCTTTCCGGAAAATCTCGACGAGACTCTCTGTCGCCAAGCTGAAGGTGCTGGCATTCATTTTGCGAAGTAAGCCTGTGACTAAACCAGAATCCAAATCATCAATTGCTTTAAGAACCGTGCCAGGCGGCGTTGGTGTTGCAGAAATGACAGGAACAACGGCGATGCCGAAATTAGCTTGCACATAATATTTGAGCGCAGCCATATTGCCAATCTCCATGCCGGAGTAGGGGCTGCCGCCATTTTCGAGCAAGGCATTCTCAAGTTTTTGGCGATAAGGGCACTGAGAGTTCGTGATCAGCAAATGCTCATGCTGCAAATCCTGCAGACGAATAGTCGGCTTTGAAGCTAATGAATGCGTTTCTGGAACGAGCAGTGCGAGCCTTTCGCTGAAAAAAGGTTCAAAGGAATGCTCTAATCCCGTATTAGGCGTCGAGCAAATGGCCATATCGATGCTCCCCTCATGGAGCATTTGGCCGAGCACAGTCGTGTTGCCAATGTGAATGGAAATCTTCACTTTGGGATGCTGGCGCAGGAAGGGACCAAGCAGCTGTGGCAGCCGATAACTAGCTGTGGGTTCCATGACGCCGAGTCGTATGATTCCTGCATCCCCTTTGACAAGTTCATCCATAGAAGCCTGTAGATAATCGTAATCCTTCAGCAGTAGATCGGCATTCTGATGAAATAATCGGCCAGCCTCCGTTAATGTAAGCTTTTTTCCACGCTCCAAAAGTTTAACGCCTAGATCACTTTCGAGCTTCTGTATATGCATCGTTACGGTTGATTGACCGTATTGCAACTCCTCCGCCGCACGCTGAAAGCTACCGAGCCTGATAATAGTTTGAAAGGTTTTGATATTGCGAATATCCATAGGATCCCCAGTCCTCTCCTAAGATTTGGTTCATCAATTGTGAAGTAAACGATCGGAATTTTCAATTTTACAAAGTCTTACAACTATCATATCATGAATTCTTATTAATCCAAGTGTTTTACTTGTATATTCATAAAAAGTGAATCAGAGGTTCATCTTTTTGAATTGTACAAGAGAGAGTTCCTGATTTATGATAAATACCATTAAGTGCATCGGAATAATCATATATAAACAAACGGAGGCTGATTCGAATGGCAAAAGGGAAAAAAATTAAACTAGGTGCAATGATTCACGGAGTAGGCGGAGGTTGGGAAGATTGGAAACACCCGGATGCGATTACGGATGCGAGCACCAACTTTCAATTCTATAAACATCAAGCGCAAACAGCGGAAGCGGGGAAATTTGATTTTGCTTTCATCGCAGATAGCGTTCATATTACGGAAAAATCAAGCCCGCATTACTTGAATCGGTTTGAACCACTGACCATTCTATCCGCACTTGCAGCCGTGACGAAACGGATCGGCCTTGTGGCGACCGTGACTGTCAGCTACAGTGAGCCTTTTACGGTGGCTAGGCAATTCGCTTCACTCGACTTGATCAGCAAAGGGCGCGCAGGTTGGAACGTGGTCACTTCCTGGCTATCAGGCAGTGCGAACAATTACAGCAAAGAAGAGCATCCGCCGCATGAGAAGCGTTACCGCATTGCGCAAGAGCATGTGGATGTGGTGAAAGGTTTATGGGATTCCTGGGAAGATGATGCGTTCACGCGGAATAAAGAGACAGGACAGTTTTTTGACCCGGAGAAGCTCCATACGTTGAATCACAAAGGTGAGTTCTTCTCGGTGCAGGGTCCATTGAACATCGCCCGTTCGAAACAAGGGCAGCCGGTTATTTTCCAAGCGGGAACATCGGAGGATGGCCGCAACTTTGCTTCGAAGAATGCAGACGCGATCTTCGTTGGGCACGAGAATATTGAGGAAGCCAAGGCTTATTATGCGGATATCAAACGCAGGGCGGTATCCTTCGGTCGTAACGCCGACGATGTCTCGATCCTTCCTGGCATTCGGCCCATCATCGGTCGCACGGAAGAAGAAGCAGAGCGTAAGTACCTCGAAACGGTTAATCTTGTATCCATTGATAAAGCGATTATAGCGCTAGGTCGTCCGTTCAATGATTTTGATTTTAGCGTGTATCCGTTAGATGAACCGTTCCCAGACCTTGGGGATTTGGGGGCTAACAGCCAGCAAGGCGGATCAACGAAGATTAAACGATTGGCCAAAGAGCATAATCTGACTTTGCGCGAAGTTGCGCTCCGTTTTGCAACACCGAAAGGAAATTTCGTGGGGACTCCGGAGAAGATCGCCGATACGATTCAGCAATGGGTGGAAGAAGGAGCGTCCGACGGATTCATTATTGGCGTGGGAATACCGGGAGCCCTGCAGGATTTCGTGGAGCTGGTCGTGCCTATTTTACAAGAACGCGGCTTATATCGTACGGAATACGAACATGACACATTGCGTGGTCATTTAGGTTTGGAAGTACCGGTTAATCGCAATAGCAAAGCCAAAGTGCTGAACGTATAAGGGGGAGAAACACATGTCCAATTCAAGAAAGCTTAAACTCGGAGCCACGATTACAGGTGTAGGTACATCCAAATATACTTGGCGGAATCCTGAAATACCGGGAGATGCCAGTGTTGATTTTGATTATTATGCCGGGCAGGCGTTACAAGCAGAGGAAGGCAAGTTTGATTTTGTTTTTATCGTGGATAGCACGTATATTACGGAAAAATCAGCTCCGCATTATCTAAACCGGCTAGAGCCACTGACGGTTCTATCCGCACTTGGAGCCGTAACCTCGAAGATTGGTCTGGTGGGGACGCTAACGGCGTCTTTCACACAACCATTCACAGTGGCAAGGCAGTTCGCTTCGCTGGATCATATCAGCGCGGGACGTGCAGGCTGGAATGTTGTAACGACGGGTCTTGAAGGTGCTGCTCGCAATTACAGCAGGGATGAGCATTATGCCCATGATGAGCGCTACCGGATCGCAGAGGAGCATTTGGAAGTTGTGCGCGGGCTGTGGGATTCGTGGGAAGATGATGCATTCACGCGGAATCAAACAACGGGCGAGTTCTTCGATCCGAGCAAGCTGCATGCGCTGAATCATAAAGGGAAGCATTTCTCTGTACAGGGGCCACTGAATATTGCCCGTTCCCAGCAAGGTCAGCCTGTGATTTTCCAAGCAGGCGGGTCGGATGATGGCCGAAATCTAGCAGCGAAGAGTGCCAATGCCATTTTTACAGGACATGAATCGATTAAGGAAGCGAAAGCTTTTTATCAAGATATTAAGGCACGTGCGGCTGCTTATGGCAGGGCGAGCGAGGAAATCCTCGTGTTCCCAGGCATTAGTCCAATCATTGGTCGGACAGAAGAAGAAGCAGAGAGCAAATATCAGGCGATTGCAGGGTTAGTGACGTTGGAGGATGCGCTTGATCAGTTAGGTCGACCATTTACTTATCACGATTTCAAGCAATACCCGCTGGATGAGCCGTTCCCGGATCTCGGCGATCTTGGCAGCAATAGCTACCGCAGTTCGACAGACCGTATTAAGCGGATTGCCAAAGAAGAGAATTTGACACTGCGTCAAACCGCATTGCGTTTTGCAACACCTAGAAGCTCTTTCGTGGGTACGCCTGAACAAATCGCAGATACCGTTCAACAGTGGTTTGAAGAAGGCGCAGCTGATGGCTTTATTATTCATACAGGCATACCGAGTGTGCTAAAAGATTTCGTAGAGCTTGTCGTGCCGATTCTTCAGGAGCGCGGTATTTATAGAGAAGAATACGAAAGTGAAACGTTGCGGGGTAATCTTGGCCTCGAAATCCCAGTAAACCGATATACAAAACAGAGAATAGCTCAAGCATAAGCTTAAAGGGAGAGAATGATATGAAAAAGAGGATCGGATCTATCGTCAGCGGTTTACTCATTACTGCTTTCATCGTAACAGGCTGCGGGGAAGCCTCGAAGGAAGGGGCGTCCAAGGAAGGCGCATCTCAAGAAGCGGGTACAGTAACCCCAGGCGGTGAGCTAGTGTGGGCACTTGCAGGTACGGTGACTTCAGACAGCTTGGACGCTCACAAAGCAGGCTTCGCCCCAACGACGAGAGTCATGCGTTCTATCTACGACAGCTTAGTCGTGGAGCTGCCTGATCACACGATTAAGCCGTGGTTAGCCACATCTTGGGAGCTATCCGCAGACAAGAAGAGTTATACGTTCCATCTGCGTAAGGATGTAAAATTCCATGATGGCACGCCGTTTAATGCCGAAGCTGTGAAATTTAATTTTGATCGGATTATTGATCCAGCGACCAAAGCGTCCATCGCATTGAACGAGCTTGGCTCGTATCAATCGACGGAAGTTATCGATGAATTCACTGTGAAGGTGAATTTCAAGACGACCTTCGCGCCGTTCCTGAGCAACGCTGCCAAAGTCGATTTGGGCTTCGTTTCTCCGACAGCTGTGAAGAAGTACGGGGATGCATTCCCGCAAAATCCAGTGGGCACGGGACCCTTTAAGTTGAAGAAAATTACACCTAGCTCACAAGTTGAACTGGAGAAAAATCCAGACTACAACTGGGGCCCTTCCAACGCGAAGCATCAAGGTCCTGCCTATTTAGATAAATTAACCGTGAAATATGTGGAAGAAGAAGCCACCCGTGTCAGCGTTCTGCAAAGCAAACAAGTACAAGTGGCAGACATTATTCCTCCGCAGAATCTCGTGGCATTGAAGGCGGATCGTAATTTTAATGTTCAGGAAACCGAACTGCTGCAGGCCAACTATACACTCTATTTAAATATTCAGAAGGCACCTTGGAATGATCTGAAAATACGGCAAGCGTTCCGCTCGGCCTTGGATATCGACTCGGCTGTGAAGACCATTTACTTAGGCACTTCGAAGCAAGGCTGGTCGCCGCTTTCTCCAGAACAGTTTGCCTATTCACCGAGCAGGGAGAATGCCTACAAGCTAGATGCAGCCAAGTCTAATCAAACGCTGGAAGAGGCAGGTTGGATCAAGGGAGCGGATGGTTACCGTTCCAAAGACGGGAAACGACTCACGGTCGAAGTGATTGATACACAAGGGAATCGTGAGAAGCGGCTTGATTTGATCGCGATATTCACACAGCAGCTGAAACAAGTAGGGATCGAGCTGAAAGTGATTTCCTTGCCTAGTGGTACATACACGGATCGCCGGAATAAAGGGGATTATGACCTGATTGCGGGCAGTCAATTCTCGGGAGATCCCGATGTGCTCAGACAGCTTTACTCGACCAAAGGTCCTTCTAAGGCTAATAATATTGCCAAAACGAATGATCCTAAATTAGATGAGTTCTTGGAGCAGGGCTATCTGGAAACAGATCCTGAGAAACGGAAAACGATCTATAAAGACGCACAAGAGTACATTATTGATAATGTTTACGGAATTCCTGCGTATGTGTTCAACTACTCTGTTGCTTCCACGAAAGAAGTGAAAGGGATTACGTTCGATTCGCCAGCCTGGCCAGTATTCTATGATGCTTGGATTCAAAAATAAGATCACGAGGGGGAGTCACAGATGGTGAAGTATATCTTGAACAGGCTCATCGTGTCCATTCCAGTCATTCTAGGTTCGTTGACGCTTGTTTTCTTAATCATTCACTGGCTTCCCGGTGATCCGGCCCAGATGATTGCAGGTGAGGATGCCTCACCTGAGCGCATCGACTATTTAAGAAAGCAGTTTGGCTTAGATCAGCCGCTTTGGCAGCAATATGCTGTGTATTTGTGGAAAAGCATTCGGGGGGATTTTGGCCATTCTTTCGCCAACAGTCAACCCGTGATCGATCGACTGCTGGCTCAGCTGCCGGCCACGCTTTCCTTGGCGCTATTGAGTACTATTTTTGCCATTATCGTCGGTTTCATTCTGGGTGTGTTATCAGCAGTTTATAAGAATCGGGTGTTGGACTACATCGTTCGCGTTATTAGTTTACTTGGTGTTTCTATGCCCAAGTTTTGGCTTGGCATTCTGCTTATTCTTGTCTTTTCGGTGCATTTTCAACTCTTACCCGCTATTGGGAATGGCAGCTTTAAACAGTTGATTCTACCGTCATTCGCATTAGGGGTGACAGGTGCAGGGATGTTGACTCGGATGGTGCGGAATAGTGTGTTAGAAGTTATTCATGAACCTTTTGTCGTGACACTGCGGGCGAAAGGATTGTCCGAAAGAATCGTGCTCTACAAGCACGTGCTTCGGAATGCTTTGCTGCCTGCGGTTACGATTCTTGGTTTGTTAGTTGGAGAGATGCTCTCGGGAGCTGTTGTGACGGAAACGGTCTTCTCTAGGCAAGGCTTAGGGAAGTTAGTGGTAGACGCGATCAATCAGAAAGATATTCCAGTGATTCAGGCGGCAATTCTGATTACAGGACTTTTTAATATTGTGGTTAACTTGATGGTGGATGTGTCTTATTCCTATGTGGATCCGCGTGTCCGTAAGTCAGCATAACGATGAAAGGAGTTGGCGTTCATGCTATTTAACACGGTAACAACAGAAAGGCTGTTAAGGAAGAGGCAGGAGCTTCTGAACTTCCGATTTCGGTTAAGAAAGCTTAATTTATCCAAGGCACTGCTAAGCTTGTCGCTGTTTATTTTGGCTTTTCTAATCTTGTGTGCTATCGTTCCCTCCTGGATTGCGCCTTACTCACCAACGGAAATGCTGACGGATAAACTCTTGAAATCGCCAAGTTTATCGCATCCGCTTGGAACCGACCAATTCGGTCGGGATGTATGGACACTCGTCATCTATGGCAGCAGACAATCGCTAGTTATGGGAGTCGTATCCGTCGTGATTGGCGGTTGTATTGGGACACTATTCGGACTGATGGCAGGATATTGGGGCGGCGTTGTCGATTCGTTATTTATGCGTTTCAACGATATTCTCATGACGATTCCGGGCATTTTGTTGGCGATCGCGATTTCAGTTGCCCTCGGACCTAGTTTCTTCAACGTCATATTGGCTATAAGCGTGGCTACGATTCCTGGTAAAGCAAGGGTCGTGCGCAGTCAAGTGATCTCCATTCGCAATCGGCCTTTCATTGATGCAGCGCGTGCGGTAGGGACATCACATCTCGAAATTATGCTGCGTCATATTCTGCCGAATTGCTTCTCTCCGTTACTCGTCATGATGACGATCGGTGTCGGGAGCTCGATTCTAGTAGGAACAGGGTTAAGTTTCCTTGGACTTGGTGTGGTGAAAGAAATCCCGGATTGGGGTTATATGCTCTCCCAAGGACGCAGCTATATGACAGTTGCTTGGTGGGTGGCTACGTTTCCAGGTTTGGCTATTACGTTGCTGGTGATTGTAGTTAATCTGATTGGTGACGAAATTCGTGATCGCATGGATCCAAAGAAATCGAGGGCATAGCGTATGAAACCATTACTCGAAATTGATGCATTGTCCGTTGATTTTCAAACAGCCAGCGGTTCACTCAATGCCATAAACAAGATTAGTTTACAGATCGGAACAGGAGAAATTGTGTGCTTGGTCGGGGAGTCAGGGAGTGGAAAGACGATTACGTCCTTGTCGATTATGCATCTGATTAACTATGATGGCGGCTATGTTTCACACGGAGATATTAAGCTCGATGGGCAAAGTCTAGTGGGGCTGTCACAAAAGGAAATTAGCGATCTGCGTGGGAAAAAAATCGCGATGATCTTCCAAGAGCCGATGACTGCGCTTGATCCGATCTTCACCATTGGCAGCCAAATCATCGAAGTCATCATTCGTCATGAGCGAATTTCGAAGCTGGGGGCCAAAGAAAAGGCGATATCCTTACTGCGCAGAGTGGGCATTCCAGAACCGGAAATTCGGATGGGGCAATATCCGTACGAGCTTTCGGGCGGTATGCGCCAAAGGGCGATGATTGCCATGGCACTAGCCTGCGGACCTGAGCTGCTTATTGCTGACGAACCTACGACAGCGTTGGATGTTACGATCCAAGCGCAAATCTTGAGCTTGCTCCGTGAGCTGAAAGATGAATTCCAGATGTCCATTCTGCTCATTACCCATGATCTCGGGATTGCAGCTGAAATGGCCGACCGTGTCGTGGTTATGTATGCGGGAAAGGTTGTTGAGCAGTCGCCAGTACATCAATTGTTCGAAAATCCAGCCCATCCCTACACACAAGGTCTCCTGCATTCCATTGTTACCCTGGATAATGTTCGTGGTTTGAAGTTGTATACGATTAAAGGCACGATTCCCAGCTTGTCTAATTTGCCGACCGGCTGCCGTTTCCATCCCCGTTGCCCCTACGCAACGGATCGGTGTTTGAGTGAAGATCCACCCCTGCAGGAGTTGCATGGTCGTGAGGTTGCGTGCTGGAATGCGGAGCGGATTGATCATTTGGCGGCTGAGTTCTTCGGGGATGCGGTAACGACTACGCCTGTCGAACTGCCTGGCAGTGTGGGGCTTCGTGATGATGCATGGGCACTGGAGATGGAGCCGCCGTTGCTTCAAGTGAAGAATGTGAAGAAATATTTCCCGATCCGCCAAGGATGGTTTGGGCGAGGCCGCTCTTCCATTAAAGCGGTTGATGATGTGTCCTTTGACATCCGCAAAGGGGAAACCTTCGGCCTTGTCGGGGAATCCGGATGTGGCAAATCCACGCTAGGCAGAGTCCTTCTTCAGTTGGAGAAAGCAACGGCGGGCTCTATTCAATTTGAAGGCAGAGATCTCATTCAAGCGGGTGCGAAGGATTGGAAAGATACGAGAAGAGATATGCAGATTGTGTTCCAGGATCCCTATGGTTCCATTAATCCTCGCTGGAAAGTGGGAGATATCATTGGTGAACCATTCTGGGTGCACGAGTCTTTGCGTGGATCCGCCAAACGAGCCAAAGTAGAGTCGGTTATGGAACTCGTTGGCTTGAATCCATCATGGTATGATCGGTTGCCGCATGAATTCTCAGGCGGGCAGCGCCAACGAATTGGGATTGCTCGGGCGATTGCGCTGAATCCGAAGTTTATCCTAGCTGATGAAGCGGTTTCCGCTTTGGATGTTTCTGTTCAGTCTCAGATTGTAAATCTCATGCAAGATATTCAGCAACGCATGAATTTAACGTATTTGTTCATCGCACATGGCCTTAATATTGTTCGTTATATTTCAGATCGTATTGGTGTTATGTATTTAGGCAAATTAGTTGAAATTGCACCAACAGATGAGCTGTTCAGGCATCCTGCACATCATTATACGAAGGCGCTTCTGTCCGCCATTCCAGTGCCGGATCCCAAGCGGAAGCGCAGTTTCGTGCCTTTGGAAGGCGAAATGCCGTCACCTGCAAGACCGCCATCAGGCTGCCGTTTTCATACGAGATGCCCAGCTGCGACGGCACTGTGCCGTGAGGTAGTGCCAGAGCTAGCGCCGATTGCGCCTGGTCATTATGCAGCATGTCATTACCCTTTGTAAGAAATGGAATTTTATTGGAAAAAGGAGTGGGGTACGTGCCATCCAAGTTAATATCCATACAAGAGGCGGTTGCACAGATACCGGATGGTACGAAACTTGCCGTTAGCGGCAATATGGAGATGTCTCCGATGGCCCTCATTCGTGAAATCGTCCGTGCGAAGCGGCGTGAGTTATACCTCGTTTGTGTCGGGGCTGCGGCAGTGAACGCGGATCTTTTGATCGGAGCTGGTGTTGTCTCGACCGTTGAATTTTCACAAATTTCGATGGGGGAGTATGGGTTTGGGCTGAACTTCAGGCGCAAATTCGAGCAAGGTGCGATAACCGGATTAGAGCATGCTTGTCCGACGCTAACGGCAGCACTTGGGGCAGGTGCTTCTGGTATCCCCTTCACCCCAGTGCGAGGGTTGATCGGAACGGGTTATATGCAAATCAGATCGGATTTTCATGAGATCAAGAATCCGTACAATGCGGAGGAGAGCATTGCCATTGTGCCGGCGATTCGACCAGACGTAGCGATTTTCCACGGGTACAAGGGGGATACACATGGCAATGTGATTGCTCATCCAGCGCAGAACAATCGACTGCTCGCCCAAGCTTCCGTGAAGGCGTTCGCTACGGTGGAGGAGATCGTGTCACCTGAGGAACTGCTTCGTGAAGTCAACCATAGTGTAGCCTTCATCCCATCGCTGTTTCTCAACGGTGTCGTTCATGCACGTGGTGGTGCTCTGCCCACGGCTTGTCCAGGCTATTATGAGGCTGATGACGTAGAAATTTCCAATTATATGGAAGCTTCAAATTCAGATGCTGCATTCGAAGAGTATGTGAAGAGCTTCATACACACATAGTGGGGGAGGAATCGTATGAGTCGTATCGAGCAAGGGAGCTTGTCTTCGTATTCCATGGAGGAAGCGATGATATGTTACTTGGCAAGAGAGCTGCACAACCATGAGGTTATCGGAGTCGGAAATAACTCACCTATCCCAGCTGCGGCTGCACTGCTTGCCAAAGCGACGCATGCGAAGCAAGCCTCCGTTTATATTCTTGGGCAGTGTGATTGGCCGTTCCAAGGTACGAAAGAATTTTTTGACCTTATGCAGCGAGGCGAAATGGATGTATTCTTTCTCAGCGGTGCTCAAATCGACAGCTATGGACGCATCAATCTGCATACGATCGGCGACTATGGCAAGCCCAAGGTGAGACTCCCTGGAGGAGCGGGATCAGGGGTTGTTTATTTTACATGCAAACGCATTTTCTTATGGAAAACGGACCATGGGCCCAAAGGATTTCCAGAAACACTCGATTTCGTAACCTCAATACCTTCTTCAGGAAGGGGCATCTATCATCAAACCGGATTAGTTGGCGTATTTACCCCCCTAGGTGTATTGAAACCTATTGGACCTGAGCGCAGATTAAAGCTAGCTGCAACCGTGCCTGGTGTGAAGCCTGCTGAGGTACAGGGGAGAACGGGGTTTGATCTTGGGTTGAATATGGGAGGGGATGCTTCGATTCCAAATCTCGAACCTCCAACTGTAGCAGAATTAACGACACTTCGTTTTGAGGTAAGCCGTGAATTACGGCGTATATATCCGTTGTTTGCGAAGCAGCATTTTGGCGTGTATTTGCAAAGTGCCGCAGTTCAATCATAGAAAGAGGGATGTAGATGAGCGAAAATAAACCCTTTCATCAGTTGGAAGTAGACATTACAGAAATACTGGCTAGTCATCAGGATTATCGTACCATTATTGATCACGTACGGCCGCATTTGCAACAATTGTTGACCACTGATGGCTTATTGCCTGCAGACTTGCAAGTGCCTCTTCCTAATAAGTACGCGCAGTATTTGCTGTATAGGCCGGAGAACGAGTCCTTCGCCGTCATTGCCTTCGTATGGGGAGCGGGGCAAGTTGCTCCGGTTCACGATCATCTCGTATGGGGATTAGTCGGTGTATACCGCGGTTCCGTTGTGGAGAAGCGCTACCGACGTGAAGATCACGGCGAAGATGCCGAGCCACGCTATACGATTCGCGAGGTATCGGAGGTCACAGCGTCCCAAGGAGATATCTCATTTGTATATCCACCGGATTATGACATTCATGGTGTTGCGAATCCATTTGATGAGGCAGCCATTACGATCCATATATATGGGACGGATATTGGGAAACAGCCTAGGCATATCCATGATGTTGCCACTGGGAAAGCTCGTGATGTGATAACGAAGCATGATAATGTAAGTCCTATTTTTAGCTAATGACAGGGTAGTCACGCTAATTACTCTCATAAAGAGGAGCGGAACACATATGAGCAATAACAATCAGGGTCCTCTTGCAGGCATCAAAGTTATAGAATTTGGACAAATAGCGGCAGGTCCTTTTGCAGGAATGTTGTTTGCTGATCTGGGCGCGGATGTGGTCAAGGTAGAACGGCCTGATGTGGGGGACAGTATGCGAGAATGGCCGCCATTCATGACGAACGAAGAAGGAGAGGGCTATAGTTCCAATTTCAGTTCGTTGAATCGGAATAAACGCAGTATAGCGATTGATTTCAAAGCGCCAGCGGATCTTGAACGATTGCGTGAGTTATGTGTGCAAGCTGATGTCATCGTGGAAAATTATCGGCCAGGCGTACTGGCGAAATTCGGCCTTAACTATGAGCAATTAGTGGAAAACAACCCGAAGCTCGTGTATTGTTCCATTTCTGGCTACGGACAAAAGGGTGCTTACGCGCAAAAAGGTGCCTTCGACGTGACTATTCAAGCTATTAGCGGATTGATGAGTGTGACGGGAGAAGAGGATGGCGCACCTGTCAAATGCGGAGTTCCTGTAGCAGACTTCGTAGCAGGGCTCTATGGCGCTTATACGGTCGTTGCGGCGGTTCATCAAGCATCGCGAAGCGGGAAAGGCAGTTACATTGACTGCTCCATGCTAGCAAGTGTGCTGGGTATATCCGCTTTGCAGACAAGCGAGTATTATGGCAATGGGGTGGCACCGAAGCGCTTGGGCAGCGCGCATCCGCGCAATGCCCCTTATCAAGGTTATCACGGGAGTGATAAGCCATTCGTAATCGCTGCCGGCAATGAAAAGTTGTGGCGCGAGGTGGTGGATGCTGTGGAGTTGCCGGCGCTCGCTGACGATCCGCGGTTTCAGAACCAGACGTTGCGCGCGAAGCATCAGAAGGAACTGGCTCTGCTTCTGCAGGAAGCATTCAGTCGGAGAACTGCGGCAGAATGGCTTGATATTTTTGATGGACGAGGTGTGCCTTGTGCACCAATTAATACGTTTGAAGACATCTTGCACGATCCTGCGGTGAAGGAAAGTGGCTTGATTCACGAGTTAACGCTTCCGAATCATACGCAAACTATGACCGTAGGTTATCCCGTTAAGCTAACGGATTATGAGTTTCAGATTTATCGCAAACCGCCGCTTAAGGGTGAGCATACAGAAGAAATTTTTCAAGAATGGGGTGTTTAGATCGTGAGTGAGACAACAAGGCTTTATATTGATAGTTACCTGGCAACTTCGGAAAGAATTAGACACCTTATAAACCAGCTTTCACATGAACAGTTGGTATGGAAGCCTGCGCCTGAGAAGTGGAGCATTAAAGAAGTTGTAGCCCATCTCGTAGATGCGAGCTTTGTGCATGCCATCCGTATTCGTAAAATTGTAGCTGAAAATGGCAAAGAGTTTCTCCTCTACGATCAGGATGCATGGGTTGCGGAGTCGCGAGCGAACCAGACGGAATTGAGTGATATTCTGCTTGCGTTTGATGCGATACTTGCCTATAATGCGCTGTTCTATGGACGTTTGACAGAAGAGCAGTGGGAACGTAAGGGGAATAATAACGGCAAAGAAATCTCTGTCGCCGATTTGTTTCACGGCTTTATTCGTCACGTAGAAACGCATTTACTGCAAATTGGGCGTAATTTGGATGCGTTAGGTGTGACGTACAAGTCAGTAAACAATGTGTAGAATGCCGATAGGAAGACGGATAGAAAGACCGATAGGGGCATTTTCTGTGACAACAGAGAGGTGCCTTTTTTCTTTTGCCCGCATTTCGGTTATACTAACAGGTGCAGAAGAGAAAGGGGCGGTACGATGTTTACAATTACAACCTACACCGTAGAATTAGTTCGAGATCCTTTTGGGATTTTGACAGGACAACGCTATGAATTTATCATCGATATTGACGTTGAGGAAGATGATGAGCTATATTCCGAGAGCGGTCTATATATCCGAGCGATCTACAATGTAACCGAAGAAACGTCAGCACTTATGAAATACGAGTTGTACGAGAAAACGACCGAACTTTATCTGGATTTTGACCTAGAAGACGATGAAGTTGCCGTCGTGGAAGCGTTCTGTAAAGAGCATTATTTGGAAGGTAATGAATGAGGGGGAGCGAAGTTAGCTCTTCCTTTTTTTGTTATAAGATCACTACATGCGGCGAATAGATGGATTTCCTACAGTTAATTCTGTTGGAATTCCGTGATATCAGCGGATAAATGGATTTTATACAGTTAATTTTACGCATATGGCGCCAATGTGTGTTTGGGGATAGAATTTACTACTTAAATTCTATTTAAATGGAATATAGCTGGGAATTCGACTGAATAGCTGTATATTTTCCAGTTATTCTCTGTTGCTGAAACTATATCAACCCAAAGCTACTCAATACGCCAAACAAGCCAATCTCTAAAACAAACTCATCTACTCAACTAACGAAAGCCACCATCACACGCATCTACTCCAGCTCATTCAACACATCATGCTACCAGCTTCCTACTAAACGCAAAAACCTGCTCAATGGCAGGTTTTGCATGTCACATACTATGCAATTGTGAAAGTGACTTGAGTTAGCCTTGCAGAATAGTCTCAATGCTGCTCAGAACATCATCTGTCAATTGAATGCCGCTTGCGTTGCAATTCTCAACAACCTGCTCCGGTCGGCTTGCACCAACAAGTGCGCTCGATACGTTGTTTTGGCGCAGGATCCAAGCGATGGCCAATTGGGATACTTTGATCCCTAATTCATCGGCGATGCCGGATAATTGAGCTACCTTGTGCAAGGAAGTTTCATTCAGCTGCTTTTCATCCCAGTTTTTGCTGCTAGCCCGGCTATCGGCGGCGATTGGCTGGCCTGCACGATATTTGCCTGTTAAGAGTCCCTGTGCCAGAGGCGAGAATACCACTTGACCGAAACCTTTCGTTTCACCGAGAGGGATGATATCTTTTTCGATATAGCGGTTGAACATATTGTACACAGGCTGATTCACGATTAGTTTATCGAGCAAAAGCCGATCCGCGATGGCGTAAGCCTCCACGATTTGCGCAGGAGTCCACTCACTCACGCCGATATATAGCACTTTGCCTTGCGTAACGAGATCATCCAACGCTCGCAGCGTTTCTTCCAGCGGTGTTTCCGGGTCAAAACGGTGACAATAATACACATCCACATAGTCTGTATTCAGACGACGAAGACTCGCTTCTGCTTGTTCTTTAATATGCTTACGGGAAAGACCGCGATCGTTAGGACCTTCACCCATTTTACCGAATACTTTAGTAGCTAGTACATAAGAATCCCTCGGATAGGCGGCTAGCACTTTCCCCATCACTTGCTCGGCTTCACCACGCTCATACACATTAGCTGTATCGAAAAAGTTTACACCTAGATCATAGGCTTGCTCAATGGAACGAACCGCAGGATCTTCTCCGACATACCCACCATAGGTGAGCCAACTGCCTAGACTGATTTCACTCACTTTAAGTCCACTATTGCCCAGTTTACGATATTGCATGCTGAAATGCCTCCTACTCTAATATGGAATGTGTACCTATCGCGCATTGCGCATGTACATTCCTATTATAAAGAATTCAGGAGAGATACGTAAGGACTGAAGAGAAGGTAAGTAACTTACCTCCAGGTGGTGATGCCCGAGAATTACGTTCTAGGTATTTCCTCCGACCAGCTTTCGGATGATTCGGGAAATGGCTATATTAAAAGGTAGGAGCAGGTGGTTCGTCTATTTTCATACGGAGTAAACTATAAGGCTTCTGCCGCAGGTCATTTCCATAATGAAATCTTGCCTGCCGATGTAATTGGTTCACGATGAAATATAAGTATTGATCTGGACCAATCGAAAAAGTATCCGGCCATAAAATTCTAGGATCATGTGCGATCGTTTCCATGATGCCATTCGGCAATATCTTTCGAATACTGTTGTTTTCGTAATCTCCAGCATAAACGGTTCCTTCTGCACCAGTGATCATGCCATCTGAAGCACCTTTTTCTCCCCAATACTTTACGTTATTCTGTAAATTCTTATCCGGTATCGTTCGGTCTCTTAGGATTTCCGTTGAAATCGAGTACAGATGTCGACTGGAGAGTGGACAGAAATATAAAATCTTGCCGTCCGGGGAAATTGCTATTCCATCAGAGGCCAATCTAAAGGGTGAAGTAGATCCATCTTTGTTTCGATTCATCAAGATTTCACCTTCAACTTTCGGTAAAAGAAAGAGATCTGGTGATGTTGAATTTGCCCCGTTTAACCGTCTCCAGGCATAACCTGTTTCTAAATCAACGACAATAATGGCACCCGGTCCTCGGGAAGACGAATCCGTTATATAAGCATAACCTTCTTTGCCAACACGAAAATCAAATCGGACATCATTCAGATAAGTAGTTGGCAGGACAACATCCTCAGTAAATGTAAATACGCTTCTTATGGTATTCGTATTTAAATCTACAGCGACTAACTTCGCCCCCCCTTTGATGGGTTCTGAGAAATTAGGAGCCCCCGTATCCAGTACCCAAAGCGTTCCCTTACCATCAGCAACGACACTTTGGACACTAATGAAGGACGTTGTGATATTCGATTGGCTTATCCAATTAGCGTCTAAACTAGGATAAGGCTGTAATGTACCGAGAACGATTTCAGCCACCGTAAATTTAACATCGTCTCCCCATCTTGGAAAACAAATAAAAATGCGCCCAGTTTCAGAAACAGTAACGCCTGTAGGCATGGCCCCGTAAAATAAAAAAACCGCTTCAAACTTACCGAAATACTTTTCACTCGGTAACATCATTTGTATAAAATCCTCCTCTACAGGTTCGAACTACTATCTCCTATATATGACTGAATGTGGCTCAAATGCCTGGATAATAAAATATATTATTATCCGACTGCCGCCGCGCTGTGGTGCTGAAGAACGTCGGCATTTTAAGGACCAACCCCTAATAATTAGGAAGCAGAAGAAATAGGGAGGCCCCTTAAGGGCCTCCCTATCGCTTGTCATGATTCGCTGCGCACTCCATTTGTATCCGAAAAGAAGGAGAAACTCTGCCACTAACAAAGCTACCGTTTTATTGTTGGTCAGGCAGACGTAATGCGTTTGCTGAAGTTTGCGCTTGATCTAGAAATTCCTCTGCTTGGGTCAATTGCTGCCGGGCTGTCTCCAAAGCTTGTGAATTTGTTGCTGCATGAGATTCACTTATCGAGCTTATCGCCTGATGTAAAGCCGTTTGCGCCTCAGAAACCGCTTTAGATGCATGCTGCTCCAGCTTATTACCGCTCGAATTAAGTGCACCTTCTGCCGGTTTTCTTGCATTTTCGGTGACTAGATCAATTTTGTTTTCATTAGGCAAGGCGAGTCCTCCTCCCTTGAGCAAAGATCATTAATTTAAACAGAATAAGTATGTGGTTGTGATTTTGTTTATATACCTGCGACTGCATGGAATTATCCGGACCCAACATGTCAGGCAAGAAATTTTTAGTATAAGATTCGATGAGTCGGAAAATCTAACGTTATGAAAAAAGGAGGGGATAATGTCTCAATGAATATGCCAACGCTAGCACCGCACGAATCGATGGAACTGCATGAAGCGTTAAACTTTAAAACGCTCTGCCTCGCTAAGTCCAAACTTATGCAAGGCTTGGTCTTTGACCAAGAGCTAAAAGCGTTAATGCAGAAAGACGTCATTCAATCCACACAACAAATCACCGAGCTGCAAGCAATCTACGCAAGAGCTCCTTTCCAAGCGCCTGTTCCGAATAGCCCCACACCTATAACACATTAAAGGGGAACGTAAATGAATACTGATTATTTAGACCCGATTAATGCATTAAATATGCCGGAAATGGCAGATATGACTTTTGCAATGGACTTCCTTCTTCGTGCCAAAGAGGGTGTGCGCAATTTGTCCATCGCCCTGACGGAAACGGCTTCTCCCGATGTAAGAGCACTGCTGCACAATCATCTTAAGCAGGGGATTGCCATGCACCAAGAAATCACGGAGCTCATGATTCGCAAAAAATGGTTCCATCCTTACGAGCTGAATGAACAGTACCAACTCGACCAGCTTTCGGCGAAAAATACGGTGATGATTGGGCAGATGAATTTGTTCCCAGGTGATACGTCGCGTAAAGGGATGTTTGATCGGACCCCAGATGAACATATTGGAGGACATAAAGCATGAAGGCGGTAACGTATCAAGGGATTAAAAATGTCGTGGTCAAAGAGGTGCCAGATCCGAAGATTGAGAAGCCGGACGATATGATTGTAAGAGTCACCAGTTCCGCCATTTGCGGTTCGGACCTTCACCTGATTCACGGGATGATCCCTAACCTTCAGGAAAACTATGTCATCGGGCATGAACCGATGGGGATTGTAGAAGAAGTAGGCCCTGGCGTGACCAAGGTAAAGAAAGGCGACCGGGTGATCATTCCTTTCAACATTGCATGCGGAGACTGCTTTTATTGTAAGAATCAGTTGGAAAGCCAATGCGACAACTCAAACGAACACGGGGATATGGGCGCATATTTCGGATACTCCGGAACGACCGGTGGTTATCCTGGGGGGCAAGCCGAGTATTTACGAGTTCCGTTTGCTAATTTCACCCATTTCAAGATTCCTGAAAACTGCGAACAACCGGATGAAAAGCTAAGCTTGATCGCCGACACCATGACGACGGCGTTCTGGAGCGTAGATAATGCCGGTGTCAAGAATGGAGATACAGTCATCGTGCTCGGCTGCGGTCCGATCGGACTTCTGGCCCAGAAGTTCTGCTGGCTGAAGGGAGCAAAGCGGGTCATCGCCGTTGACTATGTGGATTACCGCTTACAGCATGCGAAGCGAACGAACCATGTCGAAATCGTAAACTTCGAGCAGGATCAGAATATCGGCAACAATCTCAAGGAAATGACCAAAGGCGGCGCCGATGTCGTGATTGATGCGGTAGGCATGGACGGCAAGATGAGCGATCTCGAATTTCTAGCCAGCGGTATGAAACTGCAAGGCGGCACCATGAGCGCATTTATCATTGCGTCTCAGGCTGTCCGCAAAGGCGGGACCATCCAAGTCACTGGGGTATACGGCGGACGCTATAACGGATTCCCGTTCGGAGACATCATGCAGCGAAACGTGAATATCCGTTCCGGACAAGCTCCGGTCATTCATTATATGCCGTATATGTACGAGTTGGTAACGTCGGGCAAAGTGGACCCTGGTGACGTTGTTACGCACGTCATTCCGCTCAGCGAGGCCAAGCGCGGCTATGAAGTGTTCGATACGAAAACGGACGATTGCATCAAAGTCGTCTTAAAACCTTGAATATGGATGAATAAATGGGAGGACAATCCAAATGAATTCCAATTACGCCTTACATGAGATGCTGGAGGTTCATGAAATGGCTGCGTTCAAGACCATTTGCATGACCAAATCCAAAACCATGCAAGCTCTGGTAACCGATCCGGAGCTCATACTAATTTTGCAACAAGACGTGCAATTATCACAGCAGCAGCTTCAGGAGCTCGGTGGAGTGCTGTCTAAAGTAACCCTATAGGAGATAAAATATGAACACAATATTAGAACACATGACTGGGCTTCATACGCTGACCGACGATGTGATCGCAATGGATTTTTTGATGAACGCCAAGAGTGGAGTCAGAAACTGCGCCATGGCCGTAACCGAATGTGTCACCCCCGAAATCAAGCAAATTTTGATGAAACAGCTCGACGAAGCTATAGACTCCCATGAAAAGATAACAAACTACATGATGCAGCGGGGCCTATACCATCCCTACCATGTACCAGAGCAAATTCAGCTCGATTTGAACAATATTCAGACCGCTATGAACATTCCGTCCTGACACCTTATTCGTCCTGCCAAAACGCGCAAAACCACCATGGTTTTGGCGCGTTTTTGATTGTAGCAGATGACTTTAGAGAAAAAAATGGCACAAAATCCCCGCTAAGGTGAAACGAATTTAGTATTTCTTCTGATAGCCCCATTTGTTAACCTCAGTTAGATTAATCTCCCTGGCCTGGATCAGTCAGAAAGTTTCATTTCTTTCATCCTGACGGTATTTACTTTTTAAGAGAACTTAACTACCTTGTTCTTTCCAGTCGTTTTGGCGCGATACATCGCTTCATCAGCTTGTTTGATGAGTTCTTCGGCACTGAGTCCGTTCTTGTACTTGCTATATCCGATACTAGCGGTAACGATCGTTTCCTTTTCAATGCGACTGCGAATGCGTTCAGCAAAGGCTTCCATTTTCACACTGGGATCAGAGACAAGCACAACCATTTCTTCACCGCCGTAGCGACCGGCGATCCCGCATTCTTCCGCTTCATCTTTCATAATTTGCGCAACCTGTTTGAGTACATTGTCGCCCATTTGATGACCTTGTGTATCATTCAGCTTTTTGAAGTTATCAATATCACTGAACAACACATAGACGGGCAAATGACGTTGTACATGTTGGGTAACACGATTGTAGAAAAATTTGCGATTATAGAGTCGAGTTAACCCATCCGTAATGGAAGAATTGTAAATGGCTTGCATGAGCTCAACGACACGTTCAAAGAGAATCATGAATAAGAGAAAGTAATAGATGACCGGGAGGATATTGACAGCCAAAGTAAGAACGTGATGTGCATTATTATACACATACGTATTTAGAAGCTGTGCCGTCTGAAAGAAAAAGTAAATAGTCAAAGCTAATTGATATTTCAATTGCTGACCGATGTAAGGTGGAATCATATAGAAGCAAAGAAAAATAAGCACGAACACGTATAACTCTAGTCCAATATTCTGCAGAAGAAGAACCTGATGCTCTGTCCCGCTATACATATTGGGAACAATGAAATGAAGCGTAGAGACGACAAATCCCATAATAATTAAACCGTAGAAAAATGTATATTGTTTGCGGTTCGTACGATTATATAATTGATAAATCCCCATATTTATAAGTACAAATGAAATGATTTTGAGCATGATCTGCGAGTAATCCGCGATGCTCGTATGAATACTGCTAAACATGAAATACATTTGAAGTAAGCTATGTATACCGACGATGACGAGCGATATGGTCATGGACATATACCCTTTTTTGCGTCGATCTAGAAACAAACGCAGAGAGATCATGAACATGATCGCAACGATGACAACAATCACGGCATGAGATAGAAAATTAGCTAATTCACCGAATAGTAAATCCTTGATGTCCATGAGTTCCTCCAAGTTGGTCTATTTTTCCACAGAAGTAGATTCTATTATAAAGGAAAAAACGGAGTAGGGATAGAACATTTGTGCTGATGAGGTTGTGTTCTCTTTTATATTCGTCCGACACAAGTTACAATAGGTAGTGGTAAGCTCAAGGATTTGGGAAAGGGGCTCATGCAATGAACATATTGCAAGCATTGTTTTTCCCCCCGGAACAGCCGGGTGGGGTATCATCCATGGTTCCCTATATTTTGGAACGATTTAATAAAAAAGGTTGGGAAATGGAGTTATTCTCGCTTCCTAAACGTATTCGCGGCAAGGGGAATGAGGATGTAACTTTCGCAACATTCGATTGGCGGAAGTTTGCCGGAAACCCTATTATCGATAAATACATTCAAACCTATAAAGATTATGTGTGGTGGACAAAGCTCAGAATTTCGAAGAAATTTGATATTATACATGCCCATCATCCGATTGCTGCACTGGTTATGAAACAAATTTATCCGGATACACCTGTTATTTTGACCATTCACTCTAGTTTTGAGCGGGAACTGATTTTAAATGGCCGTATTGCTGAAAATGGGATTGAACATCAATTCCTAACCCAGATTTACGGGGAATTGGAAGCTAGGGTCGATCAGATTATTACGGTTTCTAATTCCTTTAAGCAGTACATTGGAGAATATGTTCAAGATAGCGAACGTATTGGGGTAATACCGAACGGCTTTGATGAGAAGCGTTTCCGTCCGATTTCACACGAGAATGCAGTCACACAATTCATTACCGTCTGTCGTTTAGTTCCCGCCAAGGGCTTGGATACCTTGCTGATTGCTTGCGGCGAGCTGAAGAAACGCGGACATCCATTTGTCCTGCATATTATTGGTGATGGTCCTAGCCGGGAGGAACTGGAGAAATTAGCCATCGAACATAATATTTATGAAGATACGATTTTCTATGGGTATATGCTTCATCCGGAAGAGTTCATGCCCTTCTTCGATGTGTTTGTACTGCCATCTCGCGCAGAGGCCTTCGGGTCGGTATTCGCAGAAGCAGCATTATGCTGGTTAGCTTTGATCGGTACGAATGTTGGTGGGATCGCCGAGCAGATCGAGCATGGTCACAATGGATTGCTTGTACCTGTCGGGGATGCGATGGCTCTGAGCCATGCCTTGGAGAAAGTCGTCATAGACCCTAGTTTCCGCTACAATTTGGCGCGAGCTGCATGGGAGAAGGCGAAGAAAACCTATTCATTGAATCGTGTACTCCGGCAATTGAAAAGCGTGTATGAGCGCTATCAAGTAACGGAGCCAACGAAACAGGAAGAAACGGGTCAACAGGAATAAAGTTGGTAAAGGAAGGCGTTAGAGCCATGAAACGACTGCGGTTTATACATGCTGCCGATTTGCACTTAGATAGCCCATTTAAAGGCATGTCGGCGCTTCCTGAACGGGTTCGAGAGCGAGTTCGAGAATCGACGTTCGAAGCGTTAAAGGAACTTGTGGCGTTTGCGATGCAAGAACATGTGGATTTTGTATTGATTAGCGGGGATGTCTACGACGTATCCGATCGTTCGCTGCGCGCACAAATTCGTTTCCAAAAAGCAGTGGAACAATTGGCGACGGAAGGCATTCCTGTTTATATCATACATGGTAATCATGACCCCGAGGATGGACGTGCCGCCAAGTTGGTTTGGCCAGCAGACGTTCATTTTTTTGCGTCTGATCATGTAGAGACGGTACAAGTTGTGAAACAAGATCGCGGCCTTATTGCCGAAATTCATGGGATTTCCTATGGGAGCCCCGTGGTAACGGATAATCTTGCCCTGAAGTTTAAAAGAGGACAAGCGCAAGTGTGTCAGATTGGACTCTTGCATACGAATGTGGACGGGGACCCACATCATGATAATTATGCCCCATGCAGCAAGCATGATTTAATCGATGCCGGCATGCATTACTGGGCACTTGGACATGTACATACAAGACAGATTATGAACGTAAAGCCAGCGATCGTGTATCCAGGCAATATACAAGGCCGAAGTATCCGGGAAACAGGGCCTCGCGGCTGTTATCTAGTAGATATGGATGATCAGGGACGTGCAGAGCTTATCTTCCATGCTCTAGACACAGTTCGATGGTATCAAGAAACGTTATCAGTAATTTCAATTCCATCGGAGCAAGTGTTGAAAGATCGCTTAGGGGAGTTATTAGATCGGCTTCGACAAGACGCTAATGGCCGAGATGGCATTGTGCGCATCGTATTGGAAGGTCGCAGCAGCATTCATGAACGTCTGCGCAAAGGCCGTACTCTACAGGAATTAATAGATGAATTAAGAGAAGACGAAGTGGAACGAGGCAACTTCGTATGGATCGAATCCATCGAAGATCGAACGGCCAGTGAACTTGATCTGGCAGCTATTATGGAAGAGAAGAGCTTCCTAGGTGATCTGTTAAGATATGCGGCGGTGCTGCAAAGTGACGAATCCGCTTTGGAGAGCTTCGCTGAAGAAGCATTGGCAGCAGCCTTGCAAGGGTTGCCTCAATCTGCTGGAAATCCAGCTGCAGCGACGCACGAACAACTACGTGAATGGCTGCGTTCCGCAGAAGTACTTGTAGCGGATCTCTTAACCACGGATGGAGGGGGAACTGGATGAGAATTATTGCCATCCAAGTCGATGGATTTGGTTCCTTGCGCGATCGTCAGCTGCAGACCGACAATGCGTTGACCGTATTCTACGGCGCCAACGAAGCGGGCAAGAGCACGCTCATGGGCTTCGTCCGTGCGATGCTGTTCGGCTTTCCGACGCGAACGAACCGGTCGGAGCGCTACGAGCCGCTGGGCGGCGGCGCCCACGGGGGCGCACTAACCCTGCTCGATGAGCAGGGTCAGCGCATCCGCGTCGAACGCTACGACGCGCCCGCCACAGGCGGCAAACGAGCCTCTGCGGGGCTCGTTAAGGTCACATTCGCCGATGGTACCATCGGCGGCGAAGAGGAGCTGAACACGCTGCTAGGCGGCCTCTCGGCCGACCTCTATCGCAGCTTGTTCGCTTTTGGTCTAACCGAACTGCAGGAGCTGCGCTCCCTGCAGACGGACGAGCTCAGCGGCTATCTGTATAGCGCTGGGCTCGGTGTAAGCGGCTCGGCCATCATGGAGGCCGAGCGCAAGCTGACGGCGCAGGCCGACGGCCTGTACAGACCCCGCGGACGCAATCAGGAGATGAACCGTCTCCTGAAGGAGCTCGAGGGTCTGGAGCAGTCGCTGCGCCGCAGCCGTGACGGGGCAGCCGATTACGATCGGCTGCAGGAAGAGCACAGCGCCGCGGAGGCGCGCGCAGCTGCCCTGGAGGGGCAGCAGGAGGCGCTGCGCGCGGAGCTGCACAAGCTCGGCCTGGCCGGCAAGGCGCGCAGCGGCTGGCTCCGCTTGCGGCAGATCGGCCGCGAGCTGGAGGGCCTGCCGCCGCGGCCGGGCTTCCCGGCGCAGGCCACGGCAAGGCTGGAGGCGCTCGAGGCCGAGCAGGAGCGCCTTCAAGCGGAGCGCGACAAGCTGGAGCTCCGTGTGCAGAGTATGCACAGGGATAGGGCTGCGCTCCTCTTGGAGCCCCAAATACTCGCGAATGGAATCGAGTTGAACCATTTATTGGAGCAATCCGCTACCTATGAGGAGCACAAGCGACAGTTGGAACAGCTTGAGGTAGAGATTGCACACCAACGGGCTCAAGTGGATAGAGGGCTAGCTAACTTGGATGTGCAATGGGATGAGACCGATGTCACTTCATTCGCTGTAACGATTTCACTTCGTGAACAAGTGCGGTCGTATAAAGAGCAATTCCGCAATCGCTCCGAACTTGAACTGCGCATCAGCGCAGAATTGGACAGTTTACATACACAAGTTAATCGCGGGCAAGAGCAGGTAAGTTATCTTGAGGCGGCGTGCAAAGGCATATCAGCAAGTTCAGAGATAATGGACGCTGATCCTTATCACTTATTACAGAATTTGGCTTCGGATTATGCGCGTTGGCAGCTAGTCACAAGTCAAAAGATGCATCAGCAAGAACGTCAGGCTGAACAACATTTATATTTGCAGAGTCTTGAAGATGCAACGAAAGCGGGTAGAGAGGCAACGCGTGCATTCCGTCAGCGTTTGATGATAGGGGCAGGCCTCCTAACGCTGGTCAGTCCTTTCGTGATCGGATGGCTGGGGAATTGGCCTACAGCGCTATGCGTTTCCCTTATTTTCGCGGTGGTGACGGGCTATATATGGTTGATGGGCCGCCAAGCGGAAGGAAGCAGAGCATCTCGTGCCATGCCTTCTACCATTGCATCTACCAATGAGCAAGATCAACGTTTGGAGCAGGAGCTAGGACAACTAGAACACCGCATTCAGGAGCAGCTGCGTCATTATGAGCAAGCACAGGATCAACAATTTCGAGAAGCAGCTGCTGCTTCCGAATATTCAAAGTCTGGATCCTATAGATATACGAATATATCGATTCAAGACCTTCAGCCGCAGCTGGATGCTTGGTTCCGAGAGGTTGACAAAGGGAAGCATGCACATAGTGAACAGCTCCGCAAGCTGGAGAAATTAAGGGATGCACGGGAAAATTTGCTCCTGCTTCAGGGGCAAGTTGAACAGCGGCTGCGCCATGCGGAAGATGTGAGAAAAGACACGCTCTTGCTGCATACAGCCTGGGAAGAATGGCTGAACCAACTTGGCGTAGGCTCCCACCTATCAACAGATGCGCTGCTAGAGACGATTGGGGTCATCGAGATGGCCCAAGATGGACTGCGTCAACTTCATAAACTGATTGCCAAGAGAGACATGTTAGCCGAGAACGTGCGTATTTTTGAAGAAACCATTCGCAATCTGCTAGATTTGCCTCCAACTAGACAAGACTATTTGTTTGCATTAAAACGTTGGAAAGAAGATGAGCAGCGTCAGCATGTGCTTATTGCGGAGCATAGGCAATTAGAACAGGAGTTGGGTGAGTCAGAGCAAGCGCTTCTGTTAGCTCAGCAGCATATGGACCGGACACAGGCGCGACTTCATCAACTTTTACAGGAAGCCACAGCACAAGATGGTGAGCACCTGCGAATCATGGAACGGGAACAACTCGAACGCAAGAAACTGGAGGATGAAAGTCGCGTACTCCAAGCCTCCATGGAATCTTTAGTAAGCCGTTCATTTATGGAAAGCTTTGCCGAGTTAATGGAATCTCAAGGCGAAGAAGATTTGGCTCTGCAAGCTGTTTCATTGCAACAGAAGCTATCGCAGACGATTGCGCAAACGAATGAGCTCAGAGAGATTATTGGCAAGCTTTCGGGCCATATTGAGAAGCTGGAGCAGGGGGCGGAAGGAGCGAATCTGCGTATGCAAGCAGAAGGGATTCGAACGACGTTATCTCAGGGAGTGAATCAATATGCGGTGGCATCATTTGCAGCGCTTCTATTGAAAAAAGCACGTGATATCTACGAAAAGGATCGTCAACCAGGCGTGCTTCTGCGGGCATCTTCGTATTTTGCTATGATGACGAACGGGGCATTCGAAGCTGTTAAAGCCCCATTTGGCGAACAACGCTTATTAGCGGTCAGGGCAAATGGACAGCAAGTAGAGACGAATGGGCTCAGTCGTGGGACCGCTGAGCAATTATATTTATCCATGCGATTTGCGCTTGTAGAAGAATATGGCGGCAAAGCTGTTTTACCGCTGGTATTGGACGATATTCTTGTCAATTTTGATGAGGAACGGATGGAAAGTTGTTTGCGTGTTCTCGCTGATGTAAGTCAGCGTCATCAGGTGCTGCTCTTTACCTGTCATGGCCATGTACGTGATGCGGCAGCACGTGTAATTCCTAATCATCTCTATATTCAATTATAGAAAGCATGGGATTGGAGGCCTCGAACATGGAAGATAACGATAAGCGGAAAGATCATCGAGAAATTTCCTATCAAGTTGGATGGAAAAAAGGTAAGATTCAGTGGAATGAGGGAGCATCCGACGCTCTCCGAGCTGATAAAGACAAGCAAGAAGATGGAGAGCTGGATAAGAAATACATGCAACTGCTGTGGTTTCCAGCGATGAAGCTTCCACATGTGATGATTCTTCCACTGCTGTATGCGCTCCCTGTCATTAGCTTTGTTTGCACGTTACTGCTTATCTACGGCTTGCGTCGGCACTAGTTCAAGGTTAGATGGAAGGAGGGGGAGGAATGAATTTATTTTTAGCTATGTTAGGTGCTGTGGTCGGTTTATTTGTGACGGGGGCCGGCATCTATACAGCTTGGAGTGTACATCAGTTATGGAGGCAGCAAGCTGCCTCGCCAAGAGCCATCGGCCAAGCCCAGATCGCGGCTACCTATTTCTCCAGATGGACAGTTATGGATTACTCCGTTGTTGGTTTATTTATCATTGGACTTCTACTCATGATTGCTATGCTAATAGCTGTTGGTCGAGATCATGCAGAAATCGCGAATTTTCATTGGGGTTATTTGCTGACAGGCATTATCCTTGCTGGGATGGGGATGCTGCTATTGACCGTTCGGTTGATTCTCGTACTTAGCTTCCCACTGGGCAATTCCCTAAAACGTACTGCGACGGTTACGCCAGATCATCAACACGAGCCAAACGACACTCACCACACCGAATAGCGGGTATAAAGCGGTTAAAAGCGTTTTAAAACCGATGTGGCTGATGGCATAGCTGAGAAGTAAAATCGCGATGAGCAACACTTTGGGAGGTATCTTAATCCGTTGTTGGAGCTGCATGGATAAGCCATAGGCATCCCCAATAAAGGTCGTGAATATTTCGCCATAAATAACGAGCAAATAAGCGACTTGTGGGAAATAACCGAGTTTCGTCATAATATTTCCCATCGGGATTTCGAATTGTGCGATGCCCGGCATTTGTGCGGAAAGGGCGTAATGCGCGGCAAGTAGAAGCAATCCAATGCCAGCACCTCCAAGCAAACCGCCCCAGTAGAGTACGGAGCGATCGCGAATCGCGCCTCCCATTGGAACAAGGACAGCTTGTGCCATGGCTAGATTAAAGGCTGTGTAGAGGAATGGTGCAAACCAAACGCGGATAAGTGAATCATCGCTTGATATACGCAGCCAGTTGCCAGACGTTGGCGAATGCCAGGTGTACACAACAATGACGAAACTGAAGAGCAGCATAATGGGGACTACAATGGAGTTGACGGTCATGATCGCTTTAATCCCGCGTGTTAGAATGACATAAGAAAGTACAAGTGTAATCAGTAGCCCGGTCGTGTAGGAAAGATGGAGTTGTTCTTCAAAAACCGTACCGGCTCCTGCTAGCATGACCGTTGTAATGCCAAAAAGAACGACCATCATAAACAAGGAAATCCATTTCCCGATTTTTTCGCCAAAAAGAACTTTATTCAAATCCTCATAGGATTCTGCTTTCATTTCATGTGCCATAAGCATCAGTTGTATGCCTATCCATACGAACAGGACGGTAGATAAAGCGATTGTTAATGTGGCCAGCGAGCCATAGCGAGTGAAAAATTGAAGGATTTCTTGTCCGGAAGCAAAGCCAGCCCCAACGACAGTTCCGATATAGGTGAAGGCAACACGGACAATCTGTGCATAATTTCGCATATATTGCCTCGCTTTCTTTCGTTTGATATAGTACAAGGTATGTTTGTACATAAGCTTGCATGACTGTAAGATAGGACGAGATTTGCTTAAGCCCTATTCCGCAGCTACGAGGCATGTGAAATTAAACTCAGGAGAGTGTAAGTCGTGAAGGAATTCCTGTTTGATTTTATTAGCCAATATGGCTATGTTGCCTTATATCTCTTGTTGTCCGCTGGGATGCTTGGCGTTCCGATTCCGGATGAGACTTTGATGGTCTTTATTGGATCTTTGACCGCTTGGGGAGGTCCTTTCGACTTCGGCCCCACATTAGCCGTTATTTATGCAGGAACAATGACAGGTATGACGGTTAGTTATTTCATTGGTCATCGTGTAGGGAAACCGTTTCTTAATCGCTATGGCAAATGGGTGAAGCTGACTCCAAGCCGAATCGAGAGAGCGGAAGGTTGGTTTAAGAAATATGGTCTGTGGACGGTCTTCTTCGGTTATTTCGTTCCTGGTGTACGTCACTTTACTTGCTATCTATCAGGTGTAAGCGGTGTGAAGTTTTATAAGTACATTTTGTATGCGGGAACCGGAGCGCTGCTCTGGTGTACAACCTTCGTAACGTTGGGCCGATTTATCGGCAATAACTTTGAAAGTTTTTTACAATTGTTTCATACTTATATGGGAATTTCCTTATTCATTTTGGTCATACTAGCTGCTATTGGCACCTTGATCTACCTCCGGTTTCGCAAACATCACGTTGTTATCTTGAAAAGAAAACCAAAAAAAAGACCATGAATTTCAACCTCTAAGGCTGAATTCATGGTCTTCTGTTTTGATGACGGTAATGGGGATTATGAATTGGCAAAAAGCTTAATGGACTGGATCGTGTTGTCATGCGGATCGAGATCGATTTTGAGCAAAGTACCTTGCGCTTTGTACGACAGCACATAGGTGGATTTGGTATCAGGCTTACCTAGAATGGCAATCGCATCCTGCCCACTTTGTCCTAATCTCAAGCCATGCAAACCGGGGTCAATGTCAATCGAGTGTACATCTACGAATTCAAGTACCCCTTTACTATTGAACCCTACCGAAAAGTCGTTGAAATCGTAAACCTCGATGTTGTCTTCTTCCATGACGAATTGCTTCTTCACTTTACCAAAACGCTCCAACACCGAAGCTTTCGGAGTGCCAAGTTTGAGCCCCATTAAGGTCGGCTTTTCTTGTTGATAAGCATCTTCGGCTTTGACTTTTGGCTTAGAAGTGGGCTTCGGACTTGTGTACACTTGTGATGGCGAAATATCGTCTTGATCTACTTTGGTGATGCCTGCCACTTGAGCCTCATGTTTGATGCTATCGTCTACAGCAGGTGTAGACGTCGGGGTTGCGACGATAATCGGAGCTGTAGTTTCCTGATTTACCTCTGAAGGCACATACGTTGATGTTGCGTTTATGGTAGGCTTTGGAGCAGGGGCAGATGATTCTTGGCATCCAGTTACCAAGAATGATGCAATTGCAACAGGCACACAGCCTACAAGAATGGGTTTTATTAGGTTGTTCATTGCCATCTTTCCTTTCCTCCGAAGAGTAGTTGAAGTAATAATTATTAGTAGTACTAATGATACTGTTTTATCGAAGGTTTTCAATGCATCTTGGTGCCTAAATGTGAGCAATTCTAGAACGTATTACAATTGTGTAAGGCTTATATATATATAGACACCATGGGAGCCCAAAAAGTTTCAGTGTTTTTTGTTATTTTCTAAATGGACTTGAAAGAGGCAGGAGCAATATGGTAACTTACTCATAATAGAAAGCAATAGGGGGCCGATTTCATGGAATTATTAAAAAAGCGGATCTTAGAGGTCGGCGTCGTTGCTTCAGATCAAGTTCTTAAGCTTGATGCCATTTTGAATCACCAGGTAGATCCTGTTCTCATCATGGAGATGGGGAAAGAATTTGCAAGACTGTTCAGAGAAACGAAGCCAGACAAAGTATTGACTGTGGAATCTTCCGGAATTCCTATTGCGTATACGACGGCACTGCAACTTGAAGTTCCTATGGTATTTGCTCGTCGCAAGAAGACGTTGACGATGGATCAAGATACCTATAGCGAGCGAGTTCCTTCTTTTACCAAAGGCATTGTTACGGATATTATGGTGTCTTCGCATTTGCTGGGCAAAGGGGAGCGTATCCTGCTAATTGATGATTTCATCGCCAATGGGGATGCTGCACGCGGCTTAATTCGTATTGTGGAAAAAGCAGAAGCAGAGCTAGTCGGAGTTGGGATTGTTGTTGAGAAATCCTTTCAAAATGGCGGCAAATCGATTCGTGAACGGGGTATCCGCGTAGAGTCACTTGCTCGAATTGCATCACTTGCGAACGGGAAGATTACTTTTGACTGATTTTACATGGCGAGAATGACTTCCCTGAATCCGATTTATCCTTTATAATGGTTACAAGGTAAGAGAGGAGGCTGACATCTATGGGTATCGAAAATGGTTCCATTGACTATTTCATGACAAAGCTAGGGGAAGCAAAGACTCACTTTGAACGTGCGCTTGATTGTAAACATACAGAGTTTGATGATCTGTATCCGTATATGATTGAACACCCGCAATTTTTCTGGTATAAGCGTTATGTAGCCTGGTCCGAGTTGTTAACGATCGTGAAGCTTTGTACGGAGCTAACCATCGAGTGGGAACAGCAGTTCTCTGTTGCGCAAGCGGATTATATTAAGAAACGTGTGATGTCAAGCAAAGTCCTTGATTTCTGGTTTGAAACGAATGATTCGAAAGAGCATGTAAGTTAATAAACCATATATCACAAAAGGCCAATGAATTCCTCAAGGAATCTTGGCCTTTTTATTTTGTGTTCATGGCCCACTCCACTAGATGCCGTTATCCAAAACATTCATAGTTTCGATATGACGTTTGGTTTGTTCAGAACCAAGTCGGTGCAGCGTACGATATACTTCGGTTAGATAGTAATCATATTCCTGATTGGTTTCATTGGAATAATATACTTTCCACGGGAGCCAGGAAGTCGCGTAACTGCCTTGAGACGAATTGTCAGTTTCCTCAAAAAGCTCTTGAAGTTTGGCGATATCATCTTCGGTTGCAGATATTTCAAATTCATAATCAAGTGCTGTGCTATCTTCGAGTATTTCTCCCGTGGCTACATTGATGTAGTACGTTCTCTTCTCCATTGGAATGTCCCCTTTACGGTAAGCATGAGTTAGCCTGTGCCTTATCGCGCGCCTCATCCTCGTTAAGTTAACCGAAGATGTATGGATTTATGTAAAGTTTCAACGAATGGTAAATTGGTGTATGCTAAGGAAGAACGATTGATTAGAAACATGCCTATATGGGAGGTGCTACATAGATGATTACTGAAGAAGAATTGGATCAATTTCGGGTAGATAGCACATTGCTGCGTGTGATTCGAGATGTTAGCCCTACGAACGATGTTCGGGGAATTGTTGTGGCTTGGGATGATGAGACGGTTCTTATTCGCAAAAAAAACCGTAGAGTCGTCAAGCTTGCCCGCGGATACGTGTATCAGCCCTATGAGAATGAAAGGCCGCCAGCGTTCATGTTGCCTCAGGAAACGATAACGCCGGATGATCTGTCCGATGAGACAGAATGATGGCGAGGGGGAGCGCGAGGCTGCTTCCGCTAAAAGTTTAATCGCAGGTGTTGGGATGAAGCAAGTGGTATCGCCATATGGACAGTATATGGCGATTACCAGTAACACTCCGCTGCGGACATTGAATTCCTCACCATGGGGGGGAGGTTTGGGTTACCATCGGGTGTTGATGAATCGGCAAGTGGACAAGACGTATAACGAGACTGATCCGTTATTGGAGATGGAGGCTTTCATAGTTCGAGAAGGATTGGATCCACGGGATACGGCTGGAATGCTCACCGCGGCGTGGGTGAACGATGTCGGATTCAACGAGATGGCTTGGCCGATCGAGAACGAGCGTGCGCTTTCGGGAGATGATGCGGCACATGTAGGTGAAACACTTCGTGTTGGCGCATGGGTGACAGTCGGGTTGGGAAATAAAGCACGAGCAGGTGCCGTGCTGCCTGCAGTCTCACTCTACCCTGGCACGATCAATACGATCGTCGTGATTGAGGGGCAACTGACAGACGCTGCGATGGTGAACGCAGTGATTACCGCCACCGAAGCGAAGGCGGCTGCGCTGCAGTCTATGAACATCACGATCAACGGACAAATCGCAACTGGTACATCGACAGACGCTGTGCTGATCGCAGCAACAGATAGAGGAACGACATACCGCTACGCAGGCACAGCGACGACGCTGGGGTACCTGATTGGCAGGACGGTCCATGAAGCTATTCTAGCTTCGGGTCAGATGTACGAGCTTGCGATGAGCAGGCGTGCTAAGGCGCAGTCGCAGGAGGAAGGTGCGTAGGCACGCTGTGGATAAGAGCGGGCCGATTGGGGGCCGCTGTAACGGTGAAAAACACGCTTACAGCGTGTAAGAAAGAGCACCGCGCGCGTCCCCACACTCTACCAGCGGACCCCAAACGCTCAAAGTTGCAAATGTACACTTATTTCCGACCAAATCAGCTTGGAATGAGTAAATGCGTGCAAAAAGGCAACCTTTTGGAACAAAGTAGCACGAAACGGATGGTTACAGGCAGAAATAGTTGCCTATCTGCACGCATTTTAGATGGATAGGCAAATAGGATGCCAAAAGGTTGCACTTTTGCACTTTTGCGAGCGGGCGCCAGCAGCAAAAAGAGGGCCCCCGCCACCTTACTGGCGTAGGGACCCTCATCTCTAGTTGGCTTAGCTATGTTCTGCGGAACACTCCGAAGCCAAGACCTGCCGCTAGCGCGTCGATATCAGAGAGGTCGTCATCTTCATTTTCGTTTTTGAAATTAGGATCGTGCACGATTCCCTCTGCTTCACCCTCGGTCAAATGACGCTGATTGCCTGTATATTTCGGCTCTAATGCTTTGATTTCTTCTTCATCCATAGGTCATACCTCCTTTGGGATTAGGGTGAGGAAGTAGCCATGGAATTATACCTTTGAGGCAAAAGTTTCATTGACGAGCTTTTGCGTCACATGGTATATTAATTTTGTAAACGCGATCATGGCGGAATTGGCAGACGCGCACGGTTCAGGTCCGTGTGGGCTTACCCCCGTGGAGGTTCGAGTCCTCTTGATCGCATACATGGACACCCTTTTCTGGCCCATCAGAAAAGGGTGTTTCTATGTCCAGCCCCCACACCCAGTAGCGATTTTCATGAATTTCAATTATAATACATAGGATAGATTGTACATTTTTTTATATCTAAAGGAGCTGAATGGCATGGATAGAACAGTTACGATCACCCAATCCGGCAGTTTTGCACATGTGCTTCAAACGTTTGCCATTTCCCTGTTGGTATCATTTCTGGGCACATTAATAGGTGCAATGGTAGTACCGCCATCCATGGTGATGCTCTTCATCATTGCGGAGGTCGCGATGCTGGTAGCCGCTATCGTGATTCGAATTCGCGGCAAAAATATTGGCTATGGCTTTCTCTACGCATTTACAGCCATTTCAGGTGTGACGCTATATCCGGTCATTATGGCGTACGGCGGTCAACTTGGGGCAAGCGTGGTATCGGGTGCTTTTTTTGCAACGGCAGCGATTTTTGGCTCTTTGGCCTTCTACGCGCATCGTTCCCAGCGTGATTTCAGCTTCTTAGGCGGTTTCTTGTTTGCAGGAACGATTGGACTTGTGCTCATGAGTGTGCTGGGTATGTTCTTGCATTTTGGATCCATGATGAATTTGGTATGGTCCATGGTGGGGATTCTGATCTTCAGCGGTTGGGTACTCTATGACGTAGCTCAGTATCGCAATGGTGTGGCGGCAGAAGCTGTACCACTTGCTGCATTGAATATTTATCTCGATTTTATCAACTTGTTCTTGTATATCTTGCGTTTCATTGCGTCAATCGCAGGAATCAACAGAAACTAAACATCGAATCTAAGATGCGATGATAACAAAAGCACGATGGCTCCAAACACCGGGAAGGTGGGGGGCGCATCGTGCTTTTTTAGCGCTGTTTGGCTAGGCTTTGCCGGACAGCTTTTGCGTATGAAAAAAAGGAATATCTCCTCGAAAGCTGCGATTGATTTCCAGCAGGGTATAGATCAACTGGGTCAAATCTGTATGATTCATACGAATTATTAGAGGTGCTGCTACATCCCTTTCTGACTTGATTCGGATCTCCAGTTTGAGATTGACTTCGTCCATATAAATGTCAAGCTGCTCGGTTGCAAGCATTAGTTCCCACATTCCAACCAACACCTCTTTCTCTCTCTAGTTACTCTAGCTTATGTGCGTTGGACGAGATTAGAAGCATATGCAACGATCTGGCCATAGGCTTTTTGGGGAAATAAGCACGATTTCAGCTCTTGCCTCATACAATTTAATGATCCTAATTGAAAGAGGTGAGAAAACCTATGGCAACTTGTAGCACATGGATGTATAAAGGGATTTCGCCTTCCGTATTCCGAGCACTGCAGCAGGTAGGCAGGAGGCAGGGGTTTGCCATTCCGAACACAGCATCAGGCAAATTTACGATTTCCGTCGTCAGCATGAATGTTGGCTTCCAATACGCCTGGGATACGAATGCTCAAACGTTGCTCTTGCAATGCGATAATAAGCCCATGCTGTTAGGCTGCGGTACGATTAAATCTTTTGCTGATAAAATTATTGCGGAGAGCGGCGGAAAACCAGGGTGAATACCAATGTGTAAGCGGCCGGCCACCTGTCTCCGTACAGTTTAAAGCCCTGTTGAGCTGGTTACAATAAGGGTAAAGGCAGGTGGGCGTATGGCAAAAAGCGATGATCTTGTGAAGTACATAACCCAACAAGTCGTTACCTATATCGACACGCCGAAGGAAGTGCGTCAACAAGCCAGAGCGTCGATGAAGGAACAACGTGAGGGTTGGCAAACGCGTTGGTTTGGGATGCTGCCATTAGCAACGCGGATGCTGTTCGATAGGTCAAAGTCGAGAAAATAAACTGGGTTCATGTACGCAAAGTGGCTGGTCACTTGTAGAATCTTCTACTTGTGGCCAGCCACTTTGTATTTAGGGATAAATCTTCCCAAGCGCCAGCGAAGCATCCAATAACACATATCGCGGGCCATCGTGCTCGAGGATTAGATAATTATCCCCAAGTATCCATTGTTGATAACCTGTCACGGTCAATGGCATCGTTACCTGATCCCCATATAGCTTGGTGACGTAAGTTAGATCTCCTTGCTGCTCGAGGGCAACCTGGAGCTCAGGCATTGAAGTCACTTGCAGCGGAGTGCCTGTAATCCAAGGCAATCGGTCATACGGATCAAAAGCGGGACGTATCAGAGTTTGAGAAGTGCCATGCGATAAATCGGAAGGGGAGCTGGCATCCATCGCCATGCGTGGCGTAGGATCCGCGGTGAGCGGAAGCAACTCGCCGGATTTGGCGTCGAGATAATAGGTCTCGCCACTAAGTACTATTTTCCAAACAGAAGTAAGGGTATCCATATATAAGCGGTCTTTCGTAATCGTATCATTTAACACAAAATCGTCGTATAAAGTATCAGAAGGAATGAGTTCCTGTTGTATCAAAGAGCGATACAACGTAGCCAGGCTAAATAGCGGAGCGGGGCCTGTCCCATATTCGGTTAACCGGAAACCGCCAGAGTCGGTAGCATGTACGATCATGTAACCTACCTCATGACCTTGATCGGTGAGTATGACAACCCAGCCATGGGTGCCAGGTCCGAGTGAATAACTGTTCCAGCGGGCATGCAGCCAGCCTGCAAAGCCATCTTCTTGTGCAAGTGTGGCTTGCCAGGAACTTATTGTGGAATCGAAAGATGATGTACTTGTCAAGTTAGGTGTTGGTGTTGGAGCTGCTCTATTAGGTTCCTTCACTTGCGCCTGCGTAAGGCTTGTCCCGCCAATGTTGTCAACCGCTGAAGTGTGTAAGGGCATGAAGCCAATACTGCATAAAATCAGACAAGTGGCTGTCCAAGTGGTCCACGACTTCATCTTCGTTCACCCCCCTCTCGCTAACCTCTTAGTGTATGTGACTATTGTAATGCGTATGCTTTAAAAAGAATGTTAGAACCTGTTACGGATTATTTGCGAGGTTTTAGCGACTTGCGTCAGTTTCTGGTTGGAATTCGACTCGCATTTAAGTGGAAAAGTCCGCCATTAATGATGGATACAGCGATCCGTGGCTTATGCTGCCAATCGATCTCTTCCAAGCGATTCCGACATTGGATTTCGATTTCGTCTCTTTTGTCAGGTTCTGCTGCCAATAGAAGGCCGTTATAGTAACTCTCCACACGATCAATTTCACTGCGATGCCGGGCATTCGCTTCATCGGCCCACCGGTGGTCGTAGGCGCTGACTTTGCGCTCGAGCGTCATCTCCAGAGCATTAATCGCCTTCGGGATCGAAATCGTATCCGGCAAAATGTGACTATTTGCAGGAAGCTTCGGTGATAAGCTTTTCGTAAGCATCCCCTTATGAAAATGTTCGCGAATTTCACCAGTGCCCAGTTGAATGGCAAGGGAGTGAATTTCGGTCCGCTTCCGATCACAGAGAAGCTCAACCTTGTAGTTCACACAGAGCCACGTATTATAGACGAGAGATGCATGAAACGTCGCTCCTGTCGGGAATGGCTCTTCGAATAAGTGAATGAATCGACCGCGCTCGCGCACGATACCGAAGATCTGATCAAGTCGCCGGCTGCCGAAGGTGACATCGTCTTGGGGAACTCGGGCCGTGATGGTCGTCGGAACGAAACCGAAGTAACGGCCGAGAATGCTGTCCGGCGCACTGCCTGCTGGAGCACCGGTACCTGGAGCTCCAGTACCGCCAGTGCCTGTTCCTGGGGGGCCGTAGCCCGTGGATGGAGGACTTTGGACAGCAGTCAAGGTACCCGATTTGGGTTTCGATTCGAGTTTCATTTGCTCGGGATCGATCACAAATTTATAGGTCATCGTTTCTGCTGCAGCACCAGTTCGTTCAACAAAACTCCAGTAGTAAGGACGGCCCGTCATTTCCCGATCTGCCTCGGGAGAGAGCTTAACCGTCACAGAAGCAGGTGTTTTCTCAAGAATCTGGCAGTCATAGGCTTCGAGAAATCGCATCACGAACGAATGGATGTTACGCTTGTTCATGGACCCACCTCCACACCTTGGGATCCGCCAACAGCATCAAGGATGTCCTGAAACTTGGCGCCGTATTGGGGATTTTGTTCAATCTCTTCTCGAACTTCGGAGATGGAATGCCCGAGTTCATCAATTTTACGACGGATTTCCTCCCCAGACCCGGCTTCCATGACCATGCGGAACAGGGATGTTTCCAGCGAGCCGCGTTTTTCGATTTTTTCCAAAATCGTATCCAATTGACCGATAACTAATTCGAACATGTTAATCTTCTCGTGCAAGAGGGAGAGGATATGTTCTTCAATGGTATTCCTTGTGGATAAGTTGTATATGTTCACATCATGCGTTTGTCCAAGGCGATGCACACGACCAATCCGTTGTTCCACGCGCATAGGGTTCCACGGGAGATCGAAGTTGATCATGTTGTGGCAAAATTGGAGATTGATGCCCTCGCCACCCGCCTCGGTCGCTATAAGTACTTGTACCCGATTTCGGAACAAATCCATCATCCAATCTTTTTTGCCGCGATTCATGCCACCGCGATAGGGAACAGCCGTAATCTTATGTTCCTTGAGATAGTTCAATAAATACTCTTGCGATGCCCGATACTCGGTGAAAATAATGACTTTATCATTGATGTCTTGGATGAGTCGCATCGTGGTTTCCGCTTTGCTGTTGGACTTTATGCTGCGAATAAGCTCGACAAGCTCCCAGATTTTGGGGCGAATCGGCGAGTCCTCAGCTGTTTTTTTAAATAAATTCACCAACGTAATGAATACAGCGTCTCGCGAACTGCACACCTCACGCTGAAGTGTAATCATCGAAAGCATAGAGCTGAGATCGCCGCCACTTTCGGAATAACGCGATCGAACGAAATTCGTAACCCCATCATAGAGGGCTTGCTCATCATCCGAGAGCGTCAGCGGGATGTTACGCACAATCCGCTTCGTGTAGTGAACACCCCCGTCTCCACGACGGTTGCGGATCATCACCTTGGAAAGCTCCTGCTGCAGCTGAATCTCATTCTTCGGCGTACGCTTGCCAACAACGAAGTTGCTCTTGAAGTTGTTATGCCCGCCAAGCTGACCTGGCTTCAGCAGCGTAATCAGGTTGTAGAGCTCTTTGAGATCGTTCTGCACAGGCGTTGCTGTGAGGAGCAGGCAGTACTTTTTGCGCAGCTCGTTGACGAACGTGTAGTTGGTCGTTTTCTTATTCTTCAGCTTGTGCGCTTCATCGACGATGAGCATATCGTATTCAAGGCCCATCACAATCTCGCGATGCGGGTCCCTTTTGGCCGTATCCATCGAGGCGACTATGATGTCCGCTTGCTGCCACATATAGGCTTTCTTATGCGCAACCGCAGGAATGCCGAATTTGGTGTTCAATTCCCGAACCCATTGCAGCACAAGGGAAGCGGGTACAAGGATGAGGGTTTTGCGGACGAGTCCACGGATCATGTATTCTTTTAAAATTAAACCAGCTTCAATGGTCTTCCCAAGTCCTACCTCATCGGCCAAAATCGCCCGTCCACGCATCTCGTTGAGCACTCGTTTCGCTGTATCAATCTGATGCGCCATAGGTTCTAGCGTCCCTAGATGCGCAAGGCATTGCATATCATCAAATGTAGAAATAAGCCCCGATTCTTCCGATTCGTAGGCAAGCTGATATAAGGTCCAGTCATCCCAGGGACCTCCTCCACGAACACGATTGTCCAGCTCGGTAAACCAGTCCCTCTCAAAATGCATATCCAGCTGTTTATGAATGGGGCGAATGTTCTCTTGCTGATCATGTTGACGCATGGCAGTGCCCTCCTAAACGTTGTGATTCTACGCGTATCCTCGTAAATGTCGAATACTTGCTAGTATGTCCAGAGAAGAATCTTTCATAACTTTCCCATGTAAGAGTTTTACTGGGGTTGTGCCCAAGGTCGAACGTGGAACATGAATATGATATGATAGAGGTTAGTTTTGGTAAAAGGTGACGTTGTACAAGAAAGGAAGAGGAGTTTAGATGACAGCTTGGCGATTTATACATACAGGAGATCGATCTCCTGCTGAAAATATGGCTTTAGACGAAGCAATACTTACCGCACACAGTGAGGGCAAAGTTCCGCCAACGGTGCGTTTCTATGGATGGAATCCCGCTACGCTATCTATTGGTTATTTTCAAAAGGCGGCAGAAGTGGACCAGGAAGCAGTAGCGAATGAGGGAATTGGCTTTGTGAGACGGCCTACTGGCGGAAGAGCTGTGCTGCACGATAAAGAGCTAACGTATAGCATCATCGTAGCCGAAGATTATCCAGGCATTCCACGCAATGTGACGGAAGCTTATCGGGTGTTGAGCGAGGGGTTATTGCAAGGTTTTCGCGCACTAGGACTTGCAGCAGAAATGGTACAGCTCGCAAGCGATGAGGAAAAAGAGAAATACGCCTCCGCTGGCTCTGCGGCATGTTTCGATTCACCTTCGTGGTACGAGCTCGTTGTAGAAGGCCGCAAAGTCGCAGGCAGCGCACAGGTGCGGCAGAAAAACGTGGTCTTGCAGCACGGCTCCATCTTACTGGATATGGATACGGATCAACTATTTCGGATGCTGCGCTTCTCGAACGAGAAGGTGGCCGATCGCATGAAACAAAGCTTCCTGAAGAAAGCGGTGGCGATCAATGAATTGCTGCGCGCACAGGGGAAGAGGGAAGTGACGATTGGCGAAGTGGAAGAAGCGTTTCGGCGTGAAATCGCGCTAGGGCTCGGCGTTGAACTCGTCGAGTCATCGTTGACGGAATATGAGGTAGAATTGACGGAGCAGCTTGTTGCTGAGAAATATGGTACGGATGAGTGGAATTTACGGCGGTAAAATTTCGTGAAGGGTTGGCGAATTGAATAGATGGATTTTATGCAGGTAATTGACTGGAAAATGATGTTTTAATAAGAATAACTGGATTTTATGTAGGTAAAATTGCGGATTTCCAGCTTAATGATCAGAATTCGTAATTATAGATGTACATTTTCCATTTATTTGAGTCTTAGCTTGAAAATCATTCAAAATAGATGGAGTTTTTCCAGTTAGATGCTTCCATCTACATAAAAGGACAGCCCTCAAGTAGATGAAACTACGCAAAGGGCTGTCCTTTTTCAATTAACCAAGTACAACGCGGTCATCCGCTAACTTATTGCCACTGATGTGTTCAAACTCACCAAGCAGCTGCGCTACGGTGAGGTCTTTCTTCCGTTCCTCGTTCACATCCAGAATGATGCGGCCTTTATCCATCATGATCAGGCGATTGCCGAGGCGTATCGCTTGCTCCATATTGTGCGTGACCATGAGCGTGGTCAGCTTCATCTCCCGCACGATTTCCTCGGTCAATCGTGTGATGAGTTCAGCCCGCGCGGGATCGAGCGCGGCGGTGTGCTCATCCAGCAGCAGAATCTGCGGCTGGGTGAACGTCGCCATGAGCAAGCTGAGGGCTTGGCGCTCGCCGCCGGAGAGCAGCCCCACCTTCGCGCGCAGGCGGTTTTCCAGGCCGATGCCGAGGCGCTGCAGCTGCTCCAGGAACAGCGCGCGTTTCCGCGCGTTGGTGCCGAAGCTCAGCCCGCGCTTCTTGCCGCGGGCGAACGCCATGGCGAGATTCTCCTCGATGGTCATTCGAGGAGCCGTCCCCGCCATGGGGTCTTGAAAGACGCGGCCGACCCAGCGGCTGCGCTGGTATTCCGGCAGATGGTGAATGACTTCACCATCGATCCGCACTTCGCCGGCGTCCGGCGTCATTACGCCGGAGATGATGTTCATCAGCGTCGATTTACCGGCGCCGTTACTGCCGATGACCGTGACGAAGTCACCGGGCTTCAGGGTTAAGTTAATGCCGATGAGCGCGATTTTCTCATCGGCGGAACCAGGATTGAAGAGCTTGGAGACATGCGAGAGTTGCAGCATTATCGCTTACCTCCTTTGTTCATTTGCAACGCGAGCTCGAGGAGCTCTGCGGAGCGTTTCTTGGCATTCGCTTTTTGCTTCAATGCACGCTGCACAGACGGAAGAACGAGCGCGATAATAACGATAATCGCGGTGATTAACTTCAAGTCGGACGCTTTCAGCCACTCGACGCGAAGTGCCAATGCGACTACAATCCGGTACACGATAGAACCGAGTACCGCAGCTAGTGTCGCTTGGAAAACCGAACGAGCGCCAAATATCGCTTCCCCAATAATGACGGAAGCTAGTCCAACTACGATCATCCCGATACCCATCGAGATGTCGGCAAAGCCTGATTGCTGCGCGATGAGCGCACCGGATAGTGCGACTAATCCGTTCGATAAGCTTAAGCCGAGAATCGTTGTACGGTCCGTGTTGGCACCGAAGCTGCGAATCATCCGAGCATTGTCGCCTGTGGCGCGAAGCGCTAGGCCAAGATCGGTGTGGAGGAAAGCATCGAGCAATAATTTGAACACGATGACAATGATCAGTACAACCACGATTGGCGACATGGAGGTAAACAAGGTATCTACCCCAAGAAGCGAAATGTTCGGCTTGCCCATGATGCGCATGTTAATGGAATACAAGGCAATCATCATGAGGATGCCGGAGAGAAGCCCGTTTATTTTACCCTTCGTATGAAGCAGTCCTGTGCAAGCCCCAGCAATAAGTCCACCTGCAAAAGCGGCTAAACAAGCAAGAATCGGCGAATAACCATTAGCGATCAGAATGGCAGCAATGGCACCGCCTGTTGTAAAACTCCCGTCTACCGTGAGATCGGGGAAATCAAGAATACGAAACGTAATATATACGCCAAGCGCCATCAACGCATAGAGTAGTCCTAACTCGACAGCCCCCGTCATGGAATCCAACATAAATGTCCCTCCCTACTTTGAAAAAAAGGGATGAACGAAAGTGACGTTCACCCCTTTAGTGTCTGACTATTACTGAATAATGTTTTTCTCTTTATCTTTTACAGCAGCTTTCATTGCATCCGTTACTTCGATGCCTTGTGCTTTCGCTGCTTTTAGGTTTAGGATTAGATCCATTTTGTCTGGGACGGTTACTTTCATGTCAGCAGGTTTTTTACCGTTTTTCAAAATATCAACAGCCATTTGACCTACTTGGTAGCCATGATCGTAGTATTTGAAACCAACAGTAGCGAAGGCTCCTTTTTCAACGGTGTCACGGTCACTGGAGAAGAAAGGGATTTTCTTGTCGTTGGCAATTTGAATGATACCATCCACACCGCTAACAACTGTGTTATCCAGTGTAATCAAGAAAGCGTCGACGCGACCAACTAGGGATTGCGCAGCTTGTTTGACTTCTGACGTATTCGTTACAGGCGCTTTCACAAGCTTAATTCCGTGTTTGGATAAAGAATCTTCAGCATTTTTAGCCATAATCACCGCGTTAGGTTCTCCTTCATTGAGGACAAGTCCAACCGTTTTAATCTTAGGCATGTTAGCTGCAACGAAATCCATCAATTGGGCAATCGCCATGGGATTCGTATCGGATGCACCGGATACATTGCCGCCTGGCTTATCAACATTGGTCACGATCTTAGCTGCAAGCGGATCTGTAACAGCTGCAAAAAGAACCGGAGCTTTCTTCACTTGCTGAACTACTGCTTGTGCCGATGGCGTTGCAATCCCAAGCACGAGATCGTTGTCAGCGGAAGCTATTTTTTGAGCGATAGATAAGTTATTCGGTTGATCACCTTGTGCGTTGTTGAAGTCAACTTTCAAGTTCGTGCCTTCTACGATGCCCGCATCCTTAAGTGCTGCAAGGAAGCCTTGGCGTGTAGCATCCAAAGATGGATGTTCAACAATTTGCGAGATCGCGATCTTGTACGTTTTGGATGCGGCTGCTGTAGCTGCCGGCGTTGATGATGCTGCGCCGCCTGCAGCAGGTGTTGGCTCAGCCTTTTGACCGCAACCTGCTACGACCATTAATGCTGCTGATAATACGAATGATACGAGTGCTTTCTTTTTCAATTTGATTACCCCTCTCGTAAGTCACACTTGTTGCTTGGACGCATTGCTCGCCCACCACTTTAACGCTTTTGTTAAGCAAAGTATGTAGGGGCGAGTTGTCCAAGTTCTTTTATAATTAACCATAGTTTAATTGGGGTATAGGGCTTCCGTCAATTGTTTTATCCGTATTTGTGATTTTTCTGTAAACATTTGGATTGGGCTGTCTAGATAAAGAAGAGAGCAACCTTGAAGTCCATGGAGATGACTAGGGTTGCTCTTGTATGTGGTGTGGAGGCGTCTGCGCCTGCTAGTAGAGAAAAGTTCTTTCAAATTCGGCTTGAAGCCGCTGAGTCGTTGGACCAGGTGTTCCCGTGCCGATGAATTGTCCGTCTACTTGGAGGATTGGCGTGATTTCTACCGTTGTCCCTGTGATGAAGGCTTCATCCGCTTGCAGAAGCTGTTCGGTCGTGAAAGGTTCTTCTTTCACTGGTATTTGTAAAGCATGAGCTAATCTAAGTACAACTGCCCGCGTAATTCCATGCAAAATCAAATGATTCGCAGGATGCGTATAGAGCACCTGATCCTTCACCATCATCAAATTCGAAGCGCTGCATTCGGTGACTGTGCCTTCTCGATGCAGGACGACTTCTTGCACGCCATGATCAAGCGCAGCTTGTTTGGCAAGTACATTAGGGAGCAGATTTAGGGTCTTGAGGTCACATCTGAGCCAGCGAATATCAGGCTGCGTGATAGCCTTTATGCCATTTTGAATCGAAGCTAGTGGGCGTTTCACTTCAGAGCAGTAAGCCAGCATAATCGGCTCAGCCTTTGTCGGAAAAGGATGTGCGCGAGGCGCTTCCCCACGCGTGATTTGCAAATAAACGGTGCCTTCGGTGAGGGTGTTTTGTTGAATGAGTTTATTCAGTATAGTCAATATTTCATCACTTGAATGTGGAAAAGAGAGGCGAACTTCACTAGCAGTTCGTTCAAGCCGCTGCATATGTGCAGCACCCTCATAAATCTGTCCATTGTATACCCGAAACACTTCGTAAATCCCGTCTCCGAAATAATAACCGCGATCATCAGGTGAGATTTGGATATCTTGTTTATGTATGAATTGGTCTTTATAAAAATACATGAGCATGCACTCCTTAGGAATAAAATGTTATTGGAACATATGTTCTAAATGTTGGCCTTATGTGGTATCCTACTTATAGGTTAACAAAGGATGAGAGACGCGTCAAAGCTAGCAAATCTGCAACTAGAGTGAATTTGGTTCTTTTGCCAATGGTACATCCATATGTTGTGTAGTATAATAATTTGGCACTACCATATATTGAGAATTATTGGCTAATGACTCTTGTAGTGATTATCTTAATTGCAGCAGAATTTGCACTTTAATTGGGAGGCTTATGTTCATGGGGAATGTGTATGAGAGTAAGAAGCTAACAGGATTGAGTGAGAAAATCTTTTTGGATCGCTATGCACTTAAGAATGCGGACACAAGTCATGCGAAAGTGGGAGACACCGTTCTTGTACTGACGAAGGATGATCCGAAATTCCCAGCCAAAGAAGTTGGCGAAATTATTAGTCGTGAAGGAAATACCGTGAAGGTTCGTACACGCAGTGGGGAAACCGTTGAATCTGCAGTTGAGAAACTAACGTTAAATATGGAAAAAACACCAGAAGAAATGTGGGACCGTTTGGCAGGAGCGATGGCTTCTGTGGAGAAAACACCGGAAAAACGTCAGGAATGGACGGATAAATTTCGGTATATTTTAAATGATTGGAAACTTGTCCCTGGTGGTCGTATTGCGGCGGGCGCGGATGCGAGTGACGAGTTGACGTTATTTAACTGCTACGTGATTCCTTCTCCGAAGGATAGCCGTGGCGGCATTATGAATACATTGACTGAAATGACGGAAATCATGTCGCGTGGAGGCGGCGTCGGTATCAATCTATCCTCGCTTCGTCCAAGACGTTCGGTCGTGAAAGGCGTGAATGGATCGTCCAGCGGGGCTGTCTCGTGGGGCGGATTATTTAGCTATACGACGGGATTAATTGAGCAAGGCGGAAGCCGGCGCGGTGCGTTAATGCTAATGATTAACGATTGGCATCCGGATCTGGAGGATTTCATTACGGTGAAGTCCACGATGGGACAAATTACGAATGCGAACTTATCCGTATGTGTCAGCAATGGTTTCATGAAAGCAGTGAAGGAAGATTTGGAGTGGGAATTGGTGTTCCCGGATACAACCGATCCAGAATACAATGAACTGTGGGACGGAAATTTGGATGCGTGGAAGAAATTAGGCAAAGCTGTTAAGCCTTATCGTACCGTTCGCGCGCGTGATGTGTGGCATTCGATCATTGAGTCTGCTTGGAAATCAGCAGAACCAGGCGTCGTGTTCCTGGAGTATTACAACCAAATGTCGAACAGTTGGTATTTTAATCCGATTATTTGTACGAATCCGTGTGGAGAGCAGGGACTTCCTGCATGGGGTGTTTGTAATTTATCAGCGATTAATCTGTCGAAGTTCTATGATGCGGAGAAGCATGATGTAGATTGGGAAGAGCTTGCTACCGTCGTGCGTTACTCAACGCGTTTTCTTGATAATGTGATCGACAAAACACCGTATCATTTCGAAGAAAATCGAGCAAATCAACAAAATGAGCGTCGTGTAGGACTCGGTACGATGGGTCTGGCGGAGCTTATGATTCTTTTGAAAATACGGTATGGCAGCCCTGAATCCCTCGTGTTCTTAGACAAGATTTATGGATTTATGGCCAGAGAAGCGTATCTGGCTTCATCTGAGATTGCAGGCGAGAAGGGATCGTTCCAAGCCTTTATCGAAGATAAATTTATGGAAAGCGGCTTTATGCGCAAAATGACTGAAGTATATCCTGAGGTCAGGGAGGCCATTCATCGGAATGGCATGCGTAACGTTACCGTTATTACACAGGCACCAACCGGAAGCACAGGAACGATGGTTGGCACATCGACAGGGATCGAGCCCTACTTCGCATTTGAGTACTATCGTCAAAGTCGCCTAGGCTTCGATAAACAGTATGTGCCGATTGCTCAGAATTGGAAGGACGCGAATCCAGATCAAGATCTGCCGGACTACTTCGTTACTTCGATGAGCTTGTCTGCTGAAGATCATATTCGTGCACAAGCTGCCATTCAGACTTGGGTAGATAGCTCCATTTCCAAAACGGCGAACTGCCCTGCTGATTTCACGGTTGAAGAGACGAAGCGACTTTATGAATTGGCTTACGATTTGGGTTGTAAAGGCGTGACCATTTATCGCGATGGCAGTCGTGATGTACAGGTGTTGAGTACAAGTTCGGATTCAGATAAAAAAGAAGAAGTGAAGGCTGAGGTACAGCCGGAGGTTGCTCCAGTCGCAGTGGCAGCAGAAGCTGTGGTGGAGAAAGAAAGTTTGGCTTCCATTTCTGGTAAGTTAGCAGTAAACGTGGATGCGAAGACGGAGCAAGTCTTCGATAAGCAATACAAGCGCCGTCCGCAAATTTTGCGTGGCGCTACGTATAAAGTGAATACCCCATTCGGTATGGCGTATATTACCATTAATGATATGAACGGAACGCCAAGCGAGATTTTCCTCAACGTAGGAAAAGCAGGCTCTGACGTGTTCGCGATGTCCGAAGCACTCGGACGCGTGTGCTCCTTGTTCTTGCGTTATGGCGATCACGGCGACAAAGTGAAGCTGCTCGTGAAGCACTTGAAAGGCATTGGCGGCTCCGGCGCCATCGGTTTCGGCAACAACCGTGTCGAGTCGATCGCAGATGCGGTTGCCAAAGCGCTCGAGCAGCACGACGAAGTGATGAGCGAGCCTGACGACGCGCGGAACTACGTGACCGCGACGAGCGAGGTCGTGGAGGCAGCTCCTGTGGCAGCTGCACATAGCGGGCACGCTGCTCCAAGCGCGACGAGTGTCGCGGCGATGGACTTGTGCACGTCGTGTGGTTCCGCTTCGCTAGTGAATAGCGAAGGGTGTAAGAATTGTATCAACTGCGGGTATAGCAGATGTAATTGATGAGAATCCAGGGCGGGAGCCCTGGATTTTTTGTGAAATTCCATAATTCTTTAGAATTGTTCCATAATCCCTTAGACGATTTGTTTCAGAATTCATTGGAATTAGTTTTTTATGCATATAATTGAATAAAAATACACCAAGGTATAAAAAAGGTGTGATTTTAAGATATGAATAGGTGGAGGTTGTCTCGAAGAACAAATATAATAAACGACGAATCGATTGAAGGTTTTTTACTAAGATTATCTCAGATAAATGGATACAATGAGATCGATAGTCATAGAAAGTTGTGTTATCACTATTCCTCAATTTTAAAACAAATTAGTAAAGTTAATGAAAACTTCAAAAACACTAATGATTTATTTTACCGACTAGCAGAGGCATTAACAGGCACTGAAATATCAAATCGAAATAACTATAGAAGAAATTTGTCTAGTAAAGGATTACTTCTAGGTGAAGACTTAATTAATTATCCATTGGTAACTAAATACTGTCCAGATTGTCTCAATGAACGAAAATATCACAGAATCCATTGGTCAATGATCCCAGTAATAATATGTGATACACACAAGTGCTTCCTGAAGCACAAATGCCCTTTATGTCATCACTCTATTGATATACTATTTACAATTACAGGAATTTGTAAGAATTGTGGTAGTAATATATCAAACTTTAAAAATAAATTAGCCAATAATATAGAAAAATTATCGGGAGAGTTCTTAGGAGAGCACCCTTTTCTAGTCATCAGAATTCGTGATGTTGATTTAGATATCATCAATGAGTACTTAGTGCTAGCAGATGGATTATTAAGTAATTGGCCAGATAGCTTGGTTAAATATATTGAAGTAAACATGATACCTGATGAAGGGGAAAAATTTATAAACAAGGTTTTCTACACCAAACACGAGGGGAGAGTGATGTGTAAAATAAACTTTTTGAATGAGATTAAGATCTGAATTATTACTTTGTAAATGAGCTCAACAGACAAAGTTCATGAAGTAACAAATAAAGATTTTGAAGCGATATGAAACGAGATATAGCTGACGAATAATGGTGGCCACTATCAAGGATATGGAAAAGAATACAAGACGTTTATCCAAGTGAGTAATAATAAAACACCATTAGAGGGTTATTGATAAGAGAAAAAAATTAATAACCGAGGGGAATACACGATGTACGCTCTTAAGCAGAATGAAAATATTAAAAGGTGCTACTTGGTCAGATAATATTCATCGTCGTTTTCGATGAGAGTTTCGTTTATATAAGGGTGATATAAAATTATACATCCACATATCCTTGTCCCGCGGCATTTCTGATGTTAAAAACAAAATGTAGGAAAATCGAATCCCAGTAAGTTCCATGAACATAAGTGTAGTAACGGTAAATTATTTGGTATGGACTTCTTTGCTCAGCATCCTTAAAAGGATGGCATGTTAAAAATATAAACTATTAGAATGAAAATTAAATTATTAGACTAGGGAAAGATAGAATGAGGCGAGCCGAACTTATAATGGGAAGCACATTATCTATACGTGACATAAATGATTTGAAAATCAGAAATAATCGGCGCATCGAAACGCGCCGATTTGTATTTGCTTTCCATTTTAAGGTAAGGATACTTGCAACTCATTAATATTACCGCCAGACAGCTTAAACGTATGTTTTAAAAACAATGGACTGGGTAGATTAGTTTTATCAAAATCGCCGTCAAGCGACGCGATAACGGCGTAAACGCCATCATGTTCCGTGGCATCTGTTATTTCAAAGCGAACATGAGCACCAAAGATATCGGTTTTACTCCTTATTTGTGTTGCTCAAGCAGAACGGGTTTGTTTACAGAACCTTAACTTGCTGACAAGACTAAGCACTTATGAGATTGAGATTTTGGAGTTACCGTTGATTTACCATGGAATGTCGAGAAACAGTGAGAGCTGTTTGTCCGCCTATAATGGCTTTGGATTCAAAGACTGGCACGGGGATCATGGATATATTCAGGAGGTTGAATGAGCAGGGGCGGACGATTATTGTGATTACGCATGATCGGCAGGTAGCGGAGCATGCGAAGCGAGTTGTAAGGTTTCGGGATGGGCGATTAGTAGATGACATGGTTTAATAAATTGTGATAAAACATATAAGCAATAGATTAGGGCCTTACGAGAAATCGTAGGGCTATTTAATTTATCTATGTAAATGGTTCTAGATAAAGATGTCTATTAGTCCGATACTGCTGCTAACACCCGAATAAGTAATACAGTTGAAATTAGCCAGTAAATTAGTAGGATATTGCCTATTCAATGTAAGGGAACACTTTTATAGTTAAAAATATATTTTAAGATAAGGGGATACATGTTATGTCCATAGTGCAGAATCCGATTTTACCAGGCTTTCATCCTGATCCGTCTGCGGTTCGAGTAGGCGATACTTTCTATATTGCGAATTCAACATTTGAATACTATCCGGGAGTTAAAATCAGTTCTTCAAAAGATTTAATTCAATGGCAAACCGAGGCATATCCACTAAATGAAGATCGACTGCTTAATATGATGAATCAAGATGCTTCATCGGGTGTTTGGGCGCCATGCTTGTCTTACTCCAATGGCATGTTTTATTTGGTGTACTCTAACATTCGTACTTTTAAATTGGAAGGTAAAGAAGGGATTCCATTCCATGATGATTACAATTTTTTAATTACAAGTACTAGCTTGGATGGTCCATGGAGTAATCCCATCTATTTGACGGGATCTGGTTTTGATGCTTCTATGTTTCATGACGATGACGGAAGAAAGTGGCTGTTATATGCCAAATGGTCTTGGAGGAAAGAACCTGGAAGCGAAGGGCAACATGCCGCTGGATTTTATGGGATTGCCATGCAGGAATATGATCCAAATCAACAAAGACTTATTGGCGAAGAAAATATTATTTTCAAAGGGACAGAAAAGGGGTTAACGGAGGGGCCACATCTATATAAGAAAGATGGCTATTACTACCTGTTAACTGCAGAAGGTGGAACAGAATATGAACATGCCTGTACGATTGCGCGTTCAGAGGATATTTGTGGTCCTTATGAGATCCGACCCGGCAATCCTTACTTATTGACGGCAGCAGGGAATCAGGAAGTAGGACTGCAAAAATCAGGCCATGGTGCACTTTTTACCGGTATTTACGATGAATGGTATCTCGTGCATTTGTGTGCAAGACCGATAAAAAAAGACGATGATTTAGTTTATTCTAGAGAAAATTCTTTTAGTGTACTGGGGCGTGAAACAGGTATTCAACCTATTGAGTGGAGAGATAGTTGGCCATATATTTTAGGTGGAAGCAATGCTCCATTAGAATCGTTTGAAGTACCTTATGAAAGCAATAGTAAGGAAAATCCTTCGAAAGAATTCATATATAATTTTCAAGATGCGCATATATCGAGTGATTTCTTAAATCTAAGAATATCAATGGGGAATGATTACTTTACTACCATTGAGCGTGAGGGGTACTTACGCATATATGGTAGAGATTCTATTGTCTCAAGACATCAGCAAGCGGCCTTGTTTAGAAGACAGCAAAGTTTTTACTGTGAGGTTGAAACTTGTATGGAATTCGAGCCGGATAGCTATCAGCAACTAGCCGGCATTTTATATCGTTATAATGAAGCAAATCAATATTATGCGTATGTGTCGTTTGATGAAAAAAGTCAGAGGAAATACTTAAGTCTGATGTGCTTTGATCAAGGATTTTTCATAAATTCGACTTCCGCGCCATTATTTTTTGATCATCAACAGATTTATTTAAAAGTTAAGGTGGAAAAGTCTATTGCATCGTTTCTATATTCTTTTGATGGAATTCATTGGTCAGGGTTAGGGGAGTCATTAGATGCGCTTAAAATCTCGGATGAGTACTGTTGGCCGGGCTTTACTGGCGCCATGTTTGGTATATCTGCACAAGATTTTACGGGTAGAAGAAAGTCTGCAGATTTTAAATATTTCACTTACCGGAATGCAAGAACTGAATAACAGAGGTCTCTCTCATTAGGAAAGTAGGTTTGGAACTATCTGAATGAAATAGTTCCAAACCTACTTTTGGTTTTCTTGTCTTATGGGTTAAGTATAATCTCAGCAAACTGCATGCGATATTGAGTATTTGCCTGTAGGTAAGGCATATTTGAATGCGTTTTCATAAACTTGCTTTACAGTTGAGCTAAGAGAAAAAGCTGAATTCACAGAGAAGTACGTTGTAAGAGCAAGTGAACAGGGGGAATTAATCATACAGATCAATCTTGCACCTTGGGAATTGGTTTCTTTAACGCAATTTTTAAAATAGTGGTGTGTGATTTATGTGTATGGAAATATTGTAGGGAAGGAAAGCCTCACGAGGATTCGTGGGGCTTTTCAGTCGAATTTCCCTTGGTTTAAATTGGTTTTTGCCTCTACAGCTAATAGGCTTCATGACATAATGAAGGGATAGAAGTAATATTTTAGGTATAGAATGGAGCGACACACGTGATTAAAGTAGAGAAATACTGGGAAAACCTTAAGGTTATGCATGTTAATCGAGAGGAGCCAAGGGCGTACTATATTCCGTATAACAGCAGTGAAAATGCGAACTCCGGAAAACGGGGACAGTCTCCCAACTATCAAACTTTAAATGGAAGTTGGAAATTTAACTATCTTCCCTCGGTGAAAGAGGTAGAAGATGACTTTTATAAAGAAGATAAAGATGTAAAAAGCTGGGATGATTTGATCGTCCCATCGTGCTGGCAAACGAATGGCTATGATCAACTTCAATATGTGAATTACAATTATCCTTTTCCTTGCGATCCGCCTTTTATGCCTATTGAGAATCCAACTGGCTTATACGTGCGAGAATTTATGGTCTCTAATCAATGGGAGAATAAGGAGAAGTACGTAGTTTTCGAGGGAGTAAACTCCTGTTTTTATGTATGGATCAACGGCACATTCGTAGGATATAGCCAGGGCAGTCGGATGCCGGCTGAGTTCCTTGTTTCACCATATCTGAAGAGCGGCAAGAATCGGATGTCCGTTATGGTGTTAAAATGGTGTGACGGCTCGTATTTAGAAGGGCAGGATATGTGGCGATTCTCGGGTATTTTCCGTGATGTGTATATGCTTGCGCGAGACAAGGCTCATGTACGTGATGTATTTAATAAACAACAGCTCTCTGATGATTTTCAAAAAGCAACCCTGTCCTGCGAGATTGAAACTACAGGTCCCATAGAGGTAACAGTTGAGCTGAAGGATGCATCTGGGCGAATTGTTAGTTTGGGTGAGGCCTCGATAGACGGCAAAGGAAGCATTCCGTTGGTAATAAATAATCCTGAGCTGTGGAACGCCGAAAATCCTTATCTGTATAGCTTATATGTATATGCCAGCAACGAGGTACTGACGTTCACTGTCGGGTTTAGGTTCATTGCTGTTCAAGATGGTGTGTTCACAATCAACGGACAGGCTGTTAAGCTCAAAGGGGTCAATCGCCACGATTCTCATCCTGAGCTAGGAGGGACGATTCCGGTCAATCATATGATCAAAGATTTAGTGGTCATGAAGCAGCACAATATTAATACGATTCGTACTTCTCATTATCCGAATGATCCTAGGTTCTTAGAACTTTGTAATAAGTACGGGTTCTATGTCATAGATGAAGCTGATTTGGAGTGTCATGGCGTGTATAGTGCCGGTCCCTTCAATATACTCAGCATCAACCCGGATTGGAAGAAAAGTTTCATGGATCGCATGACTCGAATGGTGGAGCGAGATAAGAATCAGGCTTCTGTAATCATGTGGTCGCTTGGTAATGAGTCTTGGTATGAAGTAAATCATATAGCGATGGCGGAGTGGGCGAGAAATCGGGATACATCTAGGCTGATCCACTATGAAGGTGCGCAGTATCCGCGGGTTGAAACCAATCCTAACGAAGAGAGTCTTGATTTGGTTAGCCGTATGTATGCATCACCAGCAGAGATTGAGAAATATGCGCTAGATGATACGAACTCAAAACCGTTGCTTCTCTGTGAATACAGTCACGCGATGGGCAATGGTCCTGGCGATCTGAAGGATTACTGGGATGTCATTGATGCGTATCCAAAACTGATGGGTGGCTGTGTCTGGGAATGGGTCGATCATGGTATGAAGACACAGACAGCTGAAGGAATACATTACTTCGCTTACGGTGGAGATTTCGGAGAAAAACTACATGACGGAAACTTCTGTATTGACGGTTTAGTCACACCAGATCGTAAACCGCATACAGGATTGTTGGAATATAAAAAAGTGATAGCTCCTATAAAGATTGAAGCGGTACAGTTAGCCGAGGGTAGGATTCGGATCACGAATCGGTATGATTTTACAGATTTAACTCATGTATCTGTGCACTGGAAGGTGGAGGAGGACGGCGTAGTCGTACAACAAGGTTGCTTGGACGATTCAGATGTTGCTCCTCACACAGAATCAATTGTCAGAATTCCATATGAATTGCCAGAAGTGAGTGCGAACCGTTACTTCCTTACCTTAACCTGTAAGATGAAGGTCGATACTTTATGGTGTGAGGCAGGCCATGAGCTAACTTTTGAACAATTCGAGCTGCCTGTTGAAAGAATAGAGGCAGTCGTGGTGCCTTCTTTGGCCCCAATTCATGTCACTCAAAACGGGCACCTTGTAGCAATAGAAGGTTTTGATTTCCAACATGAATTCGATTTGTACGACGGGACTTTAACACGGATATCCAAACATGGATTACAGTTGCTTCAATCTCCGGCTACCTTCAACATTTGGCGAGCTCCGATTGATAATGATGCGCACCTGAAGCCAAAATGGTTACAAGAAGGCTATGATCAAGCCATTATGCGCGTATATCGCTCTGAAATTATTGAACAGACAGAGAATTCAGTATCTATTGGTGTTGATTTTTCACTTGGCGGTTATATAAAATATCCGATTCTACATGGTCAATCCATCTGGCAGTTTGACAGCACTGGTAAGATTAATCTCCAGGTTAATGTAAAAGTCAGAGAAGGCTTGCCATTCTTGCCTCGCTTTGGTTTGAAGCTTACTATGCCGCAAGGAACAGAAGAGGTCGAATATTTTGGATTCGGGCCACAAGAAAGCTATATAGACAAGCAGCATAGCGTTAAGAAAGGAAAGTATCTCCAGACAGTTGATGAGCTGTTTGAGCCTTATATCCGACCTCAGGAAAACGGCTCTCGCTTTGGAACGGAATGGGTGAGTGTTTCTAACTGGCAGGGAATGGGATTGAATTTTACTAGCGATAAGGCATTCTCATTCAATGCGGCTCACTATACACCAGAGGATTTGGCGGCAGCCTCGCATCATCACATGCTGGTGAGGCGGGAGGAGACGATCGTTCATCTTGATTACAAGATGAGTGGAGTAGGCTCACATTCATGTGGACCTGAGCTGGCTCCGCAGTACAGACTGGAAGAGAATGAGTTTGAATTTAAACTCGTAATTAGGCCTGTTTTTAAGGAAGATGAATAGGAATTTGTTTTACAATTCAATAAAATAAGCGGGGCTGCTTCAGGGTCTAATGACCTTTGGGGCAGTCCCGTTTGCATGTTACCAAATGAATAGTAGGAATTAAGTACTATTATAATAGAAATTCGCCTCTTAAATTGTAGGCACATTTCATATAATAAAATCATTACCAACATAAAGAAAGAGGGAAGGGATATATCGCCATAAACAATAAAGTGTGCAGAAGTAGTCATTTTGTGAAAAGTAATAAGGGAGGGTTTTAACTTGAAGAAGCAACTATCATTGTTATTGATTTTAAGCATGCTAATTTCCATATTTGCTACTGCTCCTAAACCGGTAAATGCAGAAGATTTCATACTGACAGAAGATATTACTTTATTTCCGGAAGCGGATACATTTGTGAGAAGTGGGGCTGCAACTACTAATTATGCAAGCGATACCAGTTTGACAGTTGGAAGTGGCCGCATTTCCTATTTACGATTTAATTTGTCAGGGCTTCAGGGAACGATTTCGAATGCCGCACTGAATTTGTATAGAACGGATAGTTTAACCACGAATACGATGTCCGTAACTCATATTGTGTATGACGATTGGTTAACGTCGATGAACTACAATACGAGAGTCGATAGCAGAACAGGTGCTAAAGGGGATGTGTTAGTTGCTTCTTTCCGACCTACTGGCAAAGATACGAGCACAAGAGTTACCTCAACCGAACTGACGAATAAGGTGAGCTCAGAGTTTCAAGGGGATAAAAAAATAACACTCATGATCGATACAACTGGAAGCGTTGCCGATACTTTTAGTTCTTCTAGAGGGAGCGTCAAGCCTACGTTGGTCGTGACAACATCGAGAGTAGCCACACCTGATGAGGTGGCCCAACTAGACTTAAATGATCTTGGATTAAGCGATGGCACAGTGATAACAAGTAATTTATTGTTAGTGGGTAATAGGGGTTCCTCAATTACTTATAAATCCAACGATCAATCTGTCATTTCGAATGATGGTAAAGTAACCAGACCAAACTGGTTTGCGGGTGATAAAACCGTACAACTTCAAGTGACGTCTACTTTTACATCTTCCTCCCCAAAGATAAAAACAGTGAATGTTAAAGTTACCAGGGATCCTGCTTCTGATCCGGGCTTACTGGCAGAGGGGGATTTGGCTGCATTAAATTTATACAATGGCAAATATATCAATAATGACATGTCTACACAAGGGGCTAAAGGATCTCTATTTTCATATGTTAGCAGTAATCCCAACGTGATCAGTTCAGAGGGATATGTAACCAAACCGCTGCCTAATGAAAGTACTGCAACTGTTCAAGTTACGGTGTATGGCAATAACCAAGGCGAATTGAGATGGGGAACTTACAATTTGATTGTGAGTGCACTTCAACCACAGGAACCTGGCATACAAGAGAGTCTGCCAAGTGTACTAGCCGTAGCAGACCAATATGCAGCGGAGGCGAAAGTTGGTAATGGCCCCGGTCAAGTGACACAAGCGGCATATGATGCATTTGTTGCTAAAATTGCGCGGGCACGGACTAAAATTGGTGATCCACATACCGACTATCGCGCAACCATTAACGGAGTGATTGCAGCAGGATCTGCGTTGATTAAAACATCGGGATTATCCTATATTTTTACAGATGCTAGCAAAAATACAGTTGAATATTCCGTCTATCGTCAAACATTAAAAGAGACGGTCTGGCAAGCAGAAACCTTGCTTGTCATTCAACCTGAATATAACACGGAAGAAGCAAAAGCTGCACTGAAATATCAGATTGAATTAGGCAAATCATTGCTAAACAATACGTATGTTTTACCCTTTGCCCACAATCGGCAGTTTAGGAATCCACGTGTCGATGATACGATTCAAACGATGTTGAGCTATTCAACGTTTGTTTCTGGTTATCCGGAGGATAACGGTTTCTATGGTATTCAACCTGTCATTCAGTGGTATAAAAATGCTAGCTATCTCGGTCGGCATTATTCTACAACGAGCCTTTATCCAACAGCCGATACCTTCGTTAGCGGACTTAACGCTGGTACCAATTATGGAACGGCTACTACCCTGCAATTGCAAGGTGATACTTTCCGAATGGCGTACTTGAAGTTTGATTTGGGTTCAGTGGGGAACGATATCCTGAGCGCTAAATTGAAATTAACAAATGCTAAATCGAATAATGAAACGATCACGATAAATGTGAATGCGGATGACACATGGAATGAGAACACGTTTACTCGTAACAATGCGCCGAAAGCAAGCGATAACAGTACGATATTGGTTGGGCCACAAGTGTTAACAGGCAATCTTGGCGGCAATTGGGATGTCACTAACGCAGTTGCTGATGAAAAGGCAAAAGACGGCCTGATCACATTTACAGCACGAGTCAATTCAGGGACTACTCATGAATTTTATTCACGAGAGGCTGCTAACCAAAGTTATTGGCCGGTGATCACCATCACGAGCCGAACGATGGATACAATGAAAGTGAAAGAAACATATGATCAAGCAGTCCAGTATGCGGAAGAACTAGTTGGGAACGCGGTAGTGGGTAGCCAAGCTGGGCAATATCCACAGCAAGCTGCCCTCGATAAAGTGAACTCCGTTCTTGCTGAGGTGAAAACGGCCTATGCTGGCTCCGATTCTTATGTTACAGCTAAATCAATTGTTCGGTTATATAATGCTGCACGCGAGATGAGAAATACGCAAGTGCTTCGTTTGCAGAATGACCCTGGGTCTACCTTATTCTATACATCTGAAGAGCTTCAGCAGTTCAAAGAGGATGTTACGCATTCTCCCTTGAAAGAACAATATGATTACTTGAAGTCATTGTCTGATCAGATGTCGATAAATGATCTTAAAGAAATGAATGAATTAAACATCACAGATCAGCTAGATTATAATGTACTGAACAATAAATTTAAAATTTGGACTGGTATGAAAAACGTTAGTTTCACAGCTCCAGCAGGTGCAAAGTCTGCTACGATGGAAATTACATTACCGTCCTCATCGAATGAGCAAGATGGTTTGGGCCATGTCTGGGTAGACAATTTAAGGATATATCCGACTACCTCTTCGGGTGATTTACAGGTGCCTAATGCAAGTTTTGAAGGGGACAATGTTCCTAGTTGGAGTCCAGTGGTTATAAAAGGAAACCCTGTTCTCACAGTTGAAAAGCGTTCTAATTATGTATTCGCGGGGAATCAGTCTCTGTATATTTCAAATCCAACCGCCAATGATGAGGGCAAATGGAAGTTGACAAGTGACTTTCCACTTACGGCCTTAGATAATAAGTACTCACTTACGTATAATGTGAAAATTGACGGCAGATTCAAAAATGATGTAGGCGTTAATCTCGTATTTACGTTTAAAGATAGTGATGGAAATGTTATAACAACTAACGGTGTTGCTGACACGCGTATCCTTACAGCGAACACACCTTCCGCAATCGGTATTGCAGATAGTAATTTGTATATGCAAGCGGATGCCATCGTCTACGCAGTAACAGGCGATATTCAATATGCGCAGAAAGCGAAATACCGTATGAAATGGCTGTTAAATGACTTCTCTCAAGGCGCCGAGAACTGGTTTGCTGGAGACAAACGGCCTTTTGGGATCGATGCTTATGGTCAAGTACAAGCGGGCAGGAACGCATCGTCACTGGCTTCGACCTATTCATTTATTAAAGATGCCCCTAACCTGTATACGGTTGAAGAGCGAAAAGAATTCTATGGGCAACTGCAATATTTGTTTGATTATTTGACAGATATACGGGATCGACAAGAATTGACTGCGAAACAAAATGCCGATAACACAACCAATTGGAATACCGATATGGCTGTAGGTGCTGGTTTGCTAGCGTTGACAATACCGGATTACCCAAATGCAAGTGCAATTTTGGATAATGCTAAGGCATTGCTCAAAGGACAGATGATATATCACGTAAATAGTGACGGCGGGTGGCCCGAATCGCTACGTTATCACTCAGCTACTTTAGGGAAGATTGCTCCTTTTGTTAGAGCACTTCGTGTTGCGACAGGTGAAGATTGGTTCCCTAAATACATTACTCCGTTGTTCAATTTTCTAATGCTTGTTGAGACACCTGCTTACGAATTTTTTGACAATCAAATTGGAACTCCTGGTTTTGGTGATCATACAACGAGCAATGGCAGTCTTTTTGTTCCGTTCGCAAATTATCTGGACGAAGTGGAGAAAACAGATTCTAAACTGGCTGCTCAACTATACGAAACGTATAAGCGCGCAGGAAGTCCTCTTGGATCTTATGGTGGTGAAGGCATTGCAATTCAAAATTTCTTCTTGCCAACGAATACAGATAACAAGGATAATGTTGGACTTGAATTAGGATCATCTAATTTCACAGGAAGAACTGGTTATCAGATATTCCGCAACAACTATAATAGACCTAACGAGAGCTACTTCGTGCAAATGGCTAGAGAGATTTATATGGGTCATCAGCACGCTGACAATGGATCCTTTCTGTTATATGCCAATAGTACCCCGTTAGTTTTGGATCCGGGTGTCGAAAGTTATTTTGATGGATCAGCAGCTTACTACAGTCAGTCAAACAACCATGCAGTTGCTACTTTCAAGAATGCAAGTGGAGGTTCTATAGATAATCCTGACCTAGTAAAGCAAGAAGATTTCTATACATCTCAAGCTATGGACTATTCTAAGGTTGATCTTAGTTCAACATCAGGTACGTATAAAAGGAACATTGCTTATGTCAAAAATGGAATTGAAGCCTATGTCATTTGGGATCAAATGAAAGGCAACAGCTCGAACGGAAGCCGTTATACATTGCCGCTCGTATCACAGCAAACGAGTGTGAACGGTGTACCTGTGAATTCACAAGGTACGGGTTTTACCGGAACAGGCACCAAAGTGCAAACATCGGGTTTCTATGGAACTGGATTGGAGACGACCATTTTACAACCTTCGAATCCAACTATCAGTATTCAGCAGGGCGGTTCCTCTAAGATGTTCCCTGCGGTCAATGGCCAATATCTGCTCGATATGTTCCGGATTGAAGCGACGGCGGGACAGAATTTCTTAACTGTCCTTTACCCTGTGGCAAATGGCGGGGAGGGTATTACACAAGAGAATCTCTCAGTCAATAACGCAGATGTATCGGCTTATAAGATTCAAACACCTGATGGGAAATGGATGATTGCTGTCGTTAATAACAATAGCGCGGTACAAACTGTAGCTATACCTTCTACAGAGGCACTTGCAGATATGAGATCAGGTTCCATTTATAATTTGGATGGAAATGCAGTGACTCTGCAAATTGCTGGGAACGAGATGATGATTCTGAAATCACAATCTCTCAACACGCCAGTGCCAACAAGCATAGAATACACAGGAAGCACTGAAGTAATGATACCGAATAGCGGCGAAGTGAAGGCAATTCTCACTGGTACTGTGCTTGACCAATACAATAATCTAATTGTGCAATGTAAAAATAAAGCTGTTGATCTATGCGACACCAATTCTCAGGATGTTTCCATTGTGTGGTCTTTAAGTGGAAGTCCATCAGGTGTAAGTTTGGATGCGAATCATGGCATTGTCAAAATAGCAAGCAATGTAACCGATTCGGAAATTGTCGTAATCGCGACAAGTGCTGGAATCAACAAGGAAGTTACGTTGAAACTGGATAAAAGCACAGACCCAGGAACAGATCCAGGAACGGATCCAGGAACAGACCCAGGAACGGATCCAGGAACAGACCCAGGAACAGATCCAGGAACAGATCCAGGAACAGACCCAGGAACAGATCCAGGAACAGTTCCAGGAACAGACCCAGGAACGAATCCAGGAACAGACCCAGGAACGAATCCAGGAACAGACACAGGAACAAACCCAGGAACAAATTCTGGAACGAGCCCAGGAACAAATTCTGGAACTAACAATAATGACAACGTATTTAAGAAAGATATAAAGCTTAATGGACAAACAGCTAGCGTTGCATTAGATGCATCAGAGTGGAAACAGGCAGCGGCACAAATGAAATCTGCAGGATCTGCTCGAATTGAACTATCTGAATCGGCAATAGCTAAAGAATATGAATTAACTATACCAGCAGAAGTAATATCCACACTAACAGAAAGTTCGTATTTGGAAATTGCCACACCATTTGGTGTTGTTCAACTCCCAGCATCAATGATGTCACCAAACACAATATCGCAATCTGAAATCACTTTTAAAATTGCTAAAGTGGATCTTAGTACGATTGGAACTGATTTGCAGCAGCAAATAGGAACACATCCAGTTGTTGAATTAAGTATCCTTGCTGGTGGCAAGTCGATTAACTGGAGTAATTCGGAAGCGCCTGTTACAGTTTCGATACCATACTCGCCAACATCCAAGGAACTGCAAAATCAAGAGCATCTCGTTGTCTGGTACTTGGATGCAGCAGGTCATATCGTTCCAGTAACAAACGGTAAATATGATGCTTCCACAGGTCAAGTGACATTCAAAACAACACACTTCAGTCAATATGCCGTAGCATATGTTACTAAATCTTTTGAGGATATTACTAACATTAATTGGGCGAAGAAGCAAATCGAAGTTCTCGCGTCTAAAGGCATTGTAAATGGTACATCGGATAAGCAGTATAACCCAATGGATCAAGTTACTCGCGCTGACTTCCTTCTATTACTATCTAGAGTGCTGGAACTGAATGCCCCTCTAGGTGAGAGTTTCAAAGATGTTCCAGAAAGTGCGTATTATGCCGATGCAGTTCGAATGGCCAGATCGCTTGGCATTACGGATGGAGATCTGGGGAATAACTTCAACCCACTAGCTCCGATCACAAGAGAGGACATGATGGTCTTAACAGTGAGAGCGCTAAAGGCATCTAAGCAATTGCAATCAAAGGATTCCAGCAAAGCATTAGCCGCATTCACAGATGCCAATATGGTTGCAGATTATGCGAAGGCTAGTGTTGAGGCCCTTATTGCAGCAGGCTTGGTAAGCGGCTATGATCAGGGAATTCACCCTAAAGCAACAACGAACAGAGCACAGGCAGCTGTTCTCATGTACAGCATCTATAACACAATGAACAACTAAAGTTTTATTGGTTTTTGGATGTTTAGATGCGATAAATTCATAAGGATAATCAAAGCAACGGCAGTCTAGGAATCATTTCACATCCTAGACTGCCGTTTTTTCATGGTTACTTCGGTTTAGTTGGATTTCCCCTCTATTTTCATCGGATTTTGCCTATCAAGCCCTATAGGTACTCGATACAATACCAAATGTAAACGCTTTCTAAAGCGATTTATATGCTGGATTTTAATCCAAGAAAAGGAGTGATTTTATGTTCAAAAGGTTTTACAGTGTAAGACTCATTTGTTTCATGTTTGTAATGTTCAGCTTGCTTGCTTCCACACTCGGTGTTGCTCTCCCGAAAGAGGTAGAAGCGGCCACATTCACTCATCCGGGAATTTTGCACAGTGCGGCGGATATTACGAGGATGATTGCGAATCAGAACACAGAACCATGGAAATCAGCGTTAACAAATTTTAAAACAGATGCTAAAGCATCCTCTAGTTATGCAAAGCAGGGACCGTTTAGTAAGGTTTGCCGAAATGATACAACGCTAGCCACATGTACAGATGCCAACTATGGAAATAGTGCCTTGGAGAATGATGCGAGAGCAGCTTATTACAACGCGCTTCTGTGGAATGTGACAGGTACGCAGGCGTATGCCAATAAGGCGATTGAGATTTTGAACGCTTGGTCGAGCACGCTTACCATGATTGCTGGAACAGATGCACAGCTTGCTGCTGGGGATAATGGTATATTCCTAGCTAATGCGGGGGAGTTACTTCGTTATAGCAGTTCTGGCTGGGTTTCTTCCAATATCACGCAGTTGGAAACCATGTTAACCAATGTATTCTACCCACAGATCTCGACTCCTGGAGATGCAAACTGGGGTGGCTCTGCGATGAAATCAATGATTTCTATCGCCATCTTTACGAACAATCAAACTATGTTTAATTCCGCTATTTCCAACTTTAGAACAAACGATTGTGCTGGGATGACACGTAATATTATGTCTACGGGTCAAATCTCGGAGTCAGGTCGTGACCAGGTTCATGCGCTCGGCGGTCTCGGAAACTTGACGGTTATTGCCGAAATCGCTTGGAAGCAAGGTGTTGATTTATATGGAGATGCGGATAATCGCATTCTCGCCGGAACGGAATATTGGTCCAATTATAATCTTGGTAATACGCCAGCTTCGTGGGATGCTAGCTACGGACGTTGTACGATGGGGCCTTGGAGCGGGATTAATGCGACGGGAAGAAGTGCAACCATTGACTGGGCACAGAATGAATTGGTCTATGCGCATTATGTAGCCCGTAAGGGAATGACGGCTCCGTTTACGACAACCTATATGAACGGGATGCCGGCTACAGATCCGGATACTGCTTTATTGACATTTGCCTACAGACTCGGCACAATTACGGATTCAACAAAACCAGTGGCACCGACGGGATTAACTGCTACACCGCTATCTAATAAAGTTGTTAACTTGAGTTGGACGCCTACAACCGATAATATTGCCGTAAGCGGTTACAAAATATACAGAAATGGATCCATTGTAGGATATTCGCAATCTCCCAATTATACAGATGCGGGTTTAACGGCTTCAACTGCCTATAGTTATCAGGTAAGCGCATATGATGCGAAATCAAACACATCATTGCCTAGCAGCACGGTAAGTGCCACGACATTGTCATCTGCGACATCACAAATTCCATTCGCCTCGCAGGATATCGGTGCTGTGGGAGTAGCGGGTAGCTACAGTTATAGCTCTGGTACGTATACAGTTAAAGGATCGGGGAGTGATATTTGGAATAATACGGATCTTTTCCGATTCGCTTATGTGCCATTAAAAGGAGATCGTACAATTACAGCACGAGTTGCCAGCTTGACGAATACGAACTCATCTGCGAAGGCTGGGATTATGGTCAGAGAGTCTTTATTTGGAAATGGTAGCAATGTATTCGCAGCTTTGAAGCCTTCCAACGCCGTTTTTCAATATCGAACAGCACCTGGCGCAGCAACGAACTCCACCACTTCGGCAACGGTCAGCGCACCTTATTGGATTAAAGCTACGCGTTCTGGGAACACTGTGACGACATACATCTCACCAGACGGAATCACATGGACGCAGTCAGGCTCCTCGACTATTTCGGCAGCGAGTACAGCTTATGTCGGTCTTGCTGTGACGTCCCACGTGAATACGACACTCACAACAGCGACTTTTGATAATGTAAGCATTCAGTAAAAATGGAATTAGAGGAGGATCAAGCGAGTAACAAATCGCTTGATCCTTTCATTTTACCTCCAATAATCATAGGAATCCCCCTCTCTTGCAGTTGGAATTTGCCTCTGAATCGACATTTTCATAGCTTATAATAAAAGTATAGAAGCAGTTGCTTACAAAGAAAGAAAGGTGTTAGTTACGATGGAAGTTAAGCAGACACAAGCACTTAAAAGATCCTATACCATTACAAAAAGTACCATTTGGGCTCAAATCAAACGAGATCGATTTTTCTACTTTCTTTTAATTCCGTTTCTGTTGTGGTATGCATTATTCCTATTTAAACCGATGTACGGAATTCAGATTGCTTTTAAAGATTACAGTATTTTTAAAGGCATTGAAGGCAGTCCATGGGTTGGATTCAAACACTTTACGGAGTTCCTAAGCAGTGAGTATTTCATCCGTGTCTTTAAAAACACGCTGATCATCAGCCTGTACAGTCTACTCTTTGTGTTTCCGGCTCCCATCGTGTTGGCGCTGTTACTTAATGAAGTGAAGAATATGTTCTTCAAAAAAGCCGTGCAGACGTTAACTTACATGCCGCATTTTATCTCGGTGGTCATTGTCAGCGGTATTGTGACAAACTTTTTGTCGCCGACGAACGGGTTAGTTAATCAAATTATTGAGATGTTTGGGTTTGACAAAATTTATTTTTTAACAATTCCTGGTTACTTTCGAACTATTTTAATGTCGATGAATGTGTGGCAGGATGCAGGGTTTTCAGCCATTATCTATCTAGCCGCACTTGCTGGCATCAACACCGAATTATATGAAGCCGCCGTCATCGACGGAGCGAATAAATGGAAGCGAATGCTGAACGTTACGTTACCAGGCATTCTCCCAACAATTATGATTTTGCTAATATTAAAAGTAGGTCATCTACTTGATGTTGGATATGAGGCGATCATCCTACTGTATCAGCCTGTTACGTATAGTACAGCTGATGTAATAGGAACCTATGTGTATCGCGAAGGTATCGTTAATGGTAGGTATGATATGGCTACGGCGGTGGGATTATTCAATTCAGTTGTCGGACTAATTCTTATTTTCTTTTCCAATTGGTTAAGCAAGAAATACACAGATAACGGATTATGGTAGGTGATGAGCATGCTTGAAAGTCGAGGAGAAAAAACGTTTTATTTCTTTAATTATATCTTTCTATTCATTTTAGCCCTAATAGCCGTATATCCTTTCATCTATGTGTTATCAGCCTCAATGAGCTCACCACAGGCTGTTATTATGGGAAGAGTAATGCTATGGCCAAAGGAAATTACATGGGATGCCTATCATGCCGTGTTTAAGGAAAAGGGGATATATTCGGGTTATCTCAACACGTTATATTACACGGTCGTGGGGACATTCGTAAGTCTTACTCTGACGATATGTGGCGCTTATGCGCTTTCGAGACGTCGATTAATAGGAAAAACATTCTTCAACTTAGTGATTTCTTTTACTCTTATTTTCGGGCCAGGTACGATTCCCATGTATTTAAATTTTCGTGACCTGCATTTATTAGATAGTCGCTTTGGAATTATTATTGGTTTTGCGATATCCACGTTTAATTTCATCATTCTGAGGACTTTTTTTCAGTCCATTCCGGAAGAATTGGTTGAATCATCTAAGATTGATGGAGCAAGTGATGCGGGTGTATTATTTAAAATTATTTTGCCGCTCTCCAAGGCTTCGCTGTTTACCATTGCACTCTTCTATGCGGTTTCGCGTTGGAATGGTTATTTCTGGGCGATGATCTTATTGCGAAGCGATGAGAAACTGCCGCTGCAAGTCTTACTGAATAAGCTTGTGGTTCAGATGAAGCCATCCGATAGTATGATGAGCGATATGTTTACAACTGGGGAAACAGTGATCTATGCAACCATTATCGTTGCCATACTTCCGATAATTGTCGTGTATCCTTTTATTCAAAAGTATTTTGTCAAAGGTGTAATGATCGGTTCACTTAAGGGTTAGATTGATAGTGTTGTTACTCGCCAGCGGGCATCCGCACGATAACATAAATGCAATGGTATTTACTAAAGGGAGGGTAATTGAAGTGAAAAAAGAGATGAAGGTAATCGTAACATCCATGTTGGCTGTCATCATTCTTGCAGGCTGTGCCAAATCGTCCGAACCGAAAGAAAGTGCAACTGCAAGCGTAATACCTAGTGCCAGTGCAAGTGCAGTAGCAACGCCAATGAATTTAAATATTTTTTATTTCGATGCAGCAGGTTTATTTAAAACGGATTTACCAATTTTTAAGAAGGCTACTGAGAAAACGAAAGTTACGCTCAAAAATGTGGCCCCTTCAAGTGGAGATGCTAAACAAGCGTATAATTTAATGCTCGCTTCTGGAGAGATTCCTGATATTATTTCCTATAACTTATCTGATTTAAACAATCTTGGTTCACAAGGTGCCCTGCAACCGCTTAACGACTTAATTGAAAAGAATGCTCCGAATTTTGCTAAATTTTTGGCTGAGCGTCCCGATGTTAGAAAAGCCATTACGTTAGCGGATGGAAAAATTTACACCATTCCTTTTGTAGCCGATGGAAGCGCAACAACAGGATGGTTTGTCCGGAAAGACTGGCTGGATAAACTGGGACTGCAAGCACCAAAAACCGTTGATGAGTACTATAACGTGTTGAAAGCTTTCAGAGAGAAAGATCCGAATGGAAATGGCAAGAAAGATGAAATTCCATATTTCAACCGCTTGGCTAATGCGAGTGTTCCACTTGCTCAAACAAATGAATTGCTTCCACTTTGGGACTCTTATTATTCTTTCTATATCAAAGATGGCAAGCTAGCTTTCGGTCCAAGCGAACCACAATATAAAACAGCCATGGGTAATATATCCAAATGGTTTAAAGAAGGCTTGATTGACCCGGAAATTTTCACACGCCAAAAAGCAAGAGAAGTGTTGTTGGGTGGAAATACGGGCGGTTCTACACATGACTGGTTTGCAAGTACAGCGGCTTTCAATACATCCCTACAAAAAGAGAATCCAGGATTAAACTTCGTACCTGTAACTCCGCCAGCTAGTCAAGGTGGGAAAGTATTTGAAGTAGGTAAACGTGCCATTCTAGGTGGATCTGGTTGGGCGATGTCTGCCAAAACCAAGGATCCAGTAGCGGTCATGAAATACTTTGACTTCTGGTGGTCCGAAGAAGGTAGAAATTTGTTTAACTTCGGAATTGACGGAGATTCCTATACGGTCGTCGATAATAAACCAAAGTTTACGGAGAAAACATTGAGTCAAACCCCAGTACTAGGCTATCTAGTTACCAATTATGGGGCGCAATCTTCAGGCATGGGAGCATGGCAGAACTTTGCATATGAAGAACAATGGACGAATCCGGTTGCTCTTGCGGGCATTAAAGAGTATCAAGATAAGAAGTACATTTCTTCTGACTACACATTGCCGAGCTTGAACTTCACGGAAGCTGAACAGAAACGTATCAATGAAATTAAACCGAAACTAGATACGATTATTGCTGAAATGGGTCAAAAATGGATTCTAGGTGCAGCGGATATTGAAGGTACTTATCAATCCTATCTGGATAATTTGAAGAAGAATAACTTGGACGAGTTTATTAAAATTAACCAAGATGCTTTTGATCGTTATAACAAAAAATAAGTAGAGCTGTACGGGAGGTGACGTGTATACACGTCTCTCCCGTTTTGCACGATTGTTATATCCAACTTAGCTTGATAAGATAGGAATAACATACGATTGGGGAGGGCTATATGGTGAAGCCATGGCAATATAAGAGATCTTTCAAAACAAGAATATGGCTATCCCTAGTTCTATTCACGGTATCCGCAATCTTTGTTTCCAGCACGGCCTCTTATTATATTGCCTCCGGCGTTGTTGAGAAGAAAGCGTATTCAATTAGCCAAAGCATGGTCAACAAATCCTCCCAAGCCTTAGAGGAAAAGCTGCGTAAGGTCAGATTGGCGGTGCTTACATTTATGTCCAATCAAATGTTCGTAGACGTTCTCTCTGCTGCAGCTGCGAATAAAGAAATATCTAAATACGAGTTATTTCGTTTAAATGAGCAAGTCCAAAATCCTATTTTCCAAATGAAGCTAATAGAGCCTGCCATTACGTCCATTCTCATAAGCACGCCAATTGGAGAGTTCTATGCGAATAATGATGTTAGGAATACGGAGACCCTTTTTAAAGATAGTGAGATATACAAGAATTATAAGAATATGCTTGCGCCAACCTGGGTGGAATCACATGAAGATCCCTTTTTCGAAACTGATCAGAAAGTACTAAGTTTGTTAATTGAGCCAATATGGACGCTGCCGATAAAAGATGTCAAAGTTCTGGTGAATGTAGGAGAAAATTCATTGAAGGATTATCTTCTTGCGAATAAAGGATCAGAAAACGGCGATCTTTTTGTATATAAAGAAAACGGAGTCATGGCGTTTGATATGGAGTCCCCTTATTCAAAAATAGCGAAGGATCGCAATTTAGTTCAAAAGTTGAACCAGGATAGGGGGAATTTTGAATATACGGCGGATGGGGTCGACTATCTAGTCAATTATTCGAGAGTAACGTTCCCAGACCACTGGATTGTCGTGAATATTCAATCGAAAGATGAACTTCTTTCTGATATGAAATATATCAAGTGGATGACGATTGCCACCGTACTTGGGTTCATTATACTCGCTCTTCTTCTTTCTCCGATTATGACGAGAATACTGTTAAAACCGCTTAATAAATTTCAATCTCTGATCAAGAGAGTAGAACAAGACGATCTGACGGTTCGTTTCAAAGATGACTACGATGATGAGTTTAATCAAGTGGGGTTGCGATTTAACAGTATGCTGGAGCGCATTCAAAATCTTATTCATGAAAGCTCCGAAACGGAGAAGCAGAAACGAATGGCGGAGATCAAAGTGCTGCAAGCGCAGATCGATCCCCACTTTTTGTACAATACGTTAAATACGATTCTGTGGAAATCCGCAGGGGAAGAGCACGAGCAAGTGCGTGAAATGATTATGTCACTTTCGTTATTATTCCGACTAGGTCTGAATAATGGAGACGAGCTCACGACAGTAGCGAAAGAGCTGGACCATGTCACCCAATACCTCAAGCTGCAGCAGAAATGCTATGAAAATTTGTTCGATTATGAGCTTAAGTGTGAGGATGAGAAACTTATGAAGTTGCCGATTCTCAAGCTTTTACTGCAGCCACTCGTTGAAAACGCCATCCTTCATGGCTTAAAAGACTCGGATTTTAAAGGTTTAATCCGTATCCAAGTATGCAAAACAGATGAGTATTTGGTTATGACCGTTCAAGATAATGGGAAAGGAATGGTTTCTGACGCTGAATTAGAACGGGCAATCCGATCTTTGCAAACTCAGAATAGCTATGCGCTGCGCAATATTTATAACCGGCTCATTCTCTATTACGGTGAGAATGCCTCTCTTCATATTCGCAGTATCCTAAACGAAGGTACATGTGTAGAACTGAAAATTCCATTAGACACTCTAAGTGATCGCGTAATTGAAAACGGAGGTGTGTGAACAGATGAGTCGCGAAGTTACTATGGTTGTTATTGATGATATTACAACTGTCGTTAATGGCATTGCAGAACGAATCCAATGGCAGAAGCATGGAATTGCTGTTGTTGGCACTGCGTTCAATGGGGATGAAGGTTTAAAACTCATTGAGAGAACGAAGCCTGATATTATCATTACAGATATACGCATGCCTAAGCTAAGTGGTATAGAGATGGTCGAAAATGTAGTAAGCATTCTACCAGATTCGAAAGTTATATTCATCAGCGGCTATTCGGACTTTGATCATGCTCAGCATGCCATTCAATTGGGGGCATTTGATTATGTGCTGAAGCCCTTTATGCCGGATCAGATTATGGACATCGTGTTTAAGGCAAGAGATTTGGTACTTCAACAATCCGAACAACAATCGAATGTGTTGGAAATGGAACGGAAGCTGAGAGAGAGTATGCCCTTACTTAGACAAGAGTATTTAAGTCTTCTAGTGCGCTATCATTCGAATCCGCAAACGTTAAAAAAGAGGTGGGACTTTCTTCAAATCGACATGAAGGAGGAGTCGCTTGCCGTTCATATACTTGAGATAGATCAGTTCAATCATACGAATATGCATGCCTCGATCGCTGAGATTGAGTTAGCTCGCTTTGCGTTACAGAATATTATTGAAGAGACGATTCATGCTTCTACCAAAGGTATTGTATTCCGCGATGGCATTAATCGTATGGTATGTATGTTAAACTGCAGCTCCTCGGAAGAATCGTTAGAGATTGCGGAGAAGTATTGCGACAATATTCGAAGGTACACCAAGAACTCCATCTCTGTGGGGGTAGGCATGACTGTCGATCATATTGTGGATTTGCCTTTGTCGTTTCAACAGGCGTTGACTGCGCTCTCGTATACGTTCTATACAATTGAAAATAGTATCTTTTACTATGGCGATATTGCGCAAATCTTGCCTGTTGAAGGCAGTCATTATTCCGAAGAGAAAGAAAAAGAATTAATCTATGGCATTCGATCGGGAAATATGCAGAAGACAAATGAAGTACTAGAGGGGATCTTTGCGGAGTGGGATTATTTGGAGCAAAAGCCGACGCCAGAAAAGACCAAAACGCTGTATTTACAATTAATCCTTGCTATCGATAAATCCATAACAATCGCATTAGATCAGAATGAAGAGCAGCCAATCGCGCAATTTGTACAGGAGTTAAATAAATTATCACTCAACGTAAGAGATATTCAAAATTTCGTCAGAGACTTATGTGACAAGTATTGTGTGGTGTTTCAAGGAAAACAACAAGTCGAAGCGGAAATTACGATAGCCAAATCCATTCAATATATCAAAGACCATTTGCATATTAATGAGACAGTCAATGATTACGCCAAACAGGTTCATTTAAGTTCAAGTTACTATTCGAATTTATTTAAGAAGGTTACAGGAACGTCAGTACTTCAATTTGTCGTCAACGAGAAAGTGGAAAAGGCCAAGCTCTTGATGGTGCAGGGCCTTTCATTGTCAGAGGTTGCCGAAGCAGTAGGCTACGAAGAACGATCCTATTTTAGTGATGTGTTTAAGAAGAAAACGGGTATTACACCGACTGAGTTCAAGCAGCAATATGTGATGAAAAAATAGCCACGTAAGGAGGGCAAAACTGGCATGAATAAAAACCTGATTTGGTTTGATGAACCAGCCAAGGTGTGGGAAGAAGCGTTGCCAATAGGAAACGGTACGCTTGGTGGAATGATTTACGGCGGTGTTAAACAGGAACGCATACAGTTAAATGAAGACAGCCTCTGGTATGGCGGGGCATCAGATAGGAACAATCCGGACGCGTATATGAACTTAGGGCGAATTCGAGAGTTATTGTTAGATGGGCGTCCACAGGAGGCGGAGAGATTGGCTGCTCTTGCACTTTCTGGTACGCCTGAATCACAAAGGCATTATCTGCCTTTAGGGGATTTACATCTTACGTTTCCTGGGATGAGCGATGATGTAGAATCTTATTGGCGCGGGCTGGAGCTAGACAAGGGATTGGTATCTACTTCCTTCAATCAAGGTGGTATCACCTACCGACGTAAGGTGTTCGCGAGTTATCCTGACAGTGTCATTGCCATTCGTTTAGAGGCAGATCAACCGAAGAGCATAACGGTCGATATTCGATTAGCCGGACCTCGTAAAAGGCACATTGATGGTGTAATCCGGTTTGGTGACGGGAGCCTTGGGATTTTTGGTCAAACAGGTGGCGAAAATGGTGTTCGGTATACAGCTGCCGTAAAGGCGGTTGCTGTAGGCGGGTGTGTCAAGACGATTGGCGAAACGCTAGTTGTTGAGGGAGCGGATAGTGTAGTACTACTAGTTACGGCGGCGACATCATTTCGTTATGAAGAGCCATCGTCGGAGTGCCAAGCTCGCTTGGATCGAGCATTTTGCAATAATTTTGAAGTATTGAGTGAAAGGCATCAGAAGGATTATGCAGCTTTGTTTGATAGAGTGACGCTAAGCCTAGGAGAAGCTGATGAATCGCTTGAACGGTTGCCGACGAATGAAAGGCTGTATCGGGTTCAGCAGGGTGGAGAGGATTACGGACTGATCTCTTTATACTTCCAGTTTGGCAGGTATTTACTGATTGCTAGCAGTCGTCCGGGCGCGTTACCTGCTAATCTACAAGGCATTTGGAACGATCAATTGGTCCCGCCATGGGACAGTAAATATACGATTAATATTAATACTCAAATGAATTATTGGCCGGCAGAGATCTGCAATTTGGCCGAATGTCATGAACCGTTATTCGATTTGATTGAGCGCATGAGAGAGCCAGGACGAAAGACGGCTAGGGAGATGTATGGCTGCGATGGCTTCGTTGCACATCATAATACCGATATCTGGGGAGATACAGCTCCTCAGGATGTCTATTTGCCGGCTACGCATTGGCCGATGGGAGCCGCGTGGCTCTGCCTTCATTTGTATGAACACTACTTATTTAATGGTGATTTAGTATTTCTTGAGAAAGTTTACGAAACCATGAAGGAATCGGCTTCATTCTTCTTGGACTACTTGAGTGAACTGCCAGATGGGCGACTAATTACCAATCCTTCCGTTTCTCCTGAGAATACCTATATCCTACCTAATGGTCAATCAGGGACACTCTGCTATGGACCAACGATGGATAACCAAATTCTGAATCATTTATTTACGGGTTGCATCGAAGCTTCGTTAAAGTTAGATCGGGATTGCCTGTTCAGAGAACGCTTAGTGGTTGCGAGAGATCGTTTGCCTAGAACAGAGATCGGAAAGTATGGACAAATTAAGGAATGGCTTGAAGATTATGATGAAGCTGAGCCAGGTCATCGACACATGTCACATTTATTCAGCCTTTACCCTGGGGATCAAATCTCACCTACAGCAACCCCAGAATTGAGCCGCGCGGCTAGAGTTACTTTAGAACGCCGACTCGCCAATGGCGGAGGTCACACAGGATGGAGTCGTGCGTGGTTAATTAATTTCTGGGCCCGCCTAGGTGATGGCGAAACAACATATCAGAACATCTTGGCAATCTTAGCTCATTCCACACTGCCCAATCTTTTCGATAACCATCCGCCTTTCCAAATCGATGGCAACTTTGGCGCGACAGCGGGTATTGCGGAAGCCTTACTGCAAAGTCATGAGGAAGTGATCCATCTGCTGCCGGCATTGCCGAGCGCTTGGCGTGAGGGTCGCGTGACTGGTTTGCGTGCTCGCGGGGGCTTTGTTGTGGATATCGAATGGTTTAACGATGGTCGATTTGAAGCAGTTCTAAAGTCAAAAGCCATTGGCGTTTGCCAAATCCAAGCATTTGAAATTATAAGCGATGAAAGTATAAATCTGGCTGCGACCCAATTGCAAACCATTCGTAGTGGGAAGTGTAGCGTCAGGGTTGAAACAGGTGGGATTTATAGAATTATTGGAAGATATATGTCCTAGTTCGTCCTTATCGTAGGTTTACAAATGTAGCAGGTAAGAGAGTGAGGAGTTCCCTCACTCTTTTTTGTTCTATTCAGAGGGGGAGAGATGGTTTCTGTACTGTTTTCTATTGAGAAAGTTGAAATTCCCGTTGTTTAAGTAGGAATTCATGTTTTCCAATCCTTGACATTCAGATAAAATTCATAAAAAAAGGAGGCGTATTCATAAATGAAATTCAAGAAACTGCGTTCAATATGTATGGCACTTTTACTTGCACTAGTATTCAGTCACAACATTCATGTTTTTGCCACCGAAGAAACAACCGAAGAAATGACTTTCAATGCAAGTCATATCGAATCTGATGGAAGTGTTACGTTTACTGCTACAGCTGAAGTTATTGATATGTATGGATTTGAAATCAAGGCTTCTTTTGACGCTACAAAGCTAGAATATTTGAGTGGAAAGGTAGAAATAGTCGATGGGTTTACAGTAGATCAAGGAACAACTGGCAATGAAATTATTTTTGCCTACTCCAGAACAGGTCAGAATCCGGGGCTAACAGGGAAGATAAAGCTGGCAACGTTCAAATTTAAAGTAAAAAGTAATGCCAAAGGAAGTACTGCTGTAACTTGGGCATCACTAACGGTGGTAAAAGCAGAGACGTCGACGAAAACAAAAAGTACACCAAATATTACGACAACTTTGATGCTTAACGACGACAATCCATCTCAAACCCAACCACCTGGGAATACCACAACTCCTGGTACAACGCCATCATCTAGTGAATTCAAAACAGATAAAGAAACTGTAAATCTAGTACCTACACTGATTAACGGAGTAGCAAAGTTTGAAATTAAAGAATCAGCTTTAACAGATATGTTCAAAAAAGGGAAGACAAATGAACATGGTGTGATGCAAGCAGAAATTAATGCGGCATATGTCTCGAGTGCAAATTCATATGAGCTTTCAATGCCATCTTCGTTGTTTCAAGTGGGTCAAGGTAAGAAACAACTCATCATTCAGACACCGCTTGCAGCCATAACGATTCCAGATAATATGCTGAAATCGCAAGATATAGGCAACGCTGCACAAGTTGAACTTGTCGTATCTACTGTTGACCATGCTGTTTTAAATGAATCCCTTCAAAAGAAAATTGGAAATCGACCAGTAATTGAATTAAATATTATGTTAGATGGTAAACGCTTAGATTGGAAAAATAAAGAAGTTTTGGTTAACGTAGCTTTTAAATACTCACCAACTCGTGATGAAATGAAGAATCCCGAGCATATCGCTATTTGGTATGTTGACGGTGAGGGCAAAATAGTGAAGATTCCTTCGGGCAAGTATGATCTTGTTACTGGGATGATGACCTTCAACACGACTCATTTTAGTTATTATACAGTTGGTTATGAAAAAATTAGTTTTGAAGATTTGGTTGGATATAGTTGGGCTCAGCAGCAAATAGAGGTCATGGCATCTAAAGGTATTATTGAAGGGATCTCGGATTCAAGATTTGAACCGAACAGATCAATTAGTCGAGGGGACTTCATATTACTTCTCACTAAAACGTTAGGACTAATGGCTGATGTTAAATCAAACTTTAAGGATGTCGCTACGAACGCGTACTATGCTGAAGCTGCTGGCGTTGCCAAGACGATCGGTTTAGCAGAGGGCTATGCAATGGGTTTGCTGCAGCCGAATCAACCCATTACTAGGCAAGATTTAATGACTCTCTTATCACGAGCATTAAAATTGAGAGGGAAACTCAGCTCAGCCTTGGATTCAGATTTAAGCAAATTTGACGATATGAAGGAAATCGCACCTTATGCGCTCAATGCAATTGCAGATTTAGTGAAAAGTGGAATTGTACAAGGGGACGGGAAGCATCTTAATCCAAGAGCGGAAACGACAAGAGCAGAAGCTGCTGTATTACTGTATCGTGTGTATACAAACTAGTTTTAAATTAGATTTAATTTTCAAAATAGTGGAAATTCCATATACATTTAGTAGGATTTCAGGTTCAAATGCAAGTTTAATCTGCGTAGTATTCATGTGGTAACTAATTCAGTAAAGAAAGGAGAATGATGCTAATGCTGTAAGCGCTTTAAAATATGCACTAAATAAGTACACTTTAGAAAATCTGGTTTAGTAAGGTAGTTATGAAACTTAATTTGGAGGTCATGCAATGTTAAGGAATCGCAAGATGTTAAAATTTTATTCATTACTTTTACTTGCCAGCATATTTTTAACCGTGCTTTCTTTGCCAGTGAAGGCTGCCGAAACTTCTACTTCAGGTTCATCAACACAAACAAACAATAGTTCTGCAATTTTTGAACAGCCAGCGATCAACGATACGGTAAGCGCAGCAGGCTTCGTTCATCCTTCTATTGGCTTTAGCAGCAATTCCTTGAGATTAATGCAGCAGAAGATTGCAAAAGGTGAAGAGCCTTGGGTTAGTGCATTTGAAAGTTTCCGTAACAGCCCTAGTGGATCGCTAGATTATGATATTCGGAACAAAAGCAAGCTGGATCCTTCGAAACCGGCATACACGAAGGTCGATAATGACGCAAAAGCAAAAGAAGCTAAGGTCGATGCAGCAGCTGCCATCGCAGATGCAGTGATTTGGACGGCGACAGGAGATATTAGATACCGTGCGAAAGCAATGGAAATAATACGTCTGTGGTCTCGAATTGATCCTACTAATCCAGTTGGTTTTACGGATTCTCACATTAGTATCGGTGATGCTATGTCTGACATGGTAAGAGCTGCGGAATTACTACGATACACCGAATGCGCGGGAGAATGGGGATGGACGGATCAAGACACATCCAATTTTACTAACAATTTTCTAATGGCTTTCTATGATGGTAGTTTTTATCACGCTAACGGAAGATGGATGAATCAACATGGTATTGTAACGCTTGCCTATATGATGGCGGCAATCTTTTCCGACAATAAGAATTGGTATCAAGAGGCCGTAGAATGGGCTACCGTTAACAAAACAGCTACCTATAAAGGGCAGTCCGGTGATATTTTTCATCAAATTCGATATGTGACACAAAATGAGAGAACTGGGGCACCTGTAGACCCCCATGTGCAATTAGTTGAAATGTTCAGAGATATGGGGCATGCTTCAGGAAACATAGGAGCGCTTTCAAGGATAGCGTATTTAACTGAACTCCAAGGAACTAAAGTGAATCCTGATCCAGTTTCTCCGACGTTTGGTGAGCTAACAAATGCTTCAAATGGAGTAGGATTATTTGAATTTTTGGACGATCGTATACTAACTGGTGCTAATCTATTTTCAAAATATAATTTAGGCTACGATATCCCTTATACACCCGTTAATATCAGTAATGCAATTATTGGTGATCCTCCACCAACAGGTAACTATGCGGATACGATTACTGATAATGGACGAGGATTAGGGGGAGCTTCCGAACTTGTATACGGATATTATACACATCTAAATAGCGCTCGTTTAAATCCAAATGATGAACGCATAAAATATCTTAGTCAATCAATTGATCGAATGGGAGGATTGGCAAACTTTCCATCCTATATTTTACTGCAAGGAACGGCAGATCTATCTACGGGGAAAATCGTTGGATCTCCAAAGCCCTTGAGTCAGCCTACTTATGCAGAATTAAAGATGGCCTATAATCGAATGCAAGCTTTTGATTTCCTAGGCAGAAGTGCGACGACTAGTACAAATACGTTCCAAGATCAAGATGGATTACGTTCCGTACTATATGATGTTCGATATGCCAATCAATTTACATGGTACGACTTGGACATTAAGGAAAACAGTTTCGATAATATTACCATTAGAGCGGCGAGTAATTCTAGCGTAGGCACGAAAGTTGATGTAATTTTACTGGACAATGTAGCAGGAATTGATCGTTCCAATGTCACTTTGGACAATTTGACTCAAGGTGAAGTATTGGCAACGCTGCAAGTCCCTAATACCGCATGGTGGACAAATTATGCAACAGTATCCGGTAAGCTTAGCAGACCCATTACTGGGAAGCATTTACTTGCATTTAAATACTATGGAAGTGACAACTGGCTTTCTTATCAAATAGCATTTGATTGGTTTGCATTCTCCAATTCCTATGCAGGTGTTGAAAACAATGTTTCGAATGCGGTCCTGTCCGGGCCAGCGACACTTGTTTCGGATGGTGTTCAATTAGAAAATGGTGGATCCATCTCGTTTAGTAAAATGGATTTTGACAGCGGTATCAATAGTGCAGAATTTAATGCCAAAACGTCGGATGCAACCGGGAAATTGTTGCTTTATAGTGATGGAGCGTTAGTTACTACTTACAACTTGACGAGTACAAGTGGTTCAATGATCAAATTTATTTCAGATATAGTGACCGCTGATATTGCCAAGATTACCGGAATTCATAATATATCCATTAAATATGAAGGCTCGTCGCCAATTGTTCTGAAGACATACAGAAATATTGAGCGCAATCGATTGCTAGGTTCATCTACTACAACAAACAATGCCATGCAAATCGAAGACCAAGCAGTTTCAATTTCCGGTAGCTTTGAAAGTGGAATTGACGGATCAATCAAGTATGTAAAAGCTACCAACGGCAGTATTATTTACTTAAGTCAGGCCGTTCTGCAGGCTGATCGAACGAAGGATAACATAGTATCATTCACCGTAAAATCCAATGGAGAGGCTCTTCTCAATTTACAAAGAGATCGTACTACGGTGCCATTTGCGACAATTCGGATTCCGGATACGAAGGGGCAGTGGATTAAAGTAAGTACGAACATCTCGAGCAAATATGTCAATCCTGACGACTACCCGACAAACCTTAAAAGTGTTTTTATTTCAATGAGTTCAGCAATTCCAAATACTGAATTACTGTTAGATAAATTGGAGCTTGATCCCGTACAAGTTCCTCCGACCATTAAGCTGTTAACGGCTAAGGGCGACGAGATACAGTCAATTATGACTTATGAACATGGCAGCAATTTTGATTTACAAGTTACAATCCAAGATCCGGATTCGGTTAATGTCATGGTATCTGCCGACCAGAAAGATTTTATGGAAACCAATTTAATGGGAAAAAGCGGAGGAACACTTACCATAAAACCAGCTGCACTTGCCCAAGGAGAATATTCGTTTCATATTTATGCACAGGATGATACAGGAAATTATGTGGATAAAGTAGTCAAATTGATGATCTACTCACAGCAGGAAAATCATGCGCCTGTGGGCTTAACGGCAAACGTAACAGGTGCGACGAGTACGGATCTGCAATGGTCTCCAGTCAAGGGAGCAAGCTATTATGCCATTTATCGAATGGATATGTCTAGTGGCAGCTACGTTAAAGTAGCGGATTCCAATGCGACAACATATTCCGATACGAGCATGAGCCCAAATACTACTTATAAATACAAGGTAACGGCTGGCGGAGTGTTTGGGGAAACCACTCCAAGTGATGCAGTAACCGTAACCACGCTATCAAAGATTGTAATTACTCCTGCGATGGTTAAGGCATCGACACTTACTTGGCCTACTACTGGAACTCCAGAATCAAATGGTTGGCTCGCTTTCGACGGTAATACAACGACTGCAACAGATACAACAACTAATCCGAGTTGGATAGTGATCGATTTGGGTGCAGGAAACGAACAAGTTGTAGGTGCGATGAGGTTCTACCCAAGAAGTTCCAATATTAGCAGAATAAACGCTGCTGTCATTCAAGGTTCGAATGATGGAACAACTTTCGTCGATTTGTATACGATTAACAACATCACTGCTGCTAAATGGTATTTTGCTCCGATAAGCAACAGTGCGTCTTATCGTTATATTCGGTTTTATACTCCGAAAGGCAATGCTAATGTTGCGGAGTTGGAGTTCTTCAAGAAGCTGAAGCCTGCCACTCCAGATGGTATAAAGGCAGTTGCAGGTAACGGTCAGGTTCAACTTTATTGGCAGGGGGTTACAAATGCCGTTTATTATACGGTAAAAAGAAGCTTGTCTTATGACGGACCTTTCAGTGCAGTACAGACAAATGTTGAGGGAACTAGCTTCACGGATACAAACCTTACAAATACTGAAACTTACTATTATGTAGTTACAGCATCGAATACTCAAGGTGAGAGTATTAGCTCTGCCAAAGTCAATGCAACACCATATGTTGCGGCTACTTCACTTTCAGTAACAGGAGCAGGGGGTTCTACAGCTATTTCGACCGTTGGTGGTACACTTCAACTGAATGCATTTATTCTACCTTCAGGTACAACATATCCTACCGTTAGCTGGGCCGTATATGACGTTGGTGGTGTTGCAGTAACAGATAAGGCAACGATTCAGCTTAATGGGTTACTTACAGCTTTGAAGAATGGCGTCGTTAAAGTTACCGCAACAGTTCAGGATGGCTCTGGTACTCAAGGAAGTGCATATGTTGTTATTAATGGACAGTCCCCAGTCACAAGCTCCTCCGTTTCAGCTGTTATAACTGCACCAAGCTCTGTGCTAGGAACGGAGGCGTTTCATTCTTCAATCGGAGTTAGCAATGTTAGTAACGCTGTGTATGGGGTAGATCTTACACTTACCTATAATCCAGACGCATTACAATTTGAATCAGCGCAATCTTTAAAGAGCGGGTTTACGCTCGTAAGCGCAAATAATGATGTCCCTGGTCAGTTGCGGATACTTGCTGTTAGTACCTCTACGGCAGGGGCAATTTCCGTAAATTCCGATATTATTCAGTTGAATTGGACCGCAAAACAAGTACCTTCGACTACAGCTGCACCAATCAATTTGACGCAAGTGCTTCTCTCGGATGGAAGCGGAGCATTAATGACGGCTGAGGCGTTTAGCCAGCAATTGGCTGTTATTTTTGTCAATAGAGTTGCACTCGCTAGTGCGATTCAAAACACAAATAACGAATATAATCATGCAGTAGAAGGAAATCAAATCGGTCAATATCAAACTGGAGCCAAGGTAACATTGCATACTGCCATTCAAGCAGCTAATAGTGTTAATTCGAACAGCTTGGCGTCACAGCTTGAAGTCGATGCAGCGGCAAATTCATTAAACCTTGCATTAAATGAGTTCCACAGTAAGTTAATTACAACTGGAATTCTCGGTGACTTTAATAGCAATGGTAAAGTTGACATCGGAGATCTAGCTTTAATGGCGCTTAAGTATGGAACTACATCTACAAGTCAAACCTGGAATGATGTTAAGAAGTTTGATGTAGACGGTGACAATATTATTGATATTGCTGATCTTGTTTTTGTTGCTAAGTTGATTCAATAAACGGTACACAAAATAAATAAAAAAGGGCTAAGCGAGTGCGCTTAGCTCTTTAACAATTTTATAAAATGGTAGAACGAGCATTTGCCTTTAAATCATATGTTTATATAATTGTTTAACAAAGTAGGAATTAACCTGTAAGTCAATAGGATATTGCCTTCATCACCTCGCTCTCCATGATTATAGTTAGAGAATGAGTATCGAAAATAGAATGGAGAATGATATTATGCAATCTATTCTTCAAGAGAAAATTGAATCGTTACGTTTTGAAATGATAAATCAAGCTGTAATAAACGGAAGTCTTACACATGAAAAAGTGATTTCAGTAAGTCAGTTGTTGGACCGATACATTTTGTTATATCAAAAACTTATTTTAGAACAAGCGAAATTGAAGTTTATTAGTTAAGACTACCTATGAGTATTAACTTCAGAAGGGTAGTTTTTTCACGTCCTTGTAAACAAAGTAGGAATTAACCTGTAAGTCGATAGGATATTGCCTTCATCATCTATCAATTCGTGACTATAGTTAGTAATTGAACATCGAATAATGATAATGAGGTAAATAACAGATGACGAAAGATCCAGGACATAAAGAAAAGCTGCAGAACTTAATCAACCGAGCTGAATACTTAATTACAACGAGAGGTCGCTTTTTCACAGAAGGGGCCAAATTGGCGATTCACGATATGATTCAAGACGCTTGCATGGCGTTAGAAGACACGTACCAACTTCCTTTTGTGAGAAGCCGCAGATTTTATTCGCCTAGAGAAGATGAAGCAGTTCACTTTACGACTAGGCGTTTTACGATGACACCGATCTACAAAGACGATGGAAATGAGCATAAGTACTATGGGTTGGAGCCAGCATTAGCGTGGTTTGAGAAGCAAGATATGATGATTGGTGGTCGAGCAAGTCTTCTTGCGAAATCAGATTTACTGATAGGTAAAACGGAGGAAATTCTGAGTACTGCCGTTATCGGAACTGAGATTGGTAATTATTCGGCAACTTCCTGTAAAGAAATAACATACGCTATTGAACAGATAAAGAAGGCGAATACAAGCTCTAGCAGCAGTGATGAAGAACTCGCTCTGGCAATTGTAGCAGGCTTCAATGCTCTGAGGAATTTCCGTTTTTCAAGAGTATTAAGGACGGATGTGGACCCCTCCGCTACTTTATATGTAACTCAAGAGGCTTTGGAAGAGATTATTAATAACACGAATATTGATCCTCTAGTAAAGCAACAGTATAACGAGATCGTTTCAATTGCGGATCGCTTTAGTTTGCCATATATAGAAAAGACTTCTCAACTGATGGGGGAAGATTGGGATTACAGCGAAGTTAATAAGGAATTCTATCTTTGGAGTAACACAGATAAAATCATTAATTTCATAGCTCCAGATCAAGCAGTTACAGCATCACTCTCTTTTGTTCTTCCATCCGTGGAGAATGAGCAGGACGGTCTTGGTCATGTTTGGATTGATGATCTTAAGCTTGAATCAGCGAGTGGAAATAACCCCGTGATTATGAATAGCAGCTTTGACGCAGGGGTTGGATCACCAGACCATTGGACACCAAAAGCACGAAGTGGAAAGCCCCTCATGATATGGGAGGGTAAGTACCCATATTGCGGTGGAGGGGACCGCTCTTACCCAAAGCAGTCAATTGAAGGCAAAGATCATGGTCTCGAGCCTCATTCCTTATATATTGGTAATCCTACCAGCAGTGATGAAGGGTCTTGGCAGTATGATAGTGACATTATGATTGTAAGTGGTAGTAGGTACACGATCTCTTTTGCCGCTAAAATTGAGGGGAAGTTTAAGCAAGGATTGAAGTTAATTCTAGTATTTAAGGATGTCAATGGTTGTGAACTCGATACGTTTGAGTATGATTTTAACCGAAAATCGTCTCTACCAAATTCCTGCTTTCTTTTGACTATGCAGTGTGACGCCATTCAATATGCTTTTACTAAGGAGTTGGTCTATGCCCTGAAAGCCAAAAAGGAGATTCTGTATACCCTGCATGATTTCTGTCAGGGTGCGGAGCACTGGCTGATTGAACAATTACGTCCAGATGGCAGTGATAGCTTCGGGGCTGTGCAAGGCGGAAGAGTACTGTGTTCCACTGCAGTAACGTATTCAATGATTAAAAATGCTGGGGTGTTCACCGAAGAGGAGAAAGCCAAATTTTACGCGATGGTTGAGTACCTCATGCGATACATGTTGGATTTACGTGACAGAACCGAACTCACACCGGAAGAAGCACAGCGTGCTTGTAGTAATTGGCAAACAGACATGTGCGCGGGAGCTGCATATATGATGTTAGTATTGGATGATTTCCCCAATCGAAAAGCATGGTTGTATAACGCGAATATGGTGCTCCGATCTCAATTGGAATGGAATGTGAATTCCGACCACTCTTGGCCAGAATCCATCCGATACCATCATGCAGCACTGGAACGATTTAGCGGCTATGCCAAGGTATTGGAAAATGTGACTGGGGACAACTGGTTTGCAACTACACCGCTAGCAGGCATGTTTGGTTTCAGTCTAGCAATGCAGACTCCAGGTTATACCTTTTTTGAGGGACGAATTGGAACCCCTCCATTTGGTGACCATGCCTTGGGTGGAGGTTCGGAATTCAGTGTTTTTGCAACGTATTTGACGGATATTGCGAAAATCGATCAGAAATTAGCAAGCAACATGCATCACACATGGCAGTTGGCAGGCAAGCCTTACAAACATTTCTGGGGGGAAGCGATTGCTTTTGAAAATCTGCTGGGTCAAAGCACGTCATATAAGCCATCTTCTCCACTTAGCCTGACTTCAACGCAAGATTATAGGGATGCTGGCATCACGATTTTCAGAAAAAGTTTTGGAGAGTCTCATCAAAGCTATTTTGCCATCATGTCCAGCCCCAAGCCGATCGGGCATGGTCATTTGGATCAAGGTTCTTTCATTATTTACAAAAATTCAGTGCCTATCGTCATGGATTCGGGCATCCAGGGTTATTTCAACTCCAGTACAAATTGGCACCTTAGTTCGTATTCTCACGCTTGCCTGCAATTCGCTACGAAACAAAGTGCTATTCTGAAACAAGGGAGCGGATTTATCAACCTTTCAGCAGGAACGTACAGCTTGGAGCGTGGTTGGGTTGATGTTCCTAAAACAAGTAAAGTTTTAGAATGCGAAATTGGCTCTGATTTGGAAACCATTACAATTGAGATTATGAATCCTGAAGGTACTGGCAAGCACATTCGCCAAGTATGGTATTGGAAAGAGTCAGATCTCTATGTGATTCGCGATACTGTTGTGGGGTACGAGGGCCAAGTATTATTTAGCTTACCAGTTGTTTCTCATCATTCCGTAATTGAAGAAAAGCGGGTCTACTCGACGGGGGTATATGGTGTTGATTTAGAGACAGTTTTCATCACAAAAGTGAAGGATCTCTGGTTGGAAAAAGGACGATCTACGCCAATTTGCGAGAATGAACAAGACTCAGATGTCTGCATGATGGATTACATTAGAGCGACCGCCGATGCTAAGGATGGTTTTCTAACGCTGCTCTATCCCAAGAACAGAGAAGCTCGAAGGCTCCAAGTATCAAGTGAAGACGAACTTACATTGCGCATTACTGTGGAGGATAAGACAATTGTATGGTCATTACCAAATTCATCCGATGAAGAGGAGAAAAAACATGTTAAACGTAAATGATCAGCAATGGTTGAACTCGGTTATCGATAAAATTTCATCAAAGATGAACTGGGTAAGCGAGAAATCGAAGCATAAAATTCCTTATACAACGATAAATGGAACACATGATGATCGTTCCGTAGATAACCCTTCAGGGACGATGGATAACGGTATTAATTGGTGGACGAATGGTTTCTGGGGCGGGATGATGTGGTTAATGTATCATGAAACCGGCAATGAAAAGTACAAAGATATTGCACGAATTTCAGAAGAGAAGCTGGATAAATGCTTCCAGGAATTCGAAGGGCTGCATCACGATGTAGGGTTTATGTGGTTACCTACCGCCGTGGCTAATTATAAAGTTACAGGTAACCCTGAATCTAGGAAAAGAGCCATGCATGCCGCCAATTTACTTGCTGGCCGTTTTAATTTAGCAGGCGGCTTTATTCGTGCATGGAATGACATTAAGGGAGCAGATACGCGTGGTTGGGCTATTGTGGATTGCATGTTCAATATTCCACTCTTGTATTGGGCAACGGAAGAAAGTGGTGATCCTCGTTTTATGCAAATCGCGATGAAACATGCGGATACAGCTATGACTGCCTTTGTCAGACCGGATGGTTCCGTCAATCACATCGTTGAATTCGATCCTTTTATTGGTGGTGTGGTAAGAACTCATGGCGGACAGGGCTATGAAGATGGCTCGTCGTGGACGAGAGGCCAGACTTGGGCGCTGTATGGATTTATGATGAGTTATAAGCATACGCAAAAAGAAGACTATTTGCATACAGCGAAGCGAATCGCTCATTATTTTATAGCAAATACACCTGAGAACGGAATTATCCCTGTTGATTTCAGACAGCCAAAGGAGCCTGCTTATGAAGATTCAACAGCTGCGGCGATTGCCGCTTGCGGATTGATTGAGATTGCGAAGGCTGTTGATTCATGTGAAAGTGATCTCTATTTAAATGCTGCATTGAAATTGTTGAAAGTGTTAGATGAAAACCGCTGTGACTGGACAACAGACTCCGATTGTATCTTGTTAAACGGCTCTGAAGCCTATCATCGTAATAACCATCATAGCGCTATTATTTATGGAGATTATTATTTGCTTGAGGCTATTTTTAAGCTGAAAGGAAATGATTTGTACTTGTGGTAAGGGAGTTGAAGTGACGGGGGGCACAAGAATGAAAGCCCGGGGCGTGAGGTGAGTAGGGGACGAAACCTTTCTAAATCTCATCTTGAGTTCAGACTATAGTGACCCTGATATAATACGTGTTGGGGATACATATTATATGATCTGATCCACCTTTCAGATGTTTTCTTGGCATAACTTTGCTTAAATCCACAGATCTAGTTAACTGGAAAACGATTGGAGCGGTTATAGTTAATTTAGTGAACTAGATCAGAAATTTGGCCGTGAACATTTGGGAGGATGTGGAAATTATAGAGACTAAAATAGGAGAAACATATCATATTGGAGTAAAACCCTGCCGTTATTGGCAGGGTTTTTTACGTTGCTTGTTGTACACAACCTCAAAAAATTCGACAATACGGGGGAAGATTTGGAAGATCTGATCTCCATCGGGACGATCGGTCTGATCAAAGCGATCGAATCCTTCTCTCCAAACAAAGGGACAAAGTTGGCGACTTTTGCTGCTCGTTGTATTGAGAATGAGATCCTCATGCATCTGCGCTCATTGAAAAAACACGGAAAGATGTATCCTTGCATGACCCCATTGGAACGGATAAAGAGGGGAATGAAACTACGCTAATTGACATCCTTGGCAGCGAAGCTGACGATGTGGTGGATGCGGTGCAACTGAAGATTGAGAAGTCGAAGATATATAAAAATTTAGAGATTTTGGACGACCGCGAGAAGGAAGTTGTTGTCGGACGGTTTGGGTTGGAGCTTGGCGGCGAAGAACGGACTCAGCGGGAGATTGCGAAGGAGCTGGGCATCAGCCGGAGCTATGTATCGCGGATTGAGAAGCGATACATAGCTCCGGCTGATGAAGTTGTATCATGAGTTTTATAAGGCGAAGCGGTAGAGGTCATTAGCGGCTTTGTAGCGATGGGGGCGCCCACCGTTTAAGCGAATAATAACAGAAACTTCTTCGAGATACTTCATATCACCTCGAACGGTCTTTTCGTCAGGTAGCGGACTATTGGCTGGCATTTGCGCATAGCAGATGTCTTGCAAGTCCTTGGCAGTTAGCTCCTGCGTGGATGCTTTCCGTTTCCTTAAGAGACTTAGCACGAAATAAGAAAAGGAGCAGCGGATCGGCAGATTCGTAATAGTTATATCGGAGCCCTTCGGAGAGCTCTGTTTCTTGCTCAGGAGGAAGCCCCTGCTGTAAGACACTTAGCATTTCTTTGAGGTTTCGAAGTGTTTTGTCATAGGTATGTACGGAAATGCCGAGGCTCGATCTCGGATGAGAGCAAGGGCGAGCTGCATCTGATCGCTTTGAACAAGAACAACGATTTCGCCATGAATGCGACGATCCATATTACCGGCGAGAAGCAGTACCGGCATGCGCGCGTATTCGCCTTCGACGGCTTGAGCGCAGAGATAGTCGAGCTACAGGGCATAGTGGACAGTGAGAACAATACTTTCATTTACAAGCTACCGAAGCTGACGGCCGAGCATATCGTATTGACCCGGTAAGATGTGCCTTATATAGAGCGCGCGGAAGTGATCCGCGCGCTCTATATAAGTATGTTCAACTGATAGTCGCCTCATTTTTCGATGGAGAAGGTTCTCAAGTCAACGCTGCGAGCGCGATTTTGAAGTGAGTTCCTTAATCGCTCGAATTAGTTCGGATCTGCTCGTCTGCTGCAGCACCTTTCCAGAAGTCGGAAACAGAAGCAAAAGGCGGAGTGAAACCTTGGAGAATTTGTCTCCATAGACCCCAACATACTCCGGAAACGTATGGTCCATCACCGCCAGAAACTGCAGCTTTGTTTGCACAGACATATCCGACAGGGATTCATGGAATCGCGTCAGATGGTGAAAATTTAGAAGTTGAGCCGCGGGCAAAATCTCCTGATTATTACACTCGCTCATAGACGAAATATCTGATGACTATACGTATCTGGTGGAGTTTTGAATATTATATTATTGTAGAAGGGAATAGCATGCAGGGATTTGCACTGCCTAGTCATCCACTTCTTAAAAGGGTATGCTGCACCAAATTAACAAATAGTGAATCACTTCGTTGGAGGGAATGAATCTTGAAAATAATTGGCACTACTTTTTCGGCGGGGCTGACGCCGATGACGATGTCGACCAACCGTGCAGCTTTTAAAATCAATCATCTAACGGACACTTCGCAGCTTGCCTTGTCTATTTCCCGCGTCGGCAGCGCAAAGTCCGAGTTTCTCGAGCGGTTCCGCGCAGCGTTGGATCCCGATGCAAGCTCCGCATCTTATGTGCTGTCGTATGCGGAGACATACACGAAAATCCGGGAAGAAATTTTAGGCGGTGAAAGCGACGCTCAGGAAATGTCGTTGAAACTTTTGGACGAGATATACGGCGAGGTGACCGGCGAGGCCGCGGATCGGTTGGCTAACCGCTTCGACGCCTTTTTCAACGGGCCGGAGAAGCTATCGGATAGATATCGGATGCCTTCGATGCCGTCCGGGTTCGACAGAGATTCGTTTCGCAACCATTTGACCAAACTTGCGGAGGAGGCTCGGCAGTTAGCGCTTGCGCATTCTGGAGAGGTAGCTGCTTACCTGGAACGTTCCGGGCCCGCCGATACGCTGGAATCGATGAGCTATCGCGATATAGAAGCGCTCTCAGGCGCATTGGCGGACATCAGCGCTTTGCGACCGCCGATTGCAGCCGGCAACGATCCGGATAAATTCGGCGCTGCGGTAGCGAACTGGGAGGCGGAGAGCCGCCGGATTCTTAACGCCGCCGGTCTCTCCGATCGCGTCAAGGACGCGGCCTCGAAGACGCTCCACGATTCGTCTCAAGCCCGGCTTAAGACAGGGTCCTATGCGCTTGCGGTGGATTCTTACAAAAGTAAAATCGATGAAACGCTCAAAAAATTGTCGCATCTCTCAAACTTGATCGCGACGATCAATGGCAAGCTGAATGAGTTAAAAGGACTGGACCCCGGAGATCCCCGCATACAGAACCTGCTGCGCAGGGAGCAGGAGTTGGAGAAGGGGCGCGCCGATTATTCCTCGGAGCTGAAGTCGAATAAAGCGAGCCTGAAAAAGCTCGAAAAGGATCCGGACTCCGTCGAAAGCAACGATACATACCGCCGAGCCAAGTCGGCTTACGACAACGCTTCGAACAATGGATCCAGTCAATAAAGCGGCATGGACATTTCCATTGCCGTCCCCGCCTGCATGTTGTCTTGAGGTCCGTTGACGATTCGGAGCGCCGCGGCGCCCGTATAGCCAGTTCTCCGATCACGCAGTGCGTTTGCTTGTAAGCAACCTTGCGGTATGCCCACACAGCAGGATTAATGAAACGAAATTTCCGACTGTAGTTCAATGTATATCCGAAGTTACCTACTACAATCCTCATTTAATTGGCTCATGGTCTTTGACGAGTGATCGAATCTTCGAATCGGATAATTATGCCCATTTGATCCTGTTCATTTCGCTGATGATGAGTGCATTGAGATAGACGGTCATGGTGGCTTTAGCTTTACTTTTAATAAATACATCTGTGAATTTAGACCTGGTTTTAGATGGCAGCTTTATTGAAAACAAGGAGTGACAATTTGAAATTCGAACTATTTGCAAAGAAGTTGCGAATTACTTCGGCATCTCCTTTGCGATATATAGGGGGATAATTACTGCGCGACCAACTATGTTTTTGAAGGGCGCGATATGGGAATATTACAAACCTGTTTGGTCAGATTGGTTGCAAGTCGGTTGGATGAGATTGAGTAATAAGCTTTTGTCTTTTGTGGGTAAGCTCAGAACCTGCTACCAGAACTATTTCGGTAGCAGGTTTTTATAGTTTCAGAAATGGCAAAATATTTGAAGATTTATCGATACATACTTACGACCTCGTGTGATTTTTCAGTGCCGACTTCCGTCTACATTCGCCGTCATTAAATAAGTTATATGGATTTATATCGGAATTTTATATAGGAGAACCGAGTCAATTTCACAATCTCAAACCCGCACCAAACCTATCTTTTTTCACATACAACGACTTGGAAAAACAGTCACGTTTGGGTCCGCCGCAGACATTAAACTTTCCAGCTATGCTCTATTCGCTTCGCATTGCAAAAATTGAACGAATGGATTTCGTGAAAGATATTGTTCGCCGTCTAAAAACGAGTGTTGAATTCCGCATGCAATGCTGCTTTACCGGCTCTGACGCTACGCCAAGTGAGGCTTCGTACTCTCGTCTCATACGTGCTATAAATGAACACCAACTCCTCGAAATGGTTCAGGACGGGCTAGTGCTCGATGCGATCTCAGAAGGCTTTTACCTGGGATTCATTTGGCGTTCGACTCTTCGGCAGTAGAGGCTTGGAACGCGGTCTTTCCAGACGCAGCCGCTAAGCGCAAAGCATCATGTCAAAAGAAAAAGGCACTTCCGCCGCAGCTCGAGCAACTTTCAGTTGTCATTGAAGAGGAGCTGAAAGAAGAAATAACATATTGTGGGCTGATATGGATATTCAAGATCAATTGGTGATATGGCATGAATATCATAAAAAATTAGTGATCTTATCTGGAGAATGGTACAAACTTAGAAAACGTGCGTGCTCTTCAGTAATTCTACAAAAAAGAGAAAAAGATTGTAACCGATTATGGGACAATCTCACTCTTAGAGGCGAAAGCAGTCGTTTTAGTTCAACATTTTCTGAGTAGCTTTGGGATCAGTGAACTGTTAGATGTTGCTGATATAGATATATCTAAGGTGGAGGAACTTGCAGCCAGAGGATTTATTTGTATGTCAGAATCAAAAAGTTTAGAGAGTTTAAGGACGTTAAATTGAAGTTTTTTCTGATGGAGATCTCAAAAGAGCAGGCGATGTATAGGTTCAATCGGAGGTGACTAAAGTTGCTTTCTTATCTTAGTGTAACAAGATCACCGCAAGTTAATTTAAATGAGCTATTTCCAGATGACTTCTTTGTCTAAGTTATAAGGTACATGCACTTCTAGGCTCCCACCTACATACACTAATACTAAGCTCAAAGCGGAGACTTCCGAACAGCTAAGATCCGCTAACACTGAAGGGGGTGGCTGGAATGCCTGGATTGTTTAGCGCAATAGCTGTATTAATAAAGCAGCTAACCTTGCTTGTATCCTATGTCAAAAATAATGCGTTTCCTCAACCACTTACCGAGGCAGAAGAAGAATTACATCTGAGGCAAATGGCAGAAGGTAATGATCATTCAAGGAACAAATTGATTGAACACAATTTGAGATTGGTCCGCTCATATAGTGAAAAAATTCGACAATACGGGGGAAGATTTAGAAGATCTGATCTCCATCGGGACGATCGGTCTGATCAAAGCGATCGAATCCTTCTCTCCAAACAAAGGGACAAAGTTGGCGACTTTTACTGCTCGTTGTATTGAGAATGAGATCTTGATGCACTTGCGATCACTCAAGAAAACTCGGAAAGATGTTTCATTACATGATCCGATTGGAACGGATAAAGAGGGGAACGAAATCACGATAATTGACATCCTCGGCAGCGAGGCAGACGATGTGGTGGATGCGGTGCAGTTGAAGATTGAAAAGTCGAAGATACATAAAAATTTAGAAATTTTGGACGACCGCGAGAAGGAAGTTGTTGTCGGTCGGTTTGGTTTGGAGCTTGGCGGGGAAGAACGGACGCAGCGGGAGATCGCGAAGGAGCTGGGGATTTCGCGTTCATATGTATCGCGTATTGAGAAGCGAGCGTTGATGAAGCTGTATCATGAATTTTATAAGGCAAAGCGTTAAAAGAATTAAATCGCAGACTTCATTTATTTGGCATCAGATAATGGGGGGCGAAGACAATGACAACATTAATTCAAATTGAGCATGTTAGCAAATTTTATCATATGGGCGGGGAGACAATCCCCGCCCTCAACGACATTTCCTTAGACATCGCGCAAGGCGAGTTTGTCGCTATTATGGGGCCTTCAGGCTCTGGAAAGTCCACGCTCATGAATATCATCGGCTGTTTGGACGTTTCGGACAAAGGCATATATGTGCTCGATGGGAAGCAGATTCACTCGCTGAAGGATTCACAATTGGCGGAAATTCGGAATCGGAAGATCGGGTTTGTATTTCAGAATTTCAACCTGTTGCCTAGATTAAATGCGTATGAGAATGTGGAGCTACCGTTGATTTATCGGGGATTAACGAGGAAGCAGCGTGAGACGTTGGTGCTACAGGCGTTGGAAGCGGTTGATTTGCTCGATCGTCGGAAGCACTTTCCTTCAGAACTGTCAGGTGGGCAGCAGCAACGCGTGGCCATAGCGCGAACGTTGGCTGGTGATCCGCCAATTATTTTGGCGGATGAGCCAACCGGGGCGCTGGATTCGAAGACAGGCGTGGAGATTATGGATATTTTCAGGAGATTGAACGAGCAGGGCAGGACGATTATTGTGATTACGCATGATCGGCAGGTTGCGGAGCAGGCGAAGCGGGTTGTAAGGTTTCGGGATGGGCGGTTGGTGGATTGAGTACAGAATGCATTGGTGAAATTTAGGTTCAAGAGATTGATTAAAACATCTAAATTAATATTACACTGTAAACCCGTGCAAATTGCGCGGGTTTACTCTTGATGTATAAATGTATCATACGAAAAAGTCATGTTAAAATCGTGTAATGATGACCTTCATGCTCAAGGAAAATAAAGATCGTTTTTTTGTTGTCGGTCAGCTACTGAGTTAACCGAGTCATGACCACAAGGACAGACTATTGATGAGGTTAATTCCGCAGTTGTACAGTTCCGAGTTGTACCTGGTTATTGAAGAGATATTTCCTTTCCCAAAATATGTGTACACGATACGGAAGTCATGAACAGATCCTGGGTTTAGTGAAAAAAATAAGATTCAAATTGTCACAACGTTTTTCGAATGATACAGTGGTACTTTTGGAGCAGATTAAAGAAATACGAGGGTATTTATCCATACAAAAAACGAAACAGCAAACGCACGGAAATAAATGTGAATGAATTAGGATGACTTTTAGTTGATATTGAAATGGAAAAGTATGACTACAGATGCGAATTGGAAACAAAAAAGATGATTAGTGAGTATCTAAAAGCCCGTTTTAATATTCCATATGAGGACGTTCAACAACAGGTTATTTCCCAAAGAAATCAAATAACAACAGTCAAAGATATTCATACTTTCGTGAAATCAATGTTAAATTTCTTTGTGATACTTATAGTCCGTCGACTCCATGCAAATAAGTATATTAATATGAAAAAGTTAGGAAATTGGCAGAGGCACTGTTCATAAGAACAGATGCTTTGCAAATGATACAAATTGTATCAATACAAGAGAGGAGGATCAATTGGGTATGAGATTGGAATTATCGAAAGTTATTAAAAAGCAGCTATCTATGTTATTGATCATGATAATGGTTGTGACCACCGTCATGCCTGCTGCAGTGAATGCTGCTAGTCCCAATGACAGAAATCTCTCTTCCGGCTCTATAACGGATGCTGTGTACACGAATATGGAGGGAATAAGGCAACTAGTTCAACCACGGTTACCCAGATCTGTAGGTTCGCTTTCATGGAACGTACTGACAAGAATGAACCGCGGTTACAATGCTTACATGTTGGCTACGTATGACTCACCGATTACAAAGCTAAGCTCAGATGAAAAATATTTGGCTTTTATGACTTACGCGGCTGATGATGAACATGCAGCAGGACGACAGGCTGTCTACGTACAAGATCGGAGTAAAGGGGTGTACCAACCTGTCAAAACCCCAGATCAAACAGGAACCGTCATTCATTTTGATATGACACCGGATGCTCGTTATTTCGTTTATACGTATGGAAAAGATATTATTAGCGGTAAAATTAGTGTCTATCTCTACGACCGAGTATCGGATGAGCTGGAAACAATTACTGACGTGAACGGATCCAGTGAGTTAAGGTTCGAGGATGGAGACTACGTTTCTATTAGTGCAAACGGACGGTATGTGGTATTCGATACAGAAGCGAAACTCGCCCCCCTAGATACCAATGAGGAGAAGGATGTGTACCTCTACGATCGGATGGGAACGGGGAATAAACTGGAGCGAATCAGTGTACCGCTGGAAGAACAATGGAATAACGACAGCTGGGCTCCTGCTATAAGCGGGGAAGGGCAAACCATTGCTTTTGTCTCTAGAGCCAAGCTAATAGAGAATGATGCAGGTATCTCTACAGATCGTGTGTATCTTTATGATCGTAGTGCTGGGACAGGCGCTGTGCTCAAGCAGGTAACTCAAGGGAAATCGCCTTCAATCAGTAGTGACGGCAGGTACTTGGCATTTACAACAGGGCGCAACGATCTAATCCCTGGAGATACTAACAACAAAGATGATATCTATGTTTACGATAGCAAAGAAAAAGGCTTTCTTCGAGCTTCATTGCAAGAAGATGGAAGCGAGCACGTAAACAGCAGTAGATATCCTTCTATCAGCCGTAATGGCGCTTATGTCGCCTATGAAGTGAAGAACGATGGCATTCTGGATCCATCCGATAGTTATGTGACAAGGATACAAGATCTAACATCGAAGAAAATTGCCGTACCTAACTCTTCTATCTCACTGAAAGCTCCAAGCCAACGACCAACGGTTGGAGATACAGGCGGTACGATTACATTTTTCTCTTCCTATATAGAGAAAATTAATGATATCGAGTTTCCATTTCGTGATTATTTCGTTGCAACGAACGGGACTGCACCAGTGTGGCAACCAGGCAGTAGCCTGCAAGCCACAAATATAGGAAAAGATCATATCTCGCTTAGTTGGCCGGAAGCAACTGATGTAAATGGGGTAACGGGATACGCTTTATATAAGAACGGATCGCCAATTGCCTATATTGCCGCTTCGGAAGCTAGGACGTATACCGTTACCAATGAATACCAAAGTTCAAATCAAAATGTGTTGTTTCAAGTTGAGGCTATAAACAGCCGTTATCACATGAGCATGAACGGTCCCACTTATACATGGATTCGGGATGGAGGAGAGAACCCGCCGCCGCAGGAGGAATCCCTCTATTTTGATTGGATTGGGGAGCGCAGCAATGTCGAAGGACCACTTAAACAAGGCGGCAAGGTTACCCTTCTTGCCGAGGGAGCGCCGGGACGTACTGCGAAAGCAGAATGGTCCTATAAGGAATGGGTTAATGATTCTCAGGTCGTAAAGACTTCTTCTATCCAGTTAGAGGAGTCGACAGATGCTCCAGGTTTTTATTCAGAGTCATTTTATTTAACAGCGTTGTCTACAGAACTAACGGATATGAAGCTGACGCTGAGTGGAGACGGAAAGGTAAAGGAGGAAGAAGCAGATGAACTGCCAATTTCAGTTGGAGGCGGCCTAGATATCACATTTACCGGAGCCACACCTTCAGAGCTGCAAGGTTCGGTTCTAACTGTTTCGCAGGTAAACGCTGAGGAACAAACCTTTATCCTTGATGGCGATGAGCTTGGAATTATTGATGGATTGTGGGCAGATAAGGATACAACCATTACGCTCCGAACGCCGGATTATCGGTACGAAATGGGCAGCTTGCAGGATATCCAAGTTCAACCTGGCCGCACACAATCTCTCTCCTTTCCTGTGACAATGCCTGCACAATTTCGTGTGAAAGTAGTAGATTCGGAAGGAAAGCCTGTTTCCGATGTGCCGATCACACTATGGGATTCAGAACGCCAACTACTGGGGACAACTTCCACGATGTCGGACGGGACAACGAACTGGCGTGAAGGATTGTTACGAAATCAGACAGTAACTGTTGAGCTGGAACTTGGTGATATGTATTATGAGCTGTCACCCGGGTCTAATCTAAACTTCACCTTGGATAAGGGCGATAATGAGGGGGTTATACGTCTCATTTCTCCCGATCATGGATATCTAGAGCTCACGGTCAAGAGCCCGGACAACAAACCTGTATTTGACGCTATCGTTACCGCTACCCAAACCTATAAGGGGAAGCCAATCGTCACGAGAGGCCGAACCAGCTTGGACGGCAAGGTTAGGTTTGACTTGTTTGTTGGTGAAGTAGCGCTTGAAGCTACCCAGTACTCTTATGAGTACAGCTCTTCACTCCTTATCACACAAATTAAGCCTCAAGCTACTGTTCTCATGGATATCCCGATGAAGCAGCCAGACCATTATGTCATTAATCTCAATGTTTTCAAAAAAGCATTGGATACGGAATGGATAGGTCCGCTCAATATGAGCAATGAGAATTTTATGTCCACCGTCAGCTCCAAGCATGGGTGGGTGAGGACCTACTTTTCCAATGCAGTTACACTGGGCGGAAATCCTGGTGAGAAGGTTGAAGTGTGTGTAACAGGAACCATTTATACGTATATAAATACTTGTAATCAGGTCACTATGGACGAAAATTCAAATGCGACTGCTGAGGTTCGCCTGGAGGAAAAAGGCGCTCGCATTCAGGGCCTAGTCGAAATGGGGCGCAACATACGTTATGACGCTCAAATTTATGAAATTAAGCCTAATGGAAGCAAACAATGGGTAGCGGACTCTTGGGACGCTCATTTCCAAGCAGCCCCTTTTAACATTAATATCCCATCGGGCGGGACCTTCCGAATGGAGATAACCAAAAGTGTACGGGATCAGAACTATAAAATGCATTACGAGTACGCGAATGTAGAGTTTACGATTGAACAAAATCAAGTTAAAAATCTGGGTGCGATATCGTTTAATTCGACAAGTTATTTTAACAATCAATCTGGTAATTATTTTACAGCCCAGCCAGCGCGAGCCATACCAGGCAGTACGATTGTGTTGAAAGCTTTCTACCGGAATAATTCGGATAAAATAGCAAAAAGTGCGCGCCTGGAGTTAGAAATTCCGGAAGATATGACGTTAGTATCGGATACGAATGGAAACAAAGCAGTAACGGGGGGGAAGGGGAATAGCCCAGTTACCGTTGAAGGACGTACACTTCTCGTTCCTTTGGGTGATTTAGAGCAAGGAAGCAGCGGTACGGTAACATACAAGCTTATGGTATCTACAGCTTTTAATAAAAAGAGCTTATCCGCTTCTGCCAGAATTCATACCCAGCTAAGCACAGAGCCGGAAACCATCGGGACGGTTCATCTGGATACTCCTAAAGTCACGCTTGATGTCCCGACAAAGATTTCAGATGCTAGCATGAGAACGGAAATTAGCGGCTATGCTCCAGCAGGAAGCACTGTAAACCTGTATGACACGAATGTCAGGATCGGCGGAGCCGTCGCGAATGCTTCTGGCATTTGGAAGGTTTCTGTAACGCTTGTAGACTTAGGAAACCACAGTATGCACGCTTTGTGGGCAGAAACAGCCTTGAACCAAGTAACCTTACAATCAGAGAAAGTCTACGCGATGTACGATAAGAATTTCCCGCAGTTGGAAAAAATGGTGTTCTCCCAAGCGCCTGACGGCAGATGGATAACAATAGAGCCAGGGAAAAACCTGCCGGAATTACCTTATTCAGTTTATCCGGGGAATCCGTTTCTATTTGATTTGCAGTTTACCAATCCCGGTGAATTAGAAAATGTTCGCGTTTATATGGATGGTCAAGAAGGAGAACCTTTGTTGGCTACAAGAGAAGGAGATCTATTTCGAGCTACCGTTCCCACAACCAAGGATGCTTTGGGGGGCATATATGTTGATTATGATGTGAAAAATCAACCGCGCACCTATGATGGCAGCTTGCCGGATCTTGAACAGATTCGTGCGTCTATGCCTTTGAAGATGCGAGACTTTGAAGTTGTTTCCATGGAGCCTTTGGCATTATCCGATGGTAAATACACAGGAGCTGTTGTTCTTCGCTTTCCACAACTCCATAGCTACAAGATTAGTTATACGTTGACTATCGATCTTAATTCCAAATACAAGCCGACGGAGGAGGAAAAGGAGCTCGCTAAGCGATCGGGTGTACCGGCCGTGCAGAAAATGACTGATTTCACAGAGACGGATACAGCCATGAATATGAAGTTGAGAGGTTATATACCGAGTAATCTCCTCCTGCAAGAGAAAGCTGGCTTGCAAAGTGCTGCGGCAGGAGGAGATTGGGAACATACAGCTGAGTATTTCATGGATATTAAGGCTGATGTGGATGAGATAGATGATCAGTTAAATGAAGTTAAGGAACAATACGATGACTATATGGAATATGCGGGGAAAATTAACAAGATTATGTACAATGTTGAGGCCAGCGGTCTCGATTGTTTGGACGAAATGCCAACGACGGCTAAAGAGGCAGGAAAGGCATTGGCAGCTGTTATCCTAGGTGAAGTAGCGAAGACAGCGATGAGCGCAGGGGTAGGCGTAATGGCCCTGAGCGGCCCCGCAGGTGTTGCGGCTGGCGTTGTTTCAGACATTGTTGGAGATAAAATTGATAACTATGTCGATGAACAGATCGATGCCGTAGGCGCAGGTTATAATGAATGCAAAGAAGACCCTGACCTTGATAAAAAGAAACATAAAGGTCAAAAAGTAGCTAGTCCTAAATGGATTTACGATCCTAGCGGATTCGTATATGAAGCTGTAAAAAGCAATCCACTTGAAGGCGCTGTTGCAACAGTTCTTTATCAAGACGTGAATACGGGCGTTTGGAAAGTTTGGGATGCGGAGGCGTATGACCAGGTGAATCCGCAATTAACCGACACTGCGGGAAAATACGGTTGGGATGTTCCGCCTGGCAAATGGAAGGTTGTTTGGAAGAAAGACGGGTATGAGTCACTTACAAGCGCAGAATTAGATGTTCCACCACCACATACGGAAGTAAACGCTGGACTGATTTCTAGAACTGCTCCACAAATCTCGACCGTGTCGGGCGTTACTTATGAGGGGGGGAGTTATGTAGATATTACGTTCTCCAAATATCTCAAAGTAACTAATTTGTCAGAGGGTGCTGTTGCCATAACGGGTGCTGGTAATACCTTGTTGAAAGGAACCGCTGAGTTTATCCAAGTAGAGGAAAGCGCGTCAAATCCTAGTGCAATGGTGTCTCGAATCGTCCGGTTTACACCTAAGGTAAACTTATCAAGAACTGGAACATATCAAGTGAAACTTGATAATATCTTTTTTACAAGCTATGCAGGCACGATGATGTTGGATAAAGATGCAGGGTCGATCGTGATTCCAATGCGTACATTGGACATAGTTGGACCAACCGTGGTACATGCGAGGATGGAAAGCGGCGGTCGTATGATTCGGATCACTTATAATGAGCCTATTCAACCGACTGCGGATGTTTCCAAATTTCAGTTGAATGGAACGGCGGATACGGTAACTTCAGCTGTCGCTGTAACGAAACAAGGTGTGGCTGAAACGCGTGAGCTGCTTTTAACTTTACGTGGCCCTATTATAAATCAATCTTATCTGAATTTATTGCCAGATGCCGTCCAGGACAAGGATGGCAATACATCAAAGGAAGGTACACTGCAGTTAGTCTCTGATAGTATGCCTAACCTAAGTGAGCTCAGAGTAGGAAGTGGAACACTGAGTCCGGCATTCGATCCTACACAATACGAATACAGTTTGAAATTGCCTAAAGGTTCGAAAGAGCTTGAAGTAACAGCAGTTACAGCAGACCCTAAAGCTAAACTAACAATTGGCTCAGTGCCGGCTGTCAGCGGATTAATGAAACCGATGTCCATACCTGATGATGGAATCATCCATATAGGAGTTGAACTTGGCGGCGGTACAGTGACGAAGACCTATAGCATTCGTATTAGTGACTATATCCCAGATCCGAACTCACCTTCGACACCTTCACCTCCGAATGTGGGAGGCGACCAAGCTGTGGATTTGAATAACTTGGGTGAAACTGCTGATAAAGTAAGGAAGACAGCATTGGACGGAAGACGCAGTTTAGTCGTAGGTATTAGCAAAGAAACTGTCGCGAATGCTTTGAAAGTTGGCAAGCAACCTAAACAGCTTTATGTGGAGTTGAAAGATTCCGTAGATGAAATCATTCTACAAGTTCCTGTTGAAGCACTTCAAGCAATGAAAAACAATCAACCGATTATAGTTGTGAAAACAGGCCTGATGAATGTCCAAATCGATGCTGCCGCGGCACTTCAACAATTGGATTTGGCGAAGGGAACGATGTTCCAACTGGTTATTGCCAAGGCAGGCGATCAGCTAGAGGCAGCAGCAGTCAGAGTGGCACATCAACAAAACGAAACTTTGCAAATGATGTCTTCTGCCGTAGTTGTTAGTGCTGAAGCTATCCAGAGCAACAACCAGGCTTCTCCCATTTTGAATGCTTTGCAAGGACAATATACAGTGCAGGAGTCAAACGCTGAGCGCAGCGATGTGTATCAATTTGATGCTAATTCTTCCGTATGGATATATGTTGAGAGTATGAAGAATGAAAAGGGGAAAGTATTGCAGTTTGATCTGCTCTCTGATGATATTTATGCTGTAATGAGCATTGGTAATCGTTTTGAAGATATGGCGGGACACTGGGCACAGCCGGATGTTGATTGGATGTTACGCCACTTATTGGTGAACGGAGTAACGCAAACAGTGTTCAAACCCAATAGTACAGTAAAAAGAGCAGAGTTCGCGGCTATGCTTGTAAGAGCTCTCGGGATCCCATTATCCGAGAATCTTCCTCAAAATCACTTTAGCGATGTCGATATCAAAGCTTGGTACTATGAGGCTGTTCAGAAGGCTGTATCCAAGGGACTCATAGATGGGGTGGACCTGGAGCGTTTTGCGCCAGAAGAGTCGATCACTCGCGAGCAGATGGCTGTGATGATTGGCCGTGCTTATCGATTCTTGGGACTCGGCAGTACTTCGTCAGGGGACTCTGCTTCGCTGGCCCCATTCATTGACAGCAGTAGTGTACAAGATTGGGCTAAAGCCGATGTCACTCTGGCAATTAAGGAAGGTTTCATGATTGGTGTAACTGCTGAAAGCTTTGAGCCCGGAGGGATCACGACTCGTGCGCAAGCTGCAGTAGTATTGAGAAGATTACTTGAGTATAGTGAAAGAAAATAATATTTATAAGCGGGCCTATAGAGCAGTTTCTATTGGCCCTTTTTTCATGAAAAATTATGGACATACAACCTTCAAAACCTGTTTTATTATTTAATGAAATTGATACTTATAGTCCGTCGACTCGGCGTAGCGTGTAATATAAGATTGATGCATACACTTTGAACAAAATACTAGAATGTAAACCTTTTTATTGGGCTGTATACTACGAAATGTGCCCAGTGAGGGTTACTGCCTTATGGTGTAAATATAGATAAAATGAAATGAGGAGAAATTATTAATGAATGCAACAATGGAGAATTTACAGCCCCCCCAGGGACCAAAGGGATCTTTGCTTGGCGGGAATTTGATGGCATACCGGAATGATCCGCTCGGGTTCTTAACAGGACTGCAAAAGGATTACGGTGGAGTGGCTAAAATTAGATTTGGCCCTCAGACCATGTATGTTATTTATGACCCGGCGCTTCTAAAAGAGGTCTTAATTACAAAACAAGAGCATTTTGTTAAGTTAAAAGGCTTTCAAGAGGCACGTCTTTTTGTGGGAGACGGGCTAGCGACCAGTGAGGGTGAGAAGCATAAGCGGATGAGACGTACCATGCAGCCGCATTTTACAAGAGCGCATATTCAGACTTATGCCAAGCAAATGGCAGAGATTGTTCGAAGTGAATTAGATACTTGGAAATCAGATCAAGAACGTATGCTCACGGATGATATATCAAACATCACTTTTTCAATTATTGCTAAAACCCTTTTCAGTTTAGACGGAAATGATCATTCTCGTGCAATCAGAGAGCCTTATGAGTTAATTAATCAGATGTGTTCAGAACGGATGCGTTCGCTTATGGCGGTACCTCTGTTCATTTCAACCGCCAAAAACCGAGCTTACAAAGATGCGCTTCAAGCGTTAGATTCTGCTGTGTATTCGATCATTCAGCAAAGAAGATTGAATCCTGAACTAGGAAATGGTGATCTTCTTTCTGTACTACTTACGGCCAAAGATGAAAATGGAGCCGTTATGAGTGATAGGGAGCTGCGTGACGAATTGATGATTATGTTTATCGCGGGGCATGAAACTTCGGCAAACGCGTTATCGTGGGCTTTTTCATATATCTTGCAGCAACCTGAGGTAGAGTTAAAACTTTATGAGGAGTGGGATCGTGTACTAAGAGGAAACGATCCCTCTGATGCGAATTATATGCAGCTTACCTATACGCAAAACGTACTATGGGAGGCGATGCGATTACGTTCACCGAGCTTTTTTACGGGACGTTCTGCAACAGCGGACGTTGAGATCAGTCATTTTACAGTGAAGAAGGGGCAGTCCATTCTATTTAGTCCTTACGCGATGCACCAGAATCCTGAATATTTTCCAGACCCTTTATCTTTTATTCCGGAACGGTTCGAGAATGATCTCGTGAAACGGATACCGCAGTTTGCTTATATTCCTTTCGGCGGTGGGCCGCGTGGTTGCATCGGAAGCCATTTTGCAATGCTAGAGATGGTGATCGCTTTGTGTATGATCGGTCAGCGTTATCGGGTTCGTTTAGTGCCAGGTCAGCTACCGATCGAAATGGAGCCACTAATGACATTACGTCCTAAGAATGGCATTAAGGTGATATTGAGAGAGCATTAAGTAGAAGGGTTGCTGAAAATAAGATAAGTAGTTCTTGGCAAATATAATAGGTATCTTACTCTACTAAAATAATGTTTAAAAGGGAGTATCTATGACTAACTTTCATCTACTAGAGATCGAGTTCGAGAATAATGGACAAAAACAGAGCATCACTCCGACCATTATTCGAAGTAACTACGATACGATTCTTATCGACTGCGGGTACCCAAATTTTATCCCTCTACTTGAAGAAGCGGTTAAAAGGCATGATGTCACATTCGATTCGATTTCAAAATTGATTGTGACGCATCACGATTTGGACCACATCGGTTCACTAGCTGCATTAAAACGGAAATACCCAAACATCGAGATTGTCGCACATGAACTGGATGCACCTTACATTGAAGGGGCAAAAAAGTCGTTGCGGCTTGAACAGGCTGAATCAACCTTTAACAATTTATCGGATGAAGCTAGACCGCATGCGGAACAGTTTATTCGCTTAATACAATCGATTGAGTCAGTTCCTGTTGATCGGACTGTTTCCAATGATGAGCGGCTTCCTTGGTGCGGTGGCATCGACATTATTCACACGCCAGGGCATATGCCGGGCCATATTTCGTTGTTTCTTCCTGCCTGCAGAACGCTGATTGCGGGTGATGCTGTCGTAATCGAAGAGGGGAAGCTCAATATCGCAAATCCTCAATTCACATTGGATTTGGATGAGGCCATCCGCTCTGTCCAACGATTGCTAGATTATGATATTGAAAAGTTAATTTGTTATCATGGGGGTTTATTTGATGGCGACGTAAAGCATGCGCTGCGACAACTTATTCGTAAATATACGTCTTAAATCGTCTGATTTATAAAACACTAATATTGGAGGCTGTAAAGTGTTAAAGGTAATCGTACCGTATCAGACACAATATCATGACAAATTAGTGAGTATTTGGTACCGAGCTGTTGTCCAAACCCATACTTTCCTGACTAACGCTGAAATTGAATTCTACGATCAGATCGTACGAAATGGTGCTTTGAGAGAGGTAGAGATTTGGATTGAATTAAACGAAGATCAAGAACCAATTGGCTTTATTGGGATGGACGGATCAAAAATCGAAATGTTATTCGTAGATCCTGAACATCATGGGAGGGGGACAGGCCGTCGGTTAATAAAGCATGTATAAGCACTAAAGGGAGCGAATCTCAGAGTTGATGTTAACGAGCAGAATGATGGAGCACACAGCTTCTATAAACGACTTGGTTTTGTTCAAATTGGAAGATCTGAGCTTGATTCTTCAGGCAATCCTTTCCCTCTGCTGCACTTGGAGTATATTCAACCTTAAAAGAGAATGTTGGCACCGTATTGCCGACTTCTCATACACGCCAGAATTTATATGTATTTGGGGTTGGTTGGGGTAAGCGAAGCTTATCAATTATTTAAGCCTTTAAACGTGTTCTCAATAGCCCAATTGAATAAGTATTTAGAAGGGCCATGTAGAATGTGTTTCTATATGGCCCATTTATATATTTAAATAGGTCAACTCCTTCACTCGCCTGTTGGAACGGATAAATAGCGTTAGTGGCAATTACATGTTCAGCAATGTTAAATGGAATTACTTCAGGGAGTGCTTTGGTGAAGAAAGGACATTTTAAATTAAAACTTAATTTTGCACAAAAAACAGATATTTCAGCCGTAATTTTGCGTGGAACGGATAAGGATGGCGGCAGCGTTCCAGGCATTTGGAGAACAAATAGAGCAGGAACTAGGTGGTGCTTAGTATTACACAGGGTGAAATGGTTGTGACACCAGGTTTTAAAAAGGATGTTAAAGAACCGATTGGTAAGGTAGCCAAACCATATGTGAGACCATATAAACTAATGAATAAAATAATGATCTTTACTGCAAGTAGGAAATAATCTTTAATTGAGTATTTCATACTTGCATCTCCTCATGTAAAAAGTTAAATTGAATAGTGAATAGTATTCTTTTCAGTTTACTTCCGGTTAGTATATAAATTTACCGATATATACCATTATATTTTGTGTCCAATAGATTGCTAATAGTTACAAGAGTTGCATAACGGTGCTTCGCGCACAACTTATTAGGGTCGATGAATTCTTTAAACTGCCTTCAAATGTCAGTTTAAGTGACAGGCGAATAAGGGATATTATTGCCGCCGTAGACGAAGGAGGAGAGCTGCTTGGCATTAACGATCAAGGATATTGCTTCTATGGCCGGGGTCTCTATATCTACGGTTTCCAGAGTGCTGAATAACAGCAAGCCTGTCAAAGAGGAAGTCCGCCAGCGGATTATGGCGGTCATTGAGCAGACCGGCTTTTTGCCCAATGCGAATGCAAGAAGTCTTGTTAAGAAGGAAAGGTTGCTCATTGGTGTGATTGTACCGGAAATCAAAAATACGGTTCTTGATGAATTAATTAACGGTATTCAAGTCGTTGCGCAAATGTACGGATATGATATCATGCTCAGCCTGACTTCGGGGAAGCTATCCACGGAGCTTCATTATTTTAATTTTTATCAGGAAATGAGAGCAGATGGCATTATTCTATGTACGTTGAAAGAGGAGCATATTGAGACGTTAAAAAGAGTCAATATTCCATGTATCGTGATCGGCAATGTTTCTGAAATGGTGTCGGTTCCTTCCGTTCATATTGATAATGTGACTGCTGCCTATGAAGCAGTTACTTATTTGATCAAGAACGGGCATCGAGATATCGGCATGATTCGAGGAGCTGAGGGAGATACCGTTGTGGGCAAGCACCGGTTTCAAGGCTTTCAGCAAGCATTGGTTGACGCTTCCATTCCATTGCGGGAGGAATGGGTGATTGAGAGCGAATTGTCCTTGCACGAAGGGGAACGATGTATGAGGAAAATTATGGAAAATGGCTCGGTGCCGACGGCCGTGTTTTGCGCGGCTGACCGTATTGCCATAGGCGCGATCAAGTATTTAAACGAGCGTGGAATCAAAGTGCCGGATGATATTTCAGTCTTTGGATTTGACGATATTGAAATGGCTTCCATCATTTCCCCAAAGCTGTCCACCGTCAAATACTCGGCAGAGGATATCGGGATGACGGCCATGCGCCAACTGATCAAAGGGATGAAAGACGATACAATGACGGTACAACATACGGATTTGCCCCATCACCTGGTCATAAGGGACAGTGTCAAGGCAATCTGAATGAGAGGTTGGAATGCACGTTTATTTCATGAAACGTGTATTTTTTTTGAAATCTTGCAGAAGGAATCGATCCCTCCCCCGCCCGTTGACATTAGAGTGGATTGGCGATATAGTTGACTTAAAAAAGGAAAACGTTTTCCTAAAATTCGACGATATTCATCCTCTACTCGAATGAATTTGGTACAAAATTGATACTATTCAGGCCGATTATGGATTATTTTCCTTCAATTCGGGAAAACGATACCAATAAATTGAGTTCTAAAAGGGAGCGGATTTCCATGTCTGAACATGCAGTTGACAAAATTGAAATTACGTATTCAAACACAAAGGATGGCGCGACATTGAAATTGGTCGAAGCCTTTGAGAAGCTTCATCCGCATATTAAAGTGAATTTCAAGGCGATGCCTGCGGCGCCGGATGAGGTGCATGAGCAGTATATGGCGATGTTCACGGTCGGCTCCTCCGAAATTGACGTGATGGACATCAATGTCATCTGGCCTGCAGGCTTTGCTGTAGAAGGGTATCTCCTGCCGCTTGACGATCTCATCCGCAGAGATGGCTTGAATATGGATGAGCACAGCGCCGGAGCCCTTGAAGCCGCGGTGTATAACGGCAAGCAATGGGGAATTCCACGTTATCAGGAAATAGGACATCTGTTTTACCGGACAGATATTGTCACCTCGCCGCCGGAGACGTGGGAGGAATTAATCGTGCAAGCGAAGGCGCTGAAAGAACAAGCGGACATGAAGTATGGATACGTGCTGCAGGCCGCGAAGTACGAAGGCTTGATATGCAACGCTGTTGAATTTATAGCCGCTTATGGAGGACGAATTGTTGACAGACAAGGAAATATCATGATCAATAGTCCGGAAACGATTAAAGGTCTCAAGGTGATGAAAGAAATCGTAAGCTCCGATTTTGTTCCCGAGGACATTCTTAGGTATATGGAACCGGAAAGTGAGCACGATTTTCTCGAAGGCTCCGTCGTGTTCAACCGAAACTGGCCTTGCAATTATGTCATCGCTCAGGATACATCCAGATCGAAAATTGCCGGCAAGGTTGGCATAGCTCCTTTGCCAAGAGGCGATGCTCGCTCGGCGGCTACGCTTGGCGGCTTTATGACAGCGATCAATAAAGACTCGAAGCATCCCGAAGCGGCTTGGGAGTTTGTGAAGTTCATTACCGGAATGGAAGGCCAAAAATTGCAGGCACTGATAGCCGGATCGCCGCCAACCCTGATGAAGCTGTATGGAGATAAAGATATTCAGACGCAAATTCCGTTTTTTACAGAACCAGGATTTTTGGCAGGCATGAGCAACTCCGTAGCCCTACCGGTATCTCCCATTTACCCTAAACTCTCTTCCATCATGCAAAAAGAAATCCATCAGTTCCTGTCCGGGCAACAATCGGCTGAAGAGGCCGTGCATGCGATCGAAGCGGAGATGAAGAAACTTTTGTACAAATAAGAGAGGTGAACGACGATGGATTTATCTGCAGTGTGATCTAACAGGCTAGGTAGCTGTCGTTACAGGTGTAAGCAAAGGGATCGGGTATGGAATTGCCTTGGAGATAATAACCTGCCCTGGACCGATTTTTACGCCCGAGGAACGGGTAAAAGGTTTGAATTAAGTGAAGTGTTATGCATGATGGATAACGAACACTTCTTTATTCGAGGTTGTGTATCGTTAAGCGAAACTAATTTTAGGAAAGTTATGAACATTGGAATAATCTAGAATCATTAGATCTAATGCTTGGATGGTTTTCTACTATCTTGCGTAAAAGATGTGAGTTTTTTCAAAAAATAGAATTAAATTAAACTAACAGTTGAAGTGATCATGGAAGTAACCAAAATATATTGAATGCTCCTGTGGCATATTCGGTTGTGGTAGGCTTTTATTGATGTCAAACATAAGAAAGAAAGAAAGAAAGAAAGAAAGAAAGAAAGCGTAATTTGGGGTACTTAAGCAATCAACTTATAAAAAGCACATATTGACAATGGATAACATCAGATCAAAATGACAAACCACCTTCTCGATGTAGATATTAAATTGAATTATAGATTAGCTGTGGAATGTGTAAATGGGACATATGTCCTTTACCGTATCCTGACTTATCGTTAAATTGAAAACATGAAGATGAAGGGAGGAATATTAGAGATGAAAGGGGCTTTATATGCTTGTTTAGGCGGCGCTTTCCTGACTTTACAAGGCGCAGCTAATGCGAATATCGGCGATAGAATTGGAACATGGCAGGCGGCTACTCTTACTCAGGGTACTGGATTTATAGCAGCATTAATACTCGTTTGGTTGGTTGGGGATAAGTCATGGAGGAATCTTAAGCAGGTGAAGCCAGTATACCTATTTGGTCGGGCTTTCGCAGCTTTTATTCTGTATAGTAACATAACGGCGTTTCACCGAAATGGTGCAGCTTTAACTGTTTCGGCAGTTCTGATTTCGCAAATCATTGTAACTTTGATATTGGAGAAAATTGGTTGGTTTGGCTCAGTCCCACTTCGCTTGAGACCATTACAATGGATCGGTGTCGGGATAATGGTTATTGGGATCTTATTTTTAACTTAATAATGTACAGAATACCTGATATAAAGGTGGTGATTTTCTATGAAAGAGATCGTGGACACGAATCGAGTCAATCAATATCTCAGTCAGTTTGACTTGGGAAATGTTTTGCCTGAGGCATTACGACAACATCTAGCCCTATTTCGTTTTGAGTCGGATGAAGCACTTTGCCTCCAAGGCGAAGAACCCCAGTATATACATTTTCTTGTGAAAGGAAAGGTAAAAGTGTATACAACCTCAATGGATGGAAAAACATTACTAATTAATTTTACTATCCCGTTGGGTGTAATTGGGGAAATAGAATGTTTGAGAGAGAAAGAAAATCTCAATACAGTAACAGCTGTGACCCCTGTAGAGACGATCAGCGTTCATAAACGTTGGTTAAGCCAATATGAAAATGAAGTGTCATTTCTACGATTTTTGCTTGACATGATCACCCAAAAATTCTACTTAAAATCGCTATCGCTTAGTTATAATCTTCTATATCCAGTAGAAGTCAGGCTCGCCAGCTATCTTCTGTCTATTTCAACGAAAGACGTGATGGAAGCATATTCAGGTGTAAGCATTGCAAACTTAAAAGATACAGCGAATCTAATCGGTACAAGTTACCGACATTTGAACCGGCTCCTTCAGGAGTTCAGTCAATCAGGACTGGTTGAGCGGAGCAGAGGAACACTTATCGTGAAAGATCGAAAGGGTCTAATCAATGTAGCTGGCCGAAATATTTACGAGAATGGGGATAGTAAATCATGATTTGGGGCATTTTGATGGCTTTGGCGGCAGGCTCCTTAATAAGTGTTCAAACGATGTTCAACAGAAAAGTTAATGAAGCTGTGAGATCTCATTCTACGACGGCTCTAGTGCTTGGCATGGGATTCCTTGCTTCTATTAGTATGGGATTAATGTTTGACGGAGTCGTTTTTTTTTCGTTGAAACCTATGCAAACATGGTTCTGGTTTAGCGGTTTACTGGGGATTGGTGTTGTAACTTGCGTAGTAAGAGGGGTAAAACTGTTGGGACCAAGCTACGCAATTTCGATCGTCATGGCATCTCAGCTATTATGTGCATTATGGTGGGATTCCGTAGGTTGGTTCGGACTAGATAGGGTCCCTTTTATGATTCAAAAAACAATAGGAGTGACTTTATTAATCAGTGGCTTGATTTTATTCAGAGCAAAGCCCAGAACTCTTTGTTCAAAACAGAAGGAGAGTAATTAGAAGCAAGCAATTACTAAAAGCCACTGCAATGATATTATCTAAATTGGGAACATTTAATTATAATAAGTTATGTCAATCGTTTGTTTCATCAATAGGTATATGCATGAGTATTTATCATCTACTCGAAATCGAATTTGAGTATAACAGACAAAAACAGGTCAATACCCCGATCCTTCTTCAAGATGAGTGCGATATAATTCTTATTGATTGCGGATATTCCAATTTTATTTCTCTTCTTGAAGAAGCGGCTAACCAGCACAACGTTACTCTCGGTTCGATTACACGATATGGACCATATTGGATCGCTCGCTGCTTTGAAGCAGTTGTACCCACACATCCAAATCATCGCACACGAGCTGGAAGCGCCTTACATTGAAGGGGCGAAAAAGTCGTTGCGACTTGAACAGGCGGAATCAACGTTAAATGCATTGCCGGATGAAGGTAAGCTCGCCATCGCTAATACTCAACACACACTGGATCTGGATGAGGCAATCCACTCGGTACAGCGATTGCTCGATTACGACATGAGCAGATTATTTGCTATCATGGAGGTTTATTTCATGGCGATATACAGCAAGAGCTTCAACAACTAATTCATAATATAAGTCATAAAAGATCTGTACTCGTTAAGCTCCCTGATTCGTTATATAAGCGGGGGATTACTAGACGCTTTTGTTGAATGAAAGATAATCACCCTCAACTGTCTTTGTGAAGGAGATAATGGATTAATGAGTGCCCTTATAGGTGATAAAATATATTTACGTGAATTCAATTTTTCCGACTGGCTAGATGTACATAAATATGCATCGCAGGATATCGTTTGTCGTTTCCAACCTTGGGGACCCAACAATGAAGAACAGACTCAAGCATTTGTTAATCAAATTATAATAGACTCTAAAAAAATACCTAGAACACGTTTTGTTTTTGCGATTATCGAGCAAAGTACGGAAGTTATGATTGGTGCGGGAGAATTTAATATAAGAAGTGAAACAAATAAAAGTGGCGAGATCGGCTACATCGTACATCCTGATTATTGGGGTAAAGGTATAGCTACTGAAGTTTCAAAATTATTAGTAGACTTCGGCTTTAAGGAATTTCAGCTTCATAGAATTTATGCAACGTGTGACCCTAGAAATATTGGCTCTGCTAAAGTTCTTACAAAATTAGGTATGACACAAGAAGGAAGATTGAGGGACGCACTATTAATCAAAGATGGATGGCGCGATTCCTTAGTATTCAGTATCTTAGAAGCTGAGTGGGATAGGATTTCACCATAAGGGTATTGAGCTATCATAGTTTTTTGATTTTTATCTTGATAATTTCCAATAAAGTTGTAGACTGGCCGCGGGCATTAAGCTCCCTCGGAATAATTTGATTTCCTCACGCACAAGCTCGCGTATTCGCAGGATTTCATCCTGTAGATTTCGATGAAGAATGGAAAATTGGGAGAAATAAGATCCCCTGCCTCTCCTAAAACACCAGCTAGAGCAATTGAACTTATTCCAGTAACGGCAAAGATTTTGTCTGAATAGGGAATACGTTCAACAACGTCTTTGGCTTCTTTTTCGATCCTCTGCAGTTGTTTAGTGGCTAAGTCATGCTCCTCAAGGAGTTGCTCTAGATGGAGTTTGAAAGCATGTGTTGCTTACTTAAAACCAACAGTTTTCTTAGCAAAATTGATGAGTAGATGAGCTCTACGCACACCAGAATGCCTCTTCATGTTCTTCTTGAGATAATTTAAATGAAGCTAGCAAGTTGGGAATCCAACGGTCGATGGACTTAAAAACATCCTCGACGTTACTAAACACTAAAGGATTACCAAGAGCGACACCTCGAAAGTTAAAAGGTTTCTTTTTGTCCGCTGCTGTTTTGTTAAAACACAAAAAACCACTCAGAGAGTATGAGTGGAGATAGTTTTAGAGAAATGTAACTCAAATCCATATGATTATTCATCATCCGTATAAACTAGGTCAATAATATTCACGAATATCCGTAATACCAAGGGATTCAGCGATGCGCTCATTGTGCTGAAAGTTAATGTATTGCCGTTTGGCGTTAGATAATTTACTTAGGGCAGCGTGCCTAATGTCAGTAACTCTCTTGGGGCTTCTTTTTGTGTCGTTGAATCGATATCAAATTAGCATCAAAGTTTCTTTCCCGCCGTCCCATTTTACGACAAGGGTGACAGGAACATTGGATTCCGCAATGATTACCGGCTTTTCCTTCGGAGAAGTTCTCTTCTCACAGCGGAGCTGAAGGATACCGTTGTTTCCGTAGGGGTATCTGGAAATACCATGGGCATCCAGAAGCCTTACATCCCATTCAAGGGTATCATTGGGCACATCCGGTTTCAGGCCGAAAACATATTCGAAAAGAACGGCGACTGGCGGAAGCCCGGACCATCCGACGAAATGCGGCATGGCAGGGTTTCCGGGAGCCGCTTTCTCAGGGGAATAGTTCTCCCAAAGAGTACCTGTGGTCTCATAAACCTTCAAGACATAGTCTAAATGCTTTATTGCAATCTCATGAGCCAAAGCGTCATCCCCGTTTTTATGAAGGCCTTTCAGTACCATATAATTGGTTGGCGCCCAAACTCCGCCTCTCCAGTAGCCGCCATCCTCTTTATACTCAGGATGATCGGCGGATAGAGTTGGGATCGGATGGGGACGATTAAACTCGTTTTCGTTGACCAGATGGGAGATGAACCTGACCATTTGATCATCCGGCACGATATCGGCGTGCAAAGCCCAGTAGGCCCCGATGGACTTGACATGGTTCAGCTCCCCGCTTTTCCAGAGATCGTAGTAAAAGGCACTGTCGGGATCCCATAGCTTACGGTTCACGAAATCTGAAAGTAAGGCAATTTCTTCCTCGAACTCCTGCATCTCCGGTCTTCTGCCGATGACGTCGCTCATCTTAACGAGCAATTTCGCGCTTAGAATCTGCTGGATGCAGGCATCTACCCAGACCATGTGCCCGTGGGAAAAGGATTCGTGGTAATTCTTTTCCAACCGGGGGGTGTTGTCCATGCCGCAGCCCCAACCAGAGGACCAATAGCTTCCGTCACTCCAGGTTCTAAATTCCTTCAACCACAAGTGATAAGCGGCCAATACAGGAAACACCTTTTCCAAGCGCTCCTTTTCCCCGTAATTCAAATAATATTCCCACTCCGTAAAAGGCAGGATATTCGGTCCTGTGCTGACCACGTCAAATCGGTGAAACCGGTCCTTGCCGTCGATCTCGTTGATCTCCCGGCAGATAAAACCGTCCCTGTGCTGCTTGGCATACAGGTTGTCTAAGGTCTTTTGAAAATCAAATGCATGCTTTCCGTATCTCGCAAAGAGCAAGATAAAACTGGAATCCCACATAAATAGGCAGTTGTTAAAGGCGGTGTCAATGTAGTTCGTCACGAACCCATTTTCGGGCATCGGTTTTTTTAGATTTTTAAAAGCCAGCTCCCAAGCCTTCCAATAGCAGGAAATGGCAACATCATGGCCTTCCCAAAAGGGTTCAGGCAAAACCTCCTTCACATTCTCAAAAATCGGTAGATCCTCCTTTTCCGCTGCCATCTTCAAAAAGACATTTTCCTTTACGAACTGGTTATCCACATACATATCCAAATAGCTCATTATCTTCAACCTCTCTATTAATAAATCCAATATTACTGCATGTTAACATAACTGCAATGTAAGTATAATGTTGATAATGGATTTAAATCTCACATTATAATATACAATAATCCTACCATTCTGTTAAAAGAGGGATAAAATGAAAAAAACTAAAGCACTGGTTTATGAAGGACCGTCGGAAAAGCCTGATTTTCCGGTGCGGATCTCCTACAACGACTCCCGAAATGTGATGCATGATTCGGACCGGCTCGTGTACTGCCATTACCATGATGAATTTGAATTCAATTATGTCATAGAGGGAAGTATCGTAATGGAGATCGATACCAAACTCATTCGCGTCTGTGCGGGAGATGCCGTCATCATCAACGGTAAAGAGATCCATAGCGGTTATTGCGAGAACGGGGAGCATTGCCGCATGTTCGGAATCATTTTCAAACTCGACATGTTGTGCAGTCATGAGCCGGACGCCTGCCAAAGCAAATATCTCGATCCGTTCCTTTGCGGACAGTATAAATTCCCCTCCTATATTCAGAATGTACCCGGTTGGCAATCGAAGGTGATATCCGAAATAGTTCGCATCGTGGAATCGCTCCAGCAACAGCCCTTCGGATACGAATGGAAAATTAAATCCAGTTTATTCTCCATTATGGCTGAAATCATTGCAAACAAAGCATTTCTTACCCATAACGGGCAGAAATGTTTGCTCAATGAAAAGCTGGACAGGTTTCAAAAAACCATTGCATATATACAGGAACGATATAACAGCCACATTACTATAGAAGACCTTGCAGGGGTTGCGGGGATCAGCGTGGATCATTTTTATAAATTTTTTAAGCAGATATCAGGGGAATCCCCTGTGACTTACGTCAACCGCTATCGGATACGGATGGCCTCCAACCTGTTGAAGTACACCGATTTATCAGTTCTGGATATTGCCCTCCAGATCGGCTTTGATAATGTCAGCTATTTTATCAAGACATTTAAGAAGTACACGGGCTTTACGCCAAGAGTATGGAGAAAAAAATCGGGATGGTGGCTTACAACTGAACCTTACAATTAGGGGGGAGGGAATTTCGTTGAATTGGCTGACTGCACTTCGTCGGCGAAACAAAAATATTTCGCGAGCAGCACGGCTGCGTACATATTTTATTGTTTTCCCTCCTTGCTATATTAGCAATAGTATGGATGTGGGTTGTTATCGTGAATTTGATGCTACAAACAGTTGTAACTGACACAACAAAGCCCCTTGTAGACCATGCCGACACACGCTGCATCTTTAGATATACCAAAAGAGTATGTTCTTGAAAAAATGTAAAACAGAAAGTTAAGGGCTTTTTACTCTCAGTATGTAGAAGCTCTTAAATACACAGATGATCAAGGAAAATAAAGTGTGTTAGTGGAAAATAGAGTTCGTTAGTAGTTGTTCACTTTTGTGAACAACATTTTTGTGCGACGGGCAGTCGCAACTTTAGCGCAAAAGCGTTATAAGTAACGAATACAAACGACGATGACGTTACCTTGGTAAATACGAGTCGAGAGTTTGGAAAGTTATT
>NZ_JCAUAM010000019.1:0-148675 GCF_059691955.1 Paenibacillus sp. J22FR83
CAGAATACGCGCAAAACCCGCTATAAATCATCGGTTAGCTTCGTCTACAGAGTAGCATAATTCGGCTCATATGAACATTTTTTTAGCGGATTGTCCATCCGCTTGTTTGCTGTACGCTTTTATTCATGCTTGTATAAAAAACAAACGACACAGGACTTTTTCCCATGCCGCTTCGAATTATATTTTTATTCCTGATCGTTCTTTGAGGTTAACTTAATGACATTGCCCAACTAGGGTAGTCCTTTTTGCAGTTTTATTGTAAAACTAATACATTATTAACGAATTTCGCTATAGATATTAAACAATTATAGGTTATGATAGAATTTAGCTAACTGTAGTTGACAGTATTAGACAATAGTAGACAGAATTAGACAGCAGTAGACAGGAGTTGACCATACTTTTGATACACCTCATAGTCAGGCTCGCTAGGCAATGGCGGCATAAATTGAACTTGTTCCGCAAAGCCCCAGGCTTACAGTCGGTGGGTCTGAAGTTATTGGTCTGGGCAATTGGCGGTACGGCGATTATTTTTGTTGGATTTAGTTTTTTTTCCTATTCTCATTCACAACAGATTGTCATAGACAAGATGACCTCAACTACCAAGCAAACGGTTGCGCAAACTAGAGACACGTTAAATATCATTTTCCGGAATTATGAGGATTTAACCTTCAATATCTTGACCGATGAGGAAATGTTGAATCAACTCCACGTATACGGCAGTGCCTTTACGAGTCAGAACGATAAATTCGCGGCAAAGAATAAAATTGTAGAGAGCTTAGCCATTCGTTTTTTTAGCAAAAGCGATATCACGAATATTCACTTGATTCCGGTGGATCCGAAGCTGAAAGAAATTACAACAGATACCCTTCATGCTGAATCAATCGACTATAGTAAGGAAGCGTGGTTTCAGAGAGCGGTTATTGCAAATGGCGAAATCGCATGGCTTCCTACCAAAAGATATGGCTACTCGAACATCGGACAACCCTCGTTTGCCATCAATCGGCTTGTTAAATTGGGTTCAGGTATGAAATATGTGCTTCTGATTGAGATCAGCTCTGAGGTATTGAAGCGTTCCATCAGTGATATTCCGAATGGCGAAATGGTCATCCTGAATTCCGCCAATCAATTGCTGACAAGGACGAATTCAGAATCCGAAGGTGACTTCTATCGAATTCCTAACGTATTCGAAGCGACCCCAATCCATGCGGGACATCCTTCCGCAAGTAAAACGATCAAAGTGAATGAGGAGATGCAACTGATCGTTGCCGAGCAAATCGCGGCCAGTGATTGGACTGTACAAGCTGTGATCCCCGGCTCGGAATTGTTCAAAGATGCGAACACCATTGGCAATAGTATGTTGATTAGTATGATCGGAATTGCGATCTTAACCTACTTAGTTAACTACTACTTGCAAAGGCGGCGGAATGCGAAGAAAATCCTATATCTGGCTTACCATGATCACTTGACGGATTTAGTAAACCGGAAGTTGTTTATGGAAGTTATCGAAAAGGAAATTCAAGCCGCGCGTCAACATAAGATGCAATTTACTATTCTTTTTCTGGATTTGGATAGGTTCAAAATTATTAATGATACATTTGGCCACGAAGCTGGCGATAAACTGCTGATTGAAACAGCGCGCCGACTAGAAGATACGTTGGATAAATCTTGTACAATCGCGCGTTTCGGCGGTGACGAGTTCCTCGTGTTGATACCGAACTCAGGGGATCAAGATGTGATTTTGACCATCATTCAGGAGATTACCGCTCAAATTCAGAAGCCGGTATATTATGACGAGCAAGAGCTTTATGTCTCTGTCAGTATAGGTGTTAGCATGTATCCGCATGATGGGAATGATATCCAAAGCTTAACCAAGCGTGCGGATACTGCGATGTACAGTGCGAAGGAGAGCGGCAGAAATAATCATAAATTTTATAACAGCACGATGGAAAAAAATACATATGCGAAGCTGTCGTTAGAAAGAGATTTGCGTCATGCGATAGAGCGAGAGGAGTTATTGCTCTATTATCAGCCTCAAATTGAACTGGACACCGGGTGTATCCTTGGTGTTGAAACGCTGGTCCGGTGGAAACATCCAAAGCATGGTTTCATTCCACCATCGGAGTTTATTCCAATTGCAGAGTACTCACGACTGATTGTACCTATTGGCAATTGGATTCTATACACAGCGTGTAAGCAAAACAAAGCCTGGCAAGATGCAGGGCTCCCTAAGGTGCATGTTGCTGTGAATTTATCTCTTTACCAGTTCCAGAATTCAGAAATTATTCAAACTGTGGCGCAAATCTTGGAGGAAACAGGCCTGGAGCCTCAGTATTTGGAATTAGAGATTACAGAGTCCATTGCGATGCAAGATGTGGAGAAAGTTATTTTAACCTTACAAGACTTATATGCTTTAGGGGTGAAAATTTCAATCGATGATTTCGGCACAGGTTATTCTTCCTTAAACTATTTGAAAAACTTCCCGATCCAACGGTTGAAAATCGATAAATCGTTTCTCGATGATATTGTCAGCAGTGACAAAGAGCGCGCTATTGTCGGAGCGATCATCGTTATGGCACACAGTTTGAATTTGCGAGTGACGGCCGAAGGCGTAGAATCTATGGAACAAGTAGCTCTGTTACAGGCTTGCAATTGCGATGAGATTCAAGGATATATCTATAGCCGTCCCATTCCGACAAGCGAATGCGCAGAACTGCTGGCCGAGGGAAGGGTGTTTGACACGTCTATGAAAATGTTACAAGGTGGCTAACCATTGGAGCGAGAGGGGGAACCATGATGAGAATAAAACGACGAGGAAGAAACAATGGATTGCTCGTTATGAATTGGATTGTGCTTATAATGCTCGTAATGGGGTGCTCCAGTCAGGAGAAACTCTTGCCAACTTCATCGCCGACGGACGATACGAAAGTAACACTGCGCATGATCGAGAGCTTGACGAATCCGAATCGAACGGCCATTCTGAAAGACTTACTTGCTCAATTTGAAAGCCAAAACCCCAATATCCATGTCGAATTGATATCACCACCTTTCACTCAGGCGGATATAACGATAAAGACGATGCTGAATGTGAAACAAGAGCTCGATGTTATGGAAGTCAGAGATATTAATGTTGCTGATCTGGCAAGCCAAGGTTATATTGATCCTTTAAACACCTACATAACCGCTTGGGATGAGCGCAATACGTTCTCCCATGCAGCCCAATCCATTTCCCTTGTTGGACGTAAGAATTACTTCATTGCGAACGGTTTATATCAACGTCAAATGTTCTACCGCCAAGATTGGCTGGAGGCCGCCGGCCTTAAACCACCTTCTTCATGGGAAGAGTTATATGAAGTAAGTAAAAAACTAACAGATCCTGCGAAGAATCAGTTTGGCTTTTCCTTTCGTGGCGCGAAAGGCGCGATTGCTATATCGGATCCGTTAATCCGGGCTTACAATGGTGATCTCGTTAATCTAGATGACGGTCAATTCCTTAATGATGGGTCAACCATCTACAGTTCTCCTGAAGCGGTAAAAGCAATGGAATTATATGTGAAACTGTATAAGGATGCTTCGCCGCCTGATTCGCTATACTGGGGATTCCAAGAGCAGGTGGACGCATTCACCTCGGGTGTGACAGGGATTTTGCTGCAGGATCCAGATGTCATTCAAACGATTCAGGATACCATGCAGCCAGGAACGTGGGCAACAGCACCGCTGCCAACTGGACCCAAAGGGAATGCACTTGTCAGTGTAGGAGGTGCGGGCTGGGGGATGGCCTCCTATTCCAAACATAAAGCTGAAGCATGGAAGCTGATCGCTTTTCTTTCTGGAGCTAAGTCAAATACGGAATTATCCAAAAAATACGGCGTGATCCCGACGCACACCTCTGCGTTTTCTGATCCTTTTTTCCAAACTGGCCCCTATAAAACCTTGCTCGATATGACGCTCAAGCCAGATATCTTCCTGCTCTTCAAACCACCCTTTCAATATCCAGGCAACAGCAGTTGGGATAAGGTAGCCATGGATTCCGGGCAGGCGATGCTGTCAGGGAATGCCACAATCGAAGAAACGTTAAGCAAGTGGGATGCCTTCTGGATGGAACAGAAACGAACGACGGGGATGGGATTGAACAAGAATTGAACAAGAATTGAAACGTGATAGAATAGAAGGAAGTAGATTTGTTTTTGAAAAAGGAGAGCTCGAAGTGAATCCAGATATAAGGAGCCTAGTTGCCGTCACTCGAAGCTTGGAACAAGCTGGAATTCGTTACTCGTTAGGCGGCAGTGGGTTAATGCTGAGTCTTGGTTTAACTGAAACGGTGGGCGATTGGGATGTGATGGTTGAAGCACCCCTTGAGGGGGTCAAACATGCGTTGCTTCACGAGCAAGTCGAAGAAAAAACGAGTGGGGACTATCCATTTGGCACAGCGTATAAGTTAGTCATACATAGTGATACACCTCAAGTAGAGATTATCGGATGGCTCTCGATCTATACGGACGGAGGTCTATGCAAACTCCCTTCTATTCCGAGCTCTTCATGGAACGGTATTCAAGTTGGCTCCCCAGAAGTTTGGTATGTTGCCTATGCACTTATGAATAGGAGCGCGAAAGCGGCGGTCTTACTGTCCTATTTGAAAAAAGTTGGTGCCAATCAAGACATTCTGAACAGACTGATGAATGAGCCGCTCCCTGATGCGATCAAGGGGGAAATCAGATTTCTGATCGAAGCGTGGAAGGACGGGACAATGGCAAAGCAAATCACAATTCAGGCATTAAAATATGGCAATCGTCTCCATTACGAATGGAACACAACCTTATTAGAAAAGACCCCTTCACATATTGTTGTTCTAAGTGAGTACGGAAGACAGCTGCACCATTACACGAAGCAAAGTGTATTTACGATTAATAATTGGTCCCTTGAATTTTTCTCATTTGATTCTTGGTTTACAGTAAGTGCTGAAGTTGTTGACGGTAAGTTAGAACAGTTCTATTGTAATATCAATCAGCCGGCAGTGATGAAGGGGAACACGGTTTCTTTTGTCGATTTGGATTTAGATTATGTGCGAAGAAATGGTGTTTGGCAAGTTGTTGACGAGGATGAATTCGCAGCCCATGCGATTCAATTCGGTTATCCCGATGATCTGATTCAGAAGGCTGAGCAAGAGCTGGTGGCTTTACAGGAAAAGGTTGTGCAACGGGCATATCCGTTTGATGGTTATCTCGAATCGTTCATCCAGTGTATTCCTAGTTCCTGCAAGTAAGGCTTACGAACCTATGGGGAGGTTTCACTTATCATGATTACGGTGCAAATGGTACTAGATCGTCTTATTGAACCCGTTGGACAACTAGAGAAGACAGTGGATACGTTGAAAAGCGGACGGTTGGATGCGGAGGTTCGGAAAGTGGCTGTTGTATTTATGACGACGTATGCGGCCATTAAGCAAGCAGTTGAATCTGGCGTTGATCTCATCATCACGCACGAACCGACGTATTACAATCATATGGATGAAGGCGAGTGGCTTAGCGGGAATCCTGTGTATGAAAAGAAGCGTGCGCTGATCGAGGAGTCGGGTATTGCGATTTTTCGCCTGCACGATTATGTGCATAGCTATCAACCTGATGGTATTCTAATCGGCATGTTGAAGCAGCTTGAATGGGAATCTTATAGTAGCCCAGAGGAGTTGCGGTTGCTAGCGCTGCCTTCGGGTGAAGTGCATACCGTACGTACAATTGCCGCTCATCTAAAAAGCAAACTGAGCATAGAAAGTATGCTCGTAGCCGGGGATCTGGATCTTCCTGTGAAGCGTATGGGGCTATTGCCTGGGGCATCCGGTGGCCGTTCTCATATCCAGTTTCTTGGAAGTCAGGATATCGACTTGTTGATTGTCGGTGAGACCAATGAATGGGAAACGAACGAATATGTGAGAGACGCCGCAGACATGGGATTTGCGAAAGCACTAATCGTAACGGGGCATCAGAAGAGTGAAGAAGCAGGGATGCAGACCGTCGTGGAAATGCTGCGCGAGGCGTTTCCTGAAGTGCACGTGGAGATGATCGAGTGCGCGCTTGCGGTGCAGCGGATATAGTAAGGATGAAGTAGAAGTAGTTGTAGAAGTAGTAATAGAAACCAGTAATAGAAGCAGTCTAGGGCACTTGGGTGTCTGGGGCTGCTTTTTCATTAATGACGAGGCTCCGGCACCCTGGCTAAGCAAATAACTGGATTTTCTACAGCTAATTCAAGCGAAATCACGGTATTTCTCCATTTAACTGGATTTTCTACAGTTATTCCAGACTAATTTCGCTAAATGGAACATTTTGAGCAAAATTAGATGTAGAAAATCCAGTTAAACTCCCCAACGGCTAGTTTTAGCCGAAAATAGATGTAGAAAATCCAGTTAATCTCCTAGGGCTAGCCAGTCTGGGAAGGAAAACTAGTTAATCTCTTATGGCTGCTCATCCCGGTCACGCAAAAGTATCCAGCCTAGTCCGTTGCTACCGCTCCACTCCCGTCCCCGAAGGACGGTGTGACCTCTTATTTTAGGTAAAAATAGGAAGGGATTTCCTGTTAATTAGAGAATGTTAAACTACCAAAGGGGATAGGGGGAAGAAGTTTTTTTGTTTTTTCAAAAAAAGTTTCTCGCTGTGTCGATTTCTTCGAAATCAATTCGTCGTCCATATAGAGAGCAAATTTGTGAGAAAGAAAAGGAGACTAACATGCACATAGCGACATCGAGAGACGGTACAACAATCGCATATGACAAAGAGGGTCAAGGGCCAGCGCTCATTCTGGTAGCGGGAGCTTTCAGCTATCGCAAATTTCCTGGGCAGGTGGAGCTCGCGAGGTTGCTTTCGCAGGACTTCACCGTGTATAACTATGATCGTCGTGGCCGAGGGGATAGCGGAAATACATTGCCCTACGAGACAGTGCGCGAGTTCGAAGATCTTGAGGCGATGATTGAAGAGGCTGGCGGTTCCGCGTATGTATGGGGATTGTCCTCTGGTGCGGTACTTGCACTCCAGGCAGCAGCGAGGGGAGCCAAAATTACGAAATTAGCGTTGCATGAACCGCCGTTTGTGGTGAAAGCCACAGACCGCAAAGCGCCTAATGATTTCGTGCAGCACGTTACGAAGCTCATTGCTTCGGATCAGCGGGCGGAGGCTATCAAGTATTTTATGACACAGGGGATGGGGGCGCCTTCGTTTGTTGTCCGTATAATGCGTATGATGCGATCGGTTTGGTCCAATCTCATGGCTGTGGCACATACACTTCCTTATGATGCGGCTTTGTTGGAAGGCTATTTCGATGGGAAGCCACTGCCAAGAGAGCTATGGCGAGCGGTCGCGATGCCAACGCTTGTGCTTGAAGGTACGGAGAGTCCGGCTTCTCTGCGTCACGGCGCACAGGAACTGGCAGACGTACTGCCTAACGCGCAGCTACTTAGTAAGAAAGGGCTCGGACATACCAAGAAACTCCATACGAAACTCATTTCGATGGCGCTTAAGGATTTCTTTTTAGGCGGAAAATAACAGGTATAAATTCATATTATTAGGAGGAGAACACATATGAGATTTATGATGATCGTGAAAGCAACAACAGATTCAGAGGCTGGGGCTAAACCAAGTCAGGAACTTATTGAGGCGATGCAAAAGTATAATGAGGAACTCGTGAAAGCCGGTGTTTTGCTGGCTGCCGATGGTCTGCAACCTAGTTCAAGTGCAATTCGAATTTCCTACCCGGAGCCGGGGGGCAAACCGAAAGTGGTAGATGGTCCATTCACAGAAGCCAAAGAAATGATCGCGGGCTATACGTTAATTGAGGTTAAATCGAGGGAAGAAGCCGTGGAATGGGCATTGCGTATGCCAGATCCTCATGGATTCGGTCAAGGTGAGATTGAACTCAGACAGGTGTTTGAAATGGAGGATATTACGGATAATGCAGAAATGCTAGAGAAAGATGCAGCACTTCGCAAGCAAGCTCAGGAGCAGAACAAAGCGTGAGCTTATCTCTCACACATCGAACGATAGATGCGATATGGCGAATAGAGTCAGCTAAAATTATTGCTGGGTTAACACGAATGACGCGGGACGTGGGGCTAGCGGAGGATCTTGCGCAAGATGCGTTGTTAATCGCCTTAGACCGGTGGCCGGAAATCGGAATTCCAGACAACCCTGGCGCTTGGTTAATGACGACTGCCAAGCGTCGTGCGATTGACCATATGCGCAGAAATAAATTGCGTAATCAGAAGTATGTTGAGATTGCACAAGGTATGGATTTGTATACGATCGAGGAAAGTGATCTGGCTTTGGACGGGGATATTGGCGACGATCTGCTTCGTCTCATTTATATGACCTGTCACCCGATGTTATCTAAAGATGCCAGAGTTGCGCTAACGCTACGGCTTCTATGCGGGTTGACGACAGAAGAAATTGCACGTTCGTTCCTCGTCGCTGAAGCCACGATTGCCCAGCGAATTGTCCGTGCGAAGCGTACTTTAAGTGCCGAGGGAGTCCCTTTCGAGGTGCCATCAGCTGAAGAGCGTCAAGATCGCCTGTCTACTGTACTTGAAGTCATTTATTTGATGTTTAACGAAGGTTACTCGGCAACCGCAGGGGAACACTGGTTTCGCCCGATCCTGTGTCAGGAGGCAGTAAGACTTGGACGGATGATCGCTGAGATTAGCCCCATGGAACCGGAAGTTCACGGACTGGTAGCCTTAATGGAGATTCAATCTTCGAGGTTTAAAACCAGAGTAAACACCAATGGGGAACCCATCCTTCTTATGGATCAAAATCGGGGGAAGTGGGATCAGTTGTTGATCCGCCGTGGTTTGGCTGCTCTAGATCGCAGCCGCAAGATTGGAAGGCAGCTAGGTCCCTATTCGCTCCAAGCTGCTATCGCTGCCTGCCATGCGCAGGCGGTGACTGCTGCGGAGACGGATTGGGTCCGAATTGCCGCTCTGTACGAAGCGCTTTCGCGCGCAGCTCCTTCGCCAATTGTGGAATTAAACCGGGCAGTCGCGATATCGATGGCTTTTGGTCCGGCATTTGGGCTGCAGCTAGTTGATGAGCTGAATGCCGAACCCGCTTTACAAGGGTACCATCTGCTGCCGAGCGTGCGTGGTGATCTTCTCGTGAAGCTAGGGCGAGCCGAGGAAGCCCGAATGGAATTTGAACGAGCCGCATCCATGACGAGGAATGAGCGTGAACGTTCTGTTTTGTTGAAGCGTGCAGCCGAATGCGAAGGAGGGGAACGTTAGTTGCGCTATATATTGATGGCGAAGGCAACAGGATTCTCGGAGGCGAGAGTGAAGATGAGCCCAACCTACAACGATCAAATGAGTGCCTACAAGCAGGCGTTAGCCAGGGCTGGGGTGCTGCTTGCAGAAGAAGAGCTCCAGCCAAGCTGGGCTGGAATTCGTATCTGTTATTCATCACAAGGCGGGGAGCCGACGTTAGTGGCGGGGCCTTTTCCAGTTAGCCAAGAGTTCCTTTCGGCATATACCTTGATTGAAGTCAGCTCCGAGGAAGAGGCTCTGCACTGGGCGCTCCGCATGCCGATTCCTGCCGAACGTGGCGAGTATGAGATTGAGATGCGGAAGCTCGAGGAGCGTTCGCATTGCATACAGGAGCGTAAATGGCAGGCATTGGAAGCAGATTTACAAGAAATGAGGTACATGTTACAAGCGAGAGAGCAGTTCGACGAAGGAGTGAATGTTAAATGAGCCAGGAAGTAATCGAATTTATCGATATCTTAAAGGAACCATGGCAGCGAGAGCTGGCCACGCAATTGCGTCAGACGGTGCTGCAGGTGATACCCGATGTGGCGGAACGTATACAATATAAAAAGCCTCATTTTTTGAAAAATGGTAAATACGCTGCAGTCATCTCCACATCAAAAGATGCTGTAAGTTTCACGATTTTTAACGCAAGCGGGCTTGCGTTTCCAGAGCCCTTGTTCGATGGGCCGCCAGAGAGGAAGACCGTGAAGCTGCGCCAAGAACAAGCGGTCGATGCTGCGCAATTGATGTCGCTGCTTAGCCAGGCAGCCGCTTCACTATAGTGACAATACCCAACCGATTATCGGCTGGGTGTTCTTAAGGAGCTTGCCGCGCGTTGCGCGGCGGCTTCTTTTGGCTTGGAGAGGACGTCCGCGTCTTCCTCACCGCTTCGTGCCGCGCGTAAGTTTGTCCGCTCAGCCGCTCATCTTGCTGGTCGTCGTTTCGCTCGTCCGACACGCGTGTCATCCCGCCTCGCCCGCGGGTTCTCTCCCTTCTCACTTTCCCTTTATTGCTGCTCCTTTGGCGATAATTTGGAAAATAAATGGAAAATATACAGCTAATCATGCTGTATTTTCTGAGATTTCGTGAATAGATGGAAAATGTACAGTTAAAATAAGCAGAATTATCGGTATCTGCGCTTTAGGTGGAATTTAACTGTATGAAATCCATCTAATGGTTCTAAACGAGTAAAATCAGTAAAAATAGCTACATAAAATCCATTTAATACGATTCGTGAGGCGCAGGGCGGGGCAGTAGGCGGTAACAGTTAGGTGAGTGATTAGCAGATCTAGCTAGTTGAGTAATGGTTGCAATGGTGTCGGCAGGAACTAGTTGCGTGCATTTTAGGAGTTTTGTAAGTAGCAGTAGTTACCAGTTGAAGTCACGCAGAAGTTGCTTATGAAAGTAGGAGTAGGAGAATTGTAAGGCGAAGTAGGTGCAGTAGTAGGTAGAGTAGATGTAAATAGAGTTGGAGTAAAAATGAAGCATAAGTAGGTAGAGTAAGAATAAGCAGAGTAGAAGTGGCAGACGTCGTGGTAGCAGAGTACGGGTCATTCTAAGTTTAGAGCTTAAAGTGAAGGCATATTAAGAAAGCTGGAGAATACCTAGTAAGGATGAATTAACTGGAGAAAGGTGATCTGGGAGTATGCAGCGGTTTAAGTTTATGTATAAGCAATTTCTGAAAGAGCCACTATGGTTTAAAATACTTGTTCTTACTACATTGATTGTTTCAATTATCTTTAGTAGTTCTGGGTTTCCGATGAATGTCCAAAGTGTAGGTAAATTGGCTGCGGCTATCTTTTTTTGTACATATGCGATTAAAATGCGAAGGATTGTGAAGGTTTCTGTAGCGTTCTATGTGCTCGCAGGGATGTGTCTGTATGTGGCTTGGGATCGGCTGTAAAAGTGAATCGGAGGTGCGATGTATCTAAGGCAACGTACTACTTCTTGTTTTTTAGTGTTGGCGTATTTGGTGACGTCGTGTTGCTCATCCAAGGTGCTTACTATGACTATTTCTTGGATAAATAAAACGAGGGATCGTTCGTGAGCAGTCATTCAACAATAGTTCGATTTTACCGAACTAAAACGAGGATTCCTTCAGAAAAACGGCCAATAGTCCGATTATGCCGAACTATTTGTATGTTTTTCATGTGAGATGGTTGTTTCGAGCTATTTAGTTGGGTTATTTCGGACTATTCTTGATTCAACGACCTAGTCGTTGAATTTAGTTGGGCAAATTCGGACTAATTGACCCACAGGGAATAACCCGTCCCAACCAATGCAGCCAAAAGTAAGGAGCTAAGCGAATTAATCTGAACTGCACCTCCAAGTAGTAGACTGTGTCTAACTTGTGGGGTTCACTTCAATCGCTTAGCTCCTTTTTACTCCCAGATGCTACTTCTTCCTACGCTTGCTAGCGAGCGTATTGGAAGCCTTCCCATTCCCACCGACGGCATCCTGCTGCTTCGTGCCTGGACTTTCGATGGCGGAGTTGGTCCCACTCGTGCTGTACTTGCCAGCCCCGCTTGCCACCTGGGTAGCTGAGGCATTCGCCGCATGTTTGGGGAGTTTCACGATTTGATCGTTAATGACAACGACGATTTCTTTGCCTTTACGGCGGATCTCGGTAAGGCTTTTATTGCCGGCTAACTTGCCTTTAGCGCTTTTCCCTAATTTGTTTCTCGCTTTGCCGCCTGCACCGACACTTTGTTGTTGCTGACTATGCGGCGATTGAATAGCGGCGTTGCTGCCAGATGCAGAGCTGCGGCCTGCACCACTAGCGAGCTGCGTCGTATTAGGCGCATTTGTAAATTGATGGTTGATGATGAAAACCAACCGATTAACACCATGAATAGGCGATTGCGCAATAATGCGTTTTTTCCCTTTTTCAATAATAATCGTGACGCGGTCTGATTTCATTGCACTCAGATCCTCCCTATGGGTTCTCTCTTAAGTATATGTCCCTAGGACAAATTGGTAAGGGATAGGGGCTGAGTGGGTGAAAAAAGAGGTGAGCTATACGCCTACGTAAACTGCCGTGTCCCAAGATCTTTGCGTCGATACACACTTAGTATGAGGCCGACGGCTATAAATTGAAAAATGACATGTAATCCGCTGTAGCTGATGAATGGGAGTTGAAATGAGCTATATGGCGCTAGACCGATTGACATGAGGATGCTCCATGTAAACTGTGTAGCAAAGACAGCCAATAAGGTAGATACGATGGCTTTTCCATACGGATCAGTCACTTTCCTTGAAACGCTAACGGTCTGTTGTACGAATAGGGCAATCATCATTACCAGGGCAATCCCAGCTCCCCGTCCGAAACAATAGATGAGGAAAGGGAACATCATCTCGGATTGAAGCACGGGCAATCTACTAAGTGGAGCGCCAAACCCATGTCCCCGCCAACCTGCGGATTGTATAGCCATTTTGGATTGAGTCAGTACGAAATTCATGCCTAGTTGATCTTGATCCTGATGTATGAAAGCATAAAGACGATCGATCTGGTAGCTTAATTTGAATATGAATATGCCAAATGCAGTTACAAGTAGACCGCAATGCACAGCGAGTATGACTCGCTTTTTTCGCAAAACTAGCAGCAAGGTCAAGCAACCTATAAAAAAAAGTACGAAGTTTTGGATAGAATGTGTATATAAAATGAGTAAACTTGGAAGCCAAACAGCTCCTACGTTGATCCAACTATTTCGCAAAAAAGCGAGCAGAGAGGATTCTTTCGTCATGATTCGCTGTGATGGTGAACTCCAAATACCAGCTAATGCAATGAGCAGCAAGTAAGGAGATAACGCAGAGATATTCAGTTGGAAGGGGCCCCACCCTACGAAACCCCTTAGTCCTGCGTACTCATTCCCAGTGAGTAGGGAGTAGGAAAGTAACGAAATTGTTCCTATATATATGACCCAGGTGTAGTTGGTTAATTTTCGATAGTTGCTGAAACCAATCAATAACATTAGGCATGATCCTATTCCAAAAAAAACAACTTGTTTCATAGCAAGTGAAGTGAGATCTTGACGATAAGAGGCTGTCTGAGCAGAAAAGATAGCAACCAACCCGATCGCCATAAAAAGCACAATAACAGCCAGCAGCCCCCAATTAAATCGAGGCCGATGAGCAAGATGGAATTGCTGCCCGATCACATCAGGCGTCCCCATTTGAGCAATGGATTCTTTAACTGCTATGTCCAGATCAACCCCATTACTTAGCTTCTCCTCAATTAATTCCTCCAAATGACTTTCGAGCTCCATACGGACTTCCTTGTGAACCTCTTTTGCTTTAATTTCGTGGCAAACCTGCTTCAGAAAAAGCGAGATCTCCTCATGCTGGCGAACTCGGAAACTGCTCATACGCCGCCCTCCCCAAGTACGCGATCGACCGTATTGCGAAAAAGCGACCATTCCTGCTTCTTAACGCTGAGTTCGCCTTTACCTTGCTTCGTTAGGCGGTAATATTTGCGCTTGCGGCCGTCTTTCTCATCCCAGAAGGCTTCTACAAAGCCATCTGATTCCAACATGTGCAGAATCGGATAGAGGGTTCCTTCCTTGAGGGTGAACACGCCATCGGAATGTTTCTCCATCTCTTTGGTCATCTCGTAGCCATACATGTCCTTTCGCTCCAGAAGGGTAAGAATCAGAATGACGGTGCTTCCTTTCATGAGTTCTTTACTGATTTTCATGGTTAGCTCCTTCTCGACTATAGAATTACGATGCATCGAATATCTAGGTATACTATATAACAAAAGGAAAACATTTACAATGTTTAGCAGTTAGTTAAAATCCAATAAAGTACCACCTCCAAACAGCCCATCGAAGATAAATTCAGTACACGAATCGGATAAAATCGGATATGTACTTTGGAAAACATGCCCTTTATAATTGAGACTGAGAATTATTATCAATTAAAAAAACAGGGAGTCAGCATCAGCATTCTAAATAGATGGCGTGTTTATCACCCGTGTGTGCTTTGCTGTACAAGGAGGAAGAAATCGAATGAAATCTTTAAAAATGATGATCGTGCTGTTGCTAGCACTAGCCGTGACGGCTTGTGGCAGTTCGACAACAGGCGGAAATGCAAGCAGTACGAGTAGTCCAAGTGCATCGCCAGAAGCGGCTAAAGCTACAGCTGCAGCAGCCGTAGAGAAAACCATCAAGCATGCCATGGGGACAGTTACTTTGAAGAAAAAACCAGAACGAGTAGTTGTTCTATTCAATGGTATGACGGATATCGTTACACACTTAGGCGTCAAGCCTGTCGGCTCGGTCGAGTCATGGGAAGAGAAGCCTTGGTACAACTATTTGAGAGCTAATATGGAAGGCGTTAAGAACCTGGGCGAAGAAACGCAGCCGAACGTTGAGGCGATCGTAGCTTTGAAACCAGATTTGATTATCGGGACCAAAGCTCGTCACGAGAAAATTTATCCGCAATTGGAGAGCATTGCTCCTACGCTCATTACGGAAGAAATTTTTGACTGGAAAGCGAATTTGAAGTATGCATCAGATGCCCTATATAAAGAGCAAGAAGGTGCGAAGATTATCGCGGATTGGGATAAAGGGGTAGCCGAGTTTAAACAGAAAGCTGGCAACAAACTTGCTAATGCCGAAGTTTCCATTATCCGTTTTGAGAGAGATGGCAGTGCGCGTTTCTATGCAACAGGATTTGCTGGAACGATCTTCAAGGAACTTGGTTTACCGCGTCCGAAAGCTCAAATCGTAGAAGGCAAAGCAGTAGTCAATATCACCACGAAAGAGCAAATGTCGCAGTTGGATGGCGAGTATATCTTTGATATTACACGTCTGAGTTCGGAAGAACCTGCGGTAGAAAAATCGCAGAGCGATTGGACTTCGCACCCACTTTGGAAAAATCTCAAGGGCGTGAAGAACGGCAAATATTTTAAAGTTGACACGATTACTTGGAACTTAGCGGGCGGTTCGATGGCTGCCAAAGCCATGCTGGCGGATCTCTACAAATATTTTGACATTAAATAGTTGAAACACTTAGGGATGAACACTATGTTCATTCCTTTGTGAATTCCAAGGAGATCATCATGAACCTTATGAATACGAGCTTATGGAAAACCGCCGGGCTGTTAGCGCTGATTCTTATTTTGCTTGGAAGTTTTGCTTCCAGCATTCTGTTCGGTGCGACGCAGTTTGATTGGCATACGGCATGGGCTTCCATCTTTCATTACGACGAGAATATCAATGATCAAATCATACTTCGCACGACGCGTGTACCTAGAGCTTGTATAGCCGCTGCCATAGGCGCCAGTTTAGCCATCGCAGGTACGTTGATGCAGACACTTACACGCAATCCATTAGCTTCACCGAGTGTGCTTGGCGTTAATGCGGGAGCGACGTTGTTCGTCGTTCTTGGCGCAGTTGCCCTATCGATCTCATCAATGCAGGCTTTGATGTGGATCTCTTTCGTCGGAGCCGCAGTCGGTGCCTTATCCGTCTACATTTTGGGCTCATTTGGCCGAGATGGACTGACGCCACTGAAGATCGTGCTCGCTGGGGCAGCTATGACGGCTCTGTTCTCTTCCTTCACACAAGGCATCTTGGTGTTGAATCAGCAGGGACTTAGTACGGTGCTGTTCTGGCTGACAGGTACCATTGCAGGACGTTCTCCGGATATGTTAATTACGGTAATTCCTTTCATGGCCATCTGCTGGGTAGCTGCTTGGTTCATCGCGCGAGATATGAATTTACTTCTCATGGGTGAGGATACGGCGAAAGGGTTGGGTCAAAAGACGATCTGGGTCAAATCAGTCGCAGGTCTGCTAATTGTCGTACTTGCGGGCTGCTCCGTGTCAGTAGCAGGTCCTATCGGATTTATCGGGATTGTGATCCCTCATGTCTCGCGGTTTTTCGTCGGTGGCGACCACCGCTGGGTTATTCCTTATTGCGCTGTACTGGGGGCGATTCTGCTCATACTAGCGGACCTGGCTGCAAGATTTATTATGATTCCTGAAGAAATGCCTGTCGGCGTGATGACGGCCATTATTGGTGCCCCATTCTTTATTTATATTGCACGAAGGGGGATTATCAAATCATGAAGGGGCATGTTCCAGTTCGATGGCGGCAAGGTAGGATTTCTTTTTTAGTGGAAAAAAAGGCATTAAAGATATCTCTCTTGTTACTCGTGGTTTGCGTCGTGATTGCGATTGTTAGCACGGGGATGGGAGAAATGTACATATCGCCGATCGATGTGGTCAAAAGTGTCATAGGCATCGGCGCGGATGATCATGCGATGGTTGTTCAGAAGCTGCGCTTGCCACGCATTATCATTTCCATGTTAGTTGGTGCTGCGCTTGCTGCGGCAGGTGCGATCATGCAAGGAATCATTCGGAATCCATTGGCATCGCCAGATATGATGGGTGTGACAGGCGGGGCTTCGGTGGCGGCGGTCACTTTCCTTACCTACTTCAATGGCATGATCAGCATTCGGTGGCTGCCTGTGTCGGCTATGTTGGGGGCTGCAGTTGTTTCGATAATTTTGTATATATTGGCTTGGAAAAAAGGGGTCACACCCATCCGCCTTATTCTAGTCGGCATTGGGATGTCCTCGTTGATGTCAGCGGGAACGACGATGATGATCGTGTTTAGCCCGAAGAACGATCCAGGCACAGCCTATTTATGGCTAACGGGATCGGTTTATGCGGCGAATTGGGAAAATGTGATGACCGTACTGCCCTGGACGGTCATCTTGATTCCACTTGCATTTCTATTAGCACGCCATGTCAATATTGGACAGCTCGGAGATGATGTGGCAGCCAGTGCGGGAAGTGCAGTTGAGGTTAACCGCTTAGTCTTGCTGCTCATTAGCGTGGCTTTGGCCGGGGCAGCTGTTTCGGTAGCCGGGGCGATTGGATTCATTGGCTTAATTGCGCCTCATATGGCTCGCAAATGGGTAGGTTCAAGCTTTGATAGTCTTTTACCCGTCTCGGCGCTGCTCGGAGGAGCCGTCGTGATGTTGGCTGATCTAGCGGGAAGAACATTCTTCTTACCACTCGATGTGCCAGTTGGTGTATTTACGGCGGCCGTGGGGGCACCCTTTTTCATCTATTTGCTATACACCAAGCGAAATTCAAGATAGGAGTGAAGAGCGTGCCAACCTTGGAGACTAGAAATCTCAATTTGACCTATGGCAACGACAATATTATCGAGGGGTTGAACCTGTCTATTCCCAAAGGGAAGATTACTGTGTTGATCGGTTCAAATGGCTGCGGGAAATCAACCCTTCTGCGTGCGATGGCTCGCTTATTAAAGCCTTCCCATGGCGAAATCATTCTGGATGGCAAGCACATCGCGGAAATTCCAACCAAGGAAATCGCGAAGAACTTGTCCATTTTGCCGCAAGGCCCGATTGCCCCAGAAGGGTTGACGGTCTTTCAGTTGGTGAAACAAGGCAGGTACCCGTATCAGAATTGGCTGAAATCGTGGTCAGAAGATGATGAGCGATATGTGAATGAGGCTTTAGCGGTGACCAAAACAACGGAATTGGCGGAAACGGCGGTGGACTCCTTATCCGGCGGACAGCGTCAGCGGGCGTGGATCGCGATGACCCTCGCACAAGGAACCCAAACGATCCTGTTGGATGAACCTACAACGTATTTGGATATGGCTCACCAAGTGGATATTTTGGATCTATTGTTTGAACTGAATGAACGTGAACAGCGCACGATTGTGATGGTTCTGCATGATCTCAATCTCGCTTGTCGCTATGCCCATCATCTCGTAGCCATCAAGAATAAATCCGTCTTTGCGCAAGGGAAACCTGAGGATGTCATTAATTCGGAGCTTGTCCGCCATGTATTCGGCATGGAATGCGAAATTATCGGGGATCCGTTCTTCGGTACACCAATGTGTATTCCGAAAGGAAAAGGCCGCAAATCCGACAAGCCTATACCTAAGAAATTAGAGGAGGACGTGAAACATGAGCTTATCCGAAGTTAAACCAATAGGAACCGTAGCTGCGTTAATTAAGGATAGAAGAACGATTCGCGATTTCAAACAAGATCCTGTATCGGATGAATTGCTGCTCCAGTTACTGAATGTGGCGGTATGGGCACCGAATCATGGGAACCGACAGCCTTGGCGATTCATTTTGTATAAAGGAGAGGGGCGCAGGACATTGGCAGATGCGATGCTCCTCTCGTATGATGACGATGAGATGAGAGAAAAGCACGGCAAGCCCAAGTGGAGGGATTTCATGGGGATTCCCGCGCATCTTGTTGTGATTCTGAAAGAAGACTCTCGCCAGAAGCAGTGGGATGAAGACTACGGCGCGGTCTGCGCCCTCATCCAGAATTTCCAACTGGCCGCATGGGAGCAAGGGCTTGGCGTCGTGTGGAAAACGAACAACTACAACTATGAAGAGGGGTTCCAACAAGTCGTTGGTTTAGCGGCAGATGAGAAAATCGTTGGCCTCCTCAATATCGGGTACCCGGCATCCATCCCCAAAGTGCAGCCGCGGCAGGCTGCGGAAGAGATGTTGACGATTATTGATTTCAATTAGGAACGAATCCTAAATTTGATTATTTTCGAATAAAGTCCGAACTTGGTCGGCCATAAATTGTGAGGATTGCGGCATGTCGTGACGTATCCACCATTCCACGATGCCAATGAAGGCAGAAGCCATGAATTGGGCTTTGATCTCGCTGTCAATAATGGGTGTGTTGTCCAGCCTATCTAGTTTGGCCATCAGATTGACGGAAATAAATTTCAGGAACTGGTCTCGGAATAGAAAGGACCTCTGATTGGAAAACATAGCTGAGAAAAACGGGAAATGGTCATGTAGGTAATCAAAAATCGGTTTGGGTTCTTGAACCATTCCTCGGCTAACCCTATCGTCTTTCTTACACAATGAGATCAATGCGTTTATGTGATCTTCAATGCATGTATCCAACAGGTAGTATTTGTCACTGAAATGCAGATAGACGGTGCCTCGGTTCACATTGGCGCGTTCCGCGATCTCGTTAATGGTGATGTGTTCAAAATCCTTTTCCGCAAAAAGCTCCAGGAACGACTTCGTTATGGCTTGCTTGGTTCGGAGAATACGGCGGTCGGTCTTAACAACGGACTCCATTTCTTTCATTGCCTCCTTCAGTTAATCAACATTCCCACGGGACTTGTTGTATATGAAACAATTACGTATCAATCAACCATTGAGTAATTCGTGCTTCCCACTATAATATTAATCAACGGCCGTTAAATATTCAACACGTGTTCAATATTAAAGGTAGAGGAGCATGTCACGATGGAAAAAAACATTTTAAATAAAGTAGTTATTATTACAGGAGCCTCCAGCGGAATAGGAGAAGCTACAGCGAAACTGCTCGCGCAGAGTGGGGCAAAAGTGGTATTGGCTGCAAGAAGAGAAGAACGTCTGCATACGATTGTAAATGAAATTAAACAAGGCGGCGAGGCGGTTGCTGTAAAAGCGGACGTCGCATCTGCTGAGGATATGCAGCATGTGGCCAAGTTTGTTATGGAGAAGTATGGCCGAATTGATGTACTGGTGAACAATGCAGGGATCATGCCAAGCTCTAGGATGAATGAATTACGCGTAGCGGAGTGGGATCAGATGATTGATGTGAATATTAAAGGCGTTCTGTACGGTATCGCCGCTGTATTACCTACCATGCGCGAGCAGCAGTCGGGCCACATCATCAACCTATCCTCAACTTCGGGTTACCAGGTGTCCCCGACATCAGCCGTATACGCGGCAACCAAGTTTGCGGTTAGGGCCATTTCGGAAGGACTTCGTCTAGAAGAGTCAGCGACTTCAGGCATTAGATCGACCTTGATCGCACCAGGATTGACGAACACAGAACTTTTTGACACTATTACCAGCCCGGAAGTGCAAGCGATCGCCAATCAAATAAGCGGCCTGGGGATTTCGCCTAACTCTATTGCTAGAGCCATTGCATTTGCCATTAGTGAACCCGATGACACGCTCATCAGCGAAATTATGGTTAGACCCACAGCCTTGTCTTAAATGTAAGTAAATGTAATATAATTGAAATCTAATCTTCATCTGTTCTTCATGTACGTAGCTTATAATAAACCTCGACCCCCTTTTTTAATATATAAACTTAGACCCTCAGCGCGTTGCTGTGGGTCACTTTTTTGTTAGTGAACTTGTAGAGCCCAGTTCAATCAGCAATCGCACCATCAGCAGCAGCACCCCCGAGACACCGGCCACCCTGAACCAGCAAAGCTCAGCTACTTCGCCCACCGTGGGCTCCTTGGCCACCTGCTATACGCAAGTCACCATTATCAGCCCAGTCACTCGCGAACCCACCCGCCCCCATCAGCAACTCCGCCATCAGCGATTCGTCACCACTATCAGCAACACGGCATCAGCGATCCCCGCCACTATTTCCGACATCCGAATAGACGTTTCCCAAAAGTGTGTGTGATCGAGAGTAATTAGAGTGTAGTGAGGATGAGGAGAATGTATAGTGCTTGGAGTAGCTGTAGAGTAGAAGGATGGAGGATAGCGAGAAGAACGTAGGGAAAGGTGGTGTAACTACAGAGTAAGGGAAAAGTGGAGTAATTGCAGAGTAGGAGGGAAAGTGGAGTAAAGTAGCAAGAAAGCAAAGTAGCTAGATAGTACAGTGGAATTGCATTGCCCGATGGAGTATGGGACTTGATTTCATAAGAACTTCAATGAAGCCCTCAAGCCCTGTCAAAAATGCAAAAAGGCACTTTTCAAAGGGGCTTTCCCCTCTCTTATTGGAAATTGTTGCAAATAGGCATCAATTTGGAGCGATTTCAGGAGATTACAGTGAAATACGCAAAAAAGGTTGCCTATTTGCACTTATTTACCAAATTCACCTATAAAAAAGCGAAAAAGGTTGTATTTTTGCATTTTTGAGAGGGAGGAGCCTGGAGGAGCACAGAGAAGCTCGATCCCAACGCTGGAATAACTGGATTCTCCAGCTATTTCGCAGCTTTTCCAACGAAATCATCGTTTAGACGGGTGTTATGCAGCTATCCAAGCCCCGAGTAACCCCTTTTCAAAAAAAAGGATACCCTTTATACTGTACCTACTGATAATCATTATCAATGATAACCGTGAAAGGGGTTATAGCTGCATATGCTGCCAGTTCAAGGACAGGAATATTCCCTTCTAATGCTTTCATCCATCCGCAAACGTCGTTTCCATAAACGGAATACGCTGCATAGAAAAAATATCCCATGCGATATGGTCTTGGTTATAACACAAGGCAAAGGCATCCTTTGCATCGATACTCAGGCGATACCGATCAAGCCGAATCAGACCTTCTATCTGGTTGGCGGTAAGCCTATTGAAGTGATGCTGGAGTCTGACTTTATCGAGTTCTATGTCTTAGTCATAAGACGCGTGACGTTTTCCAAAACGAAAGGCGGTTGGCATTGTACCCATGCGGCAACCGACTCTTGGCTTTTTCAGACGAGCAAGCTGCAGTTGAAGCAAGGAAAGCAGCCCCTCGAGCGCATTGAACAGCTCTATGAAGAAAGCCAATCCAAGTCTGTTAAGGATCCGAGTATCCAACTCCAATTCCAAAGTCTTATCCACGTGATGCCAGGGGAAGTGCCGGAACCGATTGAGCTGGAGGATGCGTCCAAAGGAATCGATCAAAGCATCACTTATATGTACAAGCATTTTAATCACAAAATCAAGCTAGAAACATTGTCGGACATCGCAGGATTGACGCCAACTTCCTATTCAAGAAGCTTCAAGAAATCAAAGAAGATGTCACCCGTCGAATATTTAAATCACATTCGTATCGACACTTCCAAGGAGCTATTGCAGCAGGACAACCCCTCGATCAAGGACATTTCAACAGCGGTTGGGTTCGGGAATGAGTTTTATTTTAGCCGGATGTTCAAGAATAGCTTTGGCATTTCACCAACGATGTATATCAAGAGGAAACAATTGAGAGTAGCTACTGCCTCCTGCTTTCGATTTGAGGATTGTTTGCGAGACCTTGGTGTGGAAGACACCTATGAGTTGAATGGCTATCGACATTTGGAGTTAGGTGTCGAGGAGAACATTCGGCAAATCGAAGTTCAATTAGCAGAGCTGCGCAACTATGGACCTGAGTTAATCATTGCCGATTACAGGCATCTGCCGATGTATAACCAATTAAAGCTGATTGCACCGACGGTTATGATGGATTTTTCGATGGATTGGCGCGCGTATTATGGTCGGATTGCTGAGTTAGTTGGACGGGAGAAAGAAGCGCAACAAACGTTCAGTCAACTTGATCTTCGAGTGAAGTATACCAGGGATGCGTTGATGGGCATCATCGGGCTCCAAAGTGTGTCCGTCATCCGATTGTATAGTGAAAAAATTCGCATCCACGGCATGATCGATCACCCGCTAAGCCACTTACTATATACAGAGCTTGGGTTAAAGCCGGGGAGTTGTGTGCCATTAAACGAGAGAACGAAGGAGTATGCGGTGGAAATCATGCCGTCGTTTGATACGGATTTCCTTCTAATTGATAAACGACTTACCTCGGAAGAGGAGGCTAATCTGTACAACAGCATGTTGAAAGGAACTTCTTGGGATGCGATGAAAGCTGTGCAGAACAACCAAGTTCGCGTGATTTCGAATTGGATCAGTATGAGCTGGGCACCAAGCGGACAGCATCAAATCCTGGATGATTTGTTGCAATGGGATACTTGAACGCATAGGAAGGAGGTAATTACGCACCTGAGTTGTCCTAATTTGAGGTAATGTAGCATATGTGCGACAGACGCTCATTATACATGGGATAGGAGAACATCATGGTGGGGAGAGTGCGTAAATTGTCAAATGAGTTCGTGATGCGTTCATTGGATGAGATCCGGTTCTGGTCGCGTATTATGAAGGAGCATTCCTTGTTTCTCAAGCTAGGTTTCCGATGCGAAGATACGATGTTGATCCAAGAAGCGAATCATTATTATCATATTTTTGAGCATATTGAGGGTCGATCTCACGCCTATACCGAGTTGACTGACCCTGAACAAATTCGACGATTCAATACGGAAGTGTCTTCGGCTGCAGCGCATATATGGGCATTCAAAAGAAAAGTGCTCGGACTCATCATCCAATGCAAGCTGCCTGGCGGTAACAACTTTCCGTTGTTAGTCGACCATACGAGCCGTGAGGCTAATTATTTTCGCAATCGATTACACGAATTAAATACAGGACAACTAGAACCGATCCCTGATGCCATTATTGATGAAAATATATTCTTCTTGCGCATCATGGCGGATCACGCCAAGTTTATTGGTCATCTGCTCGATCCGTCTGAACGTCTATTGGTGGAGCAAGCACGGAATTTCAGTCATGATTTCGACCAGCTTCTCTTCCAAGCGATTGATTTAAGCGGGATGCGTCCGCAATCCCAAACCGAGCCGCTGTTGGATCAGTTCCTTGATCAGAACCGTGTCTCGGTCGTTGCCCTACGTGATTTCAAGAAGACAGCTCGAGATTTAATTGAAGCTTGCAAAATCAAGAGCATCATCCATCCCTTGCTTGCGGATCACGTGTTCCGCGAGGCGGAGCGTTTCCTTGCGATCATTGACATGTTCGAGCAGTGCCTAACGGGCAATCCAATGAGGGGGACGCTGGAAGAGCACATAGGGCATTAACTAGGCTGAAAATTAAATCCGATAAAACTTATAGGAATATAATAAATTATGATTGACGAAGTTTCATCCGAAGTGGTACTCTAGAAATGTGACCACCGTATGAACGGAGACACTATTCTCTTTCCAGAGAAAAGTGTCTCTTTTTTTATTTTAAAGAGGAGTTGAATGGGATGAGCCAACCACTATTGAATCTCAAGCATGTGAACAAAACTTTTCAGTCCAGCAAAGGGTCTGTTCAAGCCTTGCACAATATTGATCTGCAAGTAAAAGAAGGGGAATTTATTACCGTCATAGGACCTAGCGGCTGCGGCAAGAGCACACTGCTTAAGATCATCGCTGGACTGGATGTTTCGCATACAGGCGAGGCTCAATTGGGTGGTCAGGTGATCCAAGGACCAGGCATTGATAAGGGCTTTATTTTCCAAGAGCCAAGGCTGTTTCCATGGTTGAATGTGGAGAAGAATATCGCTGCTGATCTTTCGCTCAGAGACCCTGAAGTACGTAAGAAAGTAGATGAACTGATTAAACTCGTTCGCCTAGAAGGTTTTCAGAAGTCGTTCCCGAAAGAACTCTCTGGTGGTATGGCGCAACGTGTTGCTATTGCAAGAGCCTTACTCCGTAATCCGAAAGTGCTGCTGCTTGACGAGCCGTTCGGTGCTCTGGATGCTTTTACGCGGACGCACATGCAGGAAGTGTTGATTGATATTTGGCAGAAGAATAAAACGACAATGATTTTCGTTACGCATGATATTGATGAAGCCATTTATTTAGCCAATCGTGTCGTTATTCTCAAACCGAGGCCTGGTGCCATACGGAACATTGTCTCTATTGACCTGCCGATTCCGAGAAAGAAGACGACGACGTCCTTCCAGGAACTTCGCCTTAAGGTACTCAATGAATTTGAGAAAATCGAAGAGCTAGAATTAATAGATAGTTCCGGCATTTAAGAGAAAGGGGAGCTCGAAATGAGTCAACAAGGACATTTGGCAGGCGTCGATCAACAGAGAAACAAGCAACGATTACATCGCGTGCTGCTTGGTGCTTTGGTACCGTTACTTGTACTGTTGGCCTGGCAACTACTAGGTCATTTAGGCGTGATTTCATCTTTGCTGTTTCCAACGCCGCTTCGCATTATTAACGCAGGGATTCGACTCATTCAAACGGGTGAGCTCTATGACAATATTAAAATTAGTGTGTTGCGGGCACTGACAGGTTTCGTCCTCGGTGGCTCGTTGGGTCTTGCCTTCGGTATTCTGGTTGGTTTATTTCGTAGAACGGAGAAAGCGCTAGATCCTACGGTCCAAATGCTGCGCATGGTGCCGCATTTAGCAATCGCGCCCTTATTCATTTTGTGGTTTGGTATTGGCGAGACGGCCAAAATTCTACTCATTGCCAAAGGGGCTTTTTTTCCACTTTATATTAATGCTTTCTTGGGTATTCGAGGCGTGGATAACAAGCTATTCGATGTGACACGTGTGTTAGGGTTTAGCCGATGGAAACAAGTCATCCGATTAACGATTCCTGGAGCGCTGCCTCATATTTTACTAGGCGTTCGAATTTCATTAGGCGTGTCATGGCTTGGACTTGTTGTAGCTGAATTAATGGGATCAACCGCAGGAATCGGGTATATGATGTCGGATGCACGGCAATTTTCCAAGACACCTGTTGTGTTCGTTGGAATTCTCATATTTGCCGTTTTCGGTATCGTGGCGGACTCTGCGGTGAGGCTGCTTGAACGCAAATGGCTTAGCTGGCAAGACAGTTATAAAGGGAACTAATCACTACCACTATCTACAGCATAAAGCTAAGGGGGAGAAGGGATGAGCAATCGTGTCGAGACACTAAGTCAAGCCACGCAAGGAATAGGGAAATCGAAGGGGCAGAAGCTAGAGTTGGTTCGTATCAAATGGTTGTGGGAGAAAGTGAACGATTTCGTTATCGGCGGGATCGTGCCCTTATTACTCCTTGTCATATGGCAAGTATCTGGGGATTTGGGGGTATTCTCGCCATCCTTCTTACCCACACCATTACAAATTGCTGCTGAATTTCGTTCTTTAATCGCTTCGGGCGAGTTGACTCAGCACTTAACAATTTCCTTACAACGCGCCGTTATCGGCTTTCTAATTGGTGGAACTATCGGGCTGTTTTTCGGGTTTCTTGTTGGATTTGTTCAAAAGTTGGAGTTCATGCTCGATCCTTCGTTTCAAATGCTGCGCATGATTCCGCATCTTGCCATTGCGCCGTTAATTATTCTTTGGTTCGGATTTGGCGAGGTATCGAAAATTGTGATCATAGCGAATGGTGCCTTTTTCCCTATGTATATCTATACCTTTCTCGGCATTCGAAATGTGGATCACAAACTATTCGAGGTTGCTAAAGTGCTGAATTTCAGCAAATCGAAGCAAATTTTCCGCTTGATCCTCCCTGCTGCCTTGCCTGGCATTCTCTTAGGCTTACGCTTATCTGTAGCTATTTCTTGGCTGGGTCTTGTCGTAGCAGAATTGATCGGTTCGCAGGAAGGGATCGGCTTCCTTATCAATTACGGCAAACAAAATTCAAGCGCTGAGCTTATTTTCGTTGGGGTCATTATTTTTGCGGTGATTGGTAAACTCGTTGATTCACTTGTGCGTTGGCTAGAAAGAAGATGGCTAAGCTGGCGTGACAGCTTCCAGGGGTAGGTTATATCAAGGAGGGGTAGCGATGAGCTCGGGCAAAATTACGAAATTAGTAGCCGATGTCTTAGTTATCGGTGGAGGTCCCGCCGGTGCTTGGGCAGCTTGGAGTGCAGCCCAGCAACATGCGAAGGTTATCCTTGTAGACAAAGGATTTTTAGGATCCAGCGGAGCTACTGCTCCGGGAGGTACGAATTTATTGTATCTGCCGCCAGATCCTGAACTTAGAGAGAAGGCAGTACAACAGAGATACAAGGAAAGTGGGTATTTGGCAGAGCCTGCCTGGATTCACCGCGTACTTGATCAAGTATATGAAAGCTTGCTGCTAGTAGAGAAGTGGGGCTACCCTTTTCGCCGTGATGAGCAAGGAGTTCCTTTGCGGGATCACTTGCAAGGACCAGAGTATATGAAAATCATGCGTAGACAGGTTAGTCGTGCAGGTGTGAAGATTCTGGATCAATCGCCAGCTCTTGAGCTACTCGTTGATGAGCATGGGGTTGGTGGAGCTAGAGGTATCTCACGTTTGGATGATTCCGAATGGGAAATCCGAGCGAATGCCGTCGTGATTGCAACTGGCGGATGCGCTTTTCTAAGCAAAGGCTTGGGGTGTAATGTCCTTACCGGAGAGGGAACCCTGATGGCAACGGAGATCGGAGCAGAGCTTTCCGGGATGGAATTCACACGTCAGTATGCGCCTAGCGCAGCCTTCGGCACGGTAACCCGTGGTCGTTTGCTGAACTGGGCTACCTATACCTCGGAGGATGGCACGGTGCTGCAAGGCGGTGGTCCGAGAGCAGGCGATTTCCTGCCTACGATGCTGAGCAAAGGCCCAGTCTACGCGGTGCTTAACCATGCGGATACGGAAGAGAAGCAGCAAATCCTGCGCAAATCGCACGCGATTTTCTTCGTGCCGCTGGATCGCGCAGGCATCGATCCCTTCACAGAGCGGTTCCCGCTCACGCTTCGCTATGAGGGAACCGTCCGCGGGACGGGCGGCATCCGCCTCACCGATGAGAGCTGCGCATCAACGGTACCGGGCCTATATGCCGCCGGCGATGCGGCCACCCGTGAACGCGTCACGGGTGCGAAGTCGGGCGGAGGCGCGTTCAACGCCTCCTGGGCCATCTCTTCCGGCACCTGGGCAGGTGCCGGTGCTGCGAAGCATGCGCTGACGCTGGGGCGCAGCGCTAGAGATTTGCGACCAGCAGGCCGCTACGGCCTGGTCGATCCTGGGGCAGCCCCCGATCGCATCCTCGATGCGGGGGGCTTGGTTGAGGCCGTCCAGCGGGAGGTCTTCCCGCTGGACATCAATTATTTCCGCAGTGAGCCCGTGATCCGTCAATCGCTGGCGCGATTGGACGATCTGTGGGCGAGCTTGCGGGGGGCAGCCGTGAACCCGACGGTGCAGGGTCGGGTTCGGGCACGTGAGGTCGCGGCGATGATCGCGACCGCGAGGTGGATGTACACCGCTGCGCTCGCACGCAAGGAGACGCGGGGCTTGCATTCGCTGGAGGAGTACCCGGATACAGACCCTGCGCAGCAGTACCGCCTGATTCTCTCCGGAATTGAGGAGATTGTGCTGCGCAAAGAGCAGACGGCGGATCAGGAGGTTGCAGCACGATGATTGAATTCGTAAGTACGGAACGGTGCGTGGGTTGTACGCTTTGCGTGAAGGTGTGTCCGACTAATGTATTTGATAAAGGACTGGATGGTATTCCGAGCATAGCAAGGCAGGAAGATTGCCAGACTTGTTTTATTTGCGAGGCCTATTGCCCCGTAGATGCCCTATATGTATCTCCATTTGACTCTCCCTTGGAGAAAGTGCCGACGGAAGCGGAGTTGGTTGAGGCCAATCTGCTCGGCAGCTGGCGAGAAACACTCGGCTGGGGCAAAGGGCGAACAACGTTGGCGGAGTTGGATACAACCCCGTTTATTGATCGCATTTTACCCTCAAAACGATAAGTTGATCTTAATAAATAGGGTTGACGGCATTGAAATACGGTGCTACTATGTGTTTAATCATAGTAAACAACTTGGTTTTGTCGTAATATAACTGAATATCCTGTCCAACCGTACACACGGAGGCATTCCTACATAAAGGGATGCCTCTTTTTATTTTCATTTTAGAGGAGGTCATAGAGATGGCAAAGGTTTTGGAAGAGAATGATTTGCGTCTTACTGCAGATGTGTTGGTCATTGGTGGAGGTCCAGCGGGAACATGGGCGGCTTTAACAGCGGCAACGAATGGCTCCAAGGTAATCTTGGTGGACAAAGGCTATTGCGGAACGAGTGGAGCAACAGCACCATCCGGTACGGGAGTGTGGTACGTGAAGCCTGACGAAAAGCTGCGCGAAGAAGCTAGAGCGAGTCGCTATTTATTAGGCGGCAAGCTGGCGGAAATTCCTTGGATGAATCGGGTGCTCGATCAGACCTATGCGAACATGAATAAGCTAGGCTCCTTGGGATATCCGTTTCCGAAGGATGATATTGGCGATCCGTATAAACGTGGTCTGCAAGGGCCTGAATACATGAAGCTGATGCGCAAATTGGTTCAAAAAGCCGGCGTACGCATCCTCGACCACAGTCCCGTGCTCGAATTGCTTGCCGATGAGCATGGTGTTGGCGGTGCAACCGGCGTGAGAACGCAGAGCGGGCAGACTTGGACGGTTCATGCAGGAGCAGTAGTGATCGCGACAGGTGGTTGCGCATTTCTGAGCAAAGCCTTAGGTACGAACGTGTTGACTGGGGATGGCTATTTACTGGCTGCTGAAGCCGGCGCTGACTTCTCGGGAATGGAATTCTCGAATGCCTATGCAATCTGCCCGACCTTCTCGTCCGTAACCAAAACAGCCTATTACCGCTACGCCTCCTTCTACTACGAAGATGGATCCATTGTAGAGGGTGCAGGTTCACAACGCGGCCGCTCGATCATAGCGCGGAATTTGCTGCAAGGTCGTCAAGTTTACGCTAGCTTGGATCAAGCGCCGGAAGAGATTCGTCCCTTACTGCGTGTGAATCAAACGAATTTCTTCCTGCCGTTCGACCGACTGGGCATCGATCCGTTCAAAGATAAATTCCCTGTTACCCTCCGCTTAGAAGGCACGGTACGTGGAACTGGCGGTATTCGCATCGTGGATGAGCAGTGTGCAACTATCGTCCCAGGCTTATATGCGGCTGGCGATGCAGCGACACGTGAGCTGATCTGCGGAGGTTTCACCGGAGGCGGCAGCCATAACGCGGCTTGGGCGATGTCTTCTGGTTCATTTGCAGGGGAAGGTGCTGCCAAATTCGCCAAGGATCTTGGAGATAAAGCGACGAATCGCCAGCTGAAAAGTGTCTCAACGACAACCTTTACGAAGTCGGGATCGGGTCAAATTTTAAGCAAAACAGGCGAAGCCATACAAGCCGTACAAGAGGAAGTCACACCGTATGACCGCAATTTGTTCCGTACGCAGAAAGGGTTGGAAGGCTCAATCACTCGTCTGGATGGACTTTGGAACGATTTGCGTGAACGTGTGACGACGCTTGATATCGCAGGTGTTCGTCATCGCGAGGCAGCGGCTATGACAGCAACAGCCCGCCTGATGTACAACACGGCACGCGAGCGTACCGAAACGAGAGGCATGCACAAGCGGGAAGATTTCCCTGAAATTGATGCAGCGCAAGGGTATCGTTTGATTAGCGGAGGGCTGGATAAGGTCTGGACGCAAAAGGCTGAAGTGAACAAGGAGGCTGTTACACCATGATAGAGTTAGTCAGCGAGTCCAAATGCGTAGAATGTAACCTCTGCGTGTCGGTATGTCCGACGAATGTATTCGATCGCGTGGAAAATGGGATTCCTGTCATTGCTCGGCAAAGTGATTGCCAAACCTGCTTCATGTGTGAGCTGTATTGCCCAGCAGATGCGCTTTATGTGGCGCCTGATGCTGAAGGGCCGTCGTTCGTGAGCGAAGAAATCCTCGATGAACAAGGATTGTTTGGCGGTTATCGGGAGAAGGTCGGCTGGGGGAAAGGGCGTAAGCCCGTTGCTGAACATCCCTATATGTATGAATTATCGAAAATAACTTCCATCGGGTAAGGGCAGTATGTACCCATTGTGTGGCTAACTTGAAAGGAGAATGAAAGATGTTAGAGAGACAGAAGCAGGGTAAAAGGGGAATCGGACTTTTCCGTACCACACATTTGGTTATAACTTTAACAGCCATGGTCGCTTTCTTAGCGGCTTGCGGCAATGCAGATGGAGGCACCAAGACAGCTGGTGCTAGTGCTGCAGCGACAAGTGGCGGAGCCGCCAAGGTGCAACCACCAGCAGTGATCAATTACGGCTACATTGGCACGAACAAGCTGAATTTTCCAGGTGGCGCAGAGGGTTGGGGCCTATATAAAGGGATTATCCAAGAGGAACTCAAGAAATACGGTATCACCGAGGTTAAGCCAGTTGCGTTCCCGAACGGACCTGACCAAAGCGAGTCGTTAATCAGCGGCAGATTGGATTTCGGCAGCTTGGGCGACACGCCGGCAATCCTTGCTCGTTCGACTGGAGCGAAGACGAGAGCGATTACCCAGAATTCAACTGACAATATCGGTTACTTGATTGGTAAAAAAGGTGGCCCAACAACGCTTGCTGATTTGAAGGGTAAAACGATCGCGATTCAAAAAGGCTCCTTCATGCACCGCTATATTGCCGGCCTTGTGAAGGAACAGAATGTGCCCGACGTGAAGTTCATCCATATGCTGCGTCCTGATGGTGAAGCAGCGTTGTCTCGTGGCGAAGTGGACGCGATGACGAACAGTGCGATCTTCGCTTTGAAACAAATTGAAAATGGATTCCCATTAATTGATGATGCGACCAAGCATCCGAATTTAATCGGTGGCAGCATTACGGTTGTCTCCGAGGACTACCTGAAGAAATTCCCTGATTTCCCGAAGGTGTGGAATGCAGCTAGGGAGAAAGCGCTCAAGGATTTACAATCCAAACCGGATGAATATTACCAATTCTTATCGCAGTTAAATGGGTTCACACCGGAATTAAACAAGAAAGTTACACCAATTGAGACGATTAAAGAGGTTAATTTTAAAGATGATGGTGTGAAGCTGCTGGATGGAACGAAGAAATTCTTGGTTGAAGAGAAGTTGGCCGAGAAGGATTTCGACCTGAATCAGTGGTTACTTAAATAAAGGCGACACGCCTACTCGGAAGGAAATGATGTCATGACGGTCTCCACGCAAGTAGATAATCAAGCTGGTTTAACGCCCGAAGTAGAGGCGAATCGTAAGGCCGATTATCCTGTACATTCGCTGTTTCTTAATCGTTGGTCGTCGCGAGCTTTTGAAGAGAAGGAAGTAACACAAGAAACCTTGTATACGATACTGGAGGCTGCCCGTTGGGCGCCTTCCAGTTCCAATCTGCAGCCGTGGCGCTTCGTAGTCGCCCACACAGAAGAGCAGAAACAGAAGTTTCAATCGTTTATTAAGCCGAACAACCGCTTGTGGACGGATCATGCGCCTGTGCTATTGCTGATCCTGTCTAACAAGTTCCGTCAAGATGGTGAACCTAGTGGTGCGCATGCGTTCGATGCAGGTGCCGCTTGGGCATCCATTGCTTTTCAAGCGCATTTGTTAGGTCTAGCGACGCGCGCTGTTGGTGGTTACGAGAGAGAGCAGGCACGGGAAGTACTCCAAATTCCGGCGGAGTATGAGCTTCATGCCGTAATTGCTCTAGGCTACCGTGGAGCACCTGAAACGTTGCCTGAGGACTTTCAGCAGCGCGAGCTGCCGAATGGACGCCGCGCATTGAACGAGAGTATCATCGAAGGCTCGTTCTAGTTCGATGGATTCGTGGAATCGACAGTTTGCAGCCTTGCTCTCTGTACAATTGCTCGTATCGACCGCACACGGCATGTTCGTTCCCCTTTTGCCCAGCTTCCTTCAGGATATTGGGCATATAAGCGGGGATTCGCTTTACATATGGTCAGGCGCCATCTTCTCGGCCAATTTCATGATTATGATGCTGCTCATGCCTTTCCTTGGGCGCATCGGTGATCGTTACGGGCGTAAGCCTGTGATGCTATGGTCCGGCTTTGGGATGACCCTTGTAACGGCTTGCATGTCACTGGCTACAGAGCCTTGGCAGTTGGCGCTGCTGCGATTGGCACAAGGGTGCTTCACTGGCATCCTGCCATTCACCATGGTGCTGATCTTGATTGGAGCTGCCAAGAATAAGGTTGGCGTTTCGGCTGGCACCATGCAAATGATGGGCGAGACCGGTTCGCTAATCGGACCATTGATTGCATCCTCTTTACTTACATTTTACTCCGTACGGGGTGCGTATCCCGCTATGAGTGTGTGCATTATGCTGGCGACCATCAGCGTACTTTGCTTTGTCAAAGAAGGCCCACGTGCACCCGTTGTTTCTAAAAGTGAACGGAGCACGCTGCTTTCGGACTGGAAGATCATCTGGCGGATGAAGCCGCTCCCCTCGCTGCTGCTTAGTGCCCTATGCATCAATTTCGCGCTAGTCGGGACGAATCCAATTATCCCCTACTATGTGCGGCAATCCACGCATACGCTCACCTTTCTCAACGATCAATGGCTGCTCGGCATCACCTTATCGGCGACGTCTCTCGCCGTTATCGTATTCTCCCCTTTGCTGGGCATGCTCTCCGATCGCGTAGGACCTTTGGTGTTGCTCAAAATAGCGACCAGCACCGCGTTTCTCCTCTGTATCGTGCAGGCTGTGACGCACCTGTATCCGCTTATCCTGGCGTGCCGGTTCACGCTCGGCCTGTGTGTAGCGGGCATGATGCCCAACATTCAAGCCCAGGTGCGGGGCTTAGTCCGCAAAGGGCTGGAGGGACAGACCTTCGCCATGGTGAACTCATGGATGTTCCTTGGCTGCCTAACCGGACCGCTTCTTGGTGGCGTGATCGTCGCTCATTTCGGTATTCGTGGCTGGTTTATTGCTGCTATGCTCGTCTTTGGCATTAGTTGCTGGCAAGCATTTCGGATTGGAAGCTACCAATCGCGGAAGGCAGAGATGGAAGTGACTCAAACGGTGACGCGCGTGTCGACAACTACAAATTAAAACGAAGCGAGCCCATTGGGCTCGTTTTTTGCCGCATAAGAATGTATAAGTTCATGATAAGGAGGCTATATGTATCGTAAATATAAGGTGCCCCAGTCAAATAGATGGATTTTATACAGGTATATCTTGGTTTTTTTTGATAAAATACTTAATAAATGGAAAATATGCAGTTAATTTAATATAGTTTAGCTAATTTGAACATATAGAGATGATTTTAACTACATATTTTCCAGTTAAATCGAGTTTTCGAAGGAATTTCTCATAAATAGCTACATATTTTCCAGTTAATATAAAATTGTTACTTACGTGTCCCTCCGAACCTACAAACGCCCCCAACACCGTCTGAAATCCCGTCCTACATCCCTTTTACATTCCCGCCAAGGCATGATAATTTTATAAGTTAGAAGCAGAGCATTTTGAATTTAATGTTTCATCCCCTTTGATAAGATGATGTCAAGAACAACAAAGAGTAATGAGAGGGGCAACAATCGTATGAAAAAGCTCAGTCAAACAGTCGTAAGCGCTATCGTAGTTGGTGGTTTGTTGGCGGGATGTTCTTCGCAAAGTGATAATGGAAACGCGGCAAGCACATCTCCCTCATCAGCACCGAGCCAAACAGACACAGCAGTGAAAAAAGAAGAGAAAGTAAAGCTCACGTTCTGGAGAAACTCGGGGAATGATACAGAGAATGCAGCGTACGACAAGTTAGTAGCCTCTTTTATGCAAAAGCATCCGAATATTTCCGTGGAAATGACACCGATTCCCTACTCGGATTATGACACGAAATTGCGTGTGTCCATCGCTTCCGGAAGTCCGCCAGACATCATGGCCCTTGACGCACCAACTGTTGGTTCGTATGCGAACGCGGGAGCGCTTAAGCCGTTGACATCATATTTCAAGGCAGATGGCAATATGGATGATATTCCGAAATCAACATTAGCTACGTATACGTATCAAAATGAAATCTATATGGCACCGCTGACCGAGTCTTCGATTGCGATGTTCTATAATAAGAAGCTTTTCCAAGCGAAAGGCATTACGCTTCCTTCCAAAAACCCAGATGAACCGTGGACATGGGATCAAGTCTTGGAAGCCGCCAAGAAGGTGAACGATCCAACGAACGGCATCTTCGGTATCGATCCAGCGCAGGGATTTGGTAACGCAGGAGGTACAGCGTATTTCAAGTATCCCATCATTTGGCAGTTAGGTGGCGAGATCATGAGCCCGGACGGTAAAACGTCCAAAGGCTACCTTGATTCCCCGCAAACGAAAAAAGCCGTACAGTTCTTCTCGGATTTGTACAACAAAGATAAAGTATCTGCACTGGAGTACCCACCGGATCCGTTCCCGAACGGCAAGCTGGCGATTACGATTGACGGCTCGTGGTCCTTGGCTAATTTGAAGGAGAAATTCCCTAATTTCAAGTTGGGTGAAGACTATGATATTGCTCCATTGCCAAAAGGAACAGCGCAAGCGGTCGCCAATGGCAGTTGGGCCCTCGGTATTTCAGGGAAGAGTAAGCATCCAGATGAAGCTTGGAAGTTTATCAACTGGGTAACGGGTGAAGAAGGTCAGAAAACGTATGCAGGTATGACGAAAGATATCCCATCCCGTTATTCTTCTGCAAAAGCGTTCCCAGAGCTGAATGAGTATCCGAAGAACATCTTCGTTATTCAGAATCAGAAGTATGGCAGACCGCGCCCAATCACGCCGATCTTCCCGCAAATGTCAGATGCTGTGAACAAAATGTTTGAGGATGTCACGATCGGCAAAAGAAACATTGATGCGTCTATCGCAGAGGCCGTTACGACAATCGATAAAGCGTACGCAGATGTCCTAGCACAGCAGAAGAAGTAAGCCGTTCCTGATATGTGAGACGAATCATTTCGATGATCGTCTCTTTGTCGTTGTTTCGTCAGACGGCCCGAAGGTATGATAGAAAGAATCAGATATAACGGGGGGATATCATGTTTTTCTCATTGAGGAGCCGTTTGATGGCGGTTTTCTCGGTTCTACTGCTTCTCCCTTTTGCCACTTTGGCCTATATCCTTAGTGAGGAAGCGACGGAGTCAATCAAGTCGTCGATCGAAGCTTCCACATCTCAAACGATTGAGCAGTTTGCCTCGCATGTGGGGACGTTGCTTACGCAAGTTGAGGATACGGGCAATCAGGTGATGAGCTCCCGAACGACGCAGGAGTGGTTGACCGTGCAGTTGAATCCGGATAGCACCATTCAGGAACGAGTGCTCGCGAAGCAACGATTGCGGGCGTATTTCTCCTCCTATGGGGTGAACAACTCCAGCGGTATTTCCATTAGTGCGTTCGTCGAGGATGCCGGCGGTGTGTGGGCGCAGGACAGAACCTACAAGAACAGCGCGTGGTTTCAGGATTTTACAAATGATAGTAAACGTTGGACGACGGCACACAAAGATGTCGATCAGTCGGACGAATTTATGAGGGCGCGTTCGATTAATAGCTTTCTTTTTCCGCTTGTACAGCTGCAATCACTTAAGAATATGGGATTCATCAAAGTGAATTATCCGACAACCCTGCTTCGCAATGCCATTGAAAAGATCCATGTGGGGAAGACGGGGAAGGTCGTTTTGTTGACGCACGAGGGCAACAGTGTGCTGGATCAAAATCTGACGGATGACGGGGATATGCTGAAGAGGGGGATTCAGTATATCGATGCAAGTTTCGAAGAGGATGGCAGTGGGATTTTCCCAATGAAGGCGAAAGGAGAGACGAATCTACTCTTTTTCCGCAAGCTGCCCGCTCAGAATTGGACGATTATCGGGAGTGTGCCAGTGTCTGAATTGTATGAGAAAATCACACACATTCGTCAAACGATGCTTGTTGTTAGCATTTTGTTGCTAATCGTTGCGATAATGGCAGCCTTTTGGCTGTCCGCAGGTATTACCAAGCCGCTGAGTGTGATGGGGAGAGCTATGAAGCATGTAGAGCGAGGGGAGTTTCATCAGGCACTGCATGTGATGCCGAAGGTTGGCCAGGGCCATAGTGAAGTGAACTATGTGATAAGGGTTTTCGAGCAGATGACCCATCGGCTGCGCTATTTGATCGAGACGGAGTTCGAGACGAACTTGCATAGGAAAAATGCCGAGTACAAAGCACTGCTGCTGCAGATCAATCCGCATTTTTATAATAATACGCTTGAAATCATTAGTGGTCTGGCGGCGATGAAGCGGGAAGACCTTGTGATGGATGCGACGGAAGCTTTGGGCAAAATGATGAGATACTCGCTTAACCTGGGTAGTGATTTGGTTCGAGTAGCAGAAGAAATGGCGTATATCCGGGATTATTTGTTCATCCTTCATTTGAGGCACGAGGAGCGATTGCATATTGTGATCGAAGAAGATCCAGCGGCTGCTCATTTTATGATCGCCAAATTTATCATTCAACCACTGGTAGAAAATGCGGTGAAGTATAGCTTAGAGAAGGATGGCGTTGCGCGGGTTACCATAAAGACGAAGCTGTTTGAGGATAAATTGGTAATCTCGGTGAAGGATAATGGCATTGGGATGTCTTCGAAATTGGTTCGAAATCTACGGGAAGAGATCAAGATTGGTAATCCTGTAGCAATCCTCAGTACCGAGGGGCAGAGCATCGGGCTTCGCAATGTGTTATCCCGCTGTCGATTGAATTATGGTGAGCAATTTCATTTAGAGCTGCATTCCAAGCTTGGTGAGGGGACGGAAATCAACCTGATCCTGCCGCTGATAAGGAGCTGACAACCCAGATGTACAGAATCATGCTGATTGATGATGAGGTCGGCGTTCGAAATAGCATTAAAGCCAAAATTGATTGGACATCCGCTGGGTACGAAATTGCGCAGGAAGCGGCTAACGGTCTGGAAGCGCTGCAGCTTCTGGAGGTACATCCGCTGCCGGATGTTGTAATTACAGACGTTCGCATGCCGCAAATGGATGGGATTTCTTTCGTTAGCGCTTGCAAGGAAAAATACCCCGCACTTCGAATTGTTGTGCTCTCTGGCTACTCGGATTTTGAATATATGAAGGCTGCGATTCAGCTTGGGGTGAGGGATTATTTGCTCAAACCTGTGGTTCGCAGTGAGCTGACCGCACTTCTTGGCAAGCTTGCCGCGGAGTTGGAAGAAGATCGCAACCGCTTGCGGGAGCAAGATCAAGAGGAGATCAAAAACCATCAACAGCTTGTGCTGATGCAAGAGCAGCTTCTATGGCAACTGGTGAAGGATGAATGGTTCAGCGTGTCCACCATGAAGGAGCGAATGGCGCAGTTACAGTTATCGGCTCTAGCTGGTGACAATGTTCATGCTCAATTTGTAACCGTAGAGATGCGCATTCCACAAGGACGCTTGGATGATTGGAATGAGCGGAAAGACTTGCTGTACTTAGCTTTTCAGATGTTATGCCGGGAGTCCGCCGAGAAATGTGAGCACATCTATCCATTCTACGCGATGAGTCACCCTGCGATCATTCATTTCGTCATTCGGGTTGAAAATACCGAGCATGACCGCTTGTTGGCTGACTTCGTGCGAAAGCTGAAGCGGGATATCCAAAGCTACCTCAAAGTAGATAGTGTGTTCGGTATTGGCGAGCCTATCCATGGTTTGAGGCAGCTGAAGGATGGCTACGCATCAAGTATGCTCGCCTGGAGTCAAGGCACGATTCATCACGATAAAACTGAGCCGGATCGAAATGTGCTAGCCATGACGCACAGCTTTACACCGGAAGTGGAGAGAAAGCTGATGCAAACCATTGAAAATCTTGATATGCCTGCTTTTACCAAGGGATTACAAGTTATTTTCTCTGTGGATCGAGATACGCCGATGTTTGTGTTCACTTTTTTAACCTTGCGTATTATTCTCTTGTTTAATGCTATTGCTAAGAAATTCGAGCTTGGAGACATGTCTCTGCAGAGTTATCTCTGGAACTGCCAGATGACGGTGAGAGACTACTCTTCCCGAGAGCAGGTGCTCGAACAGCTGCACGACATGGCTCGGCTGGTCATGGAAGAAGTGAGGAAAACCAGGTTCTCCAGTGGTCAGCAAATGATGGAAGCCATTCGCAACTATGTGAATGAGAACTTTTCCTATGAGCTTACGCTGGCCTCTTTGGCCGAGATGTTTCATATTAATGAAACGTACTTATCTGGGTTGTTTAAGATGAGTGTGGGTGTGACTTTTAGTGACTATGTCACGAGGTTGCGTTTGAGTCGGGCTGCGGATTTGCTCAAAGAAAGTGAGCTCAAACTAACGGATATTGCTACATTGGTGGGGTACTCTAGTTCGAGCTATTTTAGTACGGCTTTTAAGAAGTTTTATGGAAAGGGACCGAAGGAGTATCGGGAGGAATTACGAGTGAGTGATTAGTAAAAAGCCCTCAAAGCCATGTAAGTGTATGGCTTTGGGGCTTTTTGTTGTCTAGCTAAGTCAAGAGCTGCTTGCACAAAAATAACAGGAAAACATACAGGTAATTCCGCGAGAATCCTCGATTTTATAGAAGTAACTGTAAAAAATACAGTTAATTTCAAGTAATTGTTCCAGAAACAGCAGAAACGCTAAAATTACCTACCTATTTTCCAGTTATTCTATAGATTCCAGCTGAAATCAGAAAAATAACGGGAGGTTTTCCAGTTAGTGATCGGGGGTGCGCCAAGCCGTCTAAAAAACAGCGCTAACAGGGGTGAGCGAGGACGGGGAACGTCTCTACAAATCATTTTAAAAGCAAACTCCCAATGATATTGAAATCCTTCTATTCGCTGACTCGGTATAATAACGATACATCATAATAGACAGCGAGTAGAGGGAGGAACCATGCGGAAGAATTTTGGATTATGGGTGGCGTGTAGCGCTGTGATCATACTTCTGAGTTGGGGGGTGACGGTTTTGGTAGCTGGTGGTAGCAAATCGACGGACTCCGCAGAGGGATCGGTTTTCTCTTACGCGAAGGATCCGACTTATTATACGGAAAAGTTTCGTCCGCAGTATCACTTATCGCCGGCGTCAGGTAATCTAAGTGACCCGAATGGGATGGTGTATTTTGAAGGAGAGTATCATCAATTCTATCAAAATAGTGGTCAATGGGGCCATGCAGTAAGTCGAGATTTGATTCACTGGGAGCACCTTCCGGTTGCTTTGTCGCGGGATTCGCTCGGTGAAATCTGGTCGGGCAGCGCGGTTGTGGATACCAAGGATACGAGTGGCTTCTTTGGAGGAAAATCGGGCTTGGTTGCGATTTTTACACATTTCAAAGGCGGCCTACAATCGCAAAGTATTGCTTATAGCACAGATAAAGGCCGCACATGGACCAAATATGAAGGGAATCCAGTAATCCCGAATCCTGGCTTGAAAGATTTCCGAGACCCCAAAGTGATCTGGCACGAGCAAACGAAATCTTGGGTGATGGTGGTGTCTGTGGATAATCGCGTTCAATTCTATACATCACCTGACCTGAAAGCATGGAAGCTCGCTAGTGAGTTCGGAAGCGATCAGGGCTCGCATGCCGCGGTTTGGGAATGTCCGGACTTATTTGAGCTACCTGTAGAGGGCACCAAAACGAAGAAATGGGTGTTAGCCGTCAGCATTGGCAGCAATAATACGACCAAAGGCTCCACGGCTCAATACTTCGTCGGAACGTTCGACGGTCACACGTTTAAGAATGATAACCCAGCTTCCGATGTCTTGTGGACGGATTATGGAAAGGATTTCTATGCCGCAGTTTCCTATTCGGATATTCCGGTTAAGGATGGCCGACGCATTTGGTTAGGCTGGATGTCGAACTGGCGCTATCCGTTTGCGATGCCGACGGGGGCTTGGAAGGGGAATATGTCCATCCCGCGCGAGCTGAGACTGAGGAATATTCCTGATCAAGGTATACGCTTGATTCAGGAGCCGATCGAAGAATTGCAGTCGCTGCGCGGCAAAGAAGTTACGGTGAAGAGGCAGCAGTTAGCAGTGGGGGTTAATCCTTTTGACGCGATAAAAGGAACATCTTATGAGCTAATCTCGGAGCTTACCGTTCAGCCGAATAGTCAAGTAGAGTTCCACCTTCGTAAAGGAACCGATCAGGCAACGATCGTCAGTTACGATGCTGGGGCGGAACAGCTAACGATAGACAGAACCAACTCAGGTATCACCTCGTTCGAGAAAGGCTTCGCTGAACAAGTATCGGCACCGCTGAAGCTTAAGAACGGGAAGCTCAAACTTCAGTTTTTCGTGGATGAGGCTAGTTTGGAGGTATTTGCCAACGATGGCGAGGCTGTTGTCTCTAGCCTGATCTTCCCTGATCCTACGAGCAATCGACTCGAACTGACCGCAACCGAAGGCAATGTGACGTTGGGAAAAGCCTTGTTTTATCCGATGGGGACGGTTTGGCGGAAGGAAGATGTGGATGGCACAATCCCAATAAGGGTTGTCTTAAACAAGACCACGCTTGATGTAGCGGTGAATAGCAGCCAGTATATCGAAGCATCTGTTATTCCTTTGAGCGCATCTCAGGAGCTGCAATGGACATCTAGCGATGAAGGAATTGCATCCGTTTCAGTGGATGACGAAGGGGCAACGGTGAAAGGCGTCAAGTCCGGGCAGGCTGAAATCAAAGCGACTAGCCAGGACGGGACAGTCATGTCGAGTCTCCAAGTATATGTTTTTGATGGCAAATGACAGATGTGAATGGAGAAGTGATTATGGCTACTGTTGAAACGATGGAAACAATGAATAAGGTTCGTTCAAGCATGAAAAAATCGCAAAGCTTTCGCAAGCATGAGCAAGCTACTGCCTTCTGGTTTATATTCCCAGCAATAGCCTTGCTGCTTGTCTTCGTATTCTATCCCATGCTGCAAGCTTTTCTGATTAGTTTCAAAAACTATTCGTTAGTCGGCGCTGGCGACGTGTTCGTCGGCATGGACAACTATGTGCAGCTTATGAAGGATCGCGCCTTTTTTAATAGCTTGAAGCATTCCTTTTATTTTGCACTGATTGTGATTCCGATCCAAACGAGCATTGCCTTAGGGCTAGCCCTATTGATTCAGAAGAAAACGGCAACAGCAGGGCTGTTTCGAACGCTTTATTTTATCCCTGTTATTATTTCGACGGCGGTGGCGGCAACGGTTTTTAAGCTCATTTATAACAAAGAGTTTGGCCTCCTGAACAGTGTGCTCAAAGCGCTGCACATGCCGGTTACAAGCTTCCTATCTGATCCGAAAACAGCGATGAACGGTATTATCGTGCTCGGCATATGGAAGGGCGCCGGTTTTTTCATGATTATTTTCCTGGCAGGCTTGAACAATATCTCACCCGATCTCTATGAAGCGGCTAGAGTGGATGGCGCATCTCGAATTAGGCAATTTGTTAAAATCACGCTTCCACTGTTGAATCGGACAATGGCCTTCGTGGTCATCATGACGACAATCGATGCGATCAAGCTCTCGGGCTTAGTCTTCGTACTGACTAATGGCGGCCCCAATAGTTCAACGGAAACGGTTGTTTTCTATATTTATAAGCAGGCATTCACGCAAATGAGGATGGGATATGCGACGGCGGCGGCGTTTGTACTGTTCGCGATTGTATTGACGATTTCGCTGATTCAAATGAAGCTTTTTAACAAAGACACAGACTAACTACGAGGAGGGATTCGCTGTGAAGAGGCTAACAAACGTCGTAACGATGATCGTCATGATCGTAATTGCTCTGATATCTGTCGCTCCTATCCTATGGATGGTTACAGGCGCTTTTCGACCCTATCAGGAGCTATTCAAATATACATCGCTGAATATTCACTTACTAGTCCCCGTAGAATGGACATGGAAGAACTTCCATAATGTCATTTTCAATACGCGAAATCCTTTCTTACGCTACATCTGGAATACATTATTCGTGGCTTCCATCGTAACAGCGCTGGTGCTAATCATTAATTCGATGGCAGCATTTGCGTTTGCGAAGCTCCAATTTCCATTTAAAACGATTGCATTTGCTCTATTTATGTCCGCGATGATCATCCCAGGCGAAGTAACACTCGTGCCTAACTATTTGCTGATGCATGATTTGGGTTGGCTCAATTCGTATAAAGCACTTATCATTCCTTCGATGCTGTCCGTGTTCGGCATCTTTATGCTGCGGCAATTTTTCGCGGAGGTTCCGAACGAAATGATGGAGGCTGCTCGCATTGACGGAGCGAGTTTGTCCCGTACTTTTGTAGCAATCGTGCTGCCGGCGGCTGTACCTGCGCTAATTACGCTCGGACTGATGACTTTTCTAGGAAACTGGGACTCCTATTTGTGGCCGCTCATTGTGATCAATGATCAGAAGATGCAGATGATCCAAGTCGGGATCTCTACGTTTTCCTCGAATGAGGGGACGGATTGGTCGAAGGTTTTGGCAGCAAATACGTTGTCTACCGTACCGATTCTTGTGCTGTTTCTATTTCTGCAGCGATACTATATTCAAGGAATTACAATGTCGGGCATTAAGGGGTAAATGGTTGAGGGTAAAAAGAAAGGAGCTAAGGGCATGAACTATGATGTGGTTTCACTTGGGGAGTATTTGATTGACTTCACGCCGTGTGGTCGATCCGAAGCGGGGCAGCCATTGTTTGAGCGCAACCCAGGAGGAGCGCCCGTGAATGTGGTCGCTGCGTTGGCGAAGCTCGGCAAGAAAGCGGGGTTCATCGGGAAGGTGGGCAGAGACCCGTTCGGTGCGTATTTACGTGAAGCGTTACTCGAAATCGGCGTGTCCGATCGGGGCCTAGTCAAGACGGACGAAGCACATACGACGATGGCTTTCGTTCAGCTGGATGCGGATGGAGATAGATCGTTTCATTTCGCAAGGAATCCCGGTGCTGATCAGCTTTTGAGAGCGGATGAGTTGAATCTTGCCATGCTGAAGGAGACACGGATTTTCCATTTTGGCTCGATTTCAATGACGGCGGAGCCTGCGTATACGGCTACCATCAAGGCTGTCCAGCTTGCACAGGAGGAGAGAGCACTTATTTCCTATGACCCGAATTGGCGTGCTTCATTGTGGCGGTATGAGGCACATGCGTTGGAAGTAATCCGCGTTGGTTTGAGCCTTGCAGACGTAGTAAAGGTTTCAGAAGAGGAGCTTATCTTCTTGACAGCGGAGCAAGATATAGAAAAGGCAGCGAGAAAACTAGTTGAACAGCATAGGATTACCTTGCTCCTGGTCACAGCAGGAAAGGCAGGTACTTTTTATCAGTTAAAGGATTGGTGGGGCAAGGTAGAAAGCTTTTCTGTTCGTGCGATAGATACGACTGGTGCTGGCGACGCGTTTTTCGGGGCCTTATTATATGGCGTGTTAGAAAAGGGGAAACCGTTGCTATCGTGGAGTGAAGAGGAGCTTCGGTTGGCATTGCGCTTTGCGAATGCGGCGGGAGCTTTGGCGACGACTCGGAATGGTGCGATTTCGTCGCTGGGTACATTGGAAGAGATTCACGCGTTGATGCGGGATGGAGATAGGGAGGGGGAGCTAGGATGAGTCAGCGGCTAGAGAGTGAAAGTCAGGAACTTCACATGGAACGCGTGGAACAAGCGAATCAAGCGTTAAACAAGGCTGCCGAGCTTGTCACGGAGGATACATTCAGGTTAGGCTATCACCTCATGCCACCAGCGGGCTGGATGAATGATCCGAATGGGCTTATTTATTGGAACGGGGAGTATCATGTATTTTATCAGCATTATCCATATGAGCCGAAATGGGGGCCGATGCATTGGGGGCATGCCAAAAGCAAGGATATGCTTCACTGGGAGCATCTGCCGATCGCGTTGGCGCCTTCTGAAGACTATGATAGCGGGGAAACAGGTGGTTATGGCTGTTGGTCAGGCAGTGCAGTCGATGATAACGGTGTTCTGACATTAGTCTACACAGGGCATGTTGATGGACGTACGCCGACGGAGGTTCAGTGTCTCGCGACCAGTACGGACGGGGTTGCTTTTAACAAATCAGGGGCTAATCCTGTTATTGGTGAAGCACCTGAGGAAGGCGGGTTCGGCTTCCGTGATCCGAAGGTTTGGCAGCATGATGGACAGTGGTACATGGTTGTTGGTTATGGCAAGAACGGCATGGGGAAAGTGCTGATGTACACGTCCTCTGATTTGCTCACATGGCGCTATCTCGGGATTGCAGCAGAGAGTAACGGCACCATGGGCGATATGTGGGAGTGTCCTGATTTATTTCCACTCGGTGAGGGGGATCATCATGTGCTTATTATTTCCCCGATGAACATGGGAACTACCAAGACGTTGTACCTTACAGGCCAATTAAGCTACGAGACAGGCAAATTCGATTACCAATATGCCGAACGGTTGGATTATGGGTATGATTTCTATGCGCCGCAAACGTTGGTGGATGGACAGGGACGACGCATCCTGCTGGGCTGGATGAACATTTGGGGTGCTCTGATGCCAGAGCAAGTGGATGGCTGGATGGGCGCTTTTACCTTGCCGCGAGAATTGACACTGGCAGAGGATGGCACGCTGCGCATGCAGCCTGTGGCGGAATTGGCGGCGCTGAGGAATGGCGGGGAGCGTGTCAAGCGACAGGTGATTTCTGCAGATACGAATGTATCTTTAACAAGCATTGTAGGTGACCAGTTAGAACTGATTGCTGTGTTTAACACGAAGGAATCTGACGCGGAGGCCGTGTTTGGACTTCTCGTTCGCTGCTCAGAGGATGGCTCTGCGTACACGGAAGTGTCGTACTCGGTTGCGGAGCATATACTTCGCGTTGATCGGACACACGCAGGTTCAGGTGAAACGGGTGTGAGCGAAGTACAAGTTGTACCGTTGGAAGATAGGACCATCAAGCTGCATCTGTTCGTGGATCGATCTTCGTTGGAGCTGTTCGCGAATAACGGGGTGAAAACGGTAACGAATCGGATTTATCCAGATAGTGGAAATTCAGGAGTTAAGCTTTTTACAAGGCATGGTGATGCTTGTTTAGAAAGCTTGGAGGCATGGAAGTTGTCATTGTAGATACAACAGAAAAACCAATTTTAAACAAGCGAGCATTCCGCGAAGCCAGGTGGTATAATAGGTTAAACGTTTCAACAAACCTGGTGAGGAGTGTTACATATGACGGCAATTCAGAAGGGTTGGGCTCAAGAAGCATGGGCACAAACCGTAACGAAAGTGGACAAAACAAGTAAACGCATTGGTGATGGGTTTCCGCACGCCAGTGTGGGTGGCGAATATAAGCTGGAGCCAGCTTCATGGTGGACAGCGGGCTTCTGGCCTGGTTTGCTGTGGCTGTTGTATCGGGACACGAAAGATGAAAGCCTGAAGCAGTTGGCTGAATCCTGCGAACTACAGTTGGATCAAGTTGTAACAGACTACTATCGTCTGGATCACGATATCGGTTTCATGTGGACGCTGACGAGTGTCGCACGCTACAAATTGACAGGCGCAGATGATTCCAAGCGCCGGGCCTTGCTCGCGGCGAATCTGCTGGCTGCGCGTTTCAACGTGAAAGGCAGCTACATTCGCGCGTGGAATCCTTGGCGCGAAGGCGAAGACAACGCAGGCTGGGCAATTATCGACTGCATGATGAACTTGCCGCTGCTGCACTGGGCTACGCTGACTACAGGCGACCCGCGATTTAAAGAAATCGCGATAAGACATGCCGACATGGCGGCCGAGCACTTTATTCGTCCCGATGGATCGGTGAATCATATCGTGATTTTTGATCCGCACACAGGCGAGAAGCTTTCCGTGAACGGTGGGCAAGGTTTTGCACCTGAATCGGCCTGGTCGCGTGGAACCGCGTGGGCGATTTACGGTATGAGCCTCAGCTACAAGTACACGGGTGATGAGAAGTACTTGCATGCGGCGAAGAGTGCTGCGCATTTCTTCTTGGCAAACCTGCCAGAAGATCATGTGCCACATTGGGATTTCCGCTTGCCGGATGGCATTCCAGCGTATCGCGACTCCTCGGCTGGCGCGTGTGCGGCTTGCGGTCTGCTCCTGATCGCAGAGCAGGTGAACGGTCAAGAGGCATCCCTCTATCGCGAAGCTGGAGAGCGGATCTTGCACTCACTCTACACGAACTACGGTGCGTGGGATTCCGAAACCGAAGAAGGGTTAGTCACGCATGGTACAAGCCACTACCCAGAAGGCAAAAACATCGACGTGCCGCTCATCTACGGCGACTACTATTTCGTAGAGGGTCTTTCCCGATTGCTCGGGCATGGCGAGTTGTTCTGGTAAGTTTGGTTCATTGGTTAAAAGAGTTGTCTTTCAGCGGCTATTTGCTGCTGAGGGCAGCTCTTTTTTGCGTTCAGCACAACATTAACTGGATTTTCTACATCTAATTTCACGCCAATCCGTCCGTTGACACCAATAACTGTATTTCCTCCAGTTAATTAGCACCCTACCTGTTGAAACTGTCGTTTTGGGCAAAATTAGCTACATAATTTCCATCTATATTGTATAAACGGGCAAATCGAAGAGAATTAACTACATATTTTCCATTTATTTCAATAACGATGGTTCCTCTGCGTGGCGAGTCATGAAAAGGGTCAGCGTGGTGGTACCTAGGGGTAAAGTTGGCAAATAAGTGATTCAGATAGCAAGAATTAGCTAGATAACCATCCCCATAAAAAGACTTTTACTACAGTAAATCGACATCCGCCCTCATTGTTGGTCCCGTGCCTTGAAACCTATAATTAACACATAAGACAAATAGATAGTGTAGGTGAGAGCAGATGAAATCCGCTACTGTCAATGAGGTTGTCCGGCGGTCAACCAGTGCAACGAAGAAGAAAGGTTGGTGGAAATACGTCCTGCAGCATCGAGCATTCTATATCATGCTGATTCCTGGACTGCTGTATTTCCTTGTGTTCAAGTATGTTCCACTTTTGGCGAGTTTTATCGCCTTTCAGGACTACAACATTTTCAAAGGCTTCACAGGAAGTGAATGGGTGGGGTTCAAATGGTTTCATCAACTATTCACGTATGACAAGTTCGGACGATTGTTACGAAACACGCTGTTAATTAGTTTATATCAAATTGTGTTCGCTTTTCCGTTGCCGATCCTACTGGCAATTATGCTCAATGAAGTGCGATCGATGGCGTTCAAGCGAATTACGCAAACCGTGCTGTATTTACCGCACTTTTTATCATGGACGATCGTGTTCGGACTGACATACATGTTGCTGTCACCGACACAAGGGCTCGTCAATCATGTCATTTCCTCCTTCGGCGGTGATACTGTTGCTTATCTTCAGAAGCCGGAATACTTCCGTTCTATCATTATTTTCTCAGGCATCTGGAAGGAGATGGGCTGGAACGCCATTATTTTCATCGCTGCGCTTGCGGGCATTAACCCTTCCTTATATGAAGCGGCGAGGATGGATGGCGCAAACCGTTGGAAGCAGTTCTTACATATCTCGATCCCAGGCTTGCTGCCGGCCATCATGATTCTGCTCATGCTGAAAATGGGACACATCATGGATTCAGGCTTCGAGCAAATTTATCAATTTCTTAATCCGGCAACGTTCGAGACGGGGGATGTATTGGATACATACACCTATCGGGCAGGTATTCTGCAAGGTCAGTACAGTATTACGACAGCCATCGGATTGTTCAAATCGGTTATTGGTTTTATCTTACTCGTCATTGCGAACCGTGTGAGTAAATGGACAACCGGTGAAGGGCTATATTAAAGGGGCGATACGACGATGAAAATTAAACGAACACCAGGTGAAATCGCTTTTGACTCAGCGAATGCACTTCTCTTATTACTGTTTTGTGCGGCAGTTGCCATTCCACTAATGAATGTCATTGCGGGCTCTTTTAGCTCCAATGAAGCGATTATCCACTCCGAAGTGTCACTTTGGCCAGTTGGCTTCAATCTTCACAACTATGACTTTGTCATCCGCAATGCGGTGTTCTGGAGGTCGTTCGGGGTCACGATTCAGATTGTATTGATTGGAACGGCCATCAACATGGCGCTTACGATTCTTACTTCCTATCCGCTATCCAAAGGGTGGCTAGGCGGCCGCAAAGCGATTCTGCTTTTCATCATCTTCACGATGATTTTTCAGGCGCCGATGGTGCCGATGTACATTTTGATCAAAAGCTTAGGCCTGCTCAACAGTATCTGGTCACTCATTATCCCAGGTGCGCTGAGCGCGTTCAATATGATGCTGTGCATTACCTTCATGAGGTCGATTCCGGAAGAACTTTTTGAAGCAGCACGAGTGGATGGCATGTCCGAGTACAACATCGTGTGGCGAATCGTAGCGCCATTATCTATGCCGATTAATGTGACCCTGATTCTATTCTACGCGGTAGGGCATTGGAACAACTATTTAGGACCCCTATTGTATATCACCGATCGCGAGCTGCAGCCCCTGCAATTGTATCTCTATAAGCTCATTTCACAATTTGATATGGATTCTGCTGGAGGCCAGTCCATTTTGGAGCTTTCCACGGCAGTAACCCCACAGGGGTTGCAAATGGCGACGATTGTCATTGCTACGCTTCCGATTATCATTGTTTATCCATTTTTACAAAAGCATTTCATTAAAGGTGCACTGTTAGGTTCAGTTAAGGAATAAGGGGAGGTATAAATGAGCGTCGACCCGATTCCATGAAAGAGGTGATGTGGCGTATTCCAGTAATGCCCAGATGTATATGAGAAACGAACTACACTATAATGAAGAAACTAGGGAGGGTCTATTCGATGAAAGTAAAGATGAAACAAATGGTTACGCTTGTATGTATGGTATGTCTTGCAGGTGCAACAGTTGCCTGTTCCTCAGATAAGGGCTCCACGACTGCAACGACACAGGCTCCAGTGACACCTGCTGCAAGTCAAAGCACGACGCCGGCTGCACCAGAGAAAATTAGCATTTTCGTCTCCAATAACGCCCAACAGATTCCGGCAGGAAAGTCAATGGATCTAGCTACCGTTAAGTATCTCGCTCAAAAAACAAATACAGATCTAAACATCACCTTCCTCCCGCATGAAAACTACATGGATCAGCTGAAATTGAAGTTCGCTTCCGGTGATATTCCCAACGTTCACATGGTTTGGGGCATTGAGACCTCTGATCTTGTTATCAATGGTCTAGCGATGGATTTGAAGCCTTTAATCGATAAATATGGACCGAATTTGAAGAAAAACATTCCGCAGTCCGCTTGGGATGCAGTTACGCTGAATGGCAAAATCCTTGCGATCCCACAATTAGCACAAGGGAATGCACCAGCGGAACGTGTCATTTATGTGCGTAAGGATTGGATGGATAAGCTGGGCATTAAGGAACCGAAGACATCTGCTGAGTTCCTGGATATGCTGCGTGCTTTCCGTGATAAAGACCCGAACGGCAATGGCAAGAAGGATGAGATTCCTTTTGCTTCCCGTGAGAAATTCGAGTGGGCGGATAACATTTTTGGCATGTACGGTGTGAATCTGGACTCCAACAGTCTCTACAATAACGAGGTTATGCCTGGTTATGTGAACCCGAATATGAAAAAAGCGCTGGGCATGCTCAACACAATGTACAAAGAGAAGTTGATCGATACGGAATTCTTGACGAATACACGGGCGATTTGGGATCAAAAAATTAAGTCCGACCTCGTAGGTTCGTGGAATCACGTTGTATTTGGCGCATGGGATCCTTGGCAAAAAGAGCTTAGCAAGTTGCTTCCTGACAAAAAACCTAACGTACTAAGCATTCCGACACCAAGAGGTGAAGGTTACGATGGGAAACTGGGACGTGTTGAGAAGCCTGTTCTGAAAACATTTGTCGTGCACAAAGATACGAAAAATCCTGAGGCTGTTGTCAAAATGTTCGATTGGCTCGTTTCGGAAGAAGGACAATTGTTCACGGAGCTAGGTATTGAAGGTCAATCGTATACCAAAGAAGGTACAGCACTTAAGTACAATGCAGACAAAGATCCTGATTTGAAATGGCGTTCTGCTGTATTCCAAATGCATGGTTTCCATGAGCAAGCTCAGAAAGTATTGATCAATAACGATGAAGCGTACAACAAGCTGATTCAAACGATCGAAACGTCCCGTAAAGAAGGTATCCCGAATCCAACGGCAGGTATGCCGCCTTCAGAAACGTTGACGAAGAACGCAGATCTTGGTTATAAAGGTTCCTTCCAGGAAGCTGCAGCCAAAATTATTCTTGGCGAGAAGCCGCTGGACTACTTTGATGAGTATGTAGCGAACTGGAAGAAACAAGGTGGAGACAAAGCAATTAAGGAATTGACGGACTGGTATAACGCTAACCGCAAGAAGTAAGGTAGTCGTAAGGTAGTCGCATGACTTGACACATGCCCATCTGAAGCTGGTAGGATACTTGCTCAGATGGGTCCTCTTTTATGAATGATGGATGTAATTGAAGGAAGGATGAGATCGGTGATGATGAGAATGGGTAAAATGGGGAGACTTCTTGCTCTTCTGTTAATCAGCGCGATGCTGGTTGTACCGTTCCAACCCAAGGTTTCCTTAGCACAGGTGCTGACGGAAGAGGAATTGGGTCAACTGCCTGGCAGTGAGGTTCTTATTTCTGATATTCGCATGCAGGGAGCGGCGCTGAACCCCGAGGCTGCGTTGTATGGAACTGTTGCAAACTCAACAGTGGAGGGGCAATCGTTTACAGAGGCATTACGCTTTGCGACGAACGTGCAGCCAGCTAGTACGTATCTTTTGCAATATGTGCTCCCAATTGAAGCGAGTATTGAGAAAGATGATGTGATTCTGGCAACATTCTATGCAAGAACGCTGCGATCCACGGTTGAAACGGCTGAAGGTACAGTCGCATTGGTAATGGAGAAGAGAGGGAATTTTGAGAAGTCGATTACCGAGACGATAACGGTTCCTACACAATGGAAGAAATTCATTGTGCCGATTAAAGCTGCCTTGTTGATGGAAACGAACACACCACAGATTGCGTTCCGACTTGGCTATAAGCCACAGGAGATCGAAATCGGCAATCTGAAAGTCGTGAATTATAAGAAAGCGGTTACATTCGAGAACTTGCCGAGCACGCCAGTTATTTACGATGGAATGGAAGAAGACGCTCCATGGCGCGCAGAAGCCAATCAGCGTATTGAGCAGATTCGCAAAGGAGATATGCAGGTTGAGGTGAAGGATGAGAACGGTCTTCCCATCCAGGGGGCAGATGTTCATGTGAAGATGATGAAACATGACTTCAAGTTCGGTACTGCTGTTAATAGCACGATGATTAATGGTACGGATGCGAATGCAGAAGCGTATCGAACTAAGCTCAAAGAGAATTTTAATTCGGTCGTTATGGAAAATGAAATGAAGTGGCAATGGTGGGAACAAGATCGAAGCCGCACCGTAAATCTCTATAATTGGTTGGGTTCCAACGGATTTGATATTCGCGGACATGCTCTCTTATGGGATGGTTCTACGCGCGTGCCAGCAGATATTCCAGGTATGGTGAGCAATAAGACAGCGCTGGAGAAGCGGATTCAAGATCATTTCCATGAGCTGGCAGGCTTCTTCAGGGGGAGATTATATAACTGGGATGTGCTGAATGAACCTGTTCTGAACAGCATGATCCGCAGTACGTATACAGACCAAGGCGCGCTGATGGCGAATTGGTTCAAAATGGCCAAAGAAGCGGATCCAGCGGCTAAGCTATATGTCAATGAAACGCAAATTCTTGGCGTAGATGCGCCTGTGATTCAAAATTTTTCGAATATTTTGCAAGGGATGAAAGATAACGGCGCTCCTATCGATGGGGTCGGCATTCAGGCGCATTTCGGCAGTACGCCGGTAAGTCCGATGGCGTTCTATAATCAACTTACGCATTTTACGCAGTACGCACCTGAAATTGCCATTACGGAATTTGACGTGAATTCACCGAAAGAAGATATTCAAGGGAAATTTACACGGGATATCTTGCTTGCTTCGTTTAGCCACCCGAATGTGACATCGTTTACGATGTGGGGATTCTGGGATGGCGCTCATTGGCAGAATAACGCTCCACTGTTTCGCAGCAACTGGACGTTGAAGCCTTCAGGCGAGCAGTGGCGCAATCTGATCTACGGAACATGGTGGACGGACGTGACAGGCACAACGAATGCCAGCGGTCAGTACCAAACGCGTGGATTCTATGGGGACTATGACATTATCGTCACGAAGGACGGCGTCAGTCAGACGGTTAAAGCTTCCTTATTGCAAGGCCAAGATAATAAAGTGTCCGTTGTATGGGGAGTACCCTCACAAGGTGGAACGACAGAAACCTTCGTGCCTCTAACTATACCTGCTCAAAATGCAGAAATCACGGCTCCAGTTTGGCCGTATGGCAGCACATTTGCCGTATCGGAGGCAACGCCGACTTCAGTGACATTCCGTTGGCCAGCAGCTCATGACAATTTGAATGTAGCGGGGTATCGCATCTTTAATAATGGCCGCCTCGTGACACAAACGACAGCGAATGTAACGAGCTATGATGTGACAGGACTAACACCGGGGCAAACTTATGTGCTGCGTGTCCAGGCGGTAGATGCGCATGGCAATCTTTCGCTTCCTAGCCCAGATATTCAGACGGCAACAGGATCGGCAGCGGATGCGACAAGACCTGGCTGGGAGAAGGGCTCGTTTATCACCATAGACAATTCCAACATAACGGAGACAGAGGCTACGTTTTCTTGGCCGGCAGCTGTTGATAATGATGTTGTTACAGGCTATCGTATTTATGTTAACGGTCAAATCGTAGGGGACTCGGATGTACCCTCTTATTCGTTGAGTCATCTATCTGAGAACAGTCTCTATACGGTTCGTATTGAAGCGAAGGATGCTGAGGGGAACTTGTCCGCAGGTGGACCGATCGTTACGTTCCGATCACTCGGTGTGACAGATGTGACAGCTCCCGCGTGGACATCGTCAGATCAACTTAATGCGGCGGAAACTACAGCGACCAGTGTGAAATTAAACTGGAACACCGCACAGGATGCACGCGGAGTGAGTGCGTATCGTGTATATCAGGGGAATCAAGAGCTGGTGACATTGCCAGGCACAGCGCAACAATTCCAAGTGAACGGGTTAGCTCCTAACACTAGCTATTCCTTCAAAGTAGAAGCTGGAGATGGCAGTAATAACTGGTCTGTAACGGGGCCGGTAAGTACGGTTAAAACGCTTATAGGAGCGGATAACTCAGCACCACAGTGGCCGAATAATCGTATGTTGACGTACAGTGCCTTAACGGATCACACGGTGACGTTAAACTGGACGCCAGCCGTTGATAACATGGATGTATCCGGTTACCGGGTATATCAGAACAACAGCGTCATTGCGGATGTCTATGGGTCTGAACAGACTTATGCTGTAACCAATCTGACTGCAGGTGGGAACTATGCATTCCGCATTGAAGCTCGTGATGCAACGGGGAATTGGAGCGCGGGTGGACCTTCAGTCACGGTAACAACCGTTCCAGGAGTGACAAGAACGCAGCAAATTCTGTACCCGAGCGATGATACCTTCATCCAAGCGCCAGCAACATTCGGAGGAGCAGGTACGAACAATAATATTGCCTATCTTCGTTATAAGAATGCGGCAGGTGCTACGCCGAGTGATACGAACAAAAATACAGGAAATAACAGACGTGCTTATCTAAAGTTCCCATTAACATCGGTTACTGGAAATGTGTATGATGCCTCATTGAATCTCTATGTGTTTGCTGTTCAAACACCGAATATGGATATTCCTATGGATCTTTATCAGACAGGGGATAACTGGTCGGAAGCAGGCGCAACACCGGTAAACTGGTTGAACAAACCTGTTGACGGGTCTAAGATAGCTTCTACCCTTGTACGAAACGCTAATTTTTGGAAAACGTTCTCGGTGACGAGTCAGGTGGCAACAGAACTCCATGGAGATGGAACGATCTCCTTCAAGCTTCAAGACGATGCTTGGCTAGATCAGAATGTTGATATCCATTCCAAAGAAGCAGCGGGTGCAAATGCCATTTATAAGCCTTACTTATCTGTCGGCACAGAGCAAATGCCCGTGGATGCAACACCGCCTACTTGGAGCAGCGGTACATTAAGTGCTACACAAGTACAACCTCTCGGAGCAACGCTGACTTGGTCCAGTGCACAGGATCAGAGGGGCGTTAATGGCTATACCATCTATCGTAATGGTACTGAGATTGCCACAGTTGGCTCTGATGTCTACAGTTATGCAGTAACGGGGTTAACGCCTGCAACAGCGTACACATTCAAGATTGAGGCCAAAGATGGAAGTTTGGTATCAACGACAGGTCCTGCAACTAGCCTTACAACCCCAAGCGCAGATATCCTAGCGCCAACTTGGTCAGGAGCGGCTGTTTTATCTACGCAAGATGTATCGCGTTTTGGCGTTACCTTACAATGGCCTGCAGCTACGGATCAGTATGGGATAGCAGCCTATGATATTTATAACGGAAATTCGGTTGTAGGCACTGTTAATGGTGATGTGCAAACCTATCACGTAACAGGACTTACGGCAGGGTCAGTTTATGACTTCCATGTCAGTGCGCGAGATGCATCAGGCAATCATGCTGCAGGACCTGGGATTCAAGTAACGACGCTTGCACCGGATACGGCTCCGCCTACATGGAGCCAGAATAGTACACTAATCGTGTCGGGTATAACATCATCGGGGTTACAACTGAATTGGCCTACGGCTTCAGATGATACGGAGGTTCATGCCTACCGCATAGAGCAGAATGGTGTGGCAATTGCACAGGTTGCCAATGATGTACGAACTTATTACGTTAATGGCCTGGACGCTAATACTCAGTATCCTTTCTCCGTTGTCGCCATGGACAAGGCAGGTAATGCGTCACAACCGCTGCAACTGACAACTAGTGTCTATAAGCTAGATACCATTACGCCGCAATGGCCGACTGGTTCAAGAATCCATTCTACGAAGTTGTCCGATCGCGAGAACTTGGAATGGGATAGAGCTACAGACAACGCTGGCATTGAATGGTATCTCGTGTACCGTAATGGCGTTCAAGTGGCACAAGTAGACGCTACTTATACAAGTTACTCCATCATGGGTACACCAGACGCTGCAGCCGTGTATAAAGTTGAGGCGAAGGATTATGTCGGCAACGCGACCGTATTCGGGCCGAGCACGGATGATCCAGAAATTCCAATACCGAGTGACACAACAGCGCCTGGTTGGCCTGCGGGAAGCGCTTTGACACAAGGAAACGTAACATCAAGTACCATTCAACTTTCATGGAGTCAAGCAATTGATCGTATAGGTGTAACCCAATACAAATTGCTGATGAATGGCAATGTAGTGACAACTACGCCAAACACGACATGGCAGGTGACCGGATTAACTGCCGATACGGCTTATGACTTCAAGGTTGAAGCGGCGGATGCGGCGAACAACTGGTCAAGCAATGGTCCAACGCTTCAGGTTAGAACGCAAACTGTTCTTTCGCCAACTGGGCCATCTACAGGAACAGGGACCGGGACGCAATCAGAGTCTGGAAAGCCGACGATATCTCTTACCAATGGGGAGGCTAAGATTACTTTCCCAGCAACTAGCGTAACAACCAAAGATGGGAAAGCCACAGCAACCATTGATACAACAACATTGGAAGAAGCTTTTAAGCAGATGGCTGCACAAGCGGGGGGCACGACTTCCAAAGTAACCCTGCAAGTACCCCAAGTCGCAGGAGCTAACAGCTACGCCCTTGAGCTGCCAACGGTGTATCTGACACAGCAAGCTCCAGCACACGAGTTTGTGATTTCCACGGAACTGGGTACGGTTGTTCTTTCTAGCCATATGTTTGCTACTAACGCAGCAGCGGCTGGGCAGTCCACGCTTACGCTCAACATTTCGAGAGATAAACTCCCTGCACAAACCGATCTGTTGGGTCGAGCCGGAGTCGTCATTGATCTACAATTCACAGCATCGGGTCAACCGCTGAAATTCGAGAACAAGGCTGCTTCTGTTACGGTGAGTATCCCTTACGCTCTATCTTCAGAAGAGAAAGCTCATCCAGAACTGTTAAATGTTTGGTACGTGAATGCACAAGGTGAAGCTCAACTCGTACCGACGGGCAGCTATAATGCTGCTACGGGCAGCATGGAATTCAGCACGAATCATTTCAGTATGTACGCGGTTTCCTACAACAAGCCAGCTTTCCAAGATCTCGCTTCCACAACGTGGGCGCAGAAAGCCATTGAAACCCTTGCTGCCAAAGGGATTATTCAAGGAGTTACGGCTCAAGCGTTCAATCCGACAGCAGCTATTACACGAGCTGACTTCACGAAATTGCTAGTCGAAACTTTCGGGCTGCAAGCGACAGTTGAGTCGCGTTTCACGGATGTTCAGAGGGGGGGCTACTACGAGAGGGCAGTTGGCATCGCAAGTAAACTTGGGATTGCCAATGGCGTAGACGATCAACACTTTAACCCGCAAGCGAATATCACGCGTCAAGATATGTTCGTTATGATTACTAGAGCCCTGGCTCAAGTGAACAAAGCCTTGCCAGCAGCGAATAACGCAAGTAAATTCACGGACGGAGCCGATATCGCTTCTTATGCGGTGCAGGCTGTAAACGCCCTCGTTCAGCAAGGTTTAGTCGAAGGCGACGCCGGCAAAGTAAATCCGCTGGGCCAGACAACCAGAGCGGAAACGGCCGTTATGTTGTACCGATTATTCCAATTTATGTACTAATAAAATGCAAGGCGTAAACCGTGCCTATCCGTAGGCGCGGTTTTTGTCGTATTGTAAACGAAAAAGTACGATCCCTACAGTAAATAAAACGCTTACCTCATTGCTCAGGGCCGAAAATGGGCATATTATTTAAATACGAGACGCTAAGCACACCACTGTCTGTTCACAAGGGGAGATCAATTTGATTAACTATATGGTCAAGAGCTTGAAACGTTCCCTCAAATGGCGGCTCATCTCCATCATCGTTACTATTCTGATTTTTACGGTTTCAACGATCGGTATTTCCAGCTACATGCAGACGAGAAGCTCGGTGCGTAAAGATATTGACCATCTCAGTATGCAAATTCTTAAGCAAGCCAATATGAACTTAAACCGATATTACTCGGAGTACGAGTTAGCCTTCCTAATGCTAAGCAACAGTCTCGAAGTACGGGATTGGATGCGTGTTTCGTCTCCCAATGTATCTTCTGAGCTCATCCGAACGTACGAGAGAATTAAAGATAATTATTTGAATCGCTTATTTCTGCAATATCCCGAGGTATTATCGGTCTCTTTGTATAATCCGAGCGGCTTTGAGCAGCATTTTGTCAATACGTACGCCCTTCCTTTAAAATATACGATTAAAAATGAACCCTATTTTGCCCAAAGCGGCAATTATGAGAAGGTTAAATTTATAACCGGCATTTCTGAGAATTACATTGATGCAGCGAATCAGAAAATGAAGATCCCAGTCTTGACCCTTTTTAAGCAGCTGAGCAACGGGTATTTGAAAATCGATATCTCACTGAAACCGTCTCAGAGCGTCATGTCTCAAATCAATATTGCCAATACGGGTTCAGCCCTCGTCATGGACCAAGACGGTACGATTATTCATCATTCTCATTCCGCAGAGGTGATGGGGCAGATGGATGATCATATTGTGCAAGCGGTGAAGGGGCAGCAGGAGGGCTCCGTGTTCGACAAGTCGGGGAAAGAGCTTATTATTTTTCAAACCATTCAGATGACAGGCTGGAAAATTATTGCGATCCTGCCCTATCAAGAGATTGCCCAGAGCATCAATTATACGAGAAACGTCACGATTGTCATTGCGATCTCGGCTTTGATTATTTCGGTATTGCTCACCTATTTCGCTGCTTCTTCCATTACAAGGCGTATTCTAGGTTTGCGTAAAATGATGAAAGCGATGCAACTGACGAGCTCCTTCCATTTGCGGGCCGAGGTGGAGGGCGTGGATGAGGTTGCTGATTTGAGCATTTCTTTTAATAATTTGCTCGGTCATCTGGAGCAGTCCATACATGATCATGCGGAGACGCGCGTTTTGCAGCATCGGGCTGTAATTTCGGCGCTTCAGTCGCAAATTAATTCGCATTTTTTATATAACACGCTCGAAACGATTAATTCCATGGCTGTCATTGCTAAGCAATCGCATATTGGTCATGTTGCTGTCAATCTCTCGAATATGCTGCGCTACACGTCCGATTTCAAAAATATGAAAGTCATCCTCAAAGAAGAGATTAAGCACTTGGAGAATTATTTGACGATCATGAAAGTCAGATTCAAGGATGAGGTTACTTATAGCATTGAGGTGCCTGAGGCGCATTTGCAGGCAATATGTACGAAAGCTCTTCTGCAGCCACTGGTGGAAAATAGTATTAAACACGGCAGAGAAACGACAGGGGAATCCGTACATATCCATATTCGCGGGGAGGTCGTTCAGCGAGATAAAGGGGACAAGCTGCTGCTCACGGTTGCCGATAATGGACCTGGTTTCTCAACAGAGACGTTAGTCAGATTAAAGCAGGAACAAGCGGATTCACACGCGCATCAGTACCGACACAATCAAGTCGGACTTTCGAATCTCGTTTACCGTTTGCATATGTTTTATGCGGGGGAAGCTAACATTACATTCTTCAATGATCCTGTCTCAGGGGGAGCGGTTGTTGAAGTCATATTGCCCTTACAAGATAGTTTGGATACGTAGAAAGGGGATAGCGATCAGATGAACAGACTTATTATTGTGGACGATGAAGATCTCATTCGTGAAAGCTTGGCGATACAAGTGTCAGAAATGGAAGGAGTCACGGTATCTGGCTCGCTCCCTAATGGCCGTAAAGCGCTGGACTGGCTCAAAGAGCACTATGCTGATATTTGCATGACGGATGTGCGGATGCCGCTTGTGGATGGATTGCAATTGATGAAAGAAATTAATCAACTGTATCCTTGGATGATCTGTATCGTGATTTCAAGCTATGATGATTTCCAATATGCCAAAAAGAGTATCGAGCTTGGCGCCGTTGATTATGTGCTGAAGCCTACGGATAGCACCCTCTTGCAAGAGGCTGTTCAGAAGGCGAGCGCCCGCATCCGCACCGGTCGGCGTCATGAGGCGAATCAGCTGCTGCTGCATAAGCTGCCTGTTTATAAGCCGATGCTGGATAGCTGGCTGGAGATGGTGTTGTCCGTCTATTTGCACGGACAGCCGCTGATTATCGTAGACACGCTGGCGATGTTGGAATCCTGGGTCGACGGACGATATGAGATTCTGAATGAGCTATCCATGGCATGGACCTCACTTGTCATCGAAGAGCTGAAGAAGCAGGACATCCACGTGAAGTATGAGGAAGGCGAAGACGTTGAGCTTGGGGAGCATAACCTGCAGCACTCGGAGGTGCGGCAGTATTTCCGTTTGTGTGCGGTGAGACGCCTGGAGCAAGCAGCGAACATTCTGATGGATCGTGCCCGCAAAGCGAAGAACCTGCAGAAGGAGAGCGTCGTCGACCAAGTCAAGCGCTATATCGAAGAGCATTACGCAGAGAACTGGGGGCTTCAGGAGTTGGCGGATCATGTGGCGATGAGCCGTTCGTATTTAGCGAAGCTTTTTAAAGAGCAGGCGGGCATGACGATCTGGACGTATTGCGTCAACGTTAGAATGCGTAAAGCACGGGATTTGCTGCTGACTTCCTCGTTGAAGAGCTACGAAATTGCCCTGCAAGTGGGCTATGAGAACAGCATCCACTTCTCGCGTATTTTCAAACAGTATCATGGCCTGAATCCGATGGAGTATAAGGAAAGATTTGGTGGTGAATGAGGTGAGGGGTGGGGGCGGAGCGGGCACTTCCCCCGATTTCGTCGTATTCGTGCAGTAAATAACCTTTTTGCCTCAGTGTTTTGAAAACGATTTCATTGTAAGTTAAGGGAGGTTGAACGTGGGCCAAATTTGAGAAAAGAGGTGCATGCAGAATGATTTCACACAGAAAGAAGGTTTATGGTGTAATTGGGTTAGCGATTGGGATGTTGGTGAGCGTGGCTCCCCCAGTTTCAGCAGCAAGTACGGTAGCGTTGTACAAAGATACGACGTACCAAACGATTTGGGGATTCGGTGCGGCAGCCAATCACCCGGTGAATGAGTTGAGAACGAATTACAATGCAACCACGCAAGGGCAAATTCTAGATAAACTGTTTCGCACGGATGCCTCCAATGCTGGATTGTCGATCGTAAGAATGGAGATCAACCCCTATACGGCTGAGCAGGATGCTGTACAAACAACGTTCATGCCTTCTTCAGGTGTGACAGATTGGAACACGGATCTGCATCAGAGATGGTTCGCCCAAGAGGCGAAAAATCGCGGGATGAACCAGTTCTATGCGGTGCCTTGGAGCCCTCCAGGCTGGATGAAAACGAACGGTTCGCCCAACAACGGCGGGCATCTGAACACCTCGCAATATGATAATTTCGCCAATTATATGAAGACGTATGTGAATCAGTATCGGAATGTATTCGGGTTCAATATCAAGTGGGTCAGTGTGCAAAATGAACCTGATTTAGCAACGCCTTATGCTTCGGCGCAGTATACGAATAGTGAATTAGATCAAGTATCTGCGAAGGTCGCCGATGCGGTTCACAGCTTGAATCAAGGCGTGTTGGTTGGTGCCCCAGAGGGCTCTAATCGCACCGCTTCGAACAACTACATGAACGGTTTCAGTGCGGCGACGCGGGCGAAGCTGGATTTTGTCTCGGTCCACGATTACAGTACGTATGTCGATGTGAACCATTACGGTAAACCGTTGATTGCGACGGAAGTTAGCAATTTCCAAACTGCCAATGATCCAAGCATCACGGATGGGTTGAAGTGGGCGAATATGATTGCCGCTGATTTGAAGCGCGGCGAGCGAGGCTGGCTGTACTGGTGGGCAGTGAACCCTGCTGCCAGCACCTCAGGCGAAGGGCTCATCAACTTAGGGGCAAATAATGCGTTCACGGTGAACAAGAGACTCTACGTAATGGGGCAATTCAGCCGTTACTTGCGTCCAGACGATACCCGTATTCTGGCATCCTCGAGCGACAGCAATCTTGTTACAATCGGTGGGAAGAATGGGACGGGGCGCGCATCTGTTGTGCTGATCAATAATAGCACGTCGGCGATCACGACGACGATTAGCGGTCTGACATTGGCTAATGTGTCAGGAAGACGCACCAGCGCCACGGAGGATCTGGCCAAATTAACGGATATGGCTGTGACGGGCGGTGCGATTACGGTTACGCTGCCAGGTAAATCCGTGACGAGTTATGTGGAATACTAAACGATCGGACACGTTTATCCGTTGCTAGATCTGGGTATCCTTTTACTAGAGTAGTAGATTCTAGTGAGAGGTGGAGTTGGAACGATGACAACAGAAGCATCGAACGTCTTTAAACCCGTCATTCCTAGCAGAATAGCGGAATCCATGGAAAGCCTGCGCAAGGAAGGTTGGGTTGATGACGACTTTTTTAACTTCTCGCGCTACGATGAAGAATCTGCCGAGGCTCGTCTGTTATATCACTATTTCCGAAACAATCGTGTAACCTTTGCGGCGGCGGTCATCAATAGCTACAGTGTTGAGGAGATGCAACAGTAGATGGATGAAAAAAAAGCCCCTTACCCAGCTTTTTGGCTGGGTGAGGGGCTTTTGTGTTTTATGTGGCACTTTTATTTGTGGTGCTCGAAAGAGCAATAAGTGCATCCGTAAGTGAAAAAATCGACTATCTCGCCACCAAAAGCGCCACTGGCACCTGAGATAGTCGAAAAAATCGACTAAACGCATCCAAAAACGACTTACAGTAGCGACAAACGTAGCTATCTTCACGTATAATAGTACCCAATAAAGTCACCAATAGGTGGAGGGAATGCGCAAATGTTTGTAAAAAAGAGCACGTTTACTCGGAATGGCAAGTCTTATGTCTACTATAAAATCGTCAGCACCTATAAAGATGATTCGGGTAAAAATAAGCATCGTGTGATCAAGCATCTCGGTAAGCTCTCGGAGGAAGAGGTAGCAGAGGTGCGCAAAGTGTTGAAGGAGCAGAGCTCGCTGCAAGCCAAGAATGCTGAGGAGCCGGTTGAAATAGACGCGCAGCGTACAACGGTTCAGTTGCCGCAGGAAGTGCCGCAATTTATTTTGCATGACGCTAAGCTGCTACTATATGAACCTTTCGTGCAGAAACAGTGGAATGTGACAGAAGTGGATATGCTGTTACTCGTGCGTGAGGGTACAGGTGAGCTGTTCATGGATGGCAAAAAGATTACGCTCAAGTACGGAACAGTCGTCTATGCGCCGTCTGGCAGTGGGATGCATGTCGTCAACACCAGCAGTATTCAGCTGCAGTTGGATCGAATTGCCTTCGATGTGATTATCAGAAGCGGGTCGCCTGCAGAGAAGGGAACCTACCTTCCCTATCGCATACAGCGGATGTTTCAGGAGCCGACGCAACTGCAAACTCCTTACTGGGCGCTGCAAGTATCCCAAGAGCTCGAGGAGAGGCAAGCTAGCAGCCAGCCAGAGGATGTGTTCAAAAGGCAAATCTTATTTTATACGATGATGGATATGATTCTTCAAAATACCGGCGAAGCCCGCCCGCAAGAAGCACGCAATGTGATCGAGCATGCGGTTACACTGATTCATAAGCATTATCGCGATGATTTGACACGTGATCAGATCGCGGAGCAGCTCGGTGTCAGCCCAGAGCATTTCTCGCGATTGTTCAAAAAAGAAATGGGCATGGGATTTATCGACTATTTGCTTCATTTTCGCATGGAAAGATCACGTGAACTATTGCAACTCTCGAGGGCAAATGTACAAGAAATCGCCCAGCAAGTTGGCTTTCAGAGTCAGTATTATTTTAGTCGTAAATTTAAGCAATTGGTAGGATTCTCGCCGAGCACTTATGTTCACCAGCCGAAGACATATGTATCGTTGGATGCTTGTCTCACATCCAGTTTGCTGACGCTGGGCGTGGTTCCGCGTGTTGGGATGATCAATCCATGGATGACTTCCCACTATCAAGAAGTGCTGACTCGGGGGGAGTTTAAGCCGATTGAAGGCTTAGATGAACAAAGTGCTGAAGAGGTCAAAGCGCTGGGGCCAGATCTGATTTTCAGCAATGTAAATAAACAGGATATGGCGATGATTCGCACCTTGGGACCCGTGGCAGAGATTAATCTCGAGAAGATGGATTGGCGGGCACAGCTGCGATTCATAGCAGATGTTGTTCGGAGGCAGGAGGAGGCAGAGGCGTGGCTTCAAGAGCTCGATCGACGAATTGCTGCAGCCAGAGAAAAGCTCGGACGAATTATCGATCCCGAAGATACATTTCTTATCATGAAGATTGTTTCAGGCAAAATATATGTCTATGGCGATCTGCGAAGTTTAGGTGGACCGATGCTCTATCAAGGCTTACAGCTGCCCCCTCCGCGTATCGTCAAGGAACGCATTATCAACGCTAAGTTGCTTAACCGCCTTGTTTCGCTTACTGAGCTTAGCGAGTATACAGCGGATCACATCTTCCTCGTTAATTATGAATCCAACTGGCTGGAGGGAGCGGAGTCGTTCAAGTCCCACCCGAACTGGAAGAAGTTAGCTGCCGTGCGCAAAGATCAAGTGTATGAGGTGAATCCAGATATCTTTTATGGATTTGATCCCCTATCCTTGGAGCTCCAACTAGAGGAAATGCTGGAGCGGCTGTCATCACATTTGTAAGTAAATATCGTCATGAATGTGTATGGACGTTATTATAAAGTCATTGATATGATCCTAGTGAGAACTATTATCATTATCAAGAGGAGAGATATACATCATGATTACAAAGAAAGCATGGTTATCCGGGGGGATGACAGCCCTGCTGCTCGTTTTGAGCGCATGTGGCAGCAGTACAGATAAGTTGGATTCAGCTTCCTCTACGGCGAAAGTAGAAGCGTCAGCTTCGGCTGCACCGAAGACAATTGTAGCCAAGACAACCAAGGGAGACGTCACAATTCCGGCAGAACCGAAGCGAGTGGCAGCAGCTTACTATCATGGTACTTTGGCAGCATTAGGCCTGACACCAATTGCCGCTAGCAAAGAATGGTGGATGGGAAGTCCTTTCCTTACAGAGCAAGAAGCAAAGATGACCGATATCGGCTCGCCGGCTTCTCTTGAGAAGGTCACATCACTAGATCCAGACTTAATCGTTATTAATGGGTTTTCGGAGGACAATTACGATAAGTTTTCGAAGATTGCACCAACCGTGTTCATTCCATATACCGCGTACAAAAACGTTCGTGAAGAAGTGAAATTGCTCGGGGAGACATTTGGCAGACAGAAGGAAGCGGATCAGTGGCTGGCCAAGTATGAGCAGAAGGCCAAAGAGAGCCGGGAGAAAATTAAAGGCTCGGTGAAAGAAGGCGAAACAGCCGTCATTATTAATGTTCGTGAGAAAAAGATTTCCCTGCTCGGTGATAACTACGGCCGCGGTGGTGAAGTCATCTACAATATGCTGAAGCTCAAAGCGCCTGATTTCGTGCAAAAGGAAGCCATCGATAGCGGCAAGCAGCTAGTCGAAATTCAGATGGAGACATTGCCGACCTATGCGAATACCGATCATATTTTTATCTGCATGAATGTTGGTACGACGGACGAGCAAGTGAAAGCGATCTTGGAAAGCCCGATCTGGAAGACGCTTCCCGCTGTGAAGAACAATAAAGTACACATTCTAGACTACAAGACGTATTTACATTACGATCCAATCTCGATTCTAGGACAAGCGGATCTAATCGCGGACATGTTGGTTAAGAAGTAGTCTTTCAAAGAACCTGAACCCCCACGTTTAAAGCGTAGTGGCGCTCAGGTTCTTTTGCGTGAAACTTACGCACTAAGCACCAATTGGAAATATTTTACATGTGCATACTAAGCACTTATTTAAAAGGAGTTACTCCAGATCGTACAGAATTACCCTCCTACACAGACCGACATTGATCGGCGTAAACAATGGGGGATGAAAATGAGCTATTCGAACGTTTTCAACGGGCACAATGCTAAAGAACAATCACAAGTCTCACTTCGTGATCAAGACGTAATACGACGCAATTTTATTGTTTTTCTTGCTATTTCTGCAACCGCTTTACTCATCTATATGAGTGTGCTTACCCTAGGTGCGGGAGAGATGGACTTCAGTCTTAAGTTTACGCTTATATTTGAAACACTCATTTGGTTGACGTTTGGTTACTTGCACTACACCAAGAAGTTTATTCATTATTTATGTTATTTCTCGGTCATTACCAGCGGTATTTCGACTACTGTGCAGCTGGTTGGAAAGTCGGATGTCACGAATATCTTTTCTGTCTATTACATGATGATTATGGCGCTAATCTTTATGAAAATGCTGCCTTGGCTCATCTCTGCTGTATGGGGGCTTGCTTTAGTTCTCTATCAATTCGTCGGACAAAAAGATATGCTGCAAATCGATCCACAGACAGCGCCTACATATCTCATTTATTTTGTCTTGATCAGCGTTCTGATGTTCGGTGCCTTGAAGGTTACTGGTTATATGAATAAAAGCATGGAAGAAGCTCGTAAGCAGGCGGAGCAGTTCCTTGCTCTACAGCAGGAGCAACGCGAAATCGCTACAAAGCAAGTGAAGTTGGTCTCGGAGCATTTGCATTCCATTGCTCAATCAGCCGAGGAAGACAGCTCTTCCTTTGATGAAATGAACAATGCTTTTCAGGATATTGCAACAGGTGCAGGCGACCAAGTTGATTCAACATTATCCATTAATGAGTCCGTGAATCACATGAATGGGCTGATTAAAGAAATGTCGGACTCGATCTACAACTTGCTTGGAAAAACTACCGAAGCCGCTACGCTCTCCGACCAAGGTCTCGGCCGTATGGAGCAGCTGTCAGATACGTTCTTAGCTTTCACCAAAGATATTGAGGCGGTTTCGCAGGACACCACTTCACTGATCATGCGCTTGGATGAAACAAGCCAATTCAGTGACACGATTCAGGATATCGCGAATCAAACGAACCTTCTCTCTCTGAATGCCAGCATTGAGGCGGCAAGAGCCGGTGAACATGGTAAAGGTTTTGCAGTCGTTGCCAACGAAATCCGTAAGCTGGCCGATATGACAGCAAAATCTGCGATTCGTATTTCCGAGCAATTGAGGGAGTTCACAGCACTGTCTAGCCAAACACGTGTTCGGATGGATCAAGTATCCCTTCGCATGGGGCAGAGCACGGAGATTACAGGCCAAACGAAGCAAGCGTTCGAATCCATTACCGATTCTGTCACGATGCTAAAGGAGCTTTCCATGAGTTATGGTGAGCTTATGGATCGGATCAGCAACTCATCCGTGACGATTAGCGATTCCACGAACAACTTGGCGGCAATCTCTGAGGAAGCATCTGCAACACTCGAAGAGTTGTCAGCAACCTTGCAATCGCTGCTCGTCAACAACCGTAAGAACTTGGGTCGCATTAAAGAAGCGGAGCAAAACTTGCGAGTGGTTACTCAATAAAACACGGTACGCAAATATATGTCATTATATATAACATATAAATTGAATTTAAACTTTAATAGAAAAACTTAGTCTAATTAATGTTATTATACTTGACATAAACTTATCTGACCTGTATACTCGAATTAACCGCACGACGATGTGCAACTAATATTCGAGGCAATGGCGCCTATCCTACCACAGGATAGGCGTTTTCTGTCTTTTTTGAAAGGGTGAATACGATGATGAAACATATGAAGAACCTAGTTTTGTTTATCCAATGTCTGCCTGTTGCTTTGAGATGGTACTAGTCGGTCTATGTTAGGTTTTACTACGTATAAGCTCCATGCGCCATAGACAACTTTTAACGCGGTCACTCTTCAAAGAGGGATCGTGCTTAAAGGTTTTTTTCATTTTTATCTAACCTTCATATATTGGGCAAGCTTTCATGATAAGATGAGGGCAAAGCAATGTGAATGGGTTGCATGATTCAGATGGAAGGGAAGTCACGGAATGTCAGATGAACAATTAGCAGTATTAGATGTGTACATTGAACAGGCCGGCTACGATGAGGTGCCGGATATTATTAAGGGGATTCATTTTACAGTAAGGCAAGGGGAGCTCGTGGGCTTGTTGGGTCCGAACGGGGCAGGCAAAAGCACGACAATTAAGAGCCTTCTCGGTTTGTTGAAAGATTTTAAAGGCAAAATCTCCTTCATGGGTGAAAACAAAAGTTACGCGTATATTCCCGAGCATCCCATTCTGTATGATGAATTGACGCTGTGGGAGCACATGGAGTTCGCTGCATCGGTCTATGAGTTGGATCGCACCGTGTTCTTAGAGCGTGCTGACGATCTCTTGCATCGGTTCCGCCTACTAGATGAGAAGCATCAATTGCCTGGGAAATTTTCCAAAGGGATGCAGCAGAAGATCATGCTCATTCTTGGTTTTCTGAATAAACCCGATGTGTACATCGTGGACGAACCCTTCATTGGACTAGATCCGAAGGCGATCAAGGATTTCTTGGGAATGCTGGAAGAGGAGCGGCAGCGTGGAGCAGGTATTCTGATGAGTACCCATGTACTAGATACAGCGGAACGGATTTGCAGTTCATTTGTACTGCTATCGGGCGGTCGATTGGTTGCGAATGGAACCTTGCAAGACATTCAGAAACAATGCGACATGCCGGATGCTACGTTATTCGACTGCTTCCATTCTTTATTATGAGAGGGGCACGAGTGGTTTGAACAGCAGTTCTCAGGTATTTACACGCAGAGTACGCTCGGATTTGAAATTTCAGTATCGCGCCTTGCGCATGGCCGTCGATTGGGTCATCGCCATTTATTTCGTCATTCCACTGCTGATCGTGGCTGGCTATCACTATTATGCGTGGTACATGACGCCTCCTGCCTGGTTAAGCGGGATATCCATACATACGGTGGCAACACTTTTCTACATTTTCACATGGCTGGGCACGCTGCGTTACTTTGTTGAAGAAGGCGATCAGTTATTTCTCCGGCAAAATGAAAGCTGGTTCCGACATCTCCGTCATCTCGGCTATCGGTATTCGGTGGTGCTGCAAGGCGTTACGTCGTTGCTTGTGACGCTGCTTTTCCTCCCCCTACTTGTACCTGTTTATTCGTTTAGCATTGCGCAGGTCGTATGTTTTTGGCTGGTAACTTATGTGGTCAAATTGAATATCGGCCTTATTCGACAAATGCTTGCCCTTCGCTTCCAGCGGTTCTTGCTGTGGATGCTGCGTATTGTGATTTTTGCAGGCGGCGTTTTCGTATTCCAATGGTTAGTCGTAGAAGTCAGGGATCAACAGGTGTACAGTTGGCTTGTGACCCTGGTACTGATCGGAACATTCTTACTTCTAACTCGAACGCGGCTGCGTGAAAAAGGTACCTTCTTCGCGGATGTCGCACGCGAGCGCGATGCTCGGATGCGGATTGTTTCCCTTATGTTAATCCGTGTGATGGAACGCAAAAGAAAACCAACCCGCAGATACCCGCTTCTGTTCAGCAGATCTCAGCGGTTGCTCAAAGGGAAAGGAGCCGGCACAGGCATTGCGGAGCTATTAGTGAAATCGTATTACCGAAATGGTTTGCAATGGCGGCAATCCATACAATTTGTAGTCGTCATCAGTGGTGCTCTGTTTATTCTGCCAGGTGCGATTAAAATTCTCGTCTGGATTGTTGCCGCTGTCTTGCTGGTTTTCTGGCGCAAATCATTCTGCAAAGATGAACTAACGGCACCATTCCTATCCCTATTCCCGATTAAAGACCCGATGAGACACCAAGCGATTCAGACAGCCATTCCGATCCTCGTGCTGCCAGCAATGATGGTTATTAGCCTAGTGACGGGCATCTCGATGCATACTTGGTGGGGGCCGGTTGTCATGATGGGCGCAACGGTGCCGCTAACTTATGGAACTTCTTCGGTGTTTACTAGTTGGTATTAAATGGCTTGTGATGCAAAGGAAGCAAGGAGGAATCAAGATGTTCTGACTCCTTCTTTATGTTTGGCAGCCAGGCTCTGCATGTGCAAGCTTCTATTCATATGAAGTCGATTTGTGTTACATTTTATTAGAAAAATTATTATCAAACTAAAAAGTGTAGTTTCAATCAAATCTGGTTATCATATGTCTCGTTAGGGATACTTTTGGTAAACTGGGTACAAATTAACAATAAGGATGCTCATCATCCCGACTTCAAACCAAACTTAAAAAGAGCGCCCCGATAAAATATCGAGACGCGCTAACCAGCTTTCAATAAACATTTACTTCTTTAAATCCAATGCTCTTAGAATGACGGTTATGGCTTCGGCACGCGTAGCGTTCGCCTGCGGCTTCACTGTATTGTCATCATATCCGTTGATCAATCCTTGAGCAATCGCGGTCGCAAGAGCCGAGTAGGCCCAATCAGATATAGTTGAACGATCCGAGAAATCGATATTCTTGTTAATCGGTTCCATCTGAGCGGCACGAATTACGATGGCTGCCATCTGCTCCCTTGTGATTAAATCATCTGGACCAAATGACTGTTCCGTATATCCGTTAACAATACCAAGTGCTGTGGCAGTTGAAATCACACTTTTCGCCCAATGAGTTGACGTGTCTTCAAAACTATTCCCATCCTGCGCTTTGAGTTTCAAAGCCTTGACGATAACGGTAACGAATTCAGCTCTCGTGATTTGGTTGTCTGGCTTAAAGGTATTGTCCGAATATCCGTTGATTGCACCTTGTTTTATTAATTCACGAATGCTAGCCTCAGCCCAATGTCCTTTGACATCGGTCAAACTAGTTTCATCTGGATTAGCACCCTTTTTATCAGAAACTAGAACTGCGAATTTCGTGAAATGCTTAACAGACCCTGATGCTGTTCCATTGGTTTGGTCCACTTGCAAGTCATCCAATTGTACCCACGTATGAGTTTGTTCGTTCAGCCAGTATACACCTACCGACGATTTCGTAAAGTCCACGGAAGTCTTGTCGAAAGGTAATGTAATGGTAACAGGCTTATTAAAATCGCCTTCTTTATCTTTTTTGATTTCGTAAACATCGCTAACTAATTTAAGAGATGAGTCAATCGGCAGAATGGAAGTATCACTTACTTTATCTACGGTCACTTTTATACCGCTGTCCTTTGCTCCGGCAGGCACATCGATTTTAGCGCCATTTAAAGTTAAAGTTCCACCCTCAGCCACAATAGTTCCCTCGTTGGATGGTGTTGAAGGTGATCCGACTCCACTATATTCATTATAATCTCTAGTAACAATTGAATAGGTGGCCATGGCTACAGTTGTTGTAGATTGAGGCTCTTTGGAGTCAATAAGCAGGGTATCTTTCAAAGTAATGTTGGCCGTACCGTAACCAGTCGTTGTGAAGGTGAATGTTGCCAAATCCTGCAATCCGTTATCCCCAGTCACTTTCCCTGTCTTAGTTTGGCCGAATACAAGATGCGTGCCACCTATTTCAGAAAAAGTAACTGGCGTACTAAAGCCGACCTTCGATGTTGATTCGCTTCCTAGCTTAAATTTTAATAAATTAGGGTCAAAGTAAAGATTTAGCTGATAAGCGTACAAATCTTCTAAATTGTTGCCCTTAACCGTAATTGTGACTTCTTCTCCCCTATTGAGGGCAGTCTTGGAAGCTTCCATGAAAATCGATGGTGAATATGTTGCCGCCATAATTTGTTGCGGCAGCAGCATGGTTAACAAAATTAGCGTTATAAATAGTGCCTGTTTTTTACGTGCCATATCCAGATTCGTCCCTTCTTATGTAATGAATCGGCTGATAGTATCCATCCTAATTAGGAGAAACGGAAGGGTTGAAGTTTAACCGCTTCCGTCTCTATGCTCCATTTGTTTGGATCGCATAATGTTGTCGAGCTGGATTATTGTTACGGGAGTGCAGGGACGCTCTTCGGAGCTACTCGGTTATGCGTTGCTTGCTCATAAGAATAGCCGATTTTAATTAACTCACCTTCCTCGTAAGGTCGAGCAAGCAATTCGATAGCAATTGGTGTTCCATTTGTTACGTATCCCGCTGGCACGCTGATCGCTGGGAAACCGGAGAACGGACTCAAACGATTGGCATTACCACCACTAGTAGGTGTCGTGGTAGCTGGATACAGTAAGACATCGAGATTATTGTTGGCCATTAGACTAAGTAGTGATTGCTGCGTCATACGTGTTCTGAATAACAAAATATCTTTATAAGCCTGATTTGTGTCAAGAGGCGCCACGGTGTCTCTTGTTGTTAACGTACTTTTCAACGAGGACAAGAAATCCGTTTGAGAATTGACGATATCCGTAAGAGAATGATAGCGAAGTGAACTAGGATCGACCAAGCGCGTGTTCGATAAATAATCATTCAGGTTGTATTTGAATTCATAGGCACTTAAACTCGAATAACTCACGATCGTGTCTGCATTAGGGATATATACGTTTGTGACAACCGCACCTTGTTCGCGCATACTCTCCGCTGCTTTGTTCAGTAGGGCAAGTACGTCTTTGTTGGTTCCAATCACGGAGGTATTGGTGACGAGCCCGACACGCGCGCCTTTTAGCCCATCTTTAATTAAATAATTCGTATAGCTAGTCGGCTTTTTGCCTATGCTGCTTGCTGTTACTATATCATTAGGATCGTAACCGCTAACGGTATCGAGCAAGATAGCAGCATCCGCCACCGTCCTAGCCATGGGACCGCCAACGTCTTGGGAAAGCGCCAAAGGAATGATGCCATCTCGGCTAGTCAATCCAATCGTTGGTCTGATACCAACGATACTGTTATAGGAGGATGGAATTCGAATGGAACCGCCCGTATCTGTACCAAGGCCTGCGACGCCAAAATTAGCAGCAACGGATGCCCCAGTTCCACCGCTGGAACCACCTGGGTTTTGAGTCAATACGTAAGGGTTCTTCGTTTGTCCACCTAATGAACTATTCGTATCTGTATTGATGGCGAATTCACTTAAATTGGCTTTAGCCAAAATGATGGCTCCTGCATCCTTTAATTTCTTAATCATAAATGAATCGCTCACTGGCTGATTATCTGCCAAACATGTGCAGCCCGCACTTGTAGGCATGTCGACGGTGTCATAATTATCTTTTACGATAATGGGGATTCCATGCAGCAGGCCACGAGGACCATTATCCTTGCGTTCCTGATCCAAACTTGCTGCAATTGCTGCGGCGTTAGGATTGATTGTAATAAGGGATTTAAGAGTCGGTCCTTGTTTGTCATACGCGGCAATCCGATCCAAATACATCTGAACAAGTTGGACTGAGGTCAACTTACCGGCTGCCATGGCATTCTGAATACCCATAATATCTGCTTCCATTAATTCAAAAGGCTGTCCATTGTCAAAAACAATCTTTTTACCGAGATAAGCAAGATCAGCTATATTGATGATGCCGTCATCGTTAAAGTCCGCGGATGAGACCACTCCCCAGTTCAGATTCGAGGAATCGATACCGAAGTAGTTAATTAATAAAGAAAGATCGCCGACGTCTAGAACATTGTTGCCGTTAAGGTCACCTTGGATTGTACCGGAAATTTGGAATGGAATGGAGGTGGCTTGTGTCAGTATCGTGCTGCCGTCGGAGAGTCCTAGCTCTACGGAACCAGTGATTCCACTAAGGTCTGTCGCTACCTTGGCTTTAAAAGCCAAAGTAAGTACTGCACTGTTTTGAGTCAGTCCTCCCGTTGAATCGGTGATAACAACGCTAGCTTTACCTGGCTCGTTATTTTCCCCGACGATGCTAACGCTGGGTTTGGCCGACGTCGTACTTATGTATTCAAAAGATGTTTGATTATATTGAAATACAAATTTACCTACCGTCGTATTGCTAGGTGCTCCTATCAAGGAAACATTTACATATACTTGATCATTTACACTGACGGAAGCTGGACCGGATAGTTGAACTGTTGCGCTAGTTGGAGTAGGGGGTGTAGCGGCGCTGACTCTTGAAACTTCAATCGGATTGAACAATACCAATACATTCATTAATATGCTGAAGAGCAACAAAACTGTAATTTTTGAAAAGGTTCTATTAAATAATGTATTCATGGTTACCTCCTGATGTTATGTAATATGACATATAATTTGATTTAATAAATAAAAAGTAAGGGTGTTAAGCTGGAAATGTTTAAAAATGTAAGGTTTAAGACGGGAAAACAAGTGGTTTTCCTAACACATCCTTTCTAATTCATTAAAATAAATGACCAATGTTAAATTATATGACATATGTTAATAGATTTATAGCAGTCTATCAAATGCAAATTTCGTCAAAAAAACGTATACATGAATAGTAGTCTTATCATTGCTTACTCTTCCATTGCATTTCTATCCAATTGCAAAAGTTCATTTTTTCCAACTATTCGTGAGCCACAACTGGCAGTGAACCAGTAAAACTCAAACAGCATGCACCGACTGAATTAGCGGATGCTACCCAATAATTCCCTCTACAAGGGAATGAAAGAGAGGCAAGTTTTGATGGAACTTTTGTTGCCTTTATTCATTGTGGCAGCAGTGATCGTAACAGCTACACTGCTCAATAAGCGTTATCCCCGAATCCCGTTGCCCTTCTACTTAATTGGTTTAGGCGCTTTGGTGTCATGGCTGCCATTCGTTCCTACGGATTTCGATTTTGAACCAGAAGCCTTCATGGTTTGTCTTATCGCACCTATTTTATTTGGAGATGGCCGTGTTATCTCACGCAAAGAATTGCTGGAGTACCGCAAGCCTATTCTGCTAATGGCGTTATGGCTCGTCGTCTTCACCGTTATTGGCATCGGGTATTTTATTCACTATTTAATTCCTGCGATGCCACTTCCCGTCGCATTTGCGCTAGCAGCTGTCATGTCACCAACGGATGCCGTTGCTGTGAAGTCGATGACAAGGGGGCGTACGTTTCCGAAAGGTTTAATGCCAATCCTAGAGGGCGAGTCACTGTTAAACGATGCAGCAGGCTTAGTGTCCTTCAAAGTAGCTTTGGGGGTTGTGATGACAGGCGTCTTCTCGGCCAAATCAGCAGCTTGGGAATTCCTGCTTGTCGCCATAGGCGGCATTATCGTTGGACTCGTACTAGGAGCGCTTTTGGTGAATCTCAGACTATTCTTACGGAGAAAAGGATTAGAAGAAGTCAACTCGCTCGTTACCATTCAGTTGCTAACACCATTCGTGATCTTCTTGGTTGCGGAAGAGATCCATGTTTCAGGTATCTTAGCGGTTGTTGTTGCGGGGATTGTGCACGGGTTAGAACGCGATCGATTACAGCAAACAACCACCAAATTGCACATCATCTCGACCAATACATGGTCAGTGTTAAGTTTCATTTTGAATGGACTCGTATTTGCCTTGCTCGGCATACTACTGCCAGAGGTCATAACAGGATTACTGCATAGCGGTGAGGCTTCCATTGTGAAGGAGCTTGGATTAGCGCTTGCGATCTATGCGGCGCTATTTGTGGCTAGGTTCATCTGGGTTTATCTATTTCATGACGAGTTCGTTCCTTCTAATCCAAAGACGACGGAACCCAATACGCATACGAGCAGAAGGAGCTTTGCGCTTGCGGCTAGTTTCTGCGGCGTTCATGGTACGATCACGTTAGCAACGGCCTTGTCGATCCCTTTCCAACTGTCAGATGGGACGCCATTCCCTCTGCGCCATACCATTTTGTTTATTTCGGCCAGCGTCATCTTGATCAGTATGTTAGCCGCAACGTTCGCCATGCCGTTTATTGGCAAGTCAGTCACCGCGGCAACACCCGACCAGGCAACATTATCGTTGAAAGAAGCAAGTATTCAGTTGGCGAAGCGAACGATTCTAGCGCTCAAATCGGAGAAGAATGACGAGAACTACAATGCTACGCTCGCGGTTGTTCAACAGCTGGAGGAGCAAATTCGGATGGACTGTTATGGGACAGTCAAGGTATCCGGGCCTTATATTCGAGAACTTCAACAAATTGGCCGAACAGCCGAAGCAGCTAGGCTAGCTGAATTAATTGCGCAAGGTGTCATTTCGCCGCAGTTGCAGCCGGTGTTTACGTTACTTCATCAGCCACAGTCGGAATCGTTCTTTCTTGCAAGGCTGCAATACATGTGGGTTAGATTGAAGTTGAGTCTACTTAATCGCAAGATTCAGCAGCACCGAAGAGAAGGAATTCCGGAGAGATTCAGATCCGTCACCGAGATGTTCGAAGAGTTGCAAACGATTGAGAAACAATTGCAAGAAGCAGCTGTCAAAGCCATTCGTAGTCAGCAATCGCCGAAGCATCAATTAGAAGCGCTGCTCGTTATCCAACACTACGCTCGCAGTCAGAAACACGAGAGTAAGATTTTTGGCGAGCATTCGGAAGCTGAGTTTCTACAACAGTTGCGAATTGTTCAATTGCGAAGCGTACAGATGAAGCGGGATGGGATTCAAGAGTTGGAAGAGGCTGAACAAATCTCAAGCGGAACTGTGCTGGAATTATTGCAGGCGATCAATTATGAGGAAATGCTTATTTTGGACAATGGCGAGAAGTAGAAGTAAGAGCTAAGCGGTTTGCGCTTAGCTCTTTTTATATGTTTGGCGGGACGCCTATCCACTAATTAATGAGAGTGTCCCATCTCCATGGCCATTTGTTTCGTCAACGTGATGGACCAATCGGTTTCATTCCATTTGACATCCCAACCGAGAAGTTCAGTTATAAAACGTAGAGGAACTTGCGTACGTCCACCTTGCAGGAAGATCGGCGTGCCGATTTCTTTGCGTTGTCCATTCAATTCCATGTAAGGTTTGCCAATCCAGAACGTGGCTGTGTTTCCACCTGTTTGGACCCAAGCTGTTTGCGTATCCGCATCCCACGTGACTTCGGCACCAATGGCTTCACCAAGGTAACGCAATGGGATAAATGTGTTGCCGTCTTTCATGAATGGAGCGACATCCATCCAAGTTGTACTGCCATTAATGGTAAGTGCACCACTTCCAATTTTCATCCAAATGCTCGTTGTAGGTGACATTGTAGCAGCAGGTCCATGAAATTTCTCAGGAAATTGTGCGACGATCCCACCAGCAAGTGCTGTTGCTGTCATGAACATGTGCGCATAGGCGGTACGTGCATCTGTATATGTCATAGCGTAGTCTTTGTTTACATAGGCGTTAAAAGCTTGCAGCAAATGGTCAATGTGCATTTTCAAGCCATCAGCAATTTCTGCCGTTTTGAAGTAGGCAGGATTCGCCATGTTGAAGAACTGAGCTTGCTCCATGCGATATTCTTCAAGGTCAGCAACGGCTTTGGTGCGGCCAGCTTCATCTTTTGCACCTGTTGCTTTCACATAATCTACGAAGTAGCCAATGTGGGAAGACCAAATCGGTTTGAACGCGTCACCTGCTTCTTTACCATAAACAGATGCGATAGCTGCAGTTAAATCATCGGTATTTTTACCGAGTGCTCCTGCTGCTGCAGTGAAATCTGGTGCACCATTGATGCCTTTTTGCATAGCGAGGATAGCGAGGGTTGCATGTTCGCCAAGCAGTTGGCCAAGGCCAGCGCGAAGGTCAATACCTGGTGATTTCACAGTAGCTGCTGGGAATTTCTCAGGGAATTGGGCTTCGATGCCGCCCGCTAGAGCGGCTGCTGTTATGAACATATGGGCATAAGCGGTACGTGCGTCAGCATAGGCCGAATCGTAGTCTTTGTTCACATAGGCGTTGAAAGCGTCGAGTAGGTGGGTAATGTGCATTTTCAAACCATCAGCAATGGCTGTTTTATCAAAATACGTAGGGTTCGCCTTGTTAAAAAAATCAGCTTGTTTCATTCGGTAATCTTCAAGCTCAGCGACCGCTTTAAGTCGACCAGCTTCATCTTGGGCTACAGTTGCTTTCACATAATCAACGAAATAACCGATGTGTGAGGACCAAATAGGCTTGAAGGCATCACCAGCAGGTTGACCATATACCGATGCAATCGCTGCAGATAAATCATCGGTGTTCTTGCCAAGTGCAGTAGCAGCATCACCGAAATCAGCTGAACCGTCGTAACCTTTTTGCATGGCGATAATGGCGAGATAGGCGTGTTCCCCAAGTAATTGGCCAAGAGCCATCTGGAGATCAGGTGCTGGACCAGTTGTTTTGACCTCATGGGCGCTTGCAAGTGTGGGTAGTAATAAACTGAAACATAACATTAGGATAGCAAATTTGCTTCGTAAACTTTTCATTCTCTTCACTCCCTCATTTAAAGTTGGTCCGCTTGTGTAAAGCGGTTATACTTAGTGCAACGGAAGAGATGTTGAGTTGGATCACTCGGATCCAAAAAAAGTTTTTCGATAGTGAACCTTCATAAATCCAACATGGAAATTCATACGAAAGATATATGGAGGGAATGCCGAGGAAAGGGGACTATGGATTGAACGAAACAATGGACGACAGGCAACTGATGCATTTGGTCTCTCAAAAAGATTCGGAAGCCCTCGAAACACTGTACGACCGATATGAACAACTGATTTACAATTTTGCTTTCCGTATCGTGAAGGATGCGATGGCGGCCGAAGAAGTCATGCAAGAATTGTTCATGCGGGTTTGGAACGGAGCAGAAAATTATGATCATTCACAGGGAAAGCTTACTTCCTGGATGTTTGCGATTACTCGGAATATCGCGGTAGACCATCTTCGCAGACGAAGTTCGCGAACGGCGCAGCAGACCGTAGATAGGGATCATTTGAATCTCATTCGAGATAAGGAAACGACGGAGGACATCGTCGAACTACGCATAATCGGAGAGCATGTGAAGGAAGCCTTGCAGGGGCTAAATCCCGATCAGCAAGAAGTTGTGGATATGATTTACTATCAGGGACTGACACAGCAGGAAGTCGCGGATCTCGCGTCAATCCCGCTCGGAACCGTCAAAAGCAGGGTTAGATTGGCCATGAAGCAACTGCAGCAACGTTTAAGTCATTGGGGAAGGAGGGATCGGGTTCATGACGGACACTAAGAATCAAGCGTGTGAATTAGCAGAATTGTATGCGTTAGGGGCTTTGCAACATGAAGAAAAGATGAGCTTCGAAGCTCACTTGAAGACTTGTAAGGATTGTCAGGAAGTGGTGAAGGCGTCACGCCAGGTTATAGAGCTTCTTCCTCTTGCATCGGAACAAATGGAAGTACCTTCAGGCATGAAATCAAGAATTTTGACGAAGGTGCTGGCGTCAGAAATCGAATGGGAAATAGCGAAGCAAGCGGAGAGTGAAAGTCCGGCTGTAGTTCGGGGGGATTTGGTTACTCCAAGCACGCAAGAAGGGGCAGTTCCAATGCGTGGAAGCCGAGCCTGGCGCTATGCGAGTCTAGGGTTGGTTGCCGCTGTGATTGGACTGATCCTGTATACAGGGCAGTTACGGCAAGATGTGAGCCAACTGCAGCAGCAAATTGCTAGTAATACCGGGCCCGTGCAAGGGCTTAAAGTAAATGAAGCCGTCACACTTAATCCAGCTACGAAGGACATCGTTGCCAAAGGTTTAGCCACCATTGTCGTGGATAAGAGTGGTACACATCTTGTTGTTCAAGCAGAGAATTTGCCAGAACTCAAAGGTACGGAAGCGTATCAAGTTTGGCTGATCAAAGGCGAGAATACGTTTAATGCCGGTACCTTCCTTTCCCAAGATGGGAATGGAGCGTTATACTATTCATTCAATCCGCAGAATTACGATACAGTGGCGATTACGCTTGAACCTGACGCTGTAGGCGTAAATCCAAGAGGGAAAATCGTGCTAGCAGCACCGATCAAAAGAGGATAAATAAAGGACGATACTCGCAACATCAATGGATGGAGCGGCTATCGTCCTTTTTCTCATACGCTGCAAGTGGCAACTCCGGCGGCCGAGCGAGGAATTGTTCACACGCTGATCCAACCAAATTGTGGTAGTATTATAAAATATAAGCATTTATTACTTCGTGGAGGCGCATAGAAATGAGTGCAAATAAAATACCGCAAATACTCTCCGTCATCGTACTGGGAGGTCTAATCACTTGGGCTGTTGTGAATGACGCTTCAAGTCGTAAAGTTATGAGCGCACATGAGCTTCGGGTGGATGATAAAACAGACAGTTTAACTTGGTCAGCTTCTCCTGAACCGCTATTTGATACAAGTAATGAAAAGTTCAAACCATTTTTAGGAATGATGTCAGGTTCAATTGCGCTTCGATATGATGGGCCTCTTCAGAAACTTGCAGTCAATTTCGATTATTGGGATGAAGGTGTGAAGAAGAATACCTCAGCGGGCATGAGCGTGATCATGATGGAGAAGGACAGGGACAAGATGGGGAATTATCATTTTGATGGTGATTTTGTCTATTCGTTTAAGGATCGGCAAGACCCGGGCGGTGTTGTCTATAGCGAATTGATATATGCCATTATCGAACATTATGGTTCCTATAGTTCAGCCCTCAGAGTGGATAAACCAGCAGGAATTGGCCTGACAGGTGAAATGAAATTACAGCAGAGCGTCAAAGCGCCGAACGATGAAAGTATCGTGGTATGGGGTTTGCAAGGAACCGATAAGCAAACGATGTTATCGTATTCGACCATAGCGGAAACGTTAAAAATTGCCAAATGGGCTATGACCGTTCGACTAAGCTTTATGGGACCTGATGAAAATATATAGTAGTTGAATTATGTGTTTTAGTGCAAATTTGTAGGTGATTCAATGCATGTATTCTTCTAGTGAATAACACTATGATTAGTTCAGGGGTTCATAATATAGTGCAAAAGATACTGGAGGGGTACTTATGTTGCATCCATTCATGGGAATCAAGGATTGGGATCGTATCGGCATGTCCGTAGAGGAGTCCGCCAAAACCTTACAACGCATTGCGTATGTCGATCGCCAACTTATGCGAATTGAGGCAGCACATATGGCGGCTAGGCCCCAATATGAAATAAAAGGAGCGCTTGCACGTTTAAGCTCGCAAGATGCGGAGCATCACGATCAATTCCGCAATCGCATCAAACAGCTGCGCATGAGTACGGTGGCGTTCGATAAATGCCCAGATGCAACGCTGAAGGAACTTATGGAGACGGTGCTGAATTCAGCAACAACGTTGTGTTTGTTGACCGCACTCTTTGACGTGGTGAAACCTGCGCAAATTGCCGCCATTCATGCTTACAAAGCCAAAGCACAGCCACTCGTTGATGAACCTACGCTTCATATCATGAAGCATCAGCTCATTGACCGTGAGGAGCAGATGGACTGGGGGCGCGAGGCGCTTCATGATCTGTTGCAATCCGCATCGGACACGGAGAAGGAGCAAGCACAGCAATGGAGACTGTATGTGGAACAACTGCTTGTTGCAGCTGGGGGTGTGACAGGATGGGAGGAACGAGTTCCCGTACAACCATCTGCTCGGATCGCTACCGAACCTTTCAAGATGCCTCAAATCAGTTCACGGGACAGTCGGTTTACCCCACAGGTTGTGAAAATGCAAGGGATGAACCTTCCTGACAATGTAGAGGGCCGTTTCATGACGATGATGCTCTCGAGGTATTACGAGATGTCGCCAGCAGAAGGCGTGGCTTATGTTCATTTTACAACAGAGGGCAAGCCGTGGCATTTCTACCGGGATACAGCCAGGCATATGTGGGATGAGGTTCGTCATAGTTGGTTCGGTGAGGCGGCGCTTCGCGTGAAAGGGTACGATGTGTATCAATTCCCGAATTGGACGGGATGGTATGATATGACGGCGCAGCTATTTGAGGGCACGGAAGCTTATTCGCATTTGACGATTGCCATTGAGAAGGCAGCGATGAAGTATCCGCCAGGCAAGCGTGAAGAGTGGGAATTCTGCCGCGATATCGCCAAGGATCCACTAATGACGACGTTTCAAGATTTTGACTGGGCCGATGAGGTTGTACATGCAGGCTTTGGGCAGCGTTGGATGATTGAAGATGTTCATGGCGGCGATGCCCGTGCGGCACAGGAAGAAGCGGAGCGAACTGTGAAGAAACGTGCAGTGTACATGGAGGCGCATGGTGATTCCGATAAAAATAAACCGGCGGGCAGCCTGGGAGGCTACTAATACGCATGATCGGACAATTCGACATATCCAGGATCAATGATGGCTCTAATCGCCCTCCGCGGCTTGAAGTTCATCAATCCATGTGGGCGATGATGGAGCTAGGGGAAGTGGGGACAGAGCTTTCGCTAGAGGCAAAGCTGGAGCGCATTGCAGATGGAGGCTTTACTGGCATCTTAGCGAGAGTGCCGGAGATCGATGTTAGAGATGAGTGGAAAAGGTTACTGAATCAATACAGTCTAAGCTTTGGCTCACATTGTTTTCCATTCAGCCCGAGTGACTTATTGGCACACATCCAGAATGCCGCAGATATGGATATGCTGTATGTGAATGGTCAGGTGGCGGACGCTTTCGTGATCGACGAAGAAGCGATTGATCTGTTAGGCGGACTCGCCGCCGTGTCGGCTACGCATAGCATGCCATTTTATGTAGAGACGCATCGTGGCAAAATTACACAGGACCTAATTCGCACCGTACAATACACGCAAGCGTTGCCGAATCTGAGGTTTACGCTGGATATTTCCCACTACGTGCTGGCAGGGGAAATGACAGAGGGGCAAGAGAAAGCGGAGCCTCTTCTTGATGCAGTGTTGCAACGAACGTCAGCGATTCATAGCCGAATTTCGTCGGGGGAGCAGATTCAAGTCGATGTTGGTTACTCGGATGCGATGCTGGCACGTTATGAGCGTTGGTGGACCCAAGCGATGCGGTATTGGCTGCAGGATGCTAAGCCTGGCGATGTGCTTCCTTTTGTTTGCGAGTTGGGGCCGGCACCTTATGCCATCAAGGGGCAAGGGGGTCGGGAGCTCTCTAACCGGTGGGAGCAAGCACTGATTTTGAAAAATATGGCGCAGGCTTGCTGGAAACGTGCTACAGTAGAGTAAAAAAGCGAGGATATATTCTATGGAGCAAATGACTCTCAAACAACTGGATTTTGTTCGCAAATCTACGATCAAAGCGGTTGAAGGGCTATCGGAAGACACAATAAACGATATACCCGAAGGATTTAATAACAATATTCGCTGGAATTTGGGGCACATTATTTTCGTGCAAGAGAAATTTGCTTTTCATTTTATTGGTGAGCCGTTACAAATCCCTGAGAACTTTGAGCGATTATTTGCAAAAGGCACCAAACCAGCAGATTGGGCTGAGGAACTCCCTTCGCTTGAAGAATTACTTGCTTTGCTTGCTGAGCAACCCAAACGAATTCAGAGTATCTTACATGATCGCTTGGATGAAAGCGTGGCTAAGCCATTCACAACAGGCAGCGGTTTACTCCTAACCACAGTTGGCGAATTCTTAAACTTCACGTTATATCACGAGGGCATGCATTTCAATTCGATAACCTTACTAAAACGTTTTGCAACCCATCAACAATCCTAGCATTCCGCACAGCACGTAGCACCCGGCGCGTTATCTGCCATACGGTGGCTATCAACACGTTAACAATAAAAGAACCTCTTCGTACTTGCTTAGGCTTGTGGAGAGGTTTTTTGGTCTATTATGATATAATTGGGAAAGTAACAAGTCGAGCAAGAAAGAGGAGATACAATGACAGATATAGCAAAACAACATACAGGCTGGAACTTTGATAGCAGTTATGCACGACTTACGCAATCCTTCTTTACACAAGTTAACCCAACGCCTGGGCGCGCTCCGAAGTTAATCGTTCTTAATGAGGCCTTGGCTGAGGAGCTCGGGTTGAATGCTTCGGCATTGCGAAGCGAGGAAGGCGTCGCTACGCTGGCAGGGAACCACATTGCAGAAGGTTCGATACCGCTCGCACAAGCTTACGCAGCTCATCAGTTTGGGCATTTTAACATGTTAGGGGATGGCCGGGCTATCCTGCTGGGGGAACAGATTACTCCCCAAGGGGAGCGGGTGGATGTTCAGCTGAAAGGTTCAGGCAGAACGCCGTATTCCCGTCGTGGCGATGGCCGAGCGGCGCTCGGACCGATGCTGCGCGAATACATCATCAGTGAAGCGATGGTCGGACTTGGCATTCCAACGACGCGGAGCTTAGCTGTAGTTACAACGGGGGATGTTATTTACCGTGAAACCGAGTTGCCTGGCGCAGTGCTAACACGCATAGCGGCAAGTCATATTCGGGTAGGAACTTTTCAATATGCAGCCCAATATGGCACCAGCGAGGATCTTCAGGGACTTGCGGATTATACCATCGAGAGACATTATCCAGAAGTAACGGCTCAGGCAGAGAGTGATCACAAAGAGCAACGGTATCTTCACTTCCTTCAGGAAGTGATCAAGCGTCAAGCCAAGCTCATTACGAAATGGCAACTAGTTGGCTTTATTCACGGAGTGATGAATACCGATAACATGGCGATCAGCGGTGAAACCATTGATTACGGTCCTTGTGCCTTCATGGATGCCTATGACCCAGCCACGGTATTCAGCTCTATCGACACACATGGTCGCTACGCCTATGGCAATCAACCGCGCATCGCGGTCTGGAATCTGGCGAGATTTGCAGAAACGCTCCTACCGCTGCTGCATGAGGATGAGGAACAAGCCATTAAACTAGCCGAGGGTGCTCTCTCCGAGTTTTCCGCGACCTATCAACAAGCATGGCTCGCGGGAATGAGAGCGAAGTTAGGGATTTTGGGCGAAGAGGAAGGGGATCTCGCGCTGATTGAAGGTCTGCTTAGCTTAATGGAGAAGCATAGTGCAGATTATACGAATACGTTCTTAGCTCTGACGTTTGATAAAATAGAAGAATCACCCCTATTCGGCACGCCGGAGTTTGCCCCTTGGCGGGAACAATGGCAGGCGAGATTAGGTAGACAGCAGGAAGACCAATCCGCTTCGCAGGAGTTGATGCGCAGTAGTAATCCTGCAATCATCCCGCGCAATCACCGGGTTGAGGAAGCACTGGAAGCCGCGGTCGAACATGGTGACTACAGCGTGATGGAGCGACTTCTCGCTGTGCTGGCGAATCCATTCGCGCACGCACTGGAGCAGGAGGCGTATGCCGCGCTGCCGGAGCCATCGGCTTGTGCGTATCAAACGTTTTGTGGCACGTGAGTATTCTTGAAACTGCGCCCACGTCACTCCACAAACCCAAATAACTGGATTTCCTCCATCTATTTTAGATGAAATTGGGGTAGTTATTGAAATAACTGTATTTCCTACAGCTAATCTCAGCTTATAACCGCAAATCGTCCCATATCGGATAAATTAACTGGACTTTATCCATCTATTCCTGAAAATCAGGGGAATTGGTGGAATTTAACTGTATGTTTTCCAGTTAAACTGTCAGCTCGTGCCATCGATCAGATGTTGCGGAAGTCGGCCTGCGCGAATTTAGTTTTCCCTCATAAATCATGGTAAAATGTGGATTATGGAGGTGCGGGATACGGATGAAAATTGAGGTTGCAACTAATGCTGACTATGCCTATCTACAAGTACGTGACCATCACATTGTACAAAGCTTAATCACTAAGAAAATTAACGAGCAAGAAATCTATATGCTGCGGGACGAAAATGACAACAATATCGGATGGATGAGGTTCGGCTATTTCTGGGACAACACACCGTTCATGAACATGTTATGGCTCGAAGAGTCCCATCGAGGTCAGGGATGTGGTAAGGTAGCTGTCCTTTATTGGGAAGAAGAAATGAGGGAAAAGGGCTTTAAGCTAGTCATGACCTCAACTTTGGCTAGTGAAGGGGCTCAGCACTTTTATAGAAAAATAGGTTATCGCGATGCCGGATGCTTGTTACTCGAGAAAGAGCCGTTAGAAATTATTATGACTAAGCAATTAGGTAATTGACAAATAAACCATTAGATATACTAGGTCTAGGAGATCGATAAAACGAAGAAGGGGAACCCGAAATGAAGACGATCAAGAGCATGATGGACCATCTGTATTGGGCGAATGAACGTATTATGGATGCGCTCGAGGAGAGTAAAACAAAGGATCAGGACCTTCTGAAATTAGTTCGGCACGTCGCGGTCGCGGAACGAGTTTGGCTTTCCCGCTTGCAGAGGAAGGGGAGTGCGCAATATTCGTTGTGGGAGGAAACGGACGACCTGAGCGCGATCTGGACGATGTTCCAAGAGAACACCGAGCAATATCGCATCTATATAGAAGGGCTAGAAGAATCCGAGTTGGACAAGATCATCAACTACACGAACCAAAGCGGTGTTCCCTTCCAAACGTCCGTCCGGGACATCCTGTTGCAGGTTCTCTTGCATGGGCAATATCATCGGGGACAGATTAACCGGGCCCTTCGGATGGAATCAGCAGTACCTGGCCAAGTCGATTACATCACATTTACGAGGCTCTAGCAGGACTCATGTAAATAGCGCTACGCCATAACGTTATCCGAGCAGCTTGAACTTAAACCTTGAACTTAATGTAACTACCATAACGGCCGGCTAAGACTCGATTTTCGAGTCCTAGCCGGCCGTTATTTTACTTTGAGATGGTGTCATTTACCTCCCCAAGAAAATATTTCAAATAAACTATTGACGAACAGAAAGAATGCTGATAAATTAAAACCAAGTAATCTTATCAGAATAATTATGTATCGACCGGACCGCCGGAGACACATGCTAAACTTCCATGAAGGGGAAGAGCTGTGTCTCTTTTTTGTGTCCGATAGGTGCACGCTTTACACAACTATATTAGAAATAAGGGGGGCTTTACGATGAAAAAAAATCTACTCGCAAGTCTTGTACTATCCACTTTGTTAATTACGGTGTTGAGCGGTTGCGGAGCGGCTTCTAAGTCGACTACGGGTGCTGCTGACACAAACGCACCTGCGGCTTCAGCGAAAACAGAGAAAAGCACAACGCTTCGCATCGGCTATCAGAAATACGGCACCGTGAACTTCCTGAAAGCAAACGGCGAGCTGGATAAAGCGTTAAAAGAAAAAGGCATCACCATCCAATGGACCGAGTTCCCAGGGGGGCCGCAGCTGCTGGAAGCGATGAATGTTGGCAGTATTGATGTGGGGCATACGGGTGAAGCGCCGCCGATTTTTGCACAAGCTGCAGGAACGCCACTCGTTTACTTAGGGCATGAACCTGCAAGCCCTGCTAGTGAAGCGATCCTCATCCCAGAGAAGTCGGAGATTAAATCCGTTGCCGAGCTGAAAGGGAAGAAGGTTGCGTTGAATAAAGGTTCGAACGTGCACTATCTGTTAGTGAAGCAACTCGAGAAAGCTGGCTTGAAATATGAGGATATCCAAGTAGCCTTCCTTCCACCTGCGGACGCTAGGGCAGCCTTTGAGAAAGGCAGTGTAGATGCTTGGGTCATCTGGGATCCATTCTTCGCTGCGGCAGAGACTTCTGCGAAAGCCAAAATATTGGCTGACGGCAAGGACACCGTTGCTAACCATGAATTTTATCTAGCTACCCGCACTTATGCCGAAAACAATAGGGACACGGTCAAAGTCATTCTAGACCAATTGGCCAAAGTAGATGTGTGGTCCAAAGATCATCCCAAAGAGCTTGCCGAAACGTTGTCTCCGCAGTTAGGTATTGACGTTCCTTCCTTGGAACGCGCGGCAAAACGCAGAGCATACGGCATTCAACCAATCGATGATGCTTTGATCAATGAGCAACAGAAAATCGCGGATACCTTTTTCAAACTAGGACTGATTCCAAAAGAAATTAAAGTGAAAGATGCCGTATTACCAGCCACGAAATAGGTTCGAGCTACTTATAAAGGATAAGGGAGACGATGAAGATGGAAGTATTCTGGTTCATTCCGACACACGGAGACAGCAGATACATTGGAACAACGAAAGGGGCGCGCGCAGTTGATTATGGCTATATGAAGCAAATTGCGCAAGCGGCTGATCAACTAGGTTATGGTGGCGTACTGTTGCCAACGGGCAGATCTTGCGAGGATGCATGGGTGGTTGCCTCTTCCTTAATTCCCGTGACCGAGCGGCTGAAATTTCTAGTCGCAGTCAGACCGGGTTTGATGTCACCGACCCTATCGGCCAGAATGGCTTCCACCTTCGATCGGTTATCGGATGGTCGCTTATTGATCAACGTCGTCACAGGCGGCGATGCGAAAGAGCTTGAAGCCGAGGGACTCTTCCTGGAGCATGATGAGCGCTATAAGTTGACCGACGAATTCCTGCACATTTGGCGGAAAGAGCTAGCCGGTGAGCAAGTCGATTTCACTGGTGAGCATTTGAAAGTGGTAGGCGGGAAAATTGTGTATCCACCGATCCAAGCGCCGTACCCGCCAATCTATTTCGGTGGTTCCTCAGACGCAGGGATTGAAGTTGCAGCAGATCATGTCGATGTGTACTTAACGTGGGGAGAGCCGCCAGCTGCAGTAGCGGAGAAAATTAAGACCGTTCGCGAAGCTGCGGCGAAGCGTGGCCGCACAGTGAAGTTCGGCATTCGATTGCATGTCATCGTGCGTGAAACTTCAGAGGAAGCTTGGGCGGATGCCAATCGCCTCATTTCCCATTTGGACGATGAGACCATAGCTTCTGCGCAGAAAATATTTGCAACCATGGACTCCGTCGGTCAACGCCGTATGGCAGAGCTGCACAAGGGCGATCGGACTAAATTAGAGATCAGTCCTAATCTGTGGGCAGGCATCGGGCTTGTGCGCGGAGGTGCGGGGACAGCATTAGTCGGTGATCCAGAGACAGTTGCTGCGCGAATGAAGGAGTATGCGGACCTAGGCATTGAGACGTTTATTTTCTCGGGCTACCCACATTTGGAAGAGGCGTATCGGACAGCGGAGCTGTTGTTCCCGCATTTGCCATTGAAGAACCAGAAGAAGCGCTCCTCTGAATCTGCGAATTACGTAAGTCCGTTTGGAGAACTCATCGCTAATACGGAGTTGCCGAAGCCAGCAAAGGGGGTTCGGTCCCATGACAACCAACCTGTCAAAGTCTCTGGCTAAAGGGTTGCTCCCTTGGGCGCTTCCGATCGTACTTCTTGTTTTATGGCAGCTACTAGGGCAATTTGGCGTGATTTCCACTCGCATTTTATCGACGCCGTCAGCTGTATTCGCAGCTGGTGTTCATTTGGCCGAGAAAGGGACCCTATTCACGTATATCGGTGCCAGTTCCAAACGGGCATTTATCGGCTTTGCGATTGGCGGCGGTATCGGTTTTGCCCTAGGCTTAATTAATGGACTTCTTCCTATTTTTGAAAAGGTGACGGACACTTCCGTCCAAATGCTGCGGAATATCCCTCATCTAGCGATGATTCCTTTGGTCATCCTCTGGTTCGGTATTGGAGAAGAAGGCAAGATCTTCTTAGTTGCACTAGGCGTTTTCTTCCCCATTTATTTAAATACCTTTCATGGTATTCGTTCCGTAGATCCGGGATTAATCGAAATGGGGCGTGTGTATGGGCTTCGCCATTTTCATTTGTTCCGCAAAATCATCATTCCCGGTGCGTTGCCTTCGATCTTGGTCGGGGTTCGTTTCTCTCTAGGTATTATGTGGATAACTTTAATCGTGGCTGAAACGATTTCGTCGAGTTCTGGGATTGGCTATATGGCGATGAATGCGAGAGAATTTTTGCAAATGGATGTCGTGATTCTAAGTATTATCGTCTATGCCTTACTAGGCAAAATATCCGACTATATGGCGAAGCTTCTGGAACATGCATGGCTGCAATGGCATCCTAATTTCTTGAAACCATAAAGGAGAGTGGGCACGATGGCGGAAGGCACTGGCATTCGATTACAAGTGAAGCAGGCTGCGAAGGTTTTTGGTCAAAAGCAAGTACTGCAAGGTGTAGAGCTGGACGTAGCACCAGGCGAGTTTATCGCAATTGTCGGACGAAGCGGCTGCGGCAAAAGCACACTTCTGCGCTTAATCGCCGGGCTGGATAAGCCTTCGAGCGGGCAGATCGAGGTTGATGGTCAGGCGCTCAAGGGCATCCATGGCGAAACACGCGTGTTGTTCCAGGATGCTCGCTTGCTTCCGTGGAACCGCGTGCTCGCGAACGTGCAGGTTGGCGTAAGGGATGGCTCTCGCTGGAGAGCCGAGGAAGTACTTGCGCAAGTAGGCTTGGCGGACAGAACAAACGAATGGCCGGGAGTACTGTCAGGGGGGCAACGCCAACGCGTTGCGCTGGCACGTGCTTTGGCAGGGCAGCCTCGCCTGCTGCTGTTGGATGAACCGCTCGGCGCGCTTGATGCGCTGACTCGCATCGAGATGCAGCAGCTCATTGAGCGGCTGTGGTATCAGCAGAAGTTTACGGCGCTGCTCGTAACGCATGATGTGTCCGAAGCCGTTCAGCTGGCGGATCGGGTTATTTTAATCGAAGAGGGACAGATTGCCCTCGATGTGAAAATCACGCTCCCACGCCCTCGCGTGCGGGACAGCGGGTTCGCTTATTTTGAACAGTTGATTCTGGATCGCATCTTGGTGAAGGAGCAGAACCCTGCGCTAGAGGAGATTGCGACCAATAACAAATACGCGTATACAATCTAACGTTTGCATGTAAAAAGCACTCCAAGGCAGTATGACTGCCTATGAAGTGCTTTTTTGTGTTTGGGAAGTGCTCAGATTTAGAGGACCTCTTGCGTATGTACATCGTGATTAGGACGTTTTTCAATCAATATCGTTAATACGAGCAAGCCTACGAGACCAGCTACGATGAAAATGGGATACCATCCCTTCACCAACGAGCCGGCTTCCATAATCGCCATCATCCCTACAGTAGGTAGGAGAGGTTGTCCGTAAGCCTTCCACCAATCCAGCGGGAATTTTTCGAAGTAGAAAAATCCAATCATGGCAATCGCGGAGACAGCCCATCCCCCCGTGTAAATACCTACAGCTAGGACGGGATTTTCAGCCGCAATGAAGGGGACGATCGCAATGACGAAGATACCAGCCACGATCATGACCCAGAAGTTAGACTTTGTTTTGCCAATTCCAGCTAGTATACTTCCGCCAAGTCGGCCTACGGAAGAGAATAAGACACCTAAAGCCATCAAGCGAATATAAGCTGCGGAATCACCTGATGTGAGGCTTTCTCCGAATAGAAAACCGTTGATTTGATTGGGATATAAACAGATGAGCGCTGTCAGTGGATATAGAAAAATGTTGTTATATCGAACACAACTCGTCCCACGATCCTTGCTTTCCTTCAAATCCTGTGCGCTTTCGGCCACGAAGGGGAAAGTCACGATCATGAATGCCCATGTAATGATGCCGATGAAGCCTGTTATACGGAAACCATTCGATAAGTAACCGACAGCGATGACTGAACTGGAACCGACCATCATGACTAGAAAAGGCTGTTGGAATGCTTTTGCGATATTTCCCGCCCAAGAGGGTAAGCCGTACGCCATCATGGCTCTGACCTCTTTCAAAGGGATACCGCCGAACCATTTCGGACTATGCACACGTTCAACTTTCCAACCAATAAAAAGAGCCGTCAGGATCGCCCCCACGCTCATCCATAGCGAGATATTTTCGAGGAGATTGAGCGAGCCAACGGGCAATAAAACGCCGACAACCGTCCCCGAAGTGGCAAGTGTAGTGGTGATAACCATGAAGAAAGCCTGAACACCGAATTCGCGGTTTCCTGAGAAAGAAGCGACACCAATATTGATGATGGAGTTGAAAACAAACATGATGGAGCTCAGGATCATGGCGCCTTTTAGCTCAGGCAGTTGGTAATAATTCGCTAGAATTGGTGCGAGCAGCGCGAGTATGATTCCGAAGATTATCCCGAAGAGGGAGCTTCCGAAAAAAGCAACGCGAAAATTGGTTTGTACTGCTTGTTCTGGCTTCCTAGAAAAGGTATAGATTAAAGAAGAGTTGAACCCAACATTGAGAAACAAGGAGGCCATACCGAAAATTTGCAGCAAGAGATTCACTTGCCCGAATTTGGTAGGATCGTCTAGTACACGAGCTAGAACGATGCTTCCGACTGTTTGGAGCATTTGGTTAATGAAGAGACCGAGCACAATGATGGACACATTTCGAAGCAAAAATCGCTGCGTATCCGTTAACATGAAATTCCGATTCAGCATGGGGGTTTCCCCTTTTCCCGTTTATAAGTCTTGTTATCCAAAGAGTAGCAGACCCCTCCTAGGTTGACAACCGAGGAAATAGTAGATAAGTAGAGAAATATAGAGATATTCAGAGGTTATATGTCGTCTCGAATAGTTGAAAGAGTAATACGGGGATTGCACAATTGGAATAAAGAATGTGTGAGCTTTCTCGGGGAATGGTATGGATTTGCAGTAGGCGTGGGGGTAGAGTAGCAGGAGATGGGCTGGGTTAACGCCTATTTTGGGCGTTAACGTGAGGAGTCGCTGGCGCGCGGGAGAGTTAAGGCCCATAAGGGGCCTTAACGTGCTCCGGTGGCCGCGCGCCGCGCAAAAATGCTGAGTTAACGCCCATTTTGGGCGTTAACATAAGGGGTCGCTGGCCTGCAGGAGAGATAAGGCCCATAAGGGGCCTTAACGTGCTCCATTGGCCGCGCGCCGCGCGGAAAGGCCGAGTTAACGCCCATTTTGGGCGTTAACGAGAGGGCGTTGCCGCCGTGCAGGGGGATATGAAGCAAAAAAAAGAAGACAGTGCTTAATAAGCGCTGTCTTCCTAGTATATATGTCAGATGTTAGTCCACCAATGTTATCGTGCCGGAGAGAAGTCCGCAATTCCTTTCAAAACTGTCTCGATTCGCTCTAATGATGCTGCGTCAAGCGTGACGTCCACAGCCTTCACATTCTCTTCGATCTGCTCTGGTTTGGTCGCACCGATCAGTGCGGAGCTTACGCCAGGCTGACGAAGTACCCATGCGATTGCAAGTTGAGCAATCGAGATATCCAGCCCTTGAGCAATTTGTTCTAGCTCATGAACGGTCTGCAGTACGCGGTCATTCAGGTAGCTGTTGATGACTCCATTGACGGAATCGTTCGCAGCGCGGCTATCGGCTGGAAGCGGTTGTCCCAGCTTATATTTGCCAGTCAGTATACCTTGCGCAAGCGGCGAAAAGACAACTTGACCGAGCCCCTTGTGCTCGGAAACTGGTAATACTTCGCGCTCAATATAGCGCTCGAACATGTTATAGATCGGCTGATTGGAAATCAGCGGGCGAAGACGAAGGCGCTCAGCGATGCTAGCGGCCTCGGTGATTTGTGCGCCGTTCCACTCGCTAACGGCGGGGTAGACGATTTTGCCCTGAGCGACCAAATCGTCAAGCGCGCGAAGCGTTTCCTCCAGCGGCGTGTGAATATCATACCGATGGCAGAAATAGATGTCGATATAGTCGACGCCAAGTCGTTTCAAACTCGCATCACATTGCTCCATGATGTGCTTGCGGGACAGCCCGCGATCGTTCGGGCCATCGCCCATCGGGAAGTAGACCTTCGTCGAGAGCACATAGCTCGAGCGTTCATACCCTTTGAGCGCTGCGCCCATGGCTTTCTCGCCTTCGCCACGATTATAAGCATTCGCGGTATCGAAGAAATTAATGCCGCTTTCAAAAGCTTTTGCGATGCACGCATCCGCAGCTTTTTGCTCGGCAGCAGTCCCGTAAGTGAGCCAGCTTCCTAAGGCGATTTCACTAACTTTTAACCCGCTGCGTCCCATGTTTCTATATTTCATGACTCCAATCATCCTCTCATTTACCGTGTGCTGTAAGTATAAGGGAGGCCGGGTTGGCCGACAAGAAGGCACTATTAGTTCACTTAGTTACGTAGAGTTAAGTGGTGGGGGGCGAAGTAACCACTTCCAGTAGTAGTAACGCTGCTCAGTAACTCACCTTAGTTTCACTACATTTGCTTTCTTTGGTCCACCCCAGTACCTATTCTCCATCATGCCTCAAGCAGCCCATCCCAGCACCGAATAACTGGAAAACATACAGCTAATTTCGTCGGAAATCCCTCATTCCACCGATTAGATGTAAAACATGTAGTTAATTCAGCTCATTTAGCTCGATATGGCGCATATGACCTAATATAGATGTACATTATCCAGTTAATTCTGATTACCTGGCGAAATGAGCGAATTTAGCTGGACAAAATCCAGTTATTTCGTATGGACATCACCTGCACGACTATTTTAAGCTTTTAAAATAAAGGGCACCTCTAGTATACTTGGAAACGTTGCTGTAACAGCACACAGTATAACTTTACAGTAGGAGGAGAATTCATGTCACCACGGAACATCGAAAAAGATCTGCAATTGCGGGAGGAACGGAAGAAACACATATTAAACTCGACGGTTCAGGTCACGGCAACCAAGGGAATCGGCGCCACGCATATGAATGATATTGCAGCAGCAGCAGGCATTAGTATCGGGAATCTATATCATTATTTTAAATCAAAGGAAGAGATCTACGCAGAGTTGCTCTATGCGACACAGAGTGATTATGGACGTCTCGTAACAGAGGTTTCGCAGATGGAAGGCAACGCGATCGAGAAACTGCGTTATATCTGCTCGTTGTGGCTGTCGACTAGTAACAACTGGGCGTTCACGATTCTCATACAAACAGCGCGAACAACAGAAAGTGTACCGCTCGAAATTCGAAAAGCTGTTACGGAGCGGTTCACCAACAATCTGCAGCCTGTTGCTGCGATTATGAAGGAAGGCCAAGACAGCGGCATCATTATTGGCGAAGAAGACCCCTTGGAACTGGCTTTTTATTTCGTTAGTTTAATTCAAGGCTTAACGCTTCAACGGGCACCTGGTCTTGAAATTAACATTACACCAAAGACCGAAAGTATAATCCGATTATTCCAGGTGGAATTAAGAAAATAAGTATTGACAATACGTCCGCGTAGTTGTTAAGATATGGTTCATACAAACCGAATCGAAATTCGGTTTGTGGAATAGAGCAAAATAACAATAACTACATAAGATCAATCGACCAGACCAACTGGAGATTCGACGTATGCTTTCTTTTGTGTCATTTAGAAGCGTTGAGTCTCTTTTTTGCATTTTAATACCAAGTAATATGATGTGAATAGTTTGTTAAAAGGGGTGTGATCAATAGTGACAACTCAAACGCTTACGATTTCCGGTCTGAATAAGCAGTTCGATACGCCGACCGGCCGTACCATTGCACTGAGTAATATTCAGTTGGAATTGCAGCAGGGTGAATTTATTACCATCATCGGGCCCAGTGGTTGCGGCAAAAGCACACTGCTCAAGATTATTGCTGGTTTGGATACAGCGTACAGCGGAACAGTGCTTCTCAACGGCAAACCGATTGACGGACCGAGCATCGAGAAGGGAGTTATTTTCCAAGAACCAAGACTCTTTCCTTGGCTCACCGTGGAGAAGAATATTGCTGCGAATTACTCCTTGAAGGACCCTGTGATTAGAGGCAAGGTAGATGAGCTGATCGAGCTTGTGCGGCTGAAAGACTTTGCCAAAGCGTATCCCCGCGAATTATCTGGGGGCATGGCTCAACGGGTAGCGATTGCCAGAGCATTGCTGCGGAACCCTGATGTGCTGCTGCTCGATGAGCCTTTTGGTGCACTGGATGCCTTTACGCGATCGCATATGCAGGAAGTGCTGCTCGACATTTGGCAGAAGAACCGCACAACGATGCTGTTCGTCACGCACGACATCGATGAAGCCGTCTTCCTAGCCAAGCGTGTAGTCATTATGAATGCGAGACCGGGGCATATCCGCAACATCGTGCAGAACGACTTGCCATTTCCGCGTAAGAAAGCTAGTCATTCTTTTCAAGAGCTGCGACGTATTGTTCTGAGTGAGTTCGAGAAGGTTGAAGAACCCGTAAGCGTAGATGGAGCGGGCATTTAATTACACAATTTATTGGGGGGTATTACTATGAAAAATATTCGTTTACTCATTGCCATACTGGTTGTCTTTACTATCGTTTTGAGTGGTTGCGCCAAATCAACGGAAAATAAGCCTGCTAATGCAACGTCTACGGCGGCAGCAACGAATTATGAAGGTCTAACGGTAAAACTTGGTGTGCAAGGCAGTGGAGGGCTTTTCGGAAAAGCTCGTGAGGAAAAGTGGTTTGAGACGGAATTTGAAAAGCTGGGCGTAAAGGTAGAATGGTCTGAATTTCAAAGCGGTCCTCCAATGACGGAAGCGATGGCTTCCAATCGACTCGATTTTGCTGGACTTGGCAACATGCCGGTCGTTGCAGCACAAGCTGCCGATATTCCATTCAAAATTATTTCTCAGATTCTGGATGGTAAGAAAAATGTGGCTCTCATCGTTCCGACGAACAGTCCGGTCAAAAAGCTTGAAGATCTTAAAGGCAAGAAAATCGCGGTTGCCAAAGGGAGTAACGCCTTCAACTTCTTATACCGCAGCTTAGAGCAAAGTGGGTTGAAAACATCTGAGGTTGAAGTCATTCAACTACAGCCAGATGAAGCTCAGCCTGCTTTTGAAAATGGCGGTGTAGATGCTTGGGCAACTTGGGATCCGTACATCACCTTGAATACGTTGAACGGTAAAGGCCGTGTCTTAGCAGATGGCGAGGCATTGGGCGTCCTATCACCTTCCTTCAATATTGTACGCAAGCAATTTGCAGAGAAATATCCGGATCTGGTTACCCTTTACTTGAAAGTGTTAGAGAAAACACGCCTGTGGGAAAATGATAATAAAGACGAAGCATTGAAACGATATGCCGATGAACGCAAGGTTCCAGTGGAAGTCATTAAGGGAACATTCGAACGCTCTACGATGATTAATATTGCGACAAGCAAAGATATTGCTGCTGAGTTGCAAAAGACGGCGGATTTCCAATTCGGTATCAAGTCGATCCGTAAACAAATTCAAGTCGCTGATATCATTGATAATCAGTATGTAGAGAAAGCACTTAAACAGATTGCTGATGAGAAAAAGAAATGAGGCGTTTCCTATGCTCTCAAATGAATCTCAGATCAAACAACACCTTCCAATTCCTGTAGTCAGGAGTAGGAAGGTAAGAGGGTATCGTCCATCCATCAAAGTTGTTAATATTGCGCTCGGCATGCTGCTGCCAGTTGTTCTTCTCATCATTTGGTCGGTGGGAAGCGCACTCGGCATCTTGAATCCGATCTTGCTGCCATCGCCACTGACGATCGTGAAGGAATTTATCGCCATGACAGCTTCTGGCGAGCTCTTGCGTAATTTGCAAATCTCAGCTTGGCGAGCATTCGTCGGTTTTCTTATTGGCGGTGGACTTGGTTTTGCAATGGGCCTATGGGTGGGGTTCTCCTATCGAACCGAAAGGCTTCTGGATCCTTCCATACAAATGTTGCGCACACTGCCTCACCTTGCGCTTGCGCCATTATTTGTGCTTTGGTTCGGTTTTGGGGAAACGTCCAAAATACTGCTCATCGCGAAAGGGGCATTTTTCCCGCTCTATGTGAATACGTTCCTCGGTCTTCGGTCCGTAGAAGTTAAGCTATTTGAGGTTGCACGCGTTCTCCAATTTAGCAGATGGCAATTGATTACGAAGCTCATTGTGCCATCGGCGCTGCCTCATATCTTTCTAGGCATTCGCTTATCGCTTGGCATTGCTTGGTTGGGACTTGTTGTTGCTGAAATGATGGGATCCAGCTCAGGTGTAGGATATATGATCAATGATGCACGGTTTATGTCCATAACGACTGTCGTATTTGTAGGGATCATCGTATTCGCTGCGGTTGGCAAGCTGACAGATTCCCTTGTTAAATGGTTAGAACATCGCTTATTGCGTTGGCGTGGAACGTTTCAAGGGGAGGGTGGACAATGAGCCAATTACCAGTTAGTACACGTACAACGCTCCGTCCATCGGGCAGTCGCATACCTCCCTATTTGCATGGTTGGATCGTACCCGTCATCGTCATGATCGCTTGGCAGGGGGCAGGGATGTATGGTTTAGTGCCTGCGAGCCTATTGCCTACACCACTTGCGATCCTGAAACAGTTCATTGACTTGGCTGTGAGCGGCAAACTATGGAGTAACTTAGAGATTAGTATGTATCGGGCTGCGCTAGGCTTTCTTCTAGGGGGAGGCATCGGGCTATTGCTCGGACTTTCCGCAGGGTTAGGTAAATTCGTGGAACGGGTCATGGACCCTTCGCTTCAAATGTTAAGAACTGTCCCGTTATTGGCGCTTATTCCGTTATTTATCTTATGGTTTGGCATCGGGGAGTTTTCTAAAGTGCTAATGATCGCATTGGGGGCATTTTTTCCCATCTACATTAATGCCTTTCAAGGTGTGAGAAGTGTCGATGAGAAGCTCTATGAAGTTTCCCGTGTTTTGCAATATTCCAAATATCAGCAGGTTACCAAGCTTATTTTGCCAGCAGCTTTACCTCATATTTTACTAGGTTTGCGGCTTTCACTAGGCATTTCATGGCTTGTACTCGTCGTAGCTGAGTTGATGGGAACGAGCGCGGGCATTGGTTATATGATCCAGGATGCCCGTACGTATTCGAAGACCGATGTCGTGTTTGTTGGCATTGTGATCTTTGCCCTTGTGGGTAAGCTATCCGACTCCTCCGTACGCTTGCTCGAACGCAAATGGCTCATGTGGCGCGATACCTTCAAAGGATAAGCAAAAACTAGCGAACGAGAAAGAAGGAAGATAAGATGACAAAAAGAGATGAACAGCTACATCTAGGAGCCTTCATTTATTATACAGGACATCATAGTGCAGGATGGCGTCATCCTGACTCCGGCGTGGAACAAATGTTCGATATCCAGCTCTATAAAAAGTTGGCACAAACAGCGGAGCGTGGAAAATTTGATATGATTTTCTTTGCTGATTTGCTGTATGTATATGGCGTTGAACAAGCCGCATCAGGGATGCTTGAGCCGTTAACGCTGCTGTCAGCGCTATCGCAAGCCACAGAGCGAATCGGCCTTACCGCAACGGTGTCGACGACATATAGTGAGCCCTACAATGTGGCGCGGAAGTTTGCTTCGCTTGATTTCATCAGCGGCGGTAGAGCAGGATGGAATATCGTGACTTCCCAGCAGGATATTGAAGCGCACAATTACGGGAAGGATAAGCATCCTGAGCATGGGCTTCGCTACGAAATGGCGCGTGAATTCGTTGACGTGGTTACGCAACTGTGGGATAGCTGGGCCGATGATGCGCTCGTCTTGAATCGAGAATCAGGCCAATTCGCTGACCCCGCGAAGATCACACCGATTGATTTTAAAGGACAATGGTATGCCTCCAAGGGCCCTCTCAATGTTCCGCGTCCGCCGCAAGGCTATCCGGTGCTGATCCAAGCTGGATCCTCTGGGCCAGGGCAGGATTTTGCTGCTAGTATAGGCGAGGTCGTGTTCACGGCACAACAATCTCTGGCAGCCGCACAAGCTTTCTACAGTGAGGTTCATGCGAAGCTAGCGAAGTATGGGAGAACCGATCAGGAGATCCGCATTATGCCAGGACTTTCACCGATTCTCGGCGACACAGTGGAAGAGGCTCAGCGTAAATATCAGGAACTACAGTCCCTGATTCCGCCAGATGCGGCCGTTCGGATGCTGTCTGGATTCCTAAGCTTCGATCTCTCTAGTTACCCGGTGGACGAGGAACTTCCTGAAATTCCAGATCCAGTGGAAGCCTCCAATGGGATGAAAAGCCGTATTCAACTCATCATGGATGTGGCGAGGAAAGAGAAGCTTTCCATTCTTGAGCTTGGCCGTCGTATTCTTGCAGCGCGGGGACATATGCAATTCGTAGGTACGCCTGAGCAGCTGGCGGATCTCATGGAGGAGTGGTTCCATTCTTATGGCTGCGACGGCTTCAACATCATGCCGCCTGTTCTCCCTGATGATTTAACGGATTTCGTCGACAAGGTTATTCCTATTTTGCAGGCAAGAGGATTATTTAGAGACGAGTATTCGGGTACCACATTGCGAGAACATTTGGAGTTGGCAAGGCCGAGCGTGGGGCACTTCAAGCAGACTGTTGTAACGAGTTAAACAGATAGAAACGGTAAGTCCTTCGATTCGTCGAGGGGCTTATTTTTATTTTGAAAATATTAAAAAAAGATAAGTGCCCTTAATTCACGGTATCCATCTTTCGGCTCGCCTACGGTACACTTCATACATAACAACGACGATAGGGTGATGGAGAATATGAGCTATTCAGAGGTCGAGCAGACGGTGAGCAAGCCTCAAGGGCAAATGGCCAAGAAAACAGGGATATTAGCCTATTACAATCGCTACAAGGTGCTTTACCTGCTGTCGATTCCGGGTATTATTTACTTTTTAATCTTCAAATATATCCCGCTGACGGGGTCCGTGATGGCTTTCCAGGACTATAGTATTTTCACCGGGATATGGAAAAGCGATTGGGTGGGCTTGGACAATTTTCGGCGCATGTTCGAGTATGCGGATTTCTGGCGCATTTTAAAAAACACAATGGCCATCGGCTTCTACACCTTGTTCTTCGCCTTCCCGATCCCGATCCTATTGGCGCTTATGATGAACGAGCTGCGCAATCAGATTTTCAAACGTTTCGTCCAGACGGCCGTATACTTGCCTCACTTCCTGTCCTGGGTGGTGGTTGGAGGCATTGTGATCGAAATTTTAAATCCGACAAGCGGTGTCGTTAACTATATCGTGACGCTGTTCGGACATGAGCCGATTTATTTCATGGGAGAGGATTCCTACATTCGAACGATCATCGTCAGTTCCAGTGTTTGGCGCGATGCCGGGTGGAGCACCATTATTTATTTGGCGGCGATGAGCGGAATTAATCCAGATCTGTATGAAGCAGCACAAATGGATGGGGCAACACGGTGGAAACAGACATGGGCTATTACGATTCCTAGTATTTTAACGACGATTACGATCCTCTTTCTTTTGCAAATAGGTAATTTCTTGGATTTAGGATTTGAACGTGTGTTCGTGTTCTTGAATCCTTTAAATAATGCGCAGGGGGATATTCTGGATACGTACATTTATCGTGTGGGGCTGATTCAGCGTGAATACAGTTACACGACAGCTATTGGCCTATTTAAGTCGGTGATCGGGTTCGTGCTTATCGTTACTGCTAATATGTTCAGCAAAAAAGCAACCGGCGAGGGTTTATACTAACCTGCCCGAAGAAAGGAGATGCCTACGTATGTCTAACAGTAAGTCAGCTCTGAATAAACCAAGCCCTATATCTATGCTTAACCCTGTCGGCCTCATTCTGATCAGCTTAATCATGGTGCTGCCGATATTAAATATTATCGCCCAGTCCTTAAGTGGACCTGTTGCACTCAGTGCGGGGAAGGTCGTCCTATGGCCTGTTCAATTTACGATGGATAACTACATCACGGTTCTGAAACAGATTGCGATATGGCGGGCCTTTAGCGTAAGCGTCATGATTACTGTTTTTGGTACGCTAATCGCACTAATCATGACGGCTAGCTTAGCGTATCCACTATCAAGAAATGAGTATCGCGAACGCAAATATATTTTGCTGCTCGTCCTCATTACGATGATTTTCCATGCTCCGCTGATCCCGAATTATTTGCTCGTTCGTAATCTTGGATTGCTCGATAGCTTGTGGGCTTTAATGCTGCCTGGCGCGATCAGTGCTTTCAATTTGTTCGTCATGCGCTCTTTCTTTCTGTCCATTCCAAATGAACTGATCGAGTCTGCGCGTATAGACGGGGCTGGTGAGGTTCGTACGATTTGGAGCATTATTTTGCCGCTTTCGAAGCCGGCGATGGCGACGATGAGTATTATTTATTCGGTGGCGTTGTGGAACAACTACTCGAATGCGCTCTATTTTATCAACAATCGCGCGCTGTTCCCGCTCCAAGTGAAATTACGTGAGTTTGTCGTAACGGATTCCTCCGATTTAGCCAATACGGCTGGGGATATCGCCAATTTATCTCCTGAAGGACTGAAGATGGCTGTTATCGTCATTGCGACAATTCCAATCATGTTGGTGTATCCGTTCCTGCAAAAGCATTTCATCAAAGGGATGTTAATCGGTTCGATAAAATCGTAAAATCTGTATAATAAAGATCAACTGAGCTTAAAAAACACAATGTTCCAAGTTTTTCTTTCACGATAAGATGATCACGAATCAACAACATATCGACTAGGGGGAAATACAATGAAAGCTTGGTTGAAAACGGGTCTCGTCTCAACGTTAATGGTGGCGGTCATCGCGGGTTGCTCTAACTCCTCAACAAGTACGACTGGCACTAGTGCAAGCCCAGCAAATCCAGCAAGCCCTGCAAGTTCCGCTAAATCGCAAGCACCGGTGAAAATCTCTATTTCCTTAAGTGACTCCTTAAATAAATACGCGCTCGGCAGCACAGACATCAACAATGATAAATGGGTGAAAAAGCTTGGCGAATTAACCAATACACAGCTCGATCTTCGACTTGTACCGCATGCGGAGTTCAAACCGAAAACAGCTTTGATGTTCGCTAGCACGGATCTACCGGATGTCATGAATACGATTCAAGGGATGTTCCCTACGGGTCCCGATATGAGCGGAGCGATCAAAGGTGGTCTGTTCATGCCGCTGGATGATCTTCTCAAAGAATATGGCCAAGATTTGTTGAAAGCGATTCCCGAGCAAGCGTGGAATGAAGTGAAATATAATGGCAAGATCTATGCGATCCCTGAATATTTATCCAATGCAAGCCGTCGTGCCACATTTATCCGTAAAGATCTGCTAGATCAAACAGGACTGCCAGCACCGAAAACCGTGGATGATTTCCTCAACGTATTACGTGCCATGAAGAAGAATGGTGTAGCTGAACCGTACGCGTTCCGTAAAGATTTTGTCTACTCCGATGTGATATTTGGTGCCTATGATGTTATGCCGTACAGCACGATGTTCGAGAAAATTGGCGATCAGGTTGTTCCGAAGTTTTTCAAAGTGGAAGCCATGCAGAAAGCACTTACTGTCTACAAAACGATGTACGATGAAGGCTTGATGGCGAAAGATTTCGCGAGTCTGGACGGTAACAAATGGACGAACAACATTAATGCAGGCAAATCAGGGGTGTGGAATCACAATGCAAACCTGTTGATGAACTGGATTAGTACGACGAAACCTGCCAATGCCAAATCCGAAGTTGTCATTATTCCGTCTCCGGTCGGTGACGATGGGAAGGGCGGCATGATGAAATACAGCTACACAGGCGGATTATCCTACATCAATAGCAAAGTTAGCAAGGAGAAAGCGATCGCTATTGTGAAAATGATGAACTACATGGTGACCGAAGCGGGCGATCGTTTCTTTAACTTCGGGATTGAAGGCGACACGTACACGATGCAGGATAACAAAGTCGTTTACAAACAACCGACAACACCAGAAGGCTCTCTGGAAGAGCAATTCCGTTCCGTCATGCTGAGACTTGTGGAAGACACGGCGCTGAACAGAACACTTTTGAACACCACCGAAGATGGTAAAAAGCTAATCACACAATTTGACACGATCGTGACCAAAGAAGGTAGAAACGGGATCTCCTTCGCACCGGAGCTTACAACGACGGCGAAATTTACAGATGCGGGTCTGAAATTCTCCGATATGCCGCCAGTTATTCTGGATCATATGCTGAAAATGGTATACGGCAAGGAGCCGATCTCCGATTGGCCGAAAGCGCTGGAAGATTGGAAAGCCAAGGGCGGAAATGAAATCATTAAGGAAGCAACTGAGCGTTACAACAAAAAAGAAGGCATCGTGATGGGCGACTAAAAAATAGCTTGTGCATTAGGTAGAAAGCATTTATTCTCGGGTTGAGGATAAATGTTTTTTGCCATAAAAGGAGGGCGGCTGGATGAAGCAAATTCTGATTGTCGACGACGAACCGCTTATTCTAAAAGGTATGGTTATCATGCTGAAGCAGCATTCCCATAAATTTGATTCGATACGCACGGCTAGCAATGGTGTGAAGGCGCTGCAAATGATCGAGGAATCGATGCCGCAGCTGTTATTTACCGATATTCGGATGCCGAAGATGGATGGACTCGAGCTATGCAAGCAGGTGCATGAGAGGTATCCTTTGATCCAAAAAGTGATTATTTCGGGTTATGGTGACTTCGAATATGCCCAGGCGGGTATGTCTTATGGGGTCAAAGAGTACTTATTGAAACCGTTTACGCCGGTCAAAATCCATGATCTGCTGACGAAGCTGATTGCACAGAGCGGTCATGCGATTTTATCCATTTCCAAGTATGAGGACTGGATTGAGAAAATTGTAGAAGCCATCTGGACACTGCGAATTGATGAAGTCGAAGCGCATTTGGAGGAATTGCGGTTGTATTGCATGTCGGCGTCCACTTCGGATTCCGAGTTCATTCAACTGTTGCAGGATTGCCTGCCCATGATCAAAAAGCGATTATCCCTTCGCAGTTTTCAGCCGAAAATGGAAGAAGTGACCGATACAACGGATATGATGGCGTACTTCTTGCAGCTTCAGGAGCAAATCATGAAGGTCATTGATGAGCTGGCGCTGCAGCGGGGTGGTCAGGATCTTATGCAGAAGGCGAAGATTTACATGGATGCCAACATCACCAATAGTCTCTCCCTAGAGGACGTTGCCGAATATCTGGGCATTACGCCGCCTTACTTGAGCTTACTGTTCAAGAAAGTGTTCAAGGAAACGTTTGTACAGTATCGCATTACCAAAAGAATTGAGCTGGCCAAGCGGATGCTCGAAATGCCGCATTATAAGACGAACGATATTGCGTATGAGATCGGTTATGAGAACTACCCGCATTTTTCCCGTATGTTCAAAAAAGTCACAGGGCTCTCACCGCTTGAATACCGGCATATGATGGGGATCAAATGATGAAGCCATCGTTAGCACGCAGTATTTTCGCATATGTGGCCGCTATTGTCCTGATTACCGTTATGTCCATCGGCTTTTCTTCCTACTATATTTCCTCGAACAAGCTGAAGGAGCAGACGGAGCAGCATTTGACGGAAATTGTATCGAACGCGGTCAATCATACGGATTTATATTTGAAAAATTATGAGCGCGCGCATCTCTCGCTTTTTACCAATAGTTCTGTCAAAAAGTTCGTCGACGACCCGCCAACGGGCGATTACGAGTATTATCAGTTCACGGATAGCTTGATAGATAATGTCATCAATCCGCTTTTTATTAAGTCTCCAGAGATTATGACGGTCTATTTGGCCGATTATTTCGATCACTTGGTGTACTACGAGAATCCGGCTTTGAAGCCGATCGTAGACCCTGTACCTGCTTTTACGATGGAAGAGTTGGACAAAGAGACGGATCCACAAGGCAACATGACGATTATTAGCAACAGTGTGTTCTCGGAGAGCAACAATCAATTCATTACCTTGGCACGCAAAATTCATGGCGAAGTGTTCAATGAGTTCAAAGGTATTCTCGCAATTGAGATTAAGGCGGACGAATTTGCGACCTTGTGGAAAGGGATTAATTTGGGGCCGAGCGGATTTTTTGCCATTGTCGATAATGAAGGACGCATCGTGTATCACCCGGACAAGCAGCGAATCGGTACGACCGTGAATCAGGCGCTTATGGCCAAAATAGAAGGAAATGACTTGAAATCTTTCAAGGATTCCTCGTTTGGGGAAGAGCGAATGGTCGTTAGCTCCAAATCGGGGTATACGGGTTGGAACCTGATGGTCTCCATTCCGACGGCGGATATTAATCGCCCATTATCGAGCATTCGTTACTCTGCCTTCTGGGTAGGGAGCATTACTTTACTGCTGGCCTTGCTGCTGTCCTACCGATTTGGACGAAATATTACGAAGCCGATTCAAATTTTGAAAAATGGCATGCGCCAAACAGAAAAAGGAAACTGGGTGAAAATCCCCCAGCTGCAAACGAATAATGAGCTGGATGAGTTGATCCAGCGCTACAATCTGATGGTCGTCTCATTGTCAGAATTAATGGACACCTTATACCGAACAGAGCTCAGTAAGAAGGACGCTGAATTGGAAAGGCAGAAGGCTGAGCTGCAATCGCTGCAGCTGCAAATTAATCCGCATTTTCTATACAATACGCTGGAAAATATTATCGTCTACGCCGTCATTCAGCAATCCACGGAAATTACGGAGATTGTGGATGCTATTGCGACGATGTTCCGTTACTCGGTGCAGACACATATCGAAGAGACGGCGATCGTTAATGAGCTCAAGCACGTGCTGAACTATATGACAATCATGAAGCATAGGGTGGGGCGGGAATTCGAGCTGGATGTCAGAATTCCGCCGGAATTCTTCTTAAAGAAGACGGCTCGGTTGACGTTGCAGCCGCTCATCGAGAATATATTCCAGCACGGCTTTGCGGATGGGATCGAGGCGCATCACTACATTCGGCTGGATGCGTGGGTGCAGGACGATGATCTGATTATCGTCCTCGAGGACAACGGCGTCGGGATGACGCCGGAGCACCTCGCTTCGCTGAACAAGCAGCTGAGCGCCAATCAATTGGCGGAGGCGAAGCTGCATAAAGGCGCCGGCAACAGTGGCGGCATCGGCATGATGAACGTGCACCGCCGCATCCAGCTGGTGTTCGGCGAGCAGTACGGCCTAAGCATCGCCAGCGAGCTCGGCGTTGGTACATCGATCTATATTCGGTTTCCGAATATAGGGACGTGAGGGAGCGGGGCGATGGCCACCGAAGCTCCACCCCACTCTGGGGTGGGGCTTTTTGGCGCGACCAAATCGTAGCGGAACGACGTTCCGCAACTTCTGGATATAACCCTCGCTGTTTAAAAAAGCACAATACTGCTTAAATTCGATCATATGTTTCGGCGCCACACCTCACTATAATGAGTCTTAGTTCAACGAAAAGGATGGTGAATTTATATTTATGAATGTAGTGATGGTTAGGAAACGGAAGCTTTTGAGTGGGTTGGTATCCGTACTATTGCTGTTATCCCTGTGTCTTACCATCATGCCTATACCTGCAGCCCAGGCAGCAGGCCTCCCGCTAACGGAGGATTTCGAAAACTACGGCAACGCAACAACCGGTTATACCTCACCAGTGGGCAGCACTTCGACCAGCACCCAGCCATGGAAATCTGTCGTCGGGGGAAGCACAAGTTGGTCCATGAACGAGGAAGGAGCGACCCAGAATCATTATTTAAGACAGACGGATGCGACTACAGGCGTCACGTATGTAGTAACGAATGACCAGTGGGGCGCAGCGACACCAGCCATTCAAACAAACGACCTCACATTATCCGGCAAACTCAAAGTGACTGGTGCCAACAGCACTTATGCTGGCCTAGTGACCCGATACTCAGGTAGCGGGACGACGGCTACATATTACCGTTTTACGATGAAGAAGAATTCATCCAGCTATCAGTTTTATCTCGAAAAAGTAACTGGCAACACGAAGATCAGCGTGCCCCAAACGGCAGGAACGCCGAATGCTAGTGGTGTCTCCGTTACGAACACGACGCTAAGCACCTCATTTGATAGTCTTGGCTACTTGCCTGTGAAGCTGCAAATCACCCAAAACACGGATGGCAGCCTGACTCTCCAAGGTTACTACGGCAGCACGCTTGTCCTCTCAGGGACAGATACGTCACCTTATACATCAGGTCAAGTTGGCCTCTATAGTTATGCGGGTGCGACAGCTTTTGACGATATAACCGCAACAGCTGCAAGCGGATCAACATCAACACCGACAGCACCGAGCGCACCAACGAGTGTATCGACTTCGCTGCCTAGCACAGGTGCCGTGAACATAGCATGGACAGCATCAGCCACGGCAACGGGTTACAACGTGAAGATGGCGTCCAGTGGGAGTGGACCTTTCACGACAGTGAACAGCTCACCGATCTCCGCAACGAATTATACGGTGACTGGTTTAACGGTAGGTCAGACTTACTATTTCGTCGTAAGTGCAGTGAATACTGCGGGCGAAAGTTCGAACAGCACGCCAGCTATTTCGGCAATTCCGCAAACGATTGCGAATCCGCCTGTCTCCGTAAGCAACTCGACCCAGCTTGCACAAGCTATTAATGCAGCAAACCCAGGTGCGGTGATCGAGCTAGAGAATGGAAATTACGCATCCTTCAGTATTACGGGCAAACATGGCGACGCTAGCAATCCGATTGTGATTAAAGCGAAGAATAAAGGAATGGCGGTATTCAACGCGGGTCCGATCAAATTTACCAACAGCTCCTACATCACTATTCAAGATATGACGTTCGTGATGGACAGTACGGCCTCGAATTGGATTCGGATTACAGGCTGTAACCACATGCGGATCACGAATAATTATTTTCATTCGCCAAGTTCAGCGACAGATGCGACCAAATCCAGCTGGGTGTACATCGACGGTTGGAGTTCACATCATAACCAAGTGGATCACAATTTAATGGAAAATAAAAAGGATCGCGGCAAGTTTATCCTGTTCGACGGCAACCGAGACACCGTGGCGGGTACGTACGAAATTACCCAGTACGATGTGGTGGAATACAATATTTTCCGCAATACGCTGCCTCGTCAGGAAAATGAGTCCGAAGGGATCCGTCTCGGCGTGACGGATTTGGTGCATCTGAATGCGTATGCGACGATTCAGTACAACATTTTCGACCATGTCGATAGCGACCCTGAATACGTCTCTGTCAAAAGCGGCGGCAATGTCATTCGCTACAACTATTTCATTGAATCCCTAGGCGAAGTCTCCCTTCGATCCGGGAATGGTTCCAGTGTCTATGGCAACATGTTTATTGGAAATGGACGTGAAGTGCTTCCAACCAACCCAGATAGCCGAACGCTAGGTACGGGCGGTGTGCGCGTTTACGGTCAGAATCACAAGGTGTATAACAATTATTTTCAGGGGCTGACAGGTACGGAATGGGATGCAACGATTGCCTTAACAACCGGAGATAACGATAATCTGACGCAACCGATTCCGAGTAATAATCACTACATTGCCAAGAATATCATGATCGCCAACAATACACTCGTAGACAACAAAAGTGGTATCGAGCTGGGGTTTGTGCGTTACGGCATGGCTCCGCAAAATGTAACTTTTGCCAATAATGTGGTGGTGGGCGGTCAGCAAGAACTAATTAAAATCATGACGCCGATTCCAGGCTTAAGCTGGTCTGGCAATATCATGTTTCCACAGCATGGCGTACCCGTTATCACGGGGAATTCGGCAGCACTTACGGAATCTGAAGTGAAAGTTGCTTATCCGATGATGAAAGAAGCGGTGCTAAATTTGAGTCAAGCCGATTATGCATGGCTTTGGACCTCAAGTGAGTATGACCGACTCAGATCGATTCCTTATAAAAAGCTTGCAGCCAATAGCCCCGCGATTAATAGCTCGGTTGGTAATTACGGCAGTGGCGGCGCACTTTCGTTCGTGACAGAAGATGTCGAGCGCGAAACAAGGGCGGGTGTTCCTGATGTCGGAGCAGATGAGTACACCGCAGATCCCCTGACGGATCTTACAGCACCAAGCTGGAGCTCAGGCACACCGTTATCCCTTGGCACTATAACGCCACGCCAAGTGACGTTGAACTGGCCTTCAGCAAATGATGATACGAACATCGTTGGATATCGCATTTATCGGAACGGAGTACTGTACGATACTACTTTTGCCAACAAGACCTCGTATACCGCAACTGAGCTTCTGCCGGGCACTTCGTACACGTTTAAAGTTGAAGCAATGGATCAAGCCAACCGAACAACCGTAAGTAATACGATCACTGCGGCTACGCCTGCGATGACGGGCATTACGATCTCAGGCGTACCTGCGAGTATTGCACTCGGCGGTGGGGTGAAGCAACTTCAGGTAACCGCTCATTTCGCAGATGCTTCAACGGAAAACGCGACTGGGGCAGGTGTTACTTTTACAAGTAGTCAGGGAAGTATTGTTTCGGTATCGAGCAGCGGTGGTATTACGGGGGTTAGTCTAGGTAGTGCCAATGTATCTGCATCGTATAACGGATTTACGTCTTCCGCACTGACCATTACGGTAAAGACGCCGTCACAAACAACGAAAGTTGTCGATGCAGATACGTACGTAGACAGCGTTACATCGACCAATGCCAATACGAACTACAGTACAACGACCACGATGCTCATTCAGACAGATGGCGGGAAACAAGCCGGGTACATGAAAGTAGGCGTGCCGACCTTATCAGGTACTGTCGATACAGTTCAGCTGCGCTTGTACGTGGCGACTGCACAAGCCGGAGCCGATCTGCTGCTGCATGGGATTGCCACGGATAGCTGGGATCCAACGCTAATCACTGCGGCGAACCAACCAGTTCGAGCATTTACGGATGTGGATGGGGGCGATCTCCCAGTGAGTGCTGGCACCTACGTGACTTTTGACGTAACGAAATATGTTCAGACCCAAAGCGATGGCACACTCAGCTTCCGATTAACGATGGTGTCAGACGACAATCCAGCTACGGTATATACCCGAGAATATACGGATATGAACAAGGCGCCAACCTTGATTTTTACAACCATTAACCCGTAATTCAAACATAGAGAGAAAGCGTGGAGAGAAGCGATGCTGGAGAACGTGAAGTTTCATAATACAGCGGAGTTGGAGTCAAGAGCGTATCTACCTGGCGTGAGACTGCAGCGGTTTCCCAAGCAGGTTCGTGAATCGCTAACGGAGAAAGGCAGAACCAAAGCTGCCGAGTCTAGCGGCTGTGAAATTCGGTTTGTATCTGAGGCTGCGAATATCAGGGTGACGATGGCAGCGCAAGAAAAGGATGGACGAGTGCTCGTCTTCAAGGGAGATTTTTTCCATGCTGCGTATGACTTGAAGGCTGGTGTCGTTACCACTTTACAATTGGAAGCTCCCGAAAGATTCCTGGAAGTACCGGCAGCGTTACTAGATAATGGTGCGTTTTCTACCAAGGTGTGGCGTATCTATTGCGACCGGTTTACAGCCATCTTTTATGATATAGATCCATATGGGTATGCGATTAGGCCTCCGGAGTGTCAGGAAGTACCACATTTAACGATGCTCGCTTATGGTTCCTCGATTACACAAGGGGCTGGCGCGTTGAGCCACTATAACGGGTATGTCCAGCAGACGGCACGCCGTCTTGGCATGGATGTGTTGAATCTAGGTCTCAGCGGGTCCTGCTACTGTGAGCCATTGCTGGCAGATCATTTGATGGAGCGGGAGGATTGGGACTTGGCCTATCTGGAGCTGGGCGTCAATATGAGGGGAACTGTGAGCACGGAGGATTTTCAACGTCGAGCAACCTATTTATTGGATGGCATTATCCGTAATCATCCCACTAAACCGATCTTAGTAACAACGATATATCCCAATCGGGCAACGTATTTTAACGATAAGGCACATCCATTTAGCCAGGCTGAAAAGCAATTTAATGAGATCCTACAGCGATACGTAGAGAGTCGCCAACATGCAAATCTGACCTTGTTAGATGGGGCACAGATCATGATTGATTTTACGTCTTTGACAAGTGATTTAATTCATCCTTCGGATTATGGACATAGTCGGATGGGAGAGCAATTAGCTGGGTTTTTACGACCTTTTGTGGATAAGTTGCGGACTGCACAAGGTTGATCACCATATAATAAGCACTTAAATAGGAGGCAGAAATCATATGTATGAAATAACATTAACGGGAAAAATTGCACTTGTAACAGGTTCGAATGCGGGAATCGGTCGAGCGATTGCTCAGGCTTTGGCTGCGAATGGCGCTAAGGTTGGCGTGAATTGTCTCAGTAACATAGCCCAAGGCGAAGAAACAGTGGCAGCCATTCGTGCGGCCGGCGGAGAAGCGATTTTGGTGCAAGCGGATGTGACGGATTCCGAGCAGATTGATCGATTAGTGAACGAGGTTGAGCAGGCTTTTGGCGGTTCTATCGATATTCTTGTGAATAATGCAGGCCATTTGGTGCAGCGCGTGCCGAACACAGAGATGACCGAGGAGATGTACGAACGAATCCTGAATGTGAATTTGAAAAGCACGGTATTTATGTGCAAAAGAGTGCTGCTCGGCATGAAAGCCAAAGGCGCCGGTCGCATTATTAATATGTCATCGGTTGCTGCCTATAACGGCGGTGGGCCTGGTTCTAGCATTTATGCCGCTAGCAAAGCTGCTGTGATGGCCTATTCAAAGGGGCTTGCCAAAGAAGTGGCGGCGAGCGGAATTACTGTAAATAACGTGTCGCCTGGTTTCATTGGCAACACGATGTTCCATGCCACCTTCACGAGTGACGCTGCACGTCAAGCTACCATCGGTGGCATTCCACTTGGGCGTGAGGGCACACCAGCGGACGTGGCTGGTGCCGTTCTGTACTTAGCATCAGACTTAGCTGGCTACCTGACGGGGGAAACGATTGAAGTTAACGGCGGGATGATGATGCGATGAGCGAGACCGTTAAGGTGATGGAATTCATGCGCGCCAAGAGTGAGCTGGCAAACTCGCTGAAGGAGGAGATGGATGGGCTGCTGGCAAGCGGCAGTCTAATCATTCCACTGGAGCCAGGCGGCTGGTGGCACCAGTATGTATGTCCGCAGCACCATACGGAGCTGCTGTTCGATCCTTACGTAGCCGATGCGACACAATTCCATTGTCCGCACGGCTGTGTGGTGGAGGGGGCCGAGTATCGAGGCGCCTGGCTGGTGTATAAGCATCAGCAGCTCGCGCGGATCGCGCTGCAAGCTGCTGGGGTGTATGCGGCGCTGCGCGACGACGTCTATGCTGCGCTCAGCAAGCGGCTGATCGTGGACTATGCGGCGCAGTTTCCGGTGTATCCTGTGCATCCGGATGCACAGCCGTGGATGCTGAAAGGACGCGCTTTTCATCAAGCGCTGACGGAATCGATCTGGTCCACGACGCTGATTCGGGCATATGTGTTGCTGGTGGATGAAGGGGTTGTGTTCAGCTCAGATGAGCAGCAGAAGATAGACGTGTTCCTTCATCTATTGGAAGAGAGTATGCGCGCGTATCGTGGGATTTTGATCCACGACCGGAACAATGCGGAGAACAATTATACCGCATGGCTGAATGCGTCGTTAGCCTGTGTATATGCCGCCCGCAGGGAGCGGCATGCGCTCGAAGCATTGGTAGAAGCCGAGGGAGGCTTCCGTCATCATCTCTCGATCGGCGTGAAGCCCGATCAGTTAGAATTCGAGGGCAGCACGTATTATCATGTTTTCGTGCTGCGGGCGTATTTGATCTTCGCTGAGATGGCGAAGCGATGTGGGAAGGATCTGTACGCGTGCGATGGCGCGCTAGGGCAATCCATGCGCGGCATGGTGGAGGCGCTGGCGGAGCTCGCCGATGACCAAGGCGTGCTGCCAGCGCTGCACGACGGTCCGATGGAGCGGCTGCCCTATGCCCGCGAAATCGCGGAGGTTGCCGAGCAGGGCTTGAGCCACTATGCCGTGGAAGGCCTCGTGCCGATTCTGCGCGAAGCCTATCGGCAGATGGGCTCGGGCGACGGCTCGCGCAGCGGTCTTGAAGCCCTGCTGTATGGCTCTACTACGCCAGCTATCACGAATCCCGCCATCGTCCCTGCGGAACCGCGGGGCTCGAAGCTATGGCCCGCCTCCGGTTTTGTGATCGGGAGGCAGGCCGACAATCCGCTATCTTTTCTTGTGGATTTCGGCGAACACGGGGGCGCCCATGGGCACCTTGATAAGCTGCATCTCACATTGATGCATAAGGATCGAACACTATCGCCAGATTTCGGCGTAGTTCCGTATGGGTCCACGCTGCGTCCGTGGTTTGGTGAGACCGCCAGTCATAACACGGTTTCACTGGCTGGTAAATCACAAGCTGAGCATACGGGGCGTTGTGTGCGTTTTGAACAAACGGAAGCAAGCACCTACGTGTGGTTGCAAAGTGATGCAGCCTACGAAGGGTGCCTGTTGAATCGTCATCTTCTTTTAACAAGCGATTGGTTGTTGGATTGGTTCGAGGTTACGCTAACGACGGAGGAAGACCAATCTATTGAATGGTGGATGCATCCTGTAGTTGCGCCACAATCGAGGCAGCTGGCAGAGCTAACTTTTGCAGATAAAATCCACTACCCACCTATTCCGATTCATGAAAACTTGCCAGATTTGCCTATCGTGGGATGCTTTACCCCTGAGGCATTGCATGTAGGCATGAAGTATCGGCTTAAGGAAGATTCCGAGCTTTCCCAAACGGCAATGGTGTTACCGAATCAAGAGTTGCTAACAGTTCAAACGCCAGGCCATACCATCGATCCTAGCATACCGTTGACGGCGCTACTGCATCGCCAGATGGGGAAACAGGCAAAGTTCATTCATTTGTATCAGGTTGGAACGGGAGCAAGACTTGAATATGATCCTGCCGATAATCGACTAGGCATTACGTCGGAGGGTCGTACAGCATCCGTTCACATTTCTCAAGAGCAAGGGCTGCTGATGGTTTAGCGGCTCTTTTTTGCTTAAGGAAGGTACCATTTCGGTCAAATTTGACACTACTTTTACGGAGTGAGTATGATGGGACTAAAAAGGTAGGTGAAGCCCATGAATACATTGCAGCAGCCACGCAAGCGGGAGGAACGGCATGTTACTAGTACACTTGAAGTTGTAAATGTAACTACTCGTGAGCGTCAGGTATTGGCTGAAATCGACGATTTGATTGAGGCACCGAATTGGACAAATGATGGCGAGCGCCTCATTTACAATCGGAGAGGCCTGATCTACGCCCATGAGATTGCTACAGGTGAAAGCAAAGTAATCGATTCTGGCTATGCGGATTGGTGCAATAATGACCATGTGCTGTCCCCGGATAATACGCAGATTGCAGTGAGTCATCACACCAAGGAAGATGGGCAGTCACGTATTTATGTCCTTCCGTTAGCTGGTGGACAACCTGCCTTGATTACACCGATGGCGCCAAGTTATTTGCATGGCTGGTCGCCGGATGGTCGCGAATTATCCTATTGTGCGGAACGCAATGGCGTGTACAATATTTATACGATTCCGGTTCAAGGTGGTGTGGAACGTCAACTCACAGATGTTCCAGGACTTGACGATGGTCCTGAGTATTCGCCTGATGGTCAGCATATCTGGTTTAATTCGACAAGATCCGGCTTGATGCAAGTGTGGCGAATGAATGTGGACGGCAGTGAGCAGACGCAAATGACAGATGAGCCTAGTAATAATTGGTTTCCTCACGTATCCCCAGACGGGAATACGGTTGCCTATATTGTTTATCGAGAAGGAGATGTTGAACCTAATGCACACCCTCCAAACAAAGAAGTTGAAATCCGACTGATGGCAAGTGAGGGAGGTCCCTCTCGGACCTTAGTATCGCTGTTTGGCGGACAAGGGACAATCAACGTCAATTCATGGTCGCCAGATAGTCAGAAATTAGCGTTTGTCAGCTATAAATTGAAGAGTTAGATAAATTCAAGGAATTTCGATGATCAGGGCTAGTCATTTGTCAGCAATTACCTTATAATGTCAATCAAGTGACGAAGAACGTCCCGTTCCATTCTACCAGAGTGGATGCGGGGCGTTTTTCTGTTTATCTAGAGAGGGATGAGACCGATGAATGTTGTGGAAGAGCACGAAGTGTTTATTAAGAAGCATTTGGATAACCGTAGTGGGGAGCGTCGAGGTAGATTGGAGAGAGGACATGGGCATGGGGAAGCGCTTTTTGCCAAACAAATTTGGTGGATTTTACGTGGCGACTTCGAGTATCTTCATCCTGAGTATGAGGTGCTTGATTGGCGAGGTCGTTCCTACTTTGCGGATTTTGCATGGTTGCCAGGCTTTGTGAAGCTGCTCATCGAGATCAAAGGCTACGCTTCCCATGTCCGTGATCTGGACAGGCAGAAATTCTGCAATGAATTGAATCGCGAAACATTTCTTCATGCGATGGGGTATCACGTCATTTCCTTCGCTTATGATGATGTTGAGCAGAGACCAGAGTTGTGCATAGCCTTACTGCGAATGGTGATGGCAAGATATCAAGCCAGTTCAACACCTACTCTACGGGCACATCTGGCAGAAAAAGAAGTCCTTCGTCTCGCCGTCCAGCGTGCCGAGCCGATTCGGCCGAAGGATGTGGTGGAGCACTTTGATATTGATCATCGGACGGCGGTCATGATGCTTAAGAAGCTCTGCTCCAAAGGAATGCTCACACCTGCATATAGCGGTAGCGGGCAGCGGATCGTTAAGTATGCATTAGCTGGAAGTGGCTTGCTGACCAACATGGATTAGATGGAAAATATACAGCTAATTCATCGAGAATACATCAATTTTTCCAATTAGATGGAAAATATGTAGCTAATTTTAGGGGAAACAACCCAAATTGCCGATATGGCTGAGAATAGATGGAGTTTTTCCATCTATTCTCAATAAACAGTCTGAATTCGTTGAAATAGCTGTAGAAAATCCAGTTATTTGGAAACCTTGCTCCATGTAGCTATACTCACACCATCCCCGCGCCCCCGCACAAATCAGCAATCCCATCCCACCCCATCATTTCCACCAGCCAGTCAACAAAAAACAGCCGCCCCAGGCATCTAATCCCTGAGATCGGCTGTTTCCATACTAATCACAAACCCAACAGAAACGGCACAACCATATCAGCAATCCGCTGATGACCAGCCTCATTCGGATGCAAGCCATCCGAAGTGAAGTGGGGCAGCGTCAGTTTGTTTAATCCGCTTTCTGCGTATAGATTAAGCACAGGCAGGCCGTACAGCAAGCCAATCTGCCCAATCGCCTCCACATAATCGATGAGACGATGGCCGGCAGCGTTGACATAGAAAATGTCATATTGATCTTTATCGCGTTGCAGCGGCGTCCACAAGCTTAAGCGACAACTCGGATTTTTCGTCAAAATGTCCTCGATCAAGACAGCATAGGCGCCGTGGAACGTAAACACGTCCGTACTCCCTAACTCCCCGATCGGCTTATCTAGCCGGTAATCATTCACCCCGGCGAAGATAGTGACGCAATCCAAGGACGTATCGATGGTCCGACCAACATGAGTCGTTGCTCCGTAGTCACGATCTCCGCCTGCTGTCAGGGGACAGCCGCTTTTGCCATAGTTAATCACGCTTGAGAAACCGAGGGCCTCCTGCACCAATGGCTGATATCCGCCTGCTTCGGTAATACTATCGCCAAGGGTACCCCAGGTTTTTCCTGTCCATTTGTTAAGCAAGTGAGAGCGTCCCCTTTCTATTAATTCTCTTCTTCGTAATGAACAGAACCGACAGCGATTTCACGATCTGCATACGCCAGCCCTGGGTTGTCTCCCAGATAGGCACCTTGCTCGATCAGCTTACGCTGTAACTCAGGAATGGACACTTCGCGGAAGCCGATACCACGATCACTAGCCATGGAAGCAGCAATGCCCGCGGCTTCACCCATTGCAAAGCAGTTCGGCATAACACGAAGCGAACCTTGCACGGGACGATCTGATGAAACCGAGCGTCCTGCGACGATCAGATTCGATTTACCTTGCGGAAGCATGCAGCGATAAGGCACGCCGTGGGACTTCCCTTTCGGCAAATGCTTAATCGTCATTGTAGATCCGGCATTAGCCAAATGGATATCGATAAAGTAGGAATTACGGGCAATATCGTCCTCAAAGGTACGCATCGTGAGGAAATCATCCACGACAAGCGTATAGTCGCCTTGAATGCGGCGGGTTTCGCGAATACCGATTTGATCGCCGGAATGAACAAGGAAAATGTTCTCAAAGCCAGGCACGTATTTCTTCAAGAATCGGATTTGTGTATCGATTAATTGTCGCCCTTCAATGGCAGCGCGAGTTAAATCTTCCGCTTTGGTTCCGTCTATGTTGAAGACGTGACCAAAGTTAAAACCAACTACGGAGTTCGATACCCAAGCCATTCCTGAAATGCGCTTGCGTCCTTCCGGCAGTTCACCGTTCTGCTGGGCTAAGGTGACGAGTTCTTCGAGTTGCGGATGCTGACCCGTTTCTGCGAGGAATTGAGTGAAACGATCTTTATCTGCACCAGTCACGACGTAGCACATCGTACCAGGCTGAAGATCGCCATTTTCACCGCCAACTTGAAAAGGGACCCCAGCTAATGCCGCAAGATCCGCATCTCCAGATGCATCAATGTACAGCTTCGCTTGCACGACAGAACGGCCGGATTTATTGCTTATGACAAGACCGCTGATGCGATCTCCGTCGAGCAGCACTTGATCGGCAACGGTATGGAACAGTACTTGTGCACCGCTAGCCAACACTTCGGCATCATAGACGCGTTTGAGCGTTTCAACATCGATCGGAACCCAGTCCAGCAAGTTTTCATACCGGTTAAGAAAGTCCTCTCCGGCCGCGTGCTTCATCTTTTCTAGCAGATCGAGGCCGATTCCTCGAATAACAGGCTTCTCTCCATCGGTATAGGGGCAGAAAGCAGGAACAAGTGCAGCTGTTCCCATGCCACCTAGATAGCCCCTTTGTTCGATTAAGAGTGTGCTGGCACCGTTGCGTGCAGCTGCAATGGCTGCTGCAATACCTGTGGCACCGCCGCCAACAACGACGACATCGGGGGTATGACTGACAGTTAGCTTTTGAGCGGGTATGGTTACGGTTAAGTTGGTAGTAGATGAGAGAGTCATTCGAATTTTCCTCCTAATGGGTGGACATAGGCGAGTCTAAGCATGGCAATGATTTGCACATTCACGTAGCCAGAATGCCTTTGTTCCCATTATAGATTGCTGAAACGAAGGAACTAGTTTAATTTTTGTTTCATCTAAAAAGTAAGCGTGATATAGTGTGCGTAAGCAACATGATGGAGGTGCAAGGCATCCATGCCAACGCGCAAAGCTGTCACGATGAAAACAATCGCCATGGAGCTTGGCTTAACGGTACAAACCGTCAATAAAGCGCTGAAGGGCAAGCAGGGCATGTCAGAAGCGACCCGCCAACTCATTGTGCACACGGCCGAGAAGCTCGGCTATTACACGATGGACCAGATTCGCAGTTTAAGGCTGGATCATATTGCGCCTTACCCGAATGAGCGCCTGCGGTTTCTGCTTGTACAGACAGCGGAATCTGTGTCTTATAACCGCCTGTTGCTGGAAGGGTTGCAAGATCGCTTCTTCTCTTTCGGTCATCGCATCGAGCTGCTTATGCTGCCGCAACGGATAAAACCAGACAAGATGGCCGTTTGGCTGGAGGAAGCAGGAATTCTATTTGCAGACGGTATCTTCATCGCGCCAAGCATTCTTCCTCAGGAGTGGGAAGCCCCGCTATTTGATCTTCCCATTCCACGAATTTTACTAAGTTTTCCACCATCTGGTGTCAAAATTGACAGTGTGATCTGGGACGTCTATGAAGCGACTTGCCAGGCTGTAGCTTATCTGCGAAGTCAAGGGCATGAGCGCATTATGTATGTCGGCGACATTCAAATGCAGCGAGGCTCTATTCTGCGCTGGCAAGCATTCAATTATGCAATGCAAGCCTCTGGCCTGACGATTGCCCCGTCTGAGCAATGCATTGGCACGCGTGACACCGACTTGCAGTGGCACAAGCATATCTCGACCCAAATCCAACAACATCAGCCAACGGCCATCATCTGCGGCATCGATCATGAGGTGACGGTGGTTTATGACACTTGCAAGGCCTTGCAGCTTCGAATCCCAGAGGATATTTCCTTAGTCGGTTTCCTCAATGAGCAAACGGATGCATTACCGGAATTTACACGACCGCTTCTCCCGATCTCACAAACGGGCTACCGCGCAGCGGATCGCATGCTGTGGCGAATCGCCAATCCGACATTGCCTTTTGAACATATTCGCATTCAAGGAGAATTCCATATCGGTCTCACAACAGCCTGCCGAACTTCACCTTAAGATCGCACCAGGAATCATAAGATACTCCTACATCTCCTGGCTTTGTCCAAGTTATAATGGAGAGAACAGCTACTAGGGGGGCCGACACGAGATGTATAAACTTGTGATTGTGGATGATGAACCGACAGTTCGTTACGGGTTAAGTAATTATTTTGACTGGAAAGCTTATGGGATTGAGGTAGTAGGCGAAGCTGATGATGGCGATGTAGCGCTTGAGGTGATCGAGCGTGAGAAGCCGGATCTCATCCTAACCGACGTGCGAATGCCCAATATGGATGGGATTCAGATGTCCAACCAATTAAGTGAACGGTTCCCTCATATCAAAATCGTGTTCGTCAGCGGTCATGATGATGCTGAATATTTGAAATCTGCGCTGAAGGTTAAAGCGGTTGATTATATGTTTAAACCTGTCAATTTAAGCGAGCTGGAGATTGTTATTGAACGGTTAGTAAGCGCTCTCGATGCAGAGCAGCAAGAGCGCAAGCTCATCGAAGATATGCAGGTCAAACTTATCCAAAGCATGCCTCTGCTGCAAGAGAAATTTCTAATGTCGCTCATTCGGGAAGGGGTTATTTACCCATCACGTGTGCAGGATCGTATTGATTTCCTTCATTTGAATTTACCGATGGAAGGCGCCTATTGGGTTATCGCCATTCGCATTGATGATGCTAGAGAGGTTGCGCAAACCCGGTCGGAGCGGGACCAGCAGCTGCTGTCCTATTCGGTTCTGAATATTGTTCAAGAGCTGATTGAGCGAGAGATAGATGGGTATGTTTTTGAAAATCAGATCGGCGAATTCGTAGGCATTCTTCGCATGCCACAGGAAGAAGATCAGGAGAACTTGCTGTTCACTCTGGCAGAGGAAGTCCGCGAAAGCCTTCATAATTATTTGAAAATCAGTGTAACGATCGGGGTAGGTGAACGGATCTCCAAACTTGCCAGCTTGCCGCAATCCTATTCACAAGCGAGGGAAGCAGCCGATCAACGATGGTTTTTAGGCAAAAACCAGATCATCTCTATGGATAATTTGGAACAAGCCGAGGAGAGTGTGTATCGATTTGATGCTTCACAGCAAGAGCGTATCGTCTCCTCCTTGAAGTCGGCAGATACCATGAAAGTGCAAGAGGAACTGGGCGAGATGTACAATGCGCTGTCGCGTAATCGAGCAGATGGCATGGCGTATGCGCGCAATATCAGTCTCCAACTGCTGCTTCTAGCCAGTCGAGTCTTGTTGGAGCTGCATGTACAGAAGCAAGATCTTGAAAGCAAAGAAAATGAGCTGTTGTCCAAAGTGTTTCAGCAAGAAACATTAGGGGCCTTACGCAGCCTTGTAGAAGCTCATTTGCTTCATGTCTGTGAACGCATTGGCGAGAAACGTAGTGGCAAATCCAATAATGCAATCGAACGAACGCGGGCGATTATTGATAAACGGTATGCGGAGAATTTGCAAGTAGGCGATATCGCGTCAGAAGTATTTCTGTCTACGACGTATTTATGTTTGCTTTTTAAACAGGAGACCGGAGAAACGATTAACGAATATATGACCAAGGTTCGCGTGGAGCGGGCCAAAGCGCTATTGAAGGATCCCGCTAATAAGTTTTATGAAGTGTGTTATGCGGTGGGGTATTCGGATCCTAGTTATTTTAGCAGAATATTCAAGAAATATACGGGGTATACACCGAGCTCCTTCCGCGAGCAAGTCATGTAAAGAGAGTAGGTACATCATGCATGTGAGGAACAGAGGCTGGGCGTTTATTACGATGATTTTCAAAAGCGTTCTAGCCGCGAGGCTATGGTTGATCGCCTACGTGGTGTTAATCATAATTCCAGCTTCCATTTTTCTATACGCGTATTCGCAACGATACTCGCACATTCTGGAAGAGGAAGTAACCCGCTCGATGCTCCAAACGTTGAAACAAGCTGAAATTAATTTGGATCATCAATTCGATTCTCTAAAGGACACGTCGAATTCTCTTTTTTTGAACCCCAAGCTAATCAAATATTTAAGTGATTCAACACCCTATAATGAACAAATTGATGCGTTGAAGGAATTGCGTTATTTAATTGACAACGGCCAGACGAATACGAATGTGTTCCGCGTGCGTTTATATGTGGATGAGAATAAGCTGTTCTCCCATGAACGAGTAAACTTCTTCCCAATGGATGTACTCAAGACGCGTCCTTGGTATGAAGCTATCGTGAATGCAGGTGGCCATCTCGTTTGGACAGGCGTGTATAGTGAGAGTTTCATTGATCGAGATGATGCTTATATATACTCAGGCATTCGTCTGCTGCGTGATCCAGATCATTATGGAAACTTATCTGGCTTCTTATCCATTGATGTAGATGCGAAGACGCTGGATAATATGGTTTCCAGTATCGTTTTGAATAAAGATCAACGTGTGTTTATGATAGCGCCAGATGGAACGATTATTTACCATAGTGATAAGTCTTTACTGGGACAAAAACTTGAATCTGATGCCGTTCTACAGGCGGTTGCGGGCAAAAATGAAGGCGTATCTCCCATTATGGAGGACGATAATCAACAATATGTTGTGTTTACAACGGTAGACGCCACAGGCTGGAAACTAGTCGCAGAAGTTCCCAAGAAGGGCATCAACTCACGGGCCGCGTCATTAAATCAATTCTCGAGTGTAGCTACCTTAACTGGGGTGACCGTGTTATTCTTGATCTTAGTGTTCATCCTTTTAGCCTTTATTGTTCGTGGAATGAATCGCCGCGTTCAAACCGTAATCAGGGCCATCAAACGAGAAGGTATGTCCGGTCTTGAAGAGAGGTCGATCACATCCGATGGCGATATTAATCTTCTCGAAAAAAGTGTTGACCATCTTATCCATCGTGTGAAAGATTTAATGGAGGAAACTTATAAATCCAAGGTCCAAGAGCGTGAGGCACAGTTGCGTGCTCTGCAGGCACAGATTAATCCCCACTTCCTCTACAATACGTTGGATACGATTAATTGGATTGCCATTGGCCATAAAGCACACGATATTAGCCAAATGATTGACGGGCTTGCTCGCTATTTCAGGCTTAGTTTAAATAAAGGCAGGGATGTTGTAACGGTTACGGATGAGCTGGAGTTGGCGAAAGTATACCTTGAAATTCAGCAGTCGCGTTTTCCCAAAAGCTTCGAATTCGTGTTTGAGTTGGCGGGGAATGAGGCACTAGAATCCTACCTGATTCCCAAGCTTACTTTGCAGCCTATTGTAGAGAATGCGCTTCTTCACGGCATACGTAAATCAAAAGGGAAAACAGGCAAAATCACAATACGCGCTTCCATAGAGGGGGAGGATCTGCTTCTATCCGTATCCGATAATGGGATTGGAATGGATCCTGATTTTGCCCAAACCCTGCTTACAGAACCTAGGCCGGCCATGCGAACGGATGGTTCTGGCAGTTCTTACGGCCTGTACAATGTCAATGAACGAATTCGTTTGTTCTCGGGGGAAGCCTACGGGTTGAGTATCGTATCACAACTTGGCGAAGGAACGACAATTACAGCAAGATTTCAAGTACAGCGGCAAATCATAGAATCCCAGAGCTAACATCGCAGATAGCATTATGCCGACCATCGAAAGGAAGGGTATGCTTGGTTACTGAGTCCATTCTGAACCAAGAATTAAGACCGCATATTAGATATACAGATCTGTTGTATTTCAAACAGTGGCAAACGCATGCAAGAATGATAACGGATTATTTGCTGCTCTATATGCAAGAGGGGACAGCCCAGTTAACCATCGATACGAACACGTATCTATTGAAGCCTGGGCAGTTCAGTCTGATTCAACCGGGAGTAGTTCATCAGCTCGAATCAGAGTCGCCAGTGACGGTCATGGCGCTCCACTTCGAGCTATTTCCATCAGAAGGCAAGGAGCGCCCTCCAATGATTATGCCGACGGATCGAGGTACGCATCCGGAATTGGAACTTTTGCAGCGAGACTTAACCACTTTTGCAGATATTGCTGTGCCCGTTGTATTTGAGTCCTCTAGGCATGAGTGGATGGTGGATGTCTTCCTGCAAGTTATTGAAAGTTGGAATCGACAACATGCACTTGCTAAACTTCAAGCCCATGTATTCGCAGCAGAGATCATTCTGCAAGTATTAAACGAATATACATCTCAAGACAGCCCTGAACACAAAGGCGCAATCTCCTTAAATTGGGTGCCAGCTTATATGCAGTATCGACTATCCGAATCGCTGTCTGTCGAGGAAATGGCTCGTAAAGCGTTTATGTCTCGTTCGTATTTCTCCATGATATTCCGGAATCAATTTGGCATGGGACCCCATCAGTATTTGCTTAAACTAAGGCTTGATTATGCGACAGAACTGTTGCGAGGCACCTCGATGCCGCTTCATAACATCGCCGACAGCTGTGGCTTCTCGAGCGTGCACCATTTTTCAAAAATGTATAAACTTCGATTCGGATGTCCGCCAAGCCATATAAGATCTAAGTAATGAGAAGACGTTTTGATACATTTTTCAAGATTTTTGACAAAGCCAACGAAGTGATTTCGCTTTATAATGATGCCATACACCAAGGGTTTGATGATGAGAAGAAATTGGCAATTCATTATAGAGTGAAAGAAGGCTGACAATGAGCCACCAACCAAATCAAGCTTATGATTTTCAGAGACGGATTGAGACATATGATTCAGCGGATGTCGTTGTCATTGGCGGGGGACCTGCTGGAACAGCAGCAGCGATAAGCGCGGCTAGACGAGGGAAGAAAGTTACTTTGTTAGAAAAGTCGGGTCAACTGGGCGGCATGGGGACGCTCGGGAACGTCAGTATTTTTATGCCGATCGGCAACGTCACTGGTATTTACAGAGAGATGATTGCGGAAGCATTAGCCGATCATTTGCCGAAGGATCATGACGTATCCATCGCTCCACAATATTCACCTTTCTTACTAAGACAGTATTTAAATGAGAAAATGAAGAAGGAAGGGGTAAAGGTCATCTTTCATGCCGAGTTTATCGGTACTGTGAAAGAAGATAGAACCGTGAAGGCTGTCATCATAGCGACGCGAGAGGGATTGAAAGCTTTCGAAGGCAAGCAGTTCATCGACTGTACGGGAGACGCTAGAGTTGCGTTAGAGGCAGGCGTGCCGTATACGTCGGGAAGAGAAGAAGACGGCATGACCCAACCTATGACACTGATGTTTATGATGCAAAATACGGGCAAGCCCGTTCAGCAAATTTTGCCTGATGGATGCTACCATTACGAAGAAATATCAGACTTACCTCAAGGTCGCAGGTTATATTGGGAGCGGAACAATGACGGCACATTGCTCGTAAATATGACGCGTGTCAAAGGCAATGGCGCGAAGATCGAAGATGTTAATTATGCGGAGACTGAAGCGTTGAGACAGGTGTTTTCCGTCGTCAATTACTTGCAGCGCAACGGATTTGAAACTTACGCGCTTTCTCATATCGCGAATCAAGTCGGTGTCCGAGAGACTAACCAAATTCAGGGTCTCTACACCTTAACGGAGCAAGACGTTGTGCGCGGAACACGTTTTGGGGATGTGGTCGCACAAACCAACTACGAAATCGACATCCATAGTCCTGATGGTCAAAAAACAACAGATGAGCGGAAGGTCGATGGGTATGACATTCCTTACCGATGCATGGTGACAGCGCAACTGGATAACTTGCTGGTAGCTGGTCGATCCATATCAGCTACGCATGTAGCTATGTCTTCCATGCGGGTGCAGGCAACATGTTATGCGCTAGGGCAAGCCGCAGGAATTGCAGCATCCATTGCTGCAGACGACAATTGCTCTGTGCAAGACGTTTCAATGGAAACGCTCCATAGCGGACTGAGCAGTCAGAATGTTGTCTTTTATAAGCAAGGGCTAGTGTCGCAGTAATAAGAAGATAATCCTAGAGCATTTCTCGATTGGTGAGAAATGCTCTTTGTTTTGTCCGAAACACCATAAAATAGTGCTAGAAACACAAAGATCACCATCTACAGATGATTATTTAGAGGCCCTATAATACAAATATAACAACTTGGAGGTGAACGCGATATGAGTGTAAGAGCAACGGAATTGAAACAACATGCCGGAACGGCGAAGGTTAGCAAAAACAGGTGGAAGCTGTTTGTCACAAACATAGATCTCTATGTTTTGCTTATTCCTGGACTATTATTTTTACTGTTATTCAAATATACGCCCATGTATGGGATTATCATTGCGTTCATGGATTTTAACATTTTTGATGGATTTACTGGAAGTAAATGGGTGGGATTAGCGCAATTCGAGAAGTTAATCCATTCCGAAGAATTTATGCAAGTTTTTATCAACACGCTCTTAATTAGTTTGTACAAGCTTGTGCTGCTCTTCCCAGTTCCGATTATTATCGCGCTGTTGTTGAATGAAGTTCGTAAGAGCTGGTTCAAGCGTACAATACAAACGATTATTTTTCTGCCGCATTTCTTATCATGGGTTATTATTTCTGGATTATTCATTACGATCCTTTCTCCAAGCGGTGGGTTGATCAACAATGTGATTCAGTTTTTCGGGGGTACCCCGATATCGTTCTTCCTAGATAATCACTACTTCCGAAGCGTTCTGGTGTTTACCGCAGGTTGGAAGGAATCCGGTTGGAACGCAATTATCTTTATTGCGGCGATTGCGGGCATCGAGCAAGAGCAATATGAAGCAGCATCCATTGATGGAGCTGGGCGTATTCGCCAGATGATGCACATTACACTGCCAGGTATCGTACCAACGATTATCTTGATTCTGGTCTTACGTCTAGGCTACTTACTCGATGCAGGTACAGAACAAATTTTGACCATGTATAATTCTGTTGTTTATCAAACCGGTGATGTCATTGGGACTTATGTGTATCGAATAGGCCTTGGACAGCAAGATTATAGCTTTAGTACAGCAGTAGGTTTGTTCAATTCCGTAATTGGATTCCTCTTGATCGTGTTGGGCAATGAGCTCAGCAAAAAAGTGGTCAAGCGAAGCATTTGGTAGGAGGTGCAGCTATGAAAAAGAAAACAATCGGCGACTGGTCCCTAGATATCTGTGTATATGCTGCACTGTTATTGTCTAGTGTGCTTACGCTATTGCCAATGCTCAACGTATTATCCAAAGCATTGAGTGATGAAACAGCAGTTATCTCAGGTAAGGTCGGCATTCTGCCTGTAGGCTTTCAACTAGAAACGATGAAATACGTTGTATCTTCAAGCCAGTTTTTACAATCGATCTCGGTATCCCTTATTGTCATGGTTGTCGGGACGGTGCTTGCCATTATGTTGACGGCATTGACAGCGTATCCCTTATCGAAGAAACATTTGCCAGGCATTCCACTTGTGTTACTCTTGTTCATTTTTACGATGTTGTTTAATGGCGGTATCATTCCGAATTACTTACTAATGAAAGAACTCCATCTCATCAACAGTTTATGGTCCATCATGCTGCCTGCACTGATTAGCGTGTTTAATCTATTGGTAATTAAGAGTTATTATGAATCTTTACCTGAAGCGTTAGAGGAGTCAGCCAAAATGGACGGCGCTCGCAATTTCACGATTCTATTCCGTATCATTCTTCCGCTCAGTACGCCGGTAATTGCTACAATCGCGCTATTCTATGCGGTGTATTTCTGGAATGATTACTTTCATCCGATGTTGTATATTTCCAAAGCAAGCTTGAAACCATTGCAACTATACCTAAGGGATATTGTTATGGATGCTGATAGTTCGACTGCCCTGAATAGCAGCGTGGACGATATGATGAAGATTTCGCCTGAAGGCATTCGATCGGCGACGGTTATTGCTTCTATTATCCCAATGCTGCTCGTGTATCCGTTTCTCCAAAAGCATTTCGTCAAAGGTGTTCTGATTGGTTCAGTGAAAGGCTAACATTTGCGTTAATGCCTAAGATGATTCATCGCCGGCTTAATGATATGATTACACAATGAACTAGGGAGGTTTTTGTATGTTGATAAAAAACAAAAAGCTGATGCTCGTTTCGCTTACAGCTTGCTTGTCTGCTTCATCGCTCGTTGCTTGTTCCTCGGGGGGGACTAGCTCAAGCAGCACCACTTCACCAACATCAGCATCATCTTCGTCATCAGTACCAACGGCAGCGGCAGTCAAACCGGAACTAAAGGCTCTGCAAATTTGGCAAAAGGATGATTACAACACGTATCCTGTTGCTACGTATTTGGAAAAAGCGACGGGTTATAAAGTCCAGTATGATATGCTTCCACAGGATAAACCGCAAGATAAACTAAGTATCCTGATTGCTTCAGGAGAGCCGTACGATGTGGTGACGACAGCAGGAACGACAGATTTTAAAGCGATTTATTCTGATTATGCGAAAAAAGGGGCACTAGTTGATCTTGGACCGCTCATCGATAAATACGGACCGAATATTAAAGCGGTTATTGACCCTGAAGCTTTAGAGGCAGCCAAGGTAGATGGCAAATTGTATGCGATTCCAACGAAAAGCACACGAACTGTGAACACGGACCTTTACATTCGCCAGGATTGGCTGGATAAAGTCGGACTGAAAATGCCGACAACATTGGATGAATTTGTTACTGTTTTGAAAGCGTTTAAAGAGAAAGATCCAGGCGGGAATGGCGATACGAATATTCCATTAACCGTCGGTGGTGATTCATCCTTTATTGCCAATATTGTTGGCGCTTTCGGCATGCCGAATTTCTGGAATGATGTCAACGGTAAGTTAACACCTCGTGTGTTGGACCCTGCTTTCAAGGATTATGCTACCTTCGTAGCTGATTTATTTAAACAAGGCTTAATTGATAAAGAATTTGCCGCCAATAAGGCAGCAACGACGAAAGAGAAATTCACAAGCGGTAAAGCGGGCATCCTGATGATGAACTGGTCCGATGTCCCTACGATTGCTGATGCTTTAACGAAAAATATCCCAACTGCGAAAGCAACGTTTATCCCTGCTATGAAAGGTAAAGATGGTAAAGCAGGTCTATCTGCTTCCAAAGGCTTTGACCGTATTACCTTCATCCCTAAAGCATCCAAGCATCCAGAAGATGCCATCAAATGGATGAATGCGAAGCTGGAGAAAGATACGTTCAGAACGATGGCGATTGGTGAAGAGAATAAACATTACACGCTCAAAGATGGTGCTTATACACCAATTCAACCGATCTTTACCGATGAGCGCAATCAAGCGAATAACTTCTTGACGGGAACAGATGATACGAACTACCCGATTTACTGGCAGGCACGTGTACGTAAGGATATGCGTCTGTATGATGGCTGGAATTTACTGAATGGATTAGCGCCTGATGCCACTAGAGTTACTGACCTTCTAGGTTATGCGCCGTACATGACAGAATTCTCCAAAAACTTCTTGAATTTAAATACACAATCTAACGACTACACAACTAAGTTGATTTTTGGTGCTGAACCGTTAACAGGGCTGGATGCATTCATTGCCAAGTTCAAATCATCTGGCGGAGATGCTAGCTATAAAGAAGTTAATGAGTGGTATGCAACTGTGAAAAAGTAAGGGATCATCATGACATGACAATAAGAGGAGAACTTGCTTGCAACGACTGGCGTAGGTTCTCCTCTTATCTGTGTTTTCATGCAAAGCAAAGTGAAAGGGGGAGAATGCCGCAAATTAAATTTATTTGTTATTGCGATAAATGTTAACGCTTTCATATTAAAGGAGGTATTTCAATGTTTACAATGTCAAGGAAATTAGTCGGCTTGTTGGTATTGCTTGCCATCATCATGATAGGATTGTTACCCCGAACGGCTGGAGCGGCTCCGGCTACGATTCAAAACTATCCGATGCCATCCATTTATACCGCATCCAGCGTATTCTCATTGAAAGCGGATAGCCAATCCGTTCCTGTCATCAGCTATAAGCCGGACTATGACTACGCGCAATTTTCCTTTAACGGGACGGTTAATATCGAGGTTACGTATAATGCGCCGATTACCTCTTATTCCATCAGTCCATTAGCCAAGAACATTCAGGGGACGGTCAATGGGAACAAACTCACGTTTACCCTTTCGTCCTCAACCTATGTGATCGTAACGATCAATGACCAGACGAAGAAGATTGTCATCGCAGCCGATCCCTTGGAGACGAATATTCCGCCGTCCACAGGTTCCGGGATATATAACGTAACCAATGCGCCGTACAATGCAGATAATACGGGCACTTCAATGGCATCGAACGCGATTCAGCAGGCGATTGATGCGGCTTATCAAGCTGGCGGCGGTATTGTATATGTACCTGCCGGGGTCTATAAGAGTGGAAACCTGACTCTGAAAAGCAATGTGACCTTTTATCTGGCCGGAGGCGCTGTCATTCTCGGAACCGGCATGGGCGAAGACTATGTCATTGATTTTCGGAAGGATTCACGAAATGCGGATGGTACGTATTTTATTCGTACAGCCGTAAACTCCAGTAATATCACCATACGGGGACGGGGAACCATTGATGGCAAAGGCATAGCGATGCGCGAACGTAAAATGCCAGCACCGAACAAAAATGAGGGACTGTTGAATAACTTGATAGTCCCCCTCGCAACTACGAATTTTAAGTTTGATGGTCTTATCTTGCGAGATGCTGGTTTCTGGTCGTTCATGGTTGTTCGTTCCGACAATGTGACCATCCAAAATCTCAAAGGATTCCAAGACCTATACAAAATCGAGAATGATGTTATTGATATCAATGAGAGTCAGAATGTGCTTGTTAAACATTCAATTGCTATATCCGACGACGACACGTATTCCACGAAAACCTGGTTGCAGACGGGTATGTCTAGTGGATGGCCTGGCGCGCTTGAACATTTGGAAAATGTCGTTTTTGATGATGCGTTTGCATGGACCAGATGTGCAGCTTTCAAAATTGGTCAAGGGGTAGCCCAGGCGCAGATCGGGGTGACCGTCCGCAATTCGTATGTGTATCAAAGCGCAAGGGCATTGCTGATTGATCATGGTTACACACTTAATACTCTTCCAGAAGAAGGTTACGCGCAAAATATTACGTTTGAAAATATCGATATCGAACGAGTAGGAATCAATCAATTCGGGAATCATTGGCTTACAGTTAGTACTAGTACTTCCGGTAATGTAAGCAATGTTGTGTTAAAGAACATTAATCTTCGCGAGGTGGGATCTGAGCAATCCAGACTTTCCGGAAATGTCACCAAAGGTGGAATGGTAAACGGCGTGATGTTCTCTGATGTTTATGTGAAAGGCAAGCTCGCAACTAATTTGACTGACTTGAAAGTTAGCGTAATAAATGCCAATGTAAGTGGCATCATCTTTGCCAATACCAAGCCGTTGTTCAGCGACAATTTCGAAGACGGAGATATGGTAGGTTGGACATCCGTATCAGGCAGCTGGACCGTACCGACAGACGGCGCGAATAAAGTACTGTCTAGCGGCAGTCAGACATCAACATCTCTGATTACTGCTAATGCAGGAAGTTCATGGGCGGATTATGCGTATGAGGCCAGATTGGAAATGGGGATTACCAATGCCAATGCAGGCGTTGTCTTCAGGGTTCAGGACGCCAATAATTATTATATGTATCGCATCAATTCATCCAATCAGAAGTTGGAATTGTATAAATCCATTAATGGACTAATGACGCTTGTAACAAGTACTCCTTTTGAAGCCATAGAAAAGCAGTCATATACAGTTAAGGCGGTCATAGAGGGGAACAAGATTTCTTGTTATGTGGATGGCGAGTTAAAAATGACGTGGACCAATCCCATAACGGAATTGACTACAGGAGGGATCGGATTCCGTACCACCTCGATGGGTGTCCATTTTGACGATGCGCTGGTTTATCCTATTGTTCCCTTGGATGATAATTTCGAGGATGGAAATATGACAGGTTGGACGTCATCTTCAGGATCATGGAGTGTGGTAACAGCAGATACGAAAACCCTGCTACAGAGTGCTTCAACCACTGCACTTATTACAGCCGGTGATTCATGGACAGACTATACGTATGAGGGAAAAGTGAAAATGCCTATTACGAATGCCAATGCAGGCATCGTCTTCAGAGTGCAGAATGCGGATAATTATTATATGTATCGCATCAATGCAGCGAATCAAAAGTTGGAGTTGCATAAATCTGTGAATGGACAGCTGACCTTAGTATCCAGCACTTCTTTCACAGCTCAAGCGAACCAGTGGTATACGATCAAAGCTTCCATTCAAGGCAATACGATAAAAGGTTATGTAGATGGCGCATTGAAGACAGAATGGACCAATCCTGCAACGGAATTAACAACAGGGAAAATCGGATTCAGGACCACCTCGGTGAATGTAGCGTTTGATGATGCTTTAGTTGTATCTTTTAACTAGTGTCAGTCTAATAAAACACAAAGGAGCTGCCCCTCATGCCATGTTACGGCTGTGAGGGACGGCTCCTTGTACTGTCTTGTGGGCTAACTATATAATCAAAGAAGAATCGCTAATGCCAGGAGGAAACTTACTATGACAAAATCAGATTTTCACCGATCCGGCGTCATTTATGCGAATTATTTCACGCACACGAAGCCTCACTCCGTTAAGTATGGAGATGGACTGACCTTCTATCTGTTTCGGTTGCAGGTTGAAGGAACATGTCGCGCGCTCGTGGATGGGAAATATGAGACTATCATTCCCGGCGACCTGCTCATTTATCCGCCAGATCAGCCATACGAACTCAACGTGCAGCCCCGAAGCGCACCGGAATCGGGTGCGGTCCAACCCGTTGGAGACTATTTCCTAGCTGGCAACGGGGAATGGTTGGACGCATGGTGGACTAACAAAGGCTTGCCAACCAAAACCAATATCGGCTTCGACGATACAGTTATTACCTTATGGAAGCATATTATTAGCGAAAAGAAAAAAGTCATGCAGAACCATGAAGAGATTATGGACTATCTGTTAAGGGCACTATGTTTGACACTGGAGCAAGTGATTCAGATCAAGCAGCGTACGAAGAGTGCGGATACCGCTCATAAGATTAAGCTATTCATAGAAAATCACGCCCATGAACCTCTCAATTTGGATAACATATCTGCTTCTGTCGGATTAAGCGTCTCTCGCTGCTCGTATCTGTTCAAAGCTGCTTTTGGTCAATCTTTATTCGCCTACTGTATTGATGTAAGGTTAAAGCTTGCACAGCAGCAGGTGCTGTATAGCACCCTTTCATTGGAGCAGGTTTCCGAGAAGACTGGCTTTCAGAACTACCCCCATTTCAGCCGGGTGTTCCGCGAACGCTTCGGCCATCCCCCCGGAGAATATCGGCGTAAATTTGGATTCCAGTTTAACCATGAGTAGTGAGCAGTGGGGCAGGTACTACATGTCTGTATACAAGACCTGATTTCCTTGATCAAGCAGGGCACGAAGTTGCTCATATTTCACATTTTGAACGATGCCGTCCGCATCCAGCGCCAGTGCAGCTGCCATAGCAGCCGATTGCCCCAGGATCATAAATACAGGCTCCATTCGGATAGAACCGTAGGCGGCATGGGTAGCAGAAACGCATACCGGTACGATGAGATTCGTGCATTGGGCTCGTTTCGGTACAATTGCCCGATAGCTGATCGGATAAGGCGCTTTTAATTTGACATAGAAACCGCCCTCCGTGCTTACATGCCCGTCTTCGTTTACATAGTATTGAGTATGGTGAGAGTCCATCGCAAAAGAACCCATTCCTATGGAATCCGGCACCTCATCTTCTAGTCTGACGACATGCTCTGTCACCACATAATCGCCAATTAATCGGCGGGATTCTCTGACGTACAGTTGTGGCGTCCAGTGACCGTTCTCGATAAATTCATCGAGCGGCAAGCCCCACGGTTTGTAGACGGCCCGAATTTCTTCTGGCACACGGGGATGATTCTGGATGGTCCAGACATAGCCTTGTTGATAGAGTCGATGGGCCTTGAATAATTCTTCCCGTGTACGATAATCTGTCTCTGCATAGTTATGGTTCATCCCGTTGTAATCTGTGGAAATGCCACTGTTGTTATTGGAATCTGTCTTATCCGACGAAACCATATTTAATTTAAAGAATTTTTTGTTTTGCCCTTGCTCGATGGCACGGAACAAAATTTCATAATCGGCTTCGTTATATCCCTCAGGCTTTTCGATCTCCAAGCGGTTGTCCGGATTGTTGGTCAAACACATGCGAAAATTATAGGCTTGAAGCTTGTTGTCTCCATCGCCAGGTTTTCCGCCGGGGTCCGGATTGACACGCAAAAGCAAGCCACTCGAGGGCATCCCTTTAATTACATACGGGTCGATTCCGCTGGGAAGTTCATTAAGTTCATCCCCAGGATGGATGCCGTTTAATGTCTCCCCGTATTGTGCGTTCGACTCCCGGCCTACAACATACGATACGCCTGCTTTGCCCATCAGATCTCCTTCATACGAAGCGTCAATAAACACTTTGGCTGTATATAAAATCCCGGATTCCATCCGAATGGAGTTGATTTCAGATCCTTGCTTTGTCACGCCATCCGTTAGATCGAGCCTTTCCCCGTAAACGACTTCGATGTTGTTTTCGGCCACCATATCCTGCAGGACTTCGAGCGCTACTTTGGGTTCGAAAAGCCAACAAGCCCCGTCTTGCGAATATTTGCGAGCTACACGTTTGTAGAACTCCAAGGACAAGCCGCCGATAGCTTGCTTCATTCCCACATCCGTATCTCCAAGTCCTCCGCTGGTCAAGCCACCGATTCGTTGACTTGGTTCGATCACTACCGTGCTCTTGCCCATTAATTTCGCCTGAACAGCTGCAATAATCCCAGCAGCCGTTCCTCCATAAATTACAATATCATACTGTTTCTCTAAGGTCATTGTACTCATCCTCCATCACTATGTAGCTTACAAGAACTATTATAATCCGCTTATTCGTGTGCCGAGAATGATAGATCTTCCTCTTCTACTTGATGGATCTTACTGTTTTTATGAATGCTATGCCATGAGAAACGGTAACGCTTGGCCTTGATCACATTTATCCCTCATGCAGTCCGGCATGGCGAATGTAGGATGTCAGAGTGCCTTTAGTCCGAAATGTCCGAACTAAATCGGGGATTCCGCGTGTACGAGCAGGAATAGTCCGACTTCGCCGAACTAAATGCCCACTTTTCGCGGGTGGGAGGCGTTTGAGGCGATTTAGATGGGTTATTTCGGATTAATTGAGGTTTGTTGATGCAGAGGGGGGAATTAGTTCGGGAATTTCGGACTATCCAAGCGATGTTGGTTAAACATGGTCGCTCTTTGATTATTGGCATTGACAGACGCCTTAACGAGAAGTGTGCCAGTAGCGCCGCTAACGCTCAAACGCGTAGATTAAGCCCCCACTTAGGGGCCTAAACTCCCCATGACAAGCCACAAATTTATGCTATAGTAGAAGGAGCGATTTGTGAAAACGCTTTATCAGTTTGTCTATCCATCTACCAACCTTCACCCACCCTATCTTGCAAGGAGATGTTCCATGTTCAACATCCGAGCTAGGATGAGCACCATCTACTCCCGTATCCTCATATTTAACATTTTGCTGGTGATCGTCCTTTCATTGGTCCCTCAGCTCATCTACATTCACTATTTCTCGAATGCCTACAATCAAGAGATTAACAGGCAGAGTACCCAAGATGTCAGCAAGTTAAAATATGCCGTGGATGAAACAATTCTAGATCGCGTCATTCGATTAGTGAATATTTACTTTTCGGATATTCCAAGCAATGAAGTGCTCGCGTATCCACTTACGCACGATATTAGCAGCAACGGTTTTAAGATCGCCGAGGTTAGCAACTTTTTGACCGACATCCCCTATAAGCTGAATTTCCTGCAGTCTGTGGAAGTCTGGTATACGGCCGGAAACATTTACATCAACGATAAATATAATTCGTATCTAGATTCTGCGGGTTCTGTCAAAAGTGTAGATGAAGCATGGATTAATGTCCTACGCACCATGAATACGCCCAATCGCTGGCTGCCGCCTCGCATAACCATGCCGATGAATACGTCGGTGATCACCTACATCTCGAATATTCCGCTTATCGACAGTCTTGCCAATCGGCAGGCTGTAGTCGCCATTAATATCAAAGAAAGCGCGATTCACAATCTCATTCAATCCTCTCCGACAGATGGCGAAGTGTTATTTATTGTAGATGAGACAGGACAAGTACTCGTCCACAGCGATAACCAACTCGTTGGTCAGAACTGGAACCAGAAGGAATATATCAATTCGTTGCTGCAGCAATCAGACGCAGGCACCTTCGAAGCTTCAGTTGAAGGTGTTCAAAGTGTGGTTTCCTTCTCCAAGTCCAAATATAACAACTGGAAATACGTTTCTGTCATCTCAATTGACACGCTATATCAGAAATCGAAGCAGCTCAAGCATTATTTGCTGATTACGACAATCGTCCTGCTCACGGTAAGCTTGCTCTTTTCCATTTATATGACTCACTGGGCCAATAAACCGCTACGCAGCATCATTCAAACGATTCGTAATCTGGGAAGCTCATCAGATGGTCATGAGAAACATGCGAAGAATGAGTATACGATGCTCCATCAGGTGATCGATCGGGTATCCCATACCATCACTGATCTGAATCATCAAATGGAGACGAATAAGCCCATCATTCGCGACAAATTTATTATGCGCCTGCTGCAAGGCGACCTCGATCAGGCTGATCCGCAAGTCGCGAACATGGAGGCGACGCTTGAGCTTCATTTTGACCGGGAGAAAACAGCCTGTATGGCGCTCAAGGTTTTTGGCACAGAAGGCATTGGCCTGAAGAATGAGATGATGATTCAGTACAGCATGCTGCAGCATGTGGAAGAACTCGGTAACTACAGGGTGTGTTCGACCATGGATAACGCAGGACATATCATTGTCCTCTTCAATTATTCGGATACGTTAGATAAAACGAAGATTCATGGCAGTATTAGCCAGCAGATAAAAGGGAATTTTGTGCTGGGCTTCGGCTCCGAATACCCTCATACTTACACGAATATCGCACAATCTTATAGGGAAGCTTGCGAATGCTTGAACTACGCCTTCATCATGCCTAATGAATCCTGCATTGCTTACGAAGATCTGGCCATCGCGCAGCGCAGAGAACATGGAAGTGGATTACAGATCATCGAACAACTTTCTGTTGCCCTGCGCAATCGGAATCAGGAGATGGTTTCCTCGATACTGGATATCTTGCGCAAAGCGCTCGTTTCAGGCAGGTACCACATTGATTATTGCCGTAATACCGTGTTTGACGCGATCTCAATTATCCGTACAACCGCCATTGCGATGGAAATCGATTTGGAACGGTTCCTTGGTTACGATATTCGAGACTATGGCCGGAAAATGGACAATGTTGCCGATTTAACGGACTGGCTCACCGGTGTAGCTGTGCAAATCATGGCGTACCACACCACCGATGTGACCGACGATGATCCAGGTACCGCACTGGAACGTCAGATTCTCGCCTATATTGAGCAAAATATCTACAATGAAATCTCCTTGTCTTCTCTGAGCGAAGGCATTCATATGAACTCCAGCTATGTGAGCCGAATCTACAAATCGGTGATGGGATCGAATTTCTCCGAGCATTTGGCTGGCATCAAAATGAAACACGCGGAACGTCTCCTCCGAGAGACGGACTTATCGATCAAAGAGATCGCAGCGAAGCTTGGTTACTCGAGCCCCCGTTATTTTGCGAATGTATTCAAAGAGAACTTCGGCTGTACCCCCAAAAGCTATCGAGACAGCCTCGAAAGCTAATCCTCCCACCATAGCTGCTATGCATGTATGCATGGCAGCTTTGCCATATCTGCAAGAGCAAAAAAACAGCACAGGTAAAAATAACTGTCATCCCACAGCAGAAACACGCCACGAATCCTGAATTCGCAACAAGACGTAAAAAAAACAGCACTTCCGTAAAGAGATTGGGCGTTGTCGGTTTCCCCGAATAGGCCGTACGATAAGGGCATCAAATCGCACACAAGTTTTCGGAACAGGAGGCAAGGAATGGAAAGTAACGCCATCATCGCAGCTCGAGAAGTCAAGGCGCAGGTAGAGCCGCAACTAACGAAAGAGCGTGCAATCAAGCTGTACTGGAAGCAGAAATACTTTTTCTTCATGTTAATACCCGTTATCGCGTATTATCTCATTTTCCACTATGCCCCCTTATATGGCATTGTAATTGCCTTTCAGAATTACTATCCATTGAAAGGCGTTGCCGGCAGCGAATGGGTAGGGCTGGATCATTTTAAGGAGCTGTTCACAGGACTCTATTTCTTACCCGTTCTGAGGAATACCCTAATTATCTCCACGTATAAATTGATTTTTGGCTTTCCAGCGCCGATCATTCTCTGCCTCATCCTCAATGAAGTACGCCTAGTATTCTTTAAAAAAGCCGTGCAGACGATCACCTATTTACCGCATTTCATTTCCTGGGTAATTCTCGGCGGCATTGTAATTGAATTCCTGTCCCCGACACGAGGGCTGATTAATGCGATCATCATGGAATTTGGACATAAGCCGATCCTCTTCGTGACGAGTGAGACGTACTTCCGATCAATCCTGGTGCTCTCCTCCATATGGAAGGAAGTCGGCTGGTCCACGATCATCTACCTGGCGGCGATCACAAGTGTGGATCCTGAGTTGTACGATGCAGCAGATATGGACGGAGCGGGGCGGTTTCGGAAAATATGGAACATCACGCTGCCATCCATCATGCCTGTCGTGACCATCATGTTCATTTTCGCAGTAGGCGGCATCATTAATGATGATTTTGATCAAATTTACAACTTGCTGAACGCCTCTGTTCTCTCTGTAGGTGATGTTATTTCGACCTATACGTATCAGATTGGGCTTGTGAAGGGCGATTACAGCTTCGCAACAACGGTCGGTTTGTTCAAAAATATCATTGCCTTCATGTTAATTCTTCTCACCAATTACGTAGCTAAGAAAACCAATGACTATTCCCTATGGTAGGTGAACGCCGCAATGGCAACACAACGTAAGAAAAAGAAACGAACCTTTGAAGATAACTTCGTAGACACGATTGTTTATACGACGCTCATCCTCCTCAGTGTGCTGACCATTATTCCTTTCATGCAAGTCGTCACGGTGTCGATGAGTCCGCCCGAAGTTGTGAGCAGCTATGGCATTCATCTCATTCCAACTAAGTTTAATTGGGATGGCTATCGCAAAATTTTGGATTATCAGCAAATCTGGACCGGCTACCAGAATACAATTATTCGCGTCATCCTAGGTATTGTCGTCTCCATGACATTAATGATTCTAGCGGCTTATCCCTTGTCCAAAAAGAATTTAGTGCATCGCAAATTCTGGACAATTTTCATGGTATTTACGATGTTTTTCAGCGGTGGCTTAATTCCAACGTATCTCGTCGTCAAAGGCGTCGGGCTCTACAACAGCGTGTGGGCGCTAGTGCTGCCTGTCGCAATCAACACCTTTACGATGCTGATTATCCGCAACTATTTCATGTCTCTGCCTGAGGAAATTCAAGAGTCAGCCCGCATTGATGGGGCGAACGAATTCGTTATTTTAATGCGCATCATCTTACCGATTTCGATTCCTATTCTAGCCACTGTAGGTCTATGGACGCTGGTATATCACTGGAATGAATGGTTCAATGCGATGATCTATCTCAAGGATTCGAAGAAAGCGGTTCTGCAGCTTGTGTTACGCAAAATCATGTTCGAAGGCTCTGAGCCGCAGGCTGTAGAGGCAGCCAATACGATCTATGCCAACACCGATACGATGAAAATGGCGGCACTCATGGTATCCCTAATTCCATTATTAGTTGTGTACCCTTTCCTGCAAAAATACTTTGTCAAAGGCGTCATGATTGGCTCATTAAAAGGTTAGCCCCAGCCCCATCCCGGGGATGGTTCACAAACATATATCTAGGAGGGTCTTCACAATGAAGAGACAAATGGTTCGTAACGTAGGCAGCTTAATGAGCGCAGCATTGTTAGTCGGATCGCTGGCAGCTTGCAGCAGCTCCACAGGTACAACGGCAACCAATTCGCCAGCATCCGCAACCCAAGGCGCAACAGCAACGGCAGCAGCGAAGACCGACACCCCGGTTACGATTGAATGGGCAGGTTACAACATCAACGATGTAGCTCCAGATGCTAACTCCGAAGTGATGCAAGAAATGCTTAAGCGATTTAATGCCAAAATCAACGTGTGGACCGCAGACTCCCAGAAATACGCTGAAGTGTTCAACGTCCGCATGGCGTCGGGAGAAATTCCGGACATTATGAGACTGAAGGGTTTCGAATTATCTAAACTGGTGGACAGCGGGGTAGCAGCGGAAATTCCAGTGGATACGATCAAGCAGAAAGCACCTAACTACTACAAATTAATTATGGACAATGACACCTCAGGATCTGCCTTCCGCTCGAGTATGTACAAAGGTAAAAACTATGGCTTGTCTGCTTTCCAATTAGACGGCACCTATCCGACCAGTTTAGTATGGCGCACAGACTGGCTGAAGAATGTCGGCATCACCAAAGTTCCGGAGACACTAGCTGAGTTTGAGGATGCGATTTACAAGTTTACGAACAATGACCCTGATAAAAATGGCAAAAAAGATACGTACGGCCTCTCCAGTACAGCGATGCAAACGGTGCTTGGCGCCTTCGGACCGATCCCGACGGATGTTATCAAAGGAACAACGCCTTACTCCAACCTATGGTACACCGTGAAAGATAAAAATGTGACAATGGATGCGATTCAGCCAGAAATGAAAGAAGGGCTCAAGCTGCTGGCCAAATGGTACAAAGACGGCGTCATCGATCCTGAGTTCGTAACTGGCGAGAATAAAGGCGGCTATTGGGCAACTTCCCATGCCTTCATTAACAACCGTGTCGGTGTGACGGGCAATGTGATGTACTATCACTGGACGCCACCGCTTACAGAGGGAGATAAAGGCGGCCCTGTTTATCAAGAATTCCTGAAAGTGAAGCCTGATGCCAAATTAGACGAAACATGGTCATTCGGCAAAGCCATCAAAGGGCCTGACGGTAAAGCTTACGGCGCGAACATTTGGGGCTACAACAACGAAACACTAGTGATTACGAAGAATGCAACGAAAGATCCGAGAAAGCTGGATACGATTTTGAAAATGCTCGATACACTGGTCACCGATAAAGATTACTACATGCTGGCGAACTACGGTGTCAAAGGGAAGGACTACGTGGTCAACGCAGACGGTTCTGTCGCATCCAATCTCAAGAATCCAACAGAAACAGCACAACGTGGTGTCTCTACCTTCGGTATGTACACGAACAATCCAGATGTGGTGAAACAGATATTTAAAGCGAAATATGCCGTTGCAGACAAAGTAAAAGGAACAGGAACGCCACCATCTTACTTGCCAAGTGTAGAAGCTTCAGGTAAGTTCACGGCCGATTTGCAGAAGCTGACGACGGAAAACTATATTAAAATCATCACAGGCGAGCAATCCATTGATTCCTTCGATGAGTATGTGAAGAAAGCTCGAGCTGCCGGTGCCAACGAGATCGAGAAGCAGTATACCGAAGTCATTAAATAATAAGTAACGATTGAATCGAAGACTGTCGCATTCGTAGCCAAACTGCAAATGAGGCAGTCTTTTCTTTATCCCGACAAGGAGGAAGCAGGCCATATGAAATTGACAGATTTCATTTCCATTTCCGATGTTAGCGCACATATTTTAGGCAAAAGCATGGAGGGGCGCATCTTTCCTGCCTTCGAGAATCGCGAGGCTTGGGCTGACGTCCCCGAGTCTTTGCAGCAAGCTTGGGTGACGCAAGCAATGTCTTATTTGAACTACGATTGGCCATCGCTGCATGCCACCGCACTCATGGCCTATTTCGAAGAGGGAAGCCGTAAGCCTTACGATTCGGTTGAGTCGGAAAGACGAAGTGCGCTGTGCACACTGTTGATTGCAGAGTGCATCGAAGCCAAGGGCCGATTCCTTCGGGAGATCACGAATGTCATCTGGCTCCTCTGTGAGCAGACGACGTGGTGCGCGCCGGCCCATCATTACTTATCCCTGCAACCAGGGGAGTTGCTTTCAAATATAGAGGAGCCCTTGTTTGACCTGTCGGCGGGTGAAACGGCAGCGCTGCTGGCATGGACGTCTCATTTGCTCAAGGCCCCTTTAGACGAGCTCTCTCCCTTAATCCGAGCCCGCATCCGAGTGGAACTGGAACGCCGTATTATTGCCCCGTATACCCATCGGAATGATTTTTGGTGGATGGGTTTTGGCGAACGAGAGGTAAACAACTGGAATCCTTGGTGTAACGCGAATATGTTGACCGTCTTACTGCTTCAGGAGATAGAGTCGGATCAGAAAGAAAAGCTTTTCGCCAAGGTGCTGCGCAGCCTGGATCGATATTTAGAGGTGCAATTCGAGGATGGCGGTTGTGATGAAGGTTCGTCCTACTGGGCTAGAGCCGCAGGGATGCTTTTGGTAAATCTGGAGCTATTGTATCGAGCATCGGATGGTGCGCTGCAGGTGTACGATCAACCCTTGATTCGCAATCTGGGGCAATTCGTTTACAAGATGAACATCGACGGACATTACTTCGTTAATTTCGCCGATGGCTCGGCGCTTGCCTCGCAGGATTATAGCATGATCCACTTGTATGGCTTCCGGATTCAGGATGGGCAGCTTCGCGCATTGGGCCAGAACGGCTTCCGCACCTATCAAGTTCCTGATCGCAACAATAAGGGCATCTCATTTTTCCAAGAAATGAATAGCCTGCTTAGCTATGCAAGTATTCATAGGGAAGCTGAACTAGCGCCACCTTGTGTCCAAGACGTATGGCTTCCGAATCTGCAAGTGATGGCCGCAAGGGAAGCGGAAGACACCACGCAAGGCCTTTTCGTAGCAATTAAAGGCGGTCATAACGATGAGAGCCATAATCATAATGACATCGGACATTTCATGGTGTACGTGAATGGAAAGCCGATATTGATTGATATTGGGGTGGAGACGTATACCCAGAAGACGTTTAGCCCCCAGCGATATGAGATCTGGACGATGCAATCTGGCTATCACAGTGTTCCGGTCATCAACGGTTTTGAGCAAAAAGAAGGCCGTTCCTTCCGCGCGGAAGCCGTCACTTATGAGAACAGCGCCGACACTGTTCGTTATGGCATTGAGCTGGCGGGCGCTTACCCCGCTGAAGCGGGTGTGCGGAGTTGGCATCGCAGCTTAACGCTGCAGAGAAGTGGGCACTCTGCTGCGGTTGAGCTGCGGGAAGCTTGCTCGCTTGCAGAGCCCACCGATCAAGTGTTGCTGCATCTGATATCTTGTCAGATGCCCCAGTTATTAACGGATGGGATCATATGTTTGCATGATGACTTAGCGAATCAACTATTGCTTCATTATGACGTTGAGCAATGGAAGATTGAATACGAACACATCACCGTGACAGACGAAAGCTTGATGCGCGTGTGGGGCGATAGCCTTTACCGCATTCAATTTAAGCTCCGTCATGTCATTCAGCAAGGCAGCTGGGTATTTCGTATGACGGAGGGGAAATCATGAAGCATCTCATGATTTTCTTCCTACTGTCTATCTTCGGATGCACAGGCTGCTCCTCACCGCAAGAGCATACGCCCGTAAGCTCCGAGGTTGCCACAGTCGCCTATATCAATGATGTACCCGTCGATGAGCGTGAGTTTCAACTTTTTTTAAATGACGTGAAGGCTCAGACTGCGGGCTACTTCAAACAAACCTATAACGCCGACGACTCAGCCTCCTTCTGGACAACGAGTTTTCAAGGGGAAGTACCTTTGGAAAAAGCCAAGCGATTGGCACTAGACCGATTGAAGGAGGTCAAAGTCCAACAGATTTTAGCCCAGCAATATGGTCTTCTGACGGATTATAGCTATTCAACCTTCAGGGATAATTGGCTCAGGGAAAATGAACGCAGGGAGCAAGCGGTGAAGAATCACCAAGTCATCTACGGTCCCAAGCAATATGAGGAACGCGGCTATTACACATATCTTTTTTCTAACTTAGTCCTGAATGTGAAAGCTGTTTTTAAAGAAAAGACCGTACCGAAGGGAGGTGATGGCGCCAGTAGTGGCCTAACGGAAGATCAACAGCAACGCGCGCTGGACGCTAGTTACGCTGAGAAAGTCAAACAATTGGTGGAAACGGCACAAGTGAGGATTGTGGACCACGTATTTCAACAAATGAACGTACAGTAAGAGAGGAGAATGATTGATGATAATTTCAAAAGCATTCCGTTTATGCCTGTCAGTCAGGCTAATCTTCACGCTTCTATTAACAGTCGCCATTTCCATGCCAGGGTTAACAAGGACGACTTACGCAAATAATACGACCTACTATGTGGATTCGGCAGCAGGCAGTGATAGCAATAATGGCTTAAGCACAGGGGCCGCTTGGCAATCGTTAACCAAAGTGAACTCCACGACTTTTTTGCCTGGTGATAAAATCTTGTTTAAATCGGGCTCCGTCTGGACGGGGCAATTGCACCCGCTAGGGTCTGGGGCCTCAGGTTCGCCTATCATTATTGATAAATACGGCACAGGCAATAAGCCGATTATTAATGGCAATGGATTAACCGGAGCTACGGTGTATTTTTTTAATCAGCAGTATTGGGAATTAAATAATTTGGAGGTCACGAACACAGCAGCATCAGCTGGCGATCGATATGGGGTTAAGGTCGAGGCTCAAGATGTGGGGACTTATAACCATTTTTACATCCGCAATATGTACATTCATGATGTCACAGGAACGAATACCGATGCACTGAAAGTGACCGGCGGTATCTTTGTGACCGTGTCGGGGACCGCTGTCAGAACCAAATGGAACGATGTGCTGATTGATGGCAATACCGTTGAGCGCACGGATCGCACAGGCATTAGCAATGGCAGCTCATGGGGAAATAATGATGGGGCAGGAAATTTTGAGCCTTTTACGAATCTCGTGATTAGTAACAACACGCTTAATGATATTGGTGGAGACGGTATCGTAATGCGCGCTTCCATTAATGGATTGATCCAATATAACGTTGTGAACAAAGCTCATGCACGGGATACGCATTATAATGTGGCGATCTGGGCGATCAACAGCACGAGTCCTGTTATGCAGTATAACGAAGCGTATAATACGAAAACAACCAATGACGGCCAAGGTTTTGACTGTGATTTTAATTTAACAGGTTGTACAGTTCAGTACAATTACAGCCATGACAATGAGGGCGGCTTCCTATTGGTCATGGGAAGTGGGGCCAAACGAAACGACAATATGATTGTCCGTTATAATATCAGTCAGAATGATCGGGCGCGTATTTTCCAATTTGATAGCAGCTACACCCCGTTAAATAGCCAAATTTATAACAATACGTTCTACATTGGTTCTGGCTTGAGCACGAGTTTCACAACAGGAATTGGTGGAAGTAATCCGCTCTCTGTTAAAAACAACATCATCTACAACGCGGGCAGCGGTGGATATCTAGTCAAAGCAAATGATGTGTATGATTATAATGTTTTTTATGGTAATCATCCGGCTAGTGAGCCGACCGACCCGCATAAATTAACGAGTGACCCACTTTTGGCAGGAGCGGGCAGCGGCGGTATTGGTTTAAACACGGTGAATGGTTATAAGCTGGGAACAGGTTCCCCTGCTTTGTCTTCCGGGGTGTTAATTAGCAATAATGGTGGCAAAGACTACTGGGGCAACTCCGTCTCATCATCGGCTGCGCCGAATCGCGGCGCCTATAATGGTGCTGGTATTGTCCTGACGACTCCGAATACGTGGATTGCTGTCGATGATGCGAATGTGAGAGATGGCACCTATGCGGCAACGAACCAAGCAGGAACAACGGCTGTTACGGTTGATACGAAGAACGACTTAACGAGCTACAAGCGGGATGGCTATTTTAAATGGGACTTCAATAGTTATAGCGGTACAGTCTCGAACGCAACGATTACATTGAAGCCAATCAGTGCTGCAATGAGCGGCATCCAAAACGAGGTTGCACTTGTTAGCGACAACACATGGACGGAAAGTGCGATTACATGGAATACGAAGCCATCTTCGAGTACGGTGCTTGGATCGTATACCATCGTTGCAGGAACGCCGATTACGATCAATGTAACGTCTCAAGTTCAAGCAGCCATGTCTACGGGCAAAAATCTCTCCATCCGCGTATACAGTACATCAGCAGTAAATTCAAATGGGAATGTCTCATTTGCATCAAGTGAGAGCATCACCAGCACGGATCGACCTAAATTAACGATAACACCATAAATGCCATAAGAGCTGAGTGCTTGGAAACGTGTCGCAGGAAGTGACGCAGTTTCCGGTGCTCAGCTTTTATTTTATTTAAAGGCGCGTTTCCCCTGTTTGATCATATGCTGGATCTCATTAGCTATAATCCGTATACCCTTATCTATGTGCTCTTCCGATACTCGTGTAATACTCAGATTCATTAGCGGCAGCGGTTCAAAACTCGGTAAATAATTAGGCGTTAGGTTTTGAATCCATACCTGCTTCTTATGCAATCTGTCCAACAATAGCGGAATTGACAAGTGAGGAGGGAGCACGATATGTGTATATACGCCAGATTGACTTGGGGAAGCAACAAGATAGCTATCCTCGTTATAGGCATGCAGAGATTCGTGCAACTGCTGTAATCGTTTCGAATAGGCATCTCTAATCGCATGTTTACGACGTTCAAACATGCCGCTCTGAATATAGATTTCTAAGGCTGCTTGCGAGAGCATAGGGCTGTCGATGTCGGCTACCTTTTTGAAATTGCGGAATACATCATCTAGCGCTGGTGGAAGAACGGCAACACCGACTCGTAGTCCTGGGAATAGGATTTTAGCGTAGCTTTTTAAATAAATGACGTGAGAAGAATCATAGGTGTAGATCGGATCTGATTTCAAATCATGCTCTAAATCTGCCAGGAAATCATCTTCAACAATATACACATCGTATCGTTTGGCCAGCTTGGCAATGGCTTTCTTCATGGGCTCAGAGTAGGAGCACCCAAGTGGGTTTTGGAAACGCGGCATCGTATAGAAAAACTTAATGTCCTCGGTACGGAAGAGATGTTCTAACTCATCTAAGTCGATATCACCCTGTGGGGAGCGCCGAATACCGTGTACAGGCAGCTGGTAGCTTTCGACTAATCGCACAAACAAATGATAACTAGGCTGCTCCATCAGAATTCCGCGCTTTTTGTTCGGAAAAGGCATCAAGGCCAAAATAGCGAGGGCTTGCTGCACGCCAGACGTGATATGAATGTGATCGGGCTTCGTGAATACTTGGTAGTTAGCCAAATGCTTAGATAGCAGCCTTAATAACGAGGGCAAACCTTGCGGCGTCCCGTACATGAATAGTTCATTTTTGTACATATCAAAGGCCTTATCCACACAATGTTTAAAATCCAAATAAGGAAACAGCTCAGGATCAGGTGCCGCAGAGGAGAAGTCTAAGATCTTATGCTCAGTGGTCTCGTTACTTGCTCCTCTTTGTTGCACGGCATAATAACCGCTTTGTGGGATTGAATAAATGAGATGGCGACTTTCTAGAAGGGTAAAAGCACGAATCACCGTACTCTTGTTGCATGCATAAGAAAGGGAGAGGTCTCGAATAGACGGAAGTTTCTGTCCAGCTTTGAATTTCCCCTGTTCGAGTTGCTGTTCAAGGTCATTCACAATAAGCAAATATTTATACATGAGTGTTGAAACTCCAATCTTCATCTCAGAATTGTACCGGTACAGTTGCCGTGTAAAAGGATTGTTGCGCATGTCGTATGCACTTATGCTGATATTAGAGAATGTTTCAGTCGGCCGGATGACTAAACGTATTCTATATTAGTAAGGAGTGGTTGAAATGATAGCTCACAATGATCGAAAACTTGCTTATTTACTTGCTGTACTTAATGCAGTCATTATCGGTGTCTCTTTTTTATTTGCCAAAATCGTACTGGACTACGCGCAACCCCTCGATACACTAATGTACCGTTTTGCCATATCGTTTATAGCATTATCACTGCTAGTTGCTTTTGGAATTGTAAAATTGCGTTTTCGCGGCAAGCCTATTGGCAAAGCACTTTTACTCTCATCTATGTATCCATTGGGCTTCTTCACCTTACAATCGTATGGCTTACAGCACGCAACCGCCGCTGAGGCGGGTATCCTCTACGCATTTACGCCTATCGTTACCATGTTGTGTGCATCGCTCTTTTTGAAAGAATCCACGAATAAGGCTCAGAAGCTCGCTATATTTTGCTCGGTGTTCGGCGTTGTATTTATCTTTCTAATGAAGGGGAGTAAGTTTGACATCTCCAATATTACCGGTATTTCATTGTTAGTTCTTACGAGTTTTTCATTTGCGGGATACAGTGTAATGGCACGTTCCCTATCCAAACAATTTAGTCCAGTTGAAATGAGTTACTTGATGCTGGGCACCGGATTTGTGGTATTTACAATCTCCTCGTTGTTCACGCAATGGAAGTGGGGATCTTTCGAGAAATTGATAGAGCCATTGTCTCATCCACTCTTTCTCATGTCGATTATATTTATGGGTGTAATGTCATCGTTAGTAACGGCTCTAGTGTCAACCTATGTTTTGTCCAAAATTGAAGCTTCGCAAATGAGCGTCTTCACGAATCTTTCGACACTCATCACAATTGCCGCCGGCGCGTTGTTTCTAGGCGAGGAAGTAACTCGTTATCATATTATTGGATCCATATTAATCATTGTTGGCGTACTGGGCACCCAGTATTATAGTGGACGAACCAAGAAAGTTCCCACGTTGAACAGGTCTGTTTAATTGATAAATAGTAAGGGCTTTAACCAGTGGCGGGAGAGGCGAATACATTTTTTATAATTGGAAAAATAAAACATTGCCATGTATTTGCCATCCATGCTATATTATCACTCCGGCCGCAAGAGAGACAGGCTGGTCACGAAAAAAGAAATTAAAAATAATGCTTGCAATTAGAAATCCAGCATGGTATATTACTTCTCGCTGCTTCGGTAACACGGCAGCGGACGAAAGAAATTGATCTTTGAAAACTGAACAACGAGTGAGTAAGCACAACGGTTGAGCAATCAACCATTAATGAGATTAATAATCTCGCTAGCTTCAAAATGAGCACAACTCAGATTTTCTATTATGGAGAGTTTGATCCTGGCTCAGGACGAACGCTGGCGGCGTGCCTAATACATGCAAGTCGAGCGGGTTTATCCTTCGGGGTAAGCTAGCGGCGGACGGGTG
>NZ_JCAUAM010000020.1:0-139907 GCF_059691955.1 Paenibacillus sp. J22FR83
ACAAAGAACTTCATCCCCAGCGGGGATAATACTGGAAGAGCCGGATGCGATGACCCGCATGTCCGGATCTGTGAGAGGCCCATGCAAATGCGCATGGGCCTACTCGATTTTGTGACGGCGAGGATCCCGCCGTATGTAGTGGCGAAGCTCTGTGCTAGTGATGAAAAACATCACTAACGAAGAAGCCCCCGCCACATGTCGTTGCGAATCCCTTAGTTAGTGATGAAAATCATCACTAACAACGCAACTCCCGTCACACGTCGTTGCGAATCCCTTAGTTAGTGATGAAAATCATCACTAACAACGCAACTCCCGCCACACGTCGTTGCGAATCCCCTCGTTAGTGATGAAAAACATCACTATCAACGCATCTCCGGCGGTACGCCGCGGCAAATCTACCAAGAATCTTCTCTACTATATTTACGTACAGAACGCACCGCCATATGTTACAATGAATGTTAAAACTTAAAAGAAGCTCCAAGCAAAGAAAGGGTGTTCGAGAAGATGGTTGTATCTGGTAAAGTAGGTTTGGAAGATATTATTAGAGCCAATCATGTGCTCAGCAAGGTGATCGAGCCATCGCCGCTGCAACGCAATGAGCTGCTCTCTACCCAGTATGAATGTAACGTTTATCTCAAACGTGAAGATATGCAAATCGTGCGTTCGTTCAAGATTCGTGGGGCTTACAATGTGATCCAAAGTTTAACGGATGCAGAACGCGCAGCAGGGGTCGTATGCGCGAGCGCAGGCAACCATGCACAGGGGGTAGCTTATTCTTGTAAGCAGCTAGGCATTGAGGGCAAAATCTTCATGCCGACGACAACTCCACGTCAGAAAATTTCGCAAGTGAAGCTGTTCGGCGGCTCCTTCGTGGAAGTCATCCTTACAGGGGACTCCTTCGATGATTCCTCCGCTCAGGCCAAAGCGTATTGCCTAAAGGAGAATAAGGTTTTCATCCATCCGTTCGATGATGTGCGCACGATCGCTGGGCAAGGTACGGTTGGTCTTGAGATCATGAATCAGATGCCGGAAACGCCGGATTTCATCTTTGCTACGATTGGCGGAGGTGGACTAGCTGCTGGTGTCTCTACTTATGTGAAGAGCGTGTCCCCACGAACGCGCATCGTTGGTGCAGAGCCAGAAGGCGCGGCAAGTATGACAGAAGCATTGAAGCAGGGGAGCGTCGTTAAGCTAGCGTCCATTGAGAAATTTGTTGATGGAGCAGCCGTAGCCCAGGTAGGCGAGATGACGTTCGATATTTGCAGAGAGAAGCTAGAGGATATCGTGATTATCCCGGCTGGCAAAGAGTGCACGACAATATTGGAGCTGTACAACAGCAACGCGATTGTCATTGAGCCCGCAGGAGCACTTCCTGTTGCTGCACTGGATGCGTATCGCGAGCAAATCCGAGGCAAGAATGTTGTCTGTATCATCAGCGGCGGGAACAATGACATCGACCGGATGCAACAAATCAAAGAGAGATCACTTGTGTACGAAGGATTGAAGCACTACTTTGTTTTGAATTTTCCCCAACGGGCTGGTGCGTTGCGTGAGTTCCTAGAGGAAGTACTTGGTCCTTCTGATGATATTACACGTTTTGAATATACGAAGAAGAATAACCGTGATGATGCACCCGCATTAGTAGGGATTGAGCTCAAAAACAAAGACGATTACGAAGGACTCATCGAACGCTTATCTCGGAAAGACTATGGTTATATCGAAATCAATAAGGATCCGAAACTATTTAACCTTCTCATTTAGAGGAGGCTTTTTTTTGCGCAAGATGTTCATAAAATTAACATAGAGATATCTAGAATTAATTAACCAATGGTTGTATAATCTTTAATTGGGGCTTTGCACCTATATTGTCGGGAAAAACAAAAAAACTGTGTTAACTTGTGTGACATAACGAATTTTGTGAAAACGAACGCGATTTGCTTTGATGTTAGAAGTCGAAGTGATACACTCAATTCCAAGCTGGCTTACATAATTTAACTGAATTTGGTCAACCTACAGTGTGGGCTTCATGGTTTCAATTAAATGATGATACGATGGGGGTAAAATCGATGAAGAAGATTTTTTCAACAGTTCTGATGACTGTGACGGTTTCTGCATTAGTGATTTCCGGTTGTGCCAAAAAAGAAGAGACAAACACAGGTTCATCCGCATCACCAGCAGCAAGTGCAGCAGCTAGTGATAACACAGGTAAAGACTTCAAAATCGGCATGGTTACAGATATCGGTGGCGTTAACGACAAATCCTTTAACCAAAGCGCTTGGGAAGGTTTGACGCAACTGAAAAAACAAACAAGCGCTAGCGTGAAAAACCTTGAAAGTAAAAGCGATGCAGACTACACGCCTAACTTGAATCAATTCGTTAAAGACGGTTATAACCTGACTTGGGGTATTGGTTTCTTGATGGGTGACGCGGTTAAAACAGTAGCAACTCAAAACCCGAACGCTAAACTTGCGATCATTGATAATGTTGTAGAAGCTCCAAACGTAGAGTCCGTTACTTTCTCCGAGCAAGAAGGTTCCTACCTTGTTGGTGTGGTTGCAGGTCTTACGACAAAAACTAATAAAATCGGTTTCGTTGGCGGTATCGACATTCCGGTTATCAAACGTTTCGAAGCAGGCTTCGTAGCTGGCGTTAAAGCTGTAAAACCAGATGCGAAAATCCAAATCAACTACACAGGCGCTTTTGACAAGCCTGATCTAGGTAAAGCAGCAGCAGCAACGATTTATAACGATGGCGCTGATATCATTTTCCACGCAGCTGGATCCACAGGCAACGGTGTATTCAACGAAGCGAAAGATCGCGCGAAAAACGGTAAAAAAGTTTGGGTTATCGGTGTAGATAAAGACCAATCTTTAGAGTTCGGTGATGAAGTAACCCTAACGTCCATGTTGAAGCGTGTTGACTCTGCGGTACTTCGCGTATCCAAAGATGTTATCGCTAATAAATTCCAAGGTGGTAAAGTCGTTACTTTGGGTCTAAAAGATGATGGCGTGGGCCTTCCTGAAACATCCAAGAAGAACGTCTCCGCAGATATCTTGAAAAAAGTTGACGAGTACAAAGCCAAAATTATTAGCGGCGAAATCAAAGTTCCTGAAAAACCATAAGCGTCACATTGACGTTACATGGGTAGAACAGTAGGTTTGCTTCTGTACAAACAAGGCTAGTTATCTTAACTAGCCTTGTTCTTTGGTTATTGGGCATAAGAATAAAAAATTGATCCTTAGGGTGATCTGATGAGTGAAGCAGTCCCAGTTGTTGAACTTCGTAGTATTACGAAACGATTTCCAGGCATTGTGGCGAATGATGCGATTAGCTTGAAGCTCCAAAAAGGTGAAATCCACGCCTTGCTTGGTGAGAATGGTGCAGGTAAATCAACACTGATGAATATTGTGTTCGGTTTATACCAGCCGGATGAAGGCAGTATTTATGTGCAAGGCAATGAAGTTTCTATCGATAGTCCGAATCGAGCGATTGAGCTCGGCATCGGGATGGTGCATCAGCATTTCAAATTGGTACAGCCTTTTACAGTGACAGAAAATATCATCTTGGGGATGGAACCCAAACGTGGTATGAATGTGGACATTCGAACAGCACAAGAGAAAGTGCGCAAGCTATCCGAACAATATGGGTTGCGTGTCGATCCAAAAGCCAAAGTTGAAGACATTTCAGTCGGTATGCAGCAGCGTGTCGAAATATTGAAAACGCTGTATCGCGGCGCCGATATTTTAATTTTTGATGAGCCAACAGCTGTACTAACGCCGCAAGAGATTAGTGAATTGATGGTCATTATGCGTAACCTTGTGAAAGAGGGCAAGTCCATTATTCTCATTACACATAAGCTGAAAGAAATTATGGAGATTGCAGATACGGTGACGATTATTCGTCGCGGTAAAGTGATTGATTCCTTGTCATGTGCGAGTGCGAATCCGCAAATTCTGGCCGAGAAAATGGTCGGACGCGATGTCTCCTTTAAAGTGAACAAAGAAGCTAGCAAGCTTGGAGAACCTGTCCTACAGGTCCAAGATTTGATGGTGCGCAATCAGCAAGGATTAGCCTCGCTCAAAGGGCTTAATTTTGAAGTAAGGGCAGGAGAAATTCTGGGTATCGCCGGTGTTGATGGCAACGGTCAGAGTGAACTGATTGAAGCATTGACAGGATTGCGTGCGATAGACGGCGGCAAAGTGCTGCTCATGGGCAGCGATATTACGAATCAGACACCGCGTGAAATTTCGGAGGCAGGATTATCTCATATCCCTGAGGATCGGCATAAACACGGGCTGGTGCTTGATTTTACTATGAGCGAAAATATGGTGCTTGAAACGTATTTCCATTCGGCGTATAACAAAGGCGGCTTCTTGAACTATGAGGCCATCGATAAGCATGCAGAGGCGTTGATTAAGCAGTTCGACGTGCGTACACCAAGTATTTACAACAAGGCACGCTCTCTGTCTGGTGGTAATCAACAAAAGGCGATTATTGCGAGGGAAATACATAAGAATCCGAACCTGTTGATTGCGGCGCAGCCGACGCGAGGTTTGGATGTGGGTGCGATTGAATTCGTTCATCGGATGCTGATTGAGCAGCGGAACAAAGGCAAGGCGGTTCTGTTGATTTCTTTTGAGCTGGATGAAATTATGAATGTTTCCGATCGGATTGCCGTTATCTACGAAGGACAGATTGTGGGCGAAGTGATGCCGCAGGATACGAATGATCAGGAGATCGGTCTGCTGATGGCGGGCAGTAAAGCAACGCAGAAAGGAGCCCTTCATGAATAAAATTGTTCGCGTGTTTACAAGTGAATCGGCGGTCAATCCCCTTGTGGCAATCGTGCTGGGGCTGCTATTCGGAGCGCTTGTCATGCTCGCTGGTGGTTACAATCCGATCGCTGCGTATGGGGCATTGTTCTCTCGGATTTTGGGCAGTCCGTACGATATCGGGGAGTCGATTCGGGCGATTACGCCGCTTATTTTAACGGGATTATCTGTTGCGTTCGCATTCCGTACGGGGTTGTTCAATATTGGTGCGGAAGGTCAGTTCGTGATGGGGATGACGGGGGCTACCTTTATTGGTGTCAAAATCCATGGCCTGCCATGGATCATCCACGCTCCACTTGCGGTCATTGTCGGCGCGTTAGTCGGCGGCCTGTGGGGCGCCATTGCCGGTTATTTGAAAGCGAAACGCGGCGTTAACGAAGTCATTACCACGATTATGTTGAACTGGATCTCGTTGTTCTTGTCCAACTATATCGTGAATGCATTCCTTCTAGAGCCTAAGCAGCAACGTTCTTATATGATTCAAGACTCAGCTTCACTCAGTATTGGATGGTTATCGGAAGCGATGAACCACGCAAGGCTCCACTGGGGTACCTTGATTGCCATTCTAGCCGCGGTCGTCTTCTACTTGATTCTTTGGAAAACGAAGCAAGGCTACGAACTCCGTGCCGTTGGGCATAATATCGATGCTGCCAAGTATGCGGGCATGAACGTGAATAAGAACATCATTAAGGCGATGTTTATCTCCGGGGTATTCGCTGGACTTGCTGGTGTGTTCGAAGTTCTCGGTGTCTTCCATTATCAGGTCGTTGCGGCAGGCACGACGGGGTATGGGTTCGATGGTATCGCGGTATCTTTGCTCGGGGCCAATAATCCGATAGGTGTTGTGCTGGGTGCTGTCCTTTTCGGCGGCTTGTCTTATGGTTCTGCGGGGATGAGCTTTGGTGCGGATGTACCGCCAGAAATTATCCGTATTGTCATCGGATCGGTGATTTTCTTCGTTGCTACCCAGGGTATTGTCAAATGGGTACTGATCCCGTTCTACGGCAAACGCAAGAAAGAGAGGGCTTCCTAATATGGACCTGCTCAGTATGCTCAATGCGTTCTTCACGAAATTCAGTGAACTTATTAATACGACGCTGGTGTATTCCACAGCGCTTATCTTCGGAGCTTTAGGTGGTATTTACTCGGAGCGCTCCGGTATCGTCAATATCGGGATCGAGGGTCTGATGGTTTCCGGCGCATTCGCTTCCGCGGTGGGTGCTTACTATGCGGAAGAAGCGAATATGGGTGCCTGGTCCCCGTGGATTGGCCTCTTGTGCGCGCTATTATTCGCTCTGATCTTCGCCTTGATTCATGCCGTTGCGACGATTTCGTTCAAAGCGAATCAAGTCATCAGCGGTGTAGTGATCAACTTCTTGGCAGCTGGCGTGACGTTGTACTTGGTGAAAGTATTGTTCGATGGGGCGGGTCAAACCGAAACCTTGAATGATGTGTTCTCCAAATGGGAAATTCCGCTGCTGTCCAAAATTCCATATATCGGCTATGCGTTGTTCACCGCGTATCCAACGACATACATCGCTCTAATACTCGTCTTCGTGACGTGGTATGTGCTGTTCAAAACGCCGTTCGGCTTGCGCCTGCGTGCTGTAGGTGAACATCCAAGCGCTGCGGATACCGTAGGGATTAAAGTGAAACGCATCCGTTATCTCGGCGTGCTTATCAGCGGCCTACTAGGTGGCCTTGGTGGGGCGACAATTACACTAACGACGACTAGTGCGTTCTCGCATAACACGATCTCGGGTCAAGGGTTTATTGCCATGGCTGCGATGATTTTCGGCAAATGGCATCCATTTGGCGCGCTGGGCGCCGCGGTATTCTTCGGCATGGCGCAAGCGCTCAACAACTTCATGCGGCTGTTCGATTTCTCGAAGAACATTCCGCAGGAATTCCTCTACATGCTGCCTTATGTACTGACGATCCTCGTATTGGCAGGCGCCGTGGGCCGTGCGAAAGCACCATCAGCTCTAGGTGAGCCGTACGATCCGGGTAAGAGATAGGTTGAAGATTAAGCACCATCATGGGCGTGATCCTGTGATGGTGCTTTTTTGCATATATGGTAGGTTGCTGAATACGCCTTCCTGACCCACACACGCCTGCGCCGCCAAACACGTCATCCTTGCCGCGCGCCCTCTCCAAACTCCAGCCCCCAAGTAGAATAACTGGATTTCCTACAGCTAATTCAGCTGTAATGATCGAATTTTTGTGATTAACTGTAAAAAATGCAGCTGTTTCGAAGCAGAATCATCCATTATGGCGTTTCTAGCGGGAATTAACTACATATTTTCCATCTACATGAAATTTGGAGTGAAAAATCCGGGAAATAGATGTAGTTTTTCCAGTTATGTGGTGGTTGAGGCAACCAGAATTGGTGTAGTAGCTTGCCTGAGAAAAGATTAGGAGGATGGGCAGCCAATCTGCTAATGTCGCATTTTGAAGGAAAATGTCGAAATAAATCTGAATTCCTTAAATATCCATTATTTGGTGCACTAAACAAAGAGAATGCACCAAATGATGAGAAGCTATTCGTATATAGGAGGAGAGAGAAAATGAGTGCAAAACAAGGATTGAATGTAAAAGGATGGGTAAAGTCAGTCTCCTTTACTTCGTTCAGAGCAAGAATGACGATTATGTTTCTGGTTATCGCGTTGGTACCGATGTTGTTTAGTACCGTTTTTTCATCTTATTATTTGAAGAATGTAGTGAGTAATGAAGTTCACTCCAAGGAAGAAAGTATTCTGAAAGCGAACGTAACGGCCATCGATTACTCGATCCAGCGCCAAATCTCCATACTGAAAGAGATGCTGAAATATGAGGAGATCAGGACGGGAAATGAGAAGGAAATTATCAAAACACTCCTTAAATTCCAACAAGCTAACAAAGACGTCGAAGAGTACGTTTATGTTAATAAAGATGAAATGGCGCTAACCTCAGCAGGACAGAAAATTTCTGTTTCTGATCGTGATTATGTCAAACAAGCCAAACAAACAAAGCAGCCAGTGAGTACGGATCTCCTCGTTAGTAAGACAAGCGGGAAAAACATCATTGTTTTATTTGTCCCGATGCTTGATGATAAGCAGAATTTTATTGGCGGCATGTTCACTCCCCTATCGACTGATAACCTCAATGTATACACCGGTACGATTCACATAGGTGAATCTGGATATGGCTACTTAATGTCCCCTAGTGGTGGACTATTGACGTATCCGAACACAGAACTAGCTGGGAAAAATGTAGCGGACGCGCTTCCGAAGTCGGAAGTTGCGAAATTGCAAGAAACCGTGCTGAAAGAAAAGAGTGGAAGGTTCCAGTTTACAAGTGACGATGGCACGGAGAGAGAAATCAGCTTTGATACGATTCCCTCAACAGGCTGGCGCTTAATCATAAATGTGGTGGATAGTGAAGTGTATGGCGCCGTAACAGCGGCAACTCATGTATCTGTATGGCTAGCTGTCATCACGACGATTGTTGTAGCTGCTATTGCGATGTTTGTATCTATGTCGACAACGAAACCTGTGCTGGCGATTACAGAGGCTGTGAAGAAGATGGCGGAGGGGGATTTGACCCCACGACTCTCGATCAATCGCAGTGATGAACTGGGACAACTAGCCCTTAATATGAATCTGATGCTAGATTCCTTCTCGAATATCGTTGGTAAAGCTAGTCTTACCGCAGAGCAGCTAGGTGCATCATCGGAAGAGCTAACGGCTGCTGCGACGGAATCGGTTGGCATTTCCAATCGTATTGTCGAGTCTATGCAAGAGGTATTCAATGCTAGTGAGGGTCAGTTGATGGGGGCCGAGCAAACGTCGATTGCGATGAGTGAAATGGCAGTGGGTGTTCAGCGGATTGCCGAATCTTCCTCTGTAGTAACAGAAGCCTCCCATACATCGATGATGGAAGTACAGCACGGCCGTGTTGCTATCACGCAGGCTGTTGAACAGATGCAACGCATTAATGAGTCAGTTGGCAAATCGGCGGAAGATTTGAGAGCACTCGAAGCCTACTCGCAAAAGATTGGGGAAATCGTTTCGGTCATTACCGAAATTACGAACCAAACCCAACTCCTTTCGCTGAATGCATCGATTGAGGCCGCACGTGCTGGCGAGCAAGGTCGCGGCTTTGCCGTGGTTGCGAATGAAGTGAAGAAGCTTGCTGAACAGTCGTCTTCGTCGGCGAAGGATATTTCTGAGCTGATCCGGGAAGTGCAATCCTCGACTGCGAGAGCGGTACAAGCAATGAACAGTGGTGTGAAGGACGTGGAGAAAGGATCCGAGCTTATTGATGCAGCGGGTCAAGTCTTTAACCGTGTGACGGTTGCGTTCCAGGAAATTTCGGATCAAATTCAAGAGGTCTCCGCAGCATCGCAGGAAATGTCGGCAGGAACAGAAGAAGTATCAGCTTCTATGAGTGAGATTGTTTATATGACCAAAGCGTCGCACGAACATGGTCAGGGTATCTCAAAAGGTTCGGAGAAACAGCTAGCGGCTATGGAAGAAATATCTGCTTCTGCTGAGGATCTAAGTCAAATGGCGCAAGGATTGCAAGAGTCGCTTTCTCGTTTTAAAACGCGCTAATTTCAGGGCCTGCTAGCCAAATTCGGGGATGATTACTAGGTATTCAGAAGACCAATCAGAAAAATCTGATTGGTCTTTTACACTAGAAACAAGTACATTATGTTATAATCGGCTAAGAGGGGTGGGTAATAATGAAAGCGGTTACTATGATGAAGTCGATGTGGACTTTTGTCATCATCATTGCTGTACTAATAGTCGTTATTGGAACGAACTTCTATCAGATGTTTGCGCTGAAGGGGACCCTTGACCATGTTAAGACGAATTGGATGCCGAGTATAGCGAGAATTGTAGAAATGCAAGAACTGATTACACAGGAAAGAGTTCTTTTGCATAAAATGTTGCTTGAAACGGACAAGAATAACCTTCTTACCGTTATTACCGCCTATCAGGATGCCCGCAGGCAGTTTGATGAGAAGTACCGAAGCTATGAGTCTTTCATCAACTCGGAGAGTGAGAAACAGATTTATTTGGAAGTATCAGATAAAGCGATAGATTACTTACAGAAGGGTCAGCTCATTATTGACGCTGTTCAATCTGGTGATTATATCATGGCGAAGAGCTTGTTGGACAAGCTTGCGCCAAAACGAGAGCTAGCCGATGAAAGCTTGAAGAAGTGGATTGATTACAATTTGATGGGGACCCAAAGTGATGTAGATCGTACTTCTAATCAGCGTGAGCTAGTCCTTTGGATGGCTAGTATCTTCACGATTATAGCGATTGCTATTGGAGCTGCGCTTGCTTTGCAGACCCGTTCCGTAAGAAGGAAAGGCGAAGAGAAGTTATTGAAGGAGAAAGAGAAGGCCCAAAGCTATCTCAATCTCGTTGATGTGATGATTGTGGTGTTAGACCGAGATGGCAGAATCGAGCTTTTGAACCGCAAGGGAAATTCCGTGCTAGGTTATAAGGGAACGGATACCTTAGGTAAGAATTGGTTTGACGTTTGTGGGCCTGAGTATCTTGTGGAAATGCGCAAAGAGCGCTACAAGGAGTTTATGAATGGCGATGCTTTGTCAGATTATTTTGAATCGCTTATCGTAGATAAATTAGGTGAAGAGCGTCTTTACGGGTGGAGTAATAACTTGATACGGACGGAAAGCGGCGAAGTGGGCGGTGTTATCTTTGCTGGCGTCGATATTACCGAGCGTAAGCAAGCCGAAGAGACACTGAAACAATACAAGGATCATCTTGAAGTGTTGGTCGAGGAACGCACATCGGAGCTAGAAAGCAAGAATCTGCTTCTTGCTGACGCGAAGGAACTCGCCGAATCGGCTAATCGCGCGAAGAGTGAGTTTCTGGCCAACATGAGCCATGAAATCCGCACACCGATGAACGCTATCATTGGGCTCAACTATTTGCTGCAACAAACAGAGCTAACGGAGCGGCAGAAGGATTATGTTGGGAAGACGGTTCTTTCGGCCAAAAGCTTGCTAACGATCATCAGCGATATTCTCGATTTCTCAAAAATTGAAGCAAAGAAAATTGTTTTGGAACGCATCGATTTTGATTTATATGAAATTATGAGTAATATATCGAATATCATCGGTTTTTCACTGTATGAGAAAGGCCTCAAGCTGCACTTTTCCATTCATCATGAAGTACCTCAAGTTTTGAATGGTGACCCATTCCGTTTGAATCAAGTTTTACTCAATTTGGTGAATAACGCTTTGAAATTTACGGATGAAGGTGAAATTGGGATTACCGTAAGTGTTGCTTCGCAAGATGACAGCGGGGTTTCGCTTCGATTTGAAGTGCGGGATACAGGCATTGGGATGACACCTGCGCAGCAAGATTTATTGTTCCACGGATTTACACAAGCGGATATGTCAACGACCCGTAAATACGGGGGAACAGGGCTGGGGCTAGTCATCAGCAAAAGTATCGTAGAGTTGATGCAAGGGGAGATCTATGTCGAGAGTGAGCTGGGGAAAGGTAGTACCTTCATCTTCACAGTGAAGTTCGAAGTAGGATCGGAGCATTTATTCAGCGCACCAGTAGCGTCCTATTTGAAGTTTCTACGCGTGCTTCTCATTTGCGATGATGAGGAAATGCGGCTTGTCCTGAAGAGTCAACTGGAACAGTTCCAGTTTATTGTGAATGCTGTAGATTCTGCTCATAACGCTCTCGAACAAATTAAATTAAGCGGCCGCTATGATCTGGTTATGATTGATTGGAATCTTCAAGATGAGAAGGCCCACACTTTGGCGGAGAAAATAAAGCTAGAGTACGCGACACCTGTGCAAGTTATCGTACTGATCAGTTCATATCATGAATCAGAACTTGGATTGAACTCGCAAACGGCGTCTGTGAAAAAGGTGCTCTATTATCCAATGAGTCAGTCCCAGTTATATAACCAAATAACGAACTTGTTCCAAGAGCAACTGCAGACGAAGATCGCATCGCCACATGGCGAGAATGAAGCGAAGAAAATGCACATGCTCCGTAACACGGAGGTCCTGCTAGTGGAAGACAATGAAATCAACCAACAGGTGGCACAGGCGATCCTTCAGGAGATGGATATTCGCGTGGACGTAGCGGAGAATGGCATCGAAGCATTGAAGAGAGCATCAACTAAGCAATATGATGCGATCCTAATGGATTTGCAGATGCCTTTGATGGATGGCTTTGAAGCCACTAGAAATATTCGTGATTTTGATCAAGAAACACCGATTATTGCGATGACAGCCGATGCCATGCAAGGGGTTAAAGAACAAGTGTTGGAAGCGGGCATGGATGCGTATATTTCGAAGCCATTTGAACCTATTCAGTTATTCAGCGTCTTGCAACGGACGATTCAAAGCTCGCGAGTGAGAGGTTATGCCGAAGTCGCAGCAGCGAAACAAATCGAGGCTTTGCCTGTACTCAATCCGGAAGAAGCGTTAGGACGTCTGGCACAGAATGTGAACCTCTACGAGCGGATCTTGCATAAGTTCGTTTCGAACCATGCAAACGCGATAGAGGGAGTCCGAGAGGCGATTAAGGAAAAAGACTACTCCGAAGCACTGTTGCTTGCTCATACGCTCAAAGGCGTGGCATCCAACATCGGAGCAACACCACTCAGCCATACCTCGGATGAACTTCAAACAGCGATCCATCAAGGTTCTATGGAGTTGTTGGAAGGACTTTTGGAAACTGCAGAGATCAGGCTGGCGCAGGTTAATGAGGCTATTAAGGTGTATTTGAAGGTAAAATAAAGAAAAGGCCAGATCAGTATGTAGCTTGTGCTGATCTGGTCTTTTCTTTAGGAATAGTGGACTTACGCGCCGCTGCGAGCGCTGAAAGGCATGCGTAAGTCGAATTCTTCGACTAACGAGCTAGCAAAAGCCTCTGTGGCACTGGAGATAGTCGAAAAATTCGACTAACGAGCCAGCAAAAGCCTCTGTGGCACCGGAGATAGTCGAAAAAATCGACTAACGGGCTAGTAAAAGCCCCTGTGGCATTGGAGATAGTCGAAAAAATCGACTAACGTGCCGTCACAAGTGCCGTGTCAGTGCACTCAATTTGAACTTATGGCATCAGAGTAACTTAATCTGACTCCGATACTCGCTCGGCGAGACGCCATACCAGCGTCTGAACTGCTTGGAGAAATACAGCGGGTCATAGAAGCCTACAGACGCCGCGATCTGCTCAATGGTGAGCTCCAGCCGTTCCCGCAGCAGTAAGCGCGCCTTATCAACGCGCAGTTTGAGCAGGAAGGTGACTGGCGTCACCTTGGTGTGCTGCTTGAACATGCGCGAGAGATAAGCGCGATTGTAGCCCAAGCTCTCAGCCATCATTTCGATGGTGATGGGCTCCGCATACTGCGTGGACAAGTAGTGGATGGCCTGCTGCACGATGCGGTCGCTTTCGTCTTCTGCGACCAATCCTGTGGCCACAGGGGCAGACAACGCTTCGCAGTATTCACCAAGCAATAGGCTGAGGTAGCCTGTGGCCTTGAGCTGCGCGTTGGATTTCCTAGATTTGAGCGCAAGTTGAATCTTGCGGAAAAGCACAGGCATATGCCGATTGCGCGCAATATGAATGATAGGGCTCGCAGGAGTAAGGCCGGCCTCACCAACACGCTTCGCGGCTTGAGCGCCTGTAAAAGCGATCCAACAATAGTGCCAAGGATCGATCTCATCCGAGACGTAGCTTATCAACTGTTCCGGCTCAATCACGAAACTGTCGCCAGCGCCAATTGCATACTCTTCTCCATGTGAGGAGAATACGCCGCGGCCCGATATGACATAATGAATTAAGTAGTAGTCATACACTTTCGGTCCCAGTCGATGCTCAGGCTTGGTCTGGCTTTCCCCTGCGAATAACACGGTGAAATCGCTCTCACCAGCCGGAAGGGGGTTGGATACGACATAATAACTCTCTGGCTTACTCATGATGCTTGCTCATCTCCGTTCGATGTCCTTTCGTTCCTTCCACTGTATCATAAATCGAACATGAAACGGAATCTGTAAATCACATTTTTCCATGTAGAAATAACATGCCTCCATAGCCAATCCTTGGCGTATCTCTTATACTTAAGCTACAAACTTACACAAAGTACATTTCGAACAACACCCAAGCAAACCTACCAATACCACTAAAGGCGGTGCCACACATGGCAGATTTACAAGCTCTAAAAGACACGTTTATTGAAATTTACGGAGAATCGGCTGCGAATATCTCAGCATTTCACGCTCCTGGTCGAGTGAATTTGATCGGCGAGCATACGGATTACAACGGCGGTTACGTATTCCCAGCAGCTCTGACGTTCGGAACGACCCTGATCATTCGTCCAAGACAAGATCGTGTAATCGGCTTCGCATCTACGAATTTGGCATTGCGCAAACAAATTTCCATAGACGACTTGTCCTATCAAGAAGAGGACGATTGGATCAATTATCCGAAAGGGATCTTCGTTCACCTAGCGAAAGCAGGATTCCCAGTGACGCAAGGATATGACCTTTTGTTCCACGGTGAAATTCCGAACGGTGCTGGACTTTCTTCCTCGGCTTCCATCGAGGTAGTTACAGCTTTTAGCTTGCTGACACTAGAGAAATACCCTGTGGATAAGGTCAAAATTGCGCTGCTCGCACAAGAGACAGAGAACCAATTCGTTGGTGTCAATTGCGGCATCATGGACCAATTCGCTGTGGCGAATGGCAAGAAAGACAACGCGATTCTCTTGATGTGCGATACGCTCGAGTATCGTCATGTTCCTTTTCAAAGCGGCAGCTATAAGCTTGTGATCGGCAACACGAATAAACGCAGAGGTCTTGTCGACTCCGCCTACAATGAGAGAAGAAGCCAATGCGAGCAGGCTGTGACCTACTTGCAAAAGCAATTCCCAGACATCACGCTGCTTGGTCAATTGAACCTGGAGCAGTTTAACGAATACAAACACCTGATCCCTGACGAAACGGTTCGTCGCAGAGCGCAGCACGTTGTGGAAGAGATTGATCGCGTTTTGAAATCCATCGAAGTACTTGAGAAGAATGACCTTGAATCTTTCGGCAAGCTAATGATCGGGTCCCATGATTCCCTGCGTGACCTGTATGAAGTAACTGGCTTAGAGCTGGATACGATGGTTGCTGCGGCACTGAAAGTACCAGGAGTGCTTGGTGCGCGGATGACAGGTGCAGGCTTCGGCGGTTGTACAGTTTCCTTGGTGCATGAAGACAGCGTTCAAACGTTCATCGACCAAGTCGGTGCGGAATATACGGAAATTACAGGCCTTACACCTAGCTTCTACGTGTGTGATATTGGCAATGGTGTAGAGCAACTTGAGGAGGCGTTGTAAAATGGCAATTCTAGTTACAGGTGGAGCGGGTTATATCGGATCGCATACGGTAGCAGAGCTTCTAGCCAAAGGCGAGGAAGTTGTTATCGTTGATAATTTGCAGCAAGGTCACAAGGACGCAGTACTGGGCGGTAAACTTTACGTTGGGGATCTGCGCGACGGGGAATTCATGGATACGGTTTTTGCTGAAAATAAGATCGATGCCATCATTCATTTTGCTGCGAATTCCCTTGTTGGAGAGAGCATGACGAATCCGGCAAAATACTACCACAACAACGTATACGGCACCCTTTGCTTACTTGAAAAAATGACTCAATACGACGTGAAACGCATCGTATTCTCATCGACGGCTGCTACGTATGGTGAGCCTGAGAACATTCCAATCCTGGAAAGCGATCGTACGCTGCCAACGAACACCTATGGCGAAACGAAGCTAGCGATGGAAAAAATGATGAAATGGTTCGATACTGCGCATGGTATCAAATATGTATCGCTGCGCTACTTTAATGCAGCTGGCGCACATGCTGGCGGCAAAATCGGTGAAGACCACAGCCCGGAAACACATCTGATTCCGATTATTTTGCAGGTAGCGCTTGGCCAAAGAGCGCACATCTCGATTTTCGGCGAGGATTATGCGACAGAAGACGGCACTTGCGTACGTGATTACATTCACGTTAGCGATCTAGCGAGCGCGCATGTGCTTGCGGTTGAGAAACTGCGCGGTGGTGCAGACAGCAACATTTATAACCTTGGTAATGGCACAGGCTTCTCGGTGAAGCAAGTGATCGATATCGCACGCAAAGTGACTGGCCATGCGATCCCTGCAGTTGTTGAGCCTCGTAGAGCTGGTGACCCAGCAACGTTGATTGCATCTTCAGAACGTGCAAGAGCCGAGCTTGGTTGGAAGCCTGCACATGATTCTTTGGAAGCGATCATTCAGAGCGCATGGAATTGGCACCAAAAGCACCCGAAAGGGTACGCAGCGGAAGTAACGAGTCTGTAAGACGAACCTCCGGACCTACCTCACAATCCGCGCGAATCCTGAGCGCGCGTTGTGGCGCTGACGCATGGAGACGATCAACCCCACGCTTCCCATCAGGCATTAAGGCTGATTCGTGGTGGGGAGTGGGGCTTGGAAGGGAATTAGTTCGATTTTGCCTGCTTAATTGAGAGTGTTGGTGGGATTGAACGTCATTAGACCGACTTTACCCACTTAAAAGGCCCTAAATCAGCTGTCACTACGGAAATTGGTGGAATAGTTCGGCGAAATCGGACTATTTCACGATTTAGGGCAGACAGGGTGCGATTAAGTGGGATATTTCGGACTAATGTGGAATAGGGAATAGGTGCTATTTGCCCCCTGAGTGGAGTTAGTTTTTCAGGTCAGGTGGCTGTAAGGGTAACAGAGAGTAGGATAGTTGAGCAGGATGAAGTAGGTTTCGATGCTCGGAAGAAAGGGAAGTGGCAATATGGAACGCACATTACACACGCCGCAATCTGCAGCGTTAACGATAGAAAGACTCCTGCAATTCGCCACCCAGAATGGGTTGATCGAACAGCTGGATGTCTATACCTCGCGCAATGCTTTGCTGGATTTGTTCGGACTGGCGGAGCCATTCCAAGGGGAAGTGCCTGAGGAGAAATTGAGCAGCCCGGTTGGCTTGCTGGAAGAGCTCCTAGATGCCGCTTGGGAAGCGGGACTACTGGAAGAGAATACGATGACGTACCGCGATTTGCTAGACGCACGTATCATGGGGCTCATGATGCCCCGTCCTTCCGAGGTGGTAAGTGAATTCTGGAAGATCGCCAAAACGCAGAATGTGGAAGCGGCGACAGCTTATTTCTACAAACAATCCATTGATTCCAACTATATTCGGATGGATCGCATTGCGAAGAATGCTTACTGGTTGGCGGAAACAGCCTATGGGGATTTGGAAATTACGATCAATCTCTCTAAGCCGGAGAAGGATCCGAAGGAAATTGCGCTGCTCAAAACGCTGCCACAAAGCAGCTACCCCCTATGTCTACTTTGCGTAGACAATCTGGGCTATGCAGGCCGTGTGAATCACCCGGCTAGACAGAATCTGCGCGTCATTCCACTTGAGCTGGATAACGAGAAGTGGTACCTGCAGTATTCACCTTACGTGTACTATAACGAGCACAGCATCATCTTCCATGAGAAGCATATTCCGATGAAAACAACGGCCAACACGTTCTACCGTTTGCTGGATTTCATCGAGCAATTCCCGCATTATTTCATCGGATCCAATGCGGACCTACCGATCGTTGGGGGTTCCATCCTGAACCACGATCATTTCCAAGGGGGACGTCACAAGTTCCCGATGGAGAAGGCGCCAAGTGAGAAAGCATTCTCACATGCGGATTTTGTTGGCGTGAAGGCCGCCATCGTGAAGTGGCCGATGTCCGTGCTGCGCCTGAGCGGGCACAACAAGCAACAGCTGTACAAGCTGGCGAGCAAGCTGCTCGACGACTGGCGTGCTTACAGTGATGCGGAAGCGGACGTCCTCGCGTTCAGCGAGAAGGACGGACAGCGGATCCCGCATAACACGATCACGCCGATCGCCCGCAACAATGCGCGCGGCGAGTACGAGCTTGATCTCGTGCTGCGGAACAACCGCACGAGCGCAGAACATCCGGATGGGATTTTCCATCCGCATCAGCACTTGCACCACATCAAGAAGGAGAACATCGGCTTGATTGAGGTTATGGGGCTGGCGGTGCTGCCAGGCCGCCTGCAAGAGGAGCTGGCGGCTATCGCCAAGCTGCTCACCGGCGAAGCCGAGCTCGGCCGCGAGCTGAGCGACGAGGGTCATCCGCTGCATAAGCATGCGGATTGGATCGCGGCGCTGCTCGCGAAGCATGGCGCGTCGCTGACGGCCGACGCAGCGAATGCGGTGCTGCAGACGGAGGTCGGCAGCAAGTTCATGGACGTCCTGCTCGACGCAGGCGTCTTCAAGAGAGACGACGCCGGGCAAGCGGCGTTCGGACGGTTTTTGGCTGCGGTGGGCTTCGCGCAGCTATAGGTTAGTGCGAGATCCCTGGTCGGTGGACCAGGGATTTTGTGTTGCCGGTGCGCCGCGGAGTGGGCGCCTGGGGGGATCTGGGGGCGCCCGGCATCCCAGGGCTGAATAACTGCAAAACCTACAGCTAATTCTAAGGAAAACGCCTAAATTTGGAGATTAACTGGAAAACCTACATCTAAAATCCTCGTTTTATCCCATATTGCTTTATATGCGAGAGATTAGATGTAGAAAATCCATCTAATTCGGAATTTGTAGGGAAAAATGAAAAATTAGATGGAGTTTTTCCATCTAAGTGGTGGCTGAGCTACTTAAATTCTCCCGATCCACCAACAGAAGCACCAATCCCATCAAGCCTTCCTCATCAGCAACAAGCTAATTCCCTCAATCCACCTCTACCAATAGACGCACCAATCCCACCAAGCCTTCCGCATCAGAAACAAGCTAATTCCCTCAATCCACCTCCACCAACAGAAGCACCAATCCCATCAAGCCTTCCGCATCAGAAACAAGCTAATTCCCTCAATCCACCTCCACCAACAGAAGCACCAATCCCATCAAGCCTTCCGATCAGCAACAAACTAATTACTCCCACCCACCACCGCCAGACGAACCAACCCCACCACTCCTTCCGCCTCAACAACAAGCTAATTCCTCCTCATCCATCACCACCAGCCACACCAATCCTCCCCCACACCTCATAATCTTGCACATCCAACCCCCATGCTCACAAACGTGCACATAGAAAAAATCGTATTGACAGAACGAGCAACGCTTCCTAAAATATTAATTAGCCGACTAACTAAAAAAGGGGGTACTTTCTTGTCACGTCACCACCATAATTCAGAATCGCTTACTCATTTGATGTCGCATTTGCTCAAAATGCACCGGCATACGATTGATCGAATTATTCATTCTTATGATGTGTATCCAGGACAGCCGCCTCTATTGCTTGCTTTATCCGTAGAGGATGGCTTAAGCCATAGCGATCTTGCAGATCGTATCCACAATAAACGCGCTACCTTGTCCGTGATGGTGGACCGCATGGAGAAAACAGGCCTCGTCGAACGTCGTCCTGATGAGAATGATCAACGGGTTACCCGCGTCTATCTGACGGAGAAGGGCAAGGAAGTCACTGTTCATGTCAAAGAGGCGATCCAGACGGCGGATGAGATGACTTTTGCGCATTTTCTACCTGAGGAAAAATTGCTGTTTCGCCGCCTGCTGCTTCAAATGAAAGATAATCTCCGTCCTAAAGACGAGTAAATTAGTTAGCTGACAAACAAAAGAAAGGACATCATACCATGTGGAAACTTCGATCGTTTGTTAAACCGTACTGGTTCATAACGCTGCTTGCCCCCTTGCTGATGGTGATGGAGGTATGCATGGATTTATCCCAGCCCCGCCTCATGGCGACGATTGTGAATCACGGTGTTGCCGAAGGTAATCTCGCCTTAATATGGTCAACGGGCCTACATATGCTTGGCGTGGCCGTCGTTGGCCTGATTGGTGGTGCAGGTTGTACATTCTTCACAGTGAAAGCTGCCCAGAACTTCGGCGCTGATCTGCGGCTAAACATATTCGAGAAAGTGCAATCCTTGTCGTTCCGACAATTGGATACCTTCTCGACGGGCTCGCTGATCACTCGCTTGACCAGCGATGTGATGCAGATGCTGAACATCCTGCAGATTCTGCTGCGCCAATTTACACGTGAGGCATCGCTGCTTATCGGCAGCTTGATCATGGCTGTGGTCATTTCACCCCGCCTTTCCTTAATCCTACTAGCGGTCGTACCGATTCAATTCGTCATTCTGTATCTGCTGATGAAACGTTCTACGCCGCTTTTTCGCCAAATGCAGACGAAGATTGATCGCGTAAACACGGTTATGCAAGAGAGTACGACGGGCATTCGTGTAATCAAAGCTTTCGTACGTGCTGCGTTCGAGCGGACCCGCTTTGGCACGGCGAATACGGACTTGCTGAATGCCAGTCTTAGCTCCGCTCGCGCATTGGCTACCAGCGGGCCGCTGATGACGTTGATTTTGAACATAAGCATTGTGGCTGTGCTGTGGTTCGGAGGAGCTCAAACGTGGAGCGGTTCGATGGCCATCGGTGATTTGGCCGCATTCATCATTTATATAAGCCAAGTGCTGTTTTCACTCGTTTCCATTACGAATACACTGATGAACATTTCCCGCGCACAGGTCTCCGCTGAACGGATTCGAGAGGTTCTCGATACGAAAGTAGACCCGAATGAGCCAAAGTTGCTTGAACCACACCCATCCTTGGCTACATCATCCCCGGAATCTAGGGTGGCGGGCTGTGAGCTAGAATTCGATCGGGTATCATTCACATATGAAACAGCACCTGATCAACCAGTTCTTCATGATATTTCGTTCAGGGCCTTGCCAGGTCAAACGATTGGCATTCTAGGGGCAACGGGCTCAGGGAAATCCACCCTTGTCAGCTTGATTCCTCGTCTCTACGATGCGACCAGTGGACATATTCGCCTGAATGGTGTTGATGTGAAAGAACTGCCTGTCGAGCAGTTGCGCAGTCAAGTGGGCATTGTGTTGCAGCAGTCGATTTTGTTTAGCGGAACGATCCGCGATAACATTGTTTTCGGCAGGCCAGGGGCCTCGGATGCAGAGATGAAGGCAGTGGCCCAAGCTGCAGAAGCCGATAGCTTCATTTCTAAGCTGCCTGAGGGGTATGAAGCCAAGTTAGGACAACGAGGTGTGAACCTATCCGGCGGCCAAAAGCAACGAATAGCCATTGCTCGTGCCTTGCTTCTGCGATCTCCCTTACTTGTGCTGGATGACAGCACGAGTGCCATTGATCTAAGTACGGAGAAACGCATCCAGCGTTCTCTACAAGCGTTGATGGGGGGCAGCACACGCATCATTATCGCGCAGCGTGTTTCATCCGTTTTGCAGGCTGATCAAATCCTTGTCCTAGATGAGGGACGAATTGCGGCGCGCGGAACTCACGAAGAGCTGCTTGCGACAAGCGCGCTATACCAAGATATATACAACTCCCAGCAAGGGAAGGAGGCTGCTCTGCATGGCTAACAAGCAACCGCGCAAACCTCGCGCCAAAAACATCGGAGCAACCCTCCTTCGCATGTGGGGCTATCTGAAGCTTCAGCGTACAGGACTGGTCACTGTTGCGATTCTGACAGTTGTCGGGAGTGGCCTCGCCCTGCTCGGACCTTATTTAATTGGCAGAGCCATTGACGATTACATTATTCCTCGGGACCGAAATGGATTACTGGGACTCTGTCTCCTTCTGCTGGGCTGCTACGTTTTTAGCGGAGCCGCATCTTGGATTCAATCCTATCTGATTGCTGGGGTATCCCAGCGGACGGTGTGGCAAATGAGGCAGGATCTTTTCCGTCACCTGCATAAGCTGCCTATTAGTTATTTTGACAAGACCTCGCATGGGGAACTTATGAGCCGTACGACCAATGATGTAGATAATGTTGCCACTACGCTCAGTCAAAATTTAACCCAGATTATGACCAGTATCATTATGATTGGCGGGTCTTTGGTTATGATGATTACGTTGAATATTTGGCTGACCCTCATCGCATTAGTGACGGTTCCGCTCGTGCTCTTCATAACGAAGCAAATTACGAAACATACACAACGCTTGTTCAAAGAGCAGCAGCAACGGCTCGGTGAACTGAATGGTTTAATCGAAGAGACGATCTCTGGGCAAAAGGTTGTAAAAACGTTCCAACGCGAAGCTGCTGCCGTCGATCAACTCGCTGCAATCAATGGGCAACTTCGTGTTGCTGGAACAGGTGCACAGCAGCTTTCGGGCATGATGGGCCCAAGCATGAATATGATCAATCATTTTAGTTTCATTTTACTGGCTGCTATCGGGGGTTGGATGGTGCTGAGGGGATGGACGATGGTTGGTGTGATTATCTCCTTTTTGAACTATTCGAAACAATTCAGCAGACCGATTAACGACCTTGCTAACCAATATAATATGATTCAGTCGGGGATTGCGGGTGCGGAGCGGGTTTTTGAAGTGATGGATACTGAGACGGAGTACGGATCGGCCCAAGCGGGTGTTCAACTAACGGATGTCAAAGGGGAAGTCGTGTTTCAAAATGTGTCCTTCAGCTACACCGACGAAGTGCCTACGCTGCAAGGAGTTTCGTTCACGGCGGAGCCTGGCGATTTGATTGCGTTAGTGGGGCCCACCGGTGCAGGCAAGACAACGATTATCAATCTGCTGACTCGTTTCTACGATGTCAATGAGGGCAGTATTACAATAGACGGGCTCGACATTCGTGATATGCAAAAAGACAGCCTACGCAGCCAGCTCGGTCTCGTGCTGCAGGATGTGTATCTGTTCTCGGGGACGATCCGAGAAAATATCCGCTTCGGCCGCTTGGACGCGACGGACGAAGAAGTGGAGGCCGCCGCGCAGCTAGCGAACGCGGACGGGTTCATTCGCAAGCTGCCAAGCGGCTATGACGCCAAGTTGACCGCCGGAGGCGGCAACTTGAGTCAGGGCCAGCGGCAGCTGCTCACGATCGCGCGGGCGATTCTCGCCGACCCCGCGATTCTCGTGCTCGACGAGGCGACGAGCTCCGTCGACACGCGCACGGAACTGCACATCCAGCAGGCGATGGGCGTGCTTATGAAGGGGCGAACAAGCTTCGTCATCGCCCACCGGCTCAGCACGATTCGCGAAGCGAGTGCGATCCTGGTCATCCACGGCGGCGAGATCGTGGAGCGCGGCACGCACGAAGAGCTGCTGGCGCTTCGTGGGCATTACTATGACTTGTACGCGAGCCAATTTAGCGAAGCGAGTTCACTTTGACGGACATGGCGTCCGGCAAAGAAAAAAAGGGAGTTGCCATTGAGGCAACTCCCTTTTGCTAGTGCTCCGCGCACCCAATCTAGCTACCTGCACCCCCCATCCGTCCGATCGCCAACCTGCCACATTGCCTAACACTAGTCCATCACCAACCTATCTACCCGCGAACCCCATCCGTCCTCCGCCAATCCAGCCAGATCAGCCCCCCGCCAACCAATTAACTGGATTTTCTCCATCTATTCCGGCACCTTTTCCCCATCTAGGCAGAATAACTGGATTTTCTCCATCTAATTCCGGTCATTTCTGCCGAAATGTCTCCACACCTAAGAAATAACTGTACTTTTTCCAGCTAAACGCAGAAAGCAGCCCAACTAGCCAATATTAGCTGTAGTTTTTACAGTTAATACTCACCGGGAGGTGTCAAGTGGTGATTCTAGAGCCTCGTCATAGACACGGACCTGATTCCGGCCTGCGCGCTTGGCCTGATACAAGGCGATGTCTGCATGTTTCAAAAGCATTTGCAAAGATTCTCCACGATGGCTTGCCTGCGTTAATCCGAAGCTCGCCGTTATGGATATCGAGCCATAGCTGCCGTTCATCTCTTTGGCAGCCAGCTGTGCGCGAATATGTTCGGCGAGTAAAGCAGCTTTGTCCAGCGAGCAATCTGGCAATGCGATGACGAACTCCTCGCCGCCATATCGGGCAATCAGCGCGCCAGGCGCATCTGCTTCAATCTTTCTCGCGACTTTCACGACATGCTGAATCGCGAGGTCGCCAACGTCGTGACCGTAGGTATCATTGATATGTTTGAAATGATCGATATCGAAGAGAAGGATGCACGTCGTGAGCTGATTACTCGAATCCTCCTCGAGAATCATTTTACTCCGACGGAGAAACTCCGATCGATTCAGCAACTTCGTTAAGCCATCATAATAGGCCAGTTGTTCCAATTGATCTTGGAGCCGTTTTTGTTCTGTGACGTCGATTACCATTAATAAGCTCCCAATAGGCTCCCCGTTGCGTCCTCGAACAACAGAGGAGCGGATTTGGTAAAAGCATTCTTTGCCATCAGCAGCGCGCCAACTAAATTCTTCCTGCACACCGTCCTCTAATCGCGGTACGGGAAACGGTGCATCTGACAATCGGATCCAAATTTCATCAAGCGTTAATCCAAGCATGTCAGTTGTTGTGAATCCGGGAAACATCACGTTAATCACACCGTTGGTATCTACCAGCCGATCTGCGAAGTCCAACACAATGGCGCCTTCCCGCATGCTTTCAAAAATACGATCTTTCGCTATCGGAATAATGGTTAGCATTTTAGTCGATACAATTGCCCAAATGTACATGGCAGAGGTTATACAAAGTATCATAGGTACGGGGTCAATGCCATACGGTGTTACGCCCATTAGATAGACGAATGCACCGGTCATCGGCATGAATTGGCCCATGATTAAGGTAACGAGCTGTAAGCGGTACGCTTTTTTGGTCTGACGCCATCTGCGCAGCAGCAAGACGACGGCCGCAAGCATGCAACCGAATATATAAGCCCCGTGCACGATGTAATATTGTCCGATAACGATATCTGTCGTGAGGAAGGGAGCATTTTCGCGAAAATACATATCTTTATAAAATAAATGATGATAGTCGTTGGTGATTACCATGACCAGGGTAATGGCTGGAATGACGAAGAGTGCGGCGATCTTGGTGCGGGTCAGGTTCACGCCAACATACTGCATGACAATCAGTAAACCGATGGCAGGAGCAGCCCCGATGCCGATATATTCAAACATTGTCCATATTTTTACCTCGGCAATTGTATCACTGGCCATTTCAAAAGCATGAGCAAAAATATAGATAGCTTGTGTAGTTGTATAGATAACAAATGTATAGGCGCCTGGTATTTCTTTGCGCTTGATATAGGCATAGATACAGAGAAAGACTGTAAAAACACCCGAGGTCGCGATGAGTGATATGAACATAGTTAGTGTAGGATCCATGAGTTATACTCCAGTTATTGTAGGATTTTTAGCTAAATTGTCGATTTAATCGTATCATATCCTTGCGTATGCTCATAGGAAACGCATAGAAAATGTGAGGGAACGCAAAGGGATGCAACGGTATGCAAAGAGATGCAAGAATGGAAAGGAGATACAAAATTTAGTAAACTAATAACACCGAGTGTAATCAAGTAAAATTAGCCTGGAGGCGCGAATATGGATAGCTTTAACGCAATTGTCGTGGAGCGAATACAGGATCAGTTTGCTTGCCAAATAAAAGAACTGCGCATGGAGGATTTACCCGCTGGGGAAGTGACGATCCGCGTCGCTTACTCCGGTATTAATTATAAAGATGCGATGGCTTGCAGCCCTTCGGGGCGAGTCGTGCGCCAGTACCCGATGGTACCTGGCATCGATCTGGCGGGGACGGTCGTGGCCTCGTCGGATCCCCGCTATCGCGAGGGCGATGAGGTGCTCGTGACCAGCTATGAGCTGGGCACAGGGCATTTCGGCGGGTTCAGCGCGTATGCGCGCGTCCCCGCCGATTGGGTGGTGCCACTCCCGCAGGGACTGACGCATCGCGAAGCGATGATTCTCGGCACGGCGGGATTGACAGCAGCCCTGTCCATTCACCGAATGGAACAGAATGGGCTGCGCCCAGGACAGGGACCCGTGCTCGTGCGTGGGGCAACGGGTGGTGTAGGAAGCAGCAGCGTCTCGATGCTCGCCGCCCTCGGTTATGAAGTGGAGGCAAGCACAGGGAAGTCCGCTGACCATGCGTATTTGCTTGAGCTTGGTGCGACGCGCGTGCTAACGCGCGAGGAGCTTTCGCCTGCCGAGAGTAAGCCGATTACGAAGGAGTACTGGGCAGGTGCGGTTGATCCGGTCGGAGGATTGGCGCTCGCGCACATGCTCAGTCGGATGAAATACGGCGCCTCTGTGGCGCTGAGTGGATTGACGGGCGGCGCGGATTTTGCGGCGACGGTGTATCCTTTTATCCTGCGAGGTGTGAATGTGCTAGGGATTGATTCTGTCTATTGCCCGTCAGCAGTGCGAACTGTGCTCTGGGAGCGGATGGCGACGGAGTTGAAACCACGGATGCTCGAACAGACGGTGTATAAGGAAGTCGGGTTGGATGAGGTTGCTGAGGCCGCACAGCTCGTTCTAGAAGGCAAGGTCAGAGGCAGGGTGCTGGTTCGGCTGTAACGGTTTCGTTTGGAATTATGAGTGAGGGAGTGTTGGAATTATGAAAATGCGGGTATCCGCTGTTCAATATCATTTACATACAATTAGCAGCTTTGAAGAGTTTGCCGCACAGGTGGAGCATTATGTGAAGGTGGCGCAGGAGTTCGAGGCGGATTTTGTCCTGTTCCCGGAGTTGTTCACCACCCAGTTAATGTCTATTGGCGATGAGAGCGGCAAAGCGTTGCCGATCGAGGCACTGCCTTCTTTTACAGAGGCTTATCGCGACTTGTTTCAAGGACTCGCCCAGCAAACGGGCATGCATTTGATCGGCGGTACGCACATTACGTCTGAGGGGGACAAACTGTTCAATACAGCGTTCCTGTTCTATCCAGATGGTCGAATTGGCGAGCAGAAAAAGCTGCATATTACCCCAACGGAAGTGAAGGAATGGGGAATGGGTGCGGGGGATTCGCTGCAGGTTTTTGATACGGACAAAGGTCGGATAGCCATTCTCGTCTGTTACGACGTGGAATTCCCAGAAATCGTGCGGATGGCGCGTGCTCGTGGGGCTGATGTGTTATTCGCTCCATCGTGTACGGATGATCGCCACGGCTTCCACCGGGTTCGGTACACGTGCCATGCTCGGACGATTGAGAATCAAATTTACGTGGTGACCACAGGGACGGTAGGCGCCTTACCAACGGTTGATTTCATGCGAGGGAACTTCGGGCAAGCCGCTGTCATTACGCCAAATGATGTGCCATTCCCGCCCAAAGGCATTCTCGTCGAAGGCGAGATTAATGGCGATATGGTCGTGACCGCCGATCTTGACCTCTCGCTGTTAGCCGTCGTTCGCGAGCGGGGCTCCGTCACTACATGGCGTGACCGTCGTACCGATTTGTACACGGATTGGTCATGATGAGATGAGAAAACATCTCTATGTATTCGATGGTGATACCCCCGTTGAGGCGGTCATTCGTACTTATGGTGTTGCGGATTTTGATGCGTTGATTGCAGTACAGCAGGCGAGTTTCCCGCCGCCCTTTCCCTCGGAACTCTGGTGGACGAAGGAGCAACTGACGGAGCATGTGACACGGTTTCCGGAGGGGGCGCTGTGCGTAGAAGTGGCGGGTCAAGTTGTAGGCTCGATTACAGGACTGCGTGTGGATAGCGAGGTTATGGCGGCAAGTGCTGATCACAGCTGGTCAACTATAACGGATGATGGGTATATCCGCACGCATCGTCCAGATGGTGATACACTCTACATCGTGGATGTCTGCATCATGCCAGCTTACCGTAAGCTTGGGTTAGGCAAATGGCTGATGCAATCGATGTATGAAGTCGTCGTTCAGTTAAGGCTAGCACGTTTGCTGGGAGGCGGGCGGATGCCAGGCTACCACCGAGTTGCGGAGGCCATGAGTGCGGATAGCTATATGGCAGCCGTCATGGCGGGGACGATGAAGGACCCGGTAATTACGTTCCTGCTAAGATGCGGCCGCACGCCAGTGGGTGTGGTTGCGGGGTATTTGGAAGATGAGGAATCGCTGAATCATGCGCTGTTGATGGAGTGGCGGAATCCTTTTATAACATAAAATTAGGAGTGAGTTGACCTTATGGAATTCGTACGCATAACGAGTATTGAGGATCCGTTGTTTCGATCGATGCATGATCTGATGAAAGAGGTATTCCCCCCAGAGGAAGTGTTGGATTATGCTTTGTGGAAAGAGCCGTTAGAAGACCCGGGCATTCGTGTTTTTGTGGCGGTGCATGAAGGTAAAGTCGTCGGTACGACTGAGTACCGCTATTACGAGGATTGGCAAGTGGCGATGACGGATTTCACCATTATTGGTGGAGCGGGGCTTGGGATCGGTCGGTTTCTAGCAAGAAAACGCTGGCAGGACCTAGAACGACTTGCCGCAGAATCAGGGAATCCAATGGTAGGGATGTTCGCTGAGATTTATGATCCGTATCGGATCGAGGGACATGCTTTTGGCGGTGTGAAGCCGATGGATCCTTACGTTAGGCGTGAGGTATTGTCGCATCTTGGCTATAAACGGATTGATTTCCCTTACGTGCATCCTTCCTGGGAAAACAATGGAGAAGCTGTCGAGGAGCTAGATCTATGTTTCCTGCCAACGGATGAAGATCAAGCGGAGATTAGTGCGGCGCTAGTCGCGAAATTCTTGCGGCGGTATTATGCGGTGCTTGCGAATAAGCCCCATGCGTGGGAAGCGATGGTTGATGGTCTAGAAGGGAAACAGACGCTGGCGCTGCTGCCGTTGTAAGTTATGGTTTTATGCATGCAAAAAGGAGTCCGAATGGACTCCTCTATTTCTATCTAGGTTACTCGTCTACCAACCGAAATCTAGTGTTTTACCCGTCTCGGCTAACGTCTTGATGTTGCTGAGAATCATCCACCAGCTGGCTTTCGTCGACTCGAAGCTCGGGTGATCTGGCGTCCATTGATCGTTCACGAGCGTCAATTTGGTACAACTGCCTACGGTTTCTAAAGTGATGGTCATACGTGATTCAAAATCTGCATGGTTCTCTCGATAAGAAGGCCCAGCATGCTCCGTGCAGCTAAGTAATTTCTCAGGCTCATAGGCCAGAATTGTGCCATACACATGCACCGTGTCATCGCCATCTTGACCAGGACCGATATAGGAATAATCCGAGCCAATTTCAAAAGTTGAATGCAGCACGCTGCCAAATAAAATTTGCCGAGTACCTTCTGGCGTGATGAGAATATCCCAAACTTGCTTCGTGCTTGCACCGATATAAAATTCATACTTTAGCTCCATAATCGCTCGCACTCCTTCGCTTCTGTAATCCTACCTATCATAATGTATCTAGTATCCCATGTATTGTAAAAACGCGACAAGGAGTGTTCGTTATGTCTACGAATCTAAATCTAAGTCAGAGTCATCAACCTGTAAGTCCGCCTATGCCTAGTCTGGGTATCATTAATTTTCAGCAGGGTGGGCACAAATTTCAATTAAGTCGATATGCGCCTGCTGAGGATGTGGCCTTTTTCGTTCGGCATTATTGGGTGGTCCGATGGGACCTTGCAGGAAAAGATCCCTATACCCAGCATGTGATCCCGAACCCCTGCGTGAATCTTGTTGTGGAGCCAGAGCGCACGGCCATATATGGACCTGGTAAAGAGAAATACGGACATCACCTGGAAGGGCAGGGAAGTGTGTTCGGTGTGAAATTCAAACCGGGCGGGTTCTATCCCTTTGTCCAGGAAAACGTGTCTAACATGTTGAATAATCCGCTGAGTATTAGGGATGTTTTTGATACGGACCCGCGACTGATGGAAGCGCAAGTATTCGGTCACAGCGACGATGGGAGGAACGTTAGTCTAGTTGAAAGTATGATTCGTTCCAAACTGCCTGCCCAGGATGAACAGGTCGCACTGGTTAATCAGATCGTGGATTATGTGTACGGACAACCCGAGATTACAAAAGTGGATGCGGTTTGTGAACATTTTCAGATAAATATTCGCACTCTGCAGCGCCTTTTCGACCAGTATGTCGGCGTCAGCCCGAAATGGGTGATCAAAATCGCCCGCATCCAAAGCGCGGCAGAAACCACCGACGGTACCGACACGCATAATTGGACGAAGCTATCGATGGATCTCGGCTATCATGATCAATCGCATTTCATTAAGGATTTCAAGTCGATCCTGGGTCAGACGCCGGAGGAATATGTGCTGATGAAGCGGGCGAAGTGAAGGGTGCACCCATGAACCCCATGCAATCTCTGCAACTCACGCATCCAGAGCTCCACCCTCCTTGCTACTCTGCGTCTCCACTGAAAGTTAACTGGAAAACCTACAGTTATTTCCCGGAATTTTTACTGAAAAGAATGATTAACTGGAAAACCTCCATCTATTTGGGGGGATTTCTGCCAGCGGTATCGATTTGAGCAGAATTAACTGTAGAAAATCCAGCTATTTCAAGCAAAGAGCCCTTTTCGAGGAAAATAACTGTAGGAAATCCATCTAAAGCTACAGCCCCCCATGCAATCCTTCACCAAACTAATCTACTTAAGGCGACAACTCACGCTTCTAATCACGTGCAGGCGCCTACCACTTCCTACATAGCCTGCTGCTTGGCATTTTCCCTCTTTTTCTTAAGAAGTGGGCCTAGGAGCACAACTCCTGCAACTAGCAAACAGCCGCTTAACACATACACCGCCAACAACGAAGTTGTATCCTTCAAATAACCAGATAAAGCCATCCCTATCAGCATCATCCCCATGAAAATCGGCGTAATCGCTCCGCCAACTCGCCCCATGAACGGCCCCTCGGTGTTCCGCATAATTAGAGTTTGAATACCGACATGGATACATGGATAGAACAAGCCACTTACGATCTGTAGGATTAGCGTCACGGATACGAGGGTGGAGATGCCGACACCGATCGTGCACACGGCACTAACTAGCAAACCTACGGCAAGCAAATATTGCGGCTTAACCTTCTTTGCAATCCCCATAATGACCATACCACCGATCAGCATGGCAGCCCCATTCGCCATCAGAAACCATTGCAGGGATTCTTTGTTTAATCCTAGTTTCTCAATGGCTATGAATATCGCGAGCGGCTGAACAAGACCTGCGGCTAATCCTGTGACACCGAAGGTCAGACTTAGTGTTCGGAGTGCATGGCTGGCTTGCACATATCGCAGGCCAGCGAACAGCTCTTTGGTGAAGTTACTGTTACCCGCAGTGACTTCTTCTTTGTCGTCTTTCGGGAGGAAAGTAAGCACTAGTGATGATCCTAGGAACATTCCACCTGTAAGAATAAGAGAAGCTTCAATACCGTAGTTCAGGTAGATGAATGTACCAAAGACAGGCCCCAATACCATGAAAATCGCTACTAGCGATTGAGACATAGCCATAACCCCCTGGAGGTGTTCCGCGGGTACGTTCTTTTTATAGAGCTTCATGGCAGAGGGTTGTGAGAATTGCGATAAACTGGCGGAAATAAACGTCCCCACGAGCAAGGCGTACCAAGAGCCAGAGAGTACGGCAAACAGTACGATGAAAACAGTAAGGGCAGAAATGAAGTCACACCAGACCATGGTCAACTTCGGACGCCAACGATCTGCGAATGTCCCGCCAATGAAGGCGAAGATGAAAATAGGTGCTGTCTCCACAATGGAAATCAAGGACACATACTGCGGATTATTGTGGGTAATGTCCGAGATATAGAGGAGGATAGCGAAATTACGAATCCAAATACCAAGCTGCAGGAGCACGCGGGATAGGAGAATGGTACGAACATAACGATTGGTTAACAAGGGTTTCAGTCCTTTCGGTTTAATATTTACTAAATTAGTAATTTACTAAGTTAGTAAAATAACAACCAAATCATAGCTCACTCGACCGAAAGAAGTCAATGGTGTTTTTGTATTTGGCAATAAAAAAAGGCTGCCCTAGGGGCAACCGTAATCGTAGTAGTCCGTTATTTTCGATGAATCTTACGCACTGCGAAGAGATAAACAATTGTGGGCACGGGTGCCTGCACAATGCCCCAAATGCCCCAAAACCAAGGGTGGCGGGCCCCGCGTCTACGTGAGTCAATGTAAAGCCATGTGCTTTGTCCGAGTAAAATCAATGCAATACCGATCCATGCCCAGAGGGGCAGTTGATCGAATTTAGATTCAGTTGGTGTCATGAACATCCACCTGCTTTCTTAAGAGTAGCCAAGCTAACGGACCCACGATGGCCGCGGCTTGGATGGTGAGGAAGGCAACGGGCTGAGCAGTTACCGTGAGATACAACACATAGAACAAAAGCATTGCGCTGATCCAGAGGATCACTAGATCGCGCAACAGCTTGGATTGCCGTTTGCGCTTGGCCTCAGCAATTTGCTGATGGAACCAAGCAGCGCTCGGCGTTGGCACTTGAACAGCGGCTTCGAGGAGCGCCAGCCCCTCACGCAGCTGGCGAGCGGCTGCTTCATCGGCTGCCTCTTCGCTTTCTTCGGCTCCCCGCCGCCGCTTGACTAACTCATCATCCATCTAGCTCAGCTCCTTTCGTAGTTGTTTTAGTGCGTTGTGCACCCGTGATTTCACGGTGCCCTCCGCGATGCCGAGCATACCGCCAATTTCTTCGTAGGTGTACCCGTAGTAATGCTTGAGAATGAGTGGGATGCGACGCTCACGTGGCATATCGGCCAAGGCATGTAACACTTCCGGCCAATTGTCATCCGTGTGATGTGCTGTCTGCCATTGGAGTTGGCGCAAGGATTGCTGCTGTTCTTTCTCCTGCCACTTGCGCTCCCAAAGTCGGCGTCTGCCCTGATCGATCATCAACCGAGTAGCGATGGTAATTAACCAGGACGAGAACTTCGAAGTCCCGTTATAGAGCTTTATTTTTTCAATGCATCGGGCCATCGTTTCTTGCGTGAGATCCTCAGCTTGGGAGGGATTCAGCGTAATTTTAAGCAAATATTTATACACAAACCCATAGTGCTGCTGCAGCAGCTGAGACAGAGCCGCGGTGTCATCTAGCATGGCTCGACGAATGAATTCGTTCTCTTCCAAGTGATTGAACATCCTCTCTGCCTGGTTTCATAGATAGTACGAACAGCTCATGAAGATCGTTCACGGCTGCGCGAAAAAATATGTAGAATGATTTATTAGCTTACCACCGCCGTGCTCAGACATGTATAATGACAGCAGGTAAGTCCATAATGAATGAGATGATTAATGGAGGACAACATATGAAACAAGGCATATATGCAAGAGCGGGTTTATCTTCTGAAGAGTTAGAGGAAGTTCGAGCGCTATGGGAGCTATGTAATAAACATGAAGGTATAGATATTAAATTAAACTGGGGCACCTTATCCAGTCGTCCTGCTGGCGTGACGAACGATTTCGTTTATTATGAAAATGATAGGATTGTCGGCTTCCTCGCTATTTACAGCTTCTTATCTACCGAGGTGGAGATCAGTGGTATGGTACATCCAGAGGCGCGGCGGCGGGGGGTTTTTGGACAGCTTGTTGCTAGAGCGATGGAGGTGTGTGGTGAAAGAGGCGTACCAAAGCTGATCTTCATCAATGAGCGTGGATCGGAAAGCGGGAAGGCATTTTTGACCAAGCTTGGGGCCGATTACTCTTTTTCCGAATATGTGATGGAACTGAAAGATCAGATCATCCCGCCTGGGGCTACCCACACAGATTTATCGATTCGATTAGCAGACACCTCCGATACGGAGCTGTTAGTTAAACTGAATATGTCGGGCTTCGACATGTCGGAAACTGACACGCGTGAGTATGTGAAGCAAACCATTACGGGTGACAAGGAACGGACGTGGATTGCGGAGCTAGATAGGGAGCCGATTGGAAAAATTGGTGCGATGGTGGAGCCGGGCGAGAGTGGATTTGTTTATGGCTTTTGCATGTTGCCTGAGATCAGGGGCAAGGGGTATGGCCGCCAGATACTGAGTCAAACGATTACAGCGTTGAAACAACAAGACCAAGCAGAGCACATCAAGCTGGAAGTGTCGGTAGAGAACGAGAAGGCGCTCGGCCTCTATGAATCTTGTGGATTTGCCACGAAGAACGCGAACGACTATTACGTGCTCCTACGCGGTTAAAAAAAGGATAGCGCAGCAGATTCATCTGCTGCCTATCCTTTTGTGCTATGTGAGGCTTTATGGTCGGTAGCCCTCCCGCCACGCCACCCAGCCACCCAGACGAGATTAACTGGAAAACCTCCATCTATTTTCGCCGCTTCGGGTCGATTTGGACGATTAGCTGGAAAATATACAGTTAAATTCCCCTAAATCTACTGTATCTGCGAAATCGGGTCAAATTAACTGGATAAAATCCAGTTATTGTATCAAATGTGCGAAAAATAGCAGAAATAGCTGTAGTTTATCCAGTTAAAGTAGCGGTGGCTCAATGTTCAGCGATACGGGAGCTAGCGTGGTGCGTTAATCGTCAATAGTATGTCAGTGGTACCTGTGTTGGACGATGTAATGTTACCGTGGCGCAATATTCGGCGATGGTATGCCACCGTGATGCCGTTAAATCTAATGATAAATAAGTTCAGATGCCGAGCTAATAATCGTTCCTGTATTCAGGCCTATGCAGATGTCCTTCATCGAACCTGGCTTATCAAAGTTGAACACATGAATTGGCACATGGTAGTCTCGTGCTAGAATGAAAGCCGATTGATCCATCACCTTCAAATTGTGCTGAATCACATCGTTGTAATGGAGGGATTTGTACTGGAGCGCCTCCTGATGGTGCTTCGGGTCTTTGTCGAAGACGCCGTCCACGCCTTGCTTCGCTACGAGAATGGCGTCGCAGTTGACTTCGATCGCCCGCTGCACAGACGGATAGTCCGTCGTAACGAAAGGCTGACCGTTCCCGCCGGCGAAAATGACGATGTACCCTTTTTCCAGGTGATGAATGGCACGTAAACGGATAAAGGGCTCCGCCACAGATGCAATTGGAATCGCTGTCATCACACGCACTTCGGCTTCGGTCTTCGCTTTCAACACCCCGCGCAGCATTAGGCTATTGATGACCGTCGCGAGTGTGCCGATATTGTCAGCCTCTGCTTTCTCGATGCCCCAGCTTTCACCCATATTGCCACGAAAAATATTACCTCCACCAATCACAAGACACACTTCAACGCCTAAATTCACGACAGTCATAATTTCATTGGCGATATGATCCAATTGTGTAGGGTCGAATCCGAAAGAACTGTCGCCTGCGACAGCGCCGCCACTAAGTTTAATGAGGACGCGCTTGTACCGTAAAGTCATTACCATATCCCCTCTCTGATGAGAACGCCTGTACGATTCATTATGTCTGCAAAAAAACACTAAAGCCTCAAATGCTTTAGTGTTTGCTGTTGTCTATTTCATCATGTTAGAAGTAATTGTACATGAATTATGCGGGATTATGCAATTTCTGCGGAACACGCATATGGACGATAAGTCCAATGATCACAAGGACTAACAAGGAGCCCAGAGCGACGCGGCTCGCTAAGTTGCCAGTGGAGGCCAACGCCCATGTGATGGAGCCATACAGTAAAGGTCCGACAATGGAGGACACCTTCCCCGAGAAGGCGAATAGTCCGAAAAATTGGCCGCGTTTTTCTTCCGGCGTTAGCTGCACGATTAATGTACGGGAGGTCACCCACATTGCCCCCATAGAGACGCCATATAAGCTGCCTGCCACCCAGAAGATGCTTTGACTTGTGGCTAAAGAGGCGAGGGAGATAGCTACAATGAGGATCAACGCAACAATGGTTACTGCCTTCTTAGGTCCAATGCTGCGTGTCACATAACCGAAGAGGAAGGAGCCGACCACGCTAGACACGGTTGATACCAAATATAGGAGAATGAACTGCCCGGTCGAGAAGCCCATGACGGTATTCGCATAAATAGCCATAACGGCAATCGCGGTAGCGATGGCATCGTTAAAGAAGAAGTAGGCGATCATGAACGTGAAAGCTGCTTGGTACTTCCTCGCTTCTTTGAACGTCGTCCAGATCTCACGATAACCGCTTAGCAGGGACTTGTTGCTTGCCACTGGTTTCTGTCGTTTCTCTTTGTACAAGAACATGATCGGCAGTGAGAAAAGGAGGAACATGACCGCACTTGGAATAAAGGTACTTTCGAAGTGATTATCATGAACGAACAGGAAAGCAATAAGACCGACAAGCGTTCCTACATAACCGACGGCTACACCGAATCCAGAGATCAGAGGAATCTCGCGTTCATTGCCCAGGTCAGAGATCATGGAATCATAGAATACTAAGCTGGAGTTATAGAAAAATTTGGCGATCATGAAACATATAATGACACCGATAATCGACGTGTTAAGCCCTAGCCATTCTTGGTCAGTCTCCCATAGTGCGGATGCTCCCATTAGAAATGTGGCGAGGATCGCAACCAGTGTGAAGGGGACGAGATAGGCCTTCTTTTTGCCTGTACGATCAATCCATACACCGAATAAGGGAGATAGGAGCACTAAGAAGAAGCTGGATAGCGCATTAGAATAAGTGATGAACGTGCTTGCGATCTGATTCATTTCCTCACTGCTGCCTAAAGTTTCTTTTAAGTAAAACGGATAGAACACAGTTACGATATTGGAAGAAAAAATGGTATTAGCAAAGTCATACATCGCCCATGCAAAAATTGGCAGGGAGAAAAATAACGCCCAAACACTTCGCCCACGTGCGGGGTTGGTAGCGGATTCAAGTTTTGCCATAAGGGCACACCCTTTCTCTTCACTTACCTCTATTTCTCTATTATATTGGCGATTATGCAGGGAAATCCCTCTACTTCACAATAAAAATAAAATCTCCCCCACCTCAAATAGGTAGGAGAGATCGTTAACGTTTATTTGTCTGATGGGGGCTTGATGATATCAACTTCAATCATGTCCTGATTCTCTTCCATTTTGAGCACATTAATGCCGTTGCGTTCTAAGGTAGTGGAGAGTGCCTCTTTATCTTGAACGGGAAAAACATAGGCTAAGCTGCTCTTATTGTCGAGCAATCGCTTCGCTACCTGGACGAGACGTTCCATCGTGAACGGCTTCTTCAGATATTTCTCAATCTCTTTCTCATGATAATCATGAGGCGGGTCGAGCGCTGTTGAAACAATAACCGGCGTTTGGGCATGCTGGGGATGTTTATATAGGTCTGCGATGAAATCCCAGCCCGTTTTCTCGCCTTCCAGATGAATGTCTACGATGAACAGAATGGGGCCTTCACCCTCACAGCGACGTAGTGCAATCATACCTTCTTCGGCGGAACGCAGTTGGATAGAGGGCAGACCTAGCTTATGCAAGGCGACCCCGATTAATTTGGCCAGGTTATCATCGTCTTCAAAAATAACGATTTTCCCGTCTAATCCGGAAATCTCATAGAGATCGAGTTCAATACGGAACGTGGTGCCTTGTCCCATTTCGGATGTATAAGAGATGTGGCCGCCATGGCCTTCGACGATTTCCTTTACAATGGCTAGTCCGAGGCCAGTACCGCCAATCTGGCGGCGGTCGGAGTTATCGACACGGAAGAATTTCGAGAACATATGCTCATTCGCCTCAGGTGGTATACCTAGTCCGTAATCTTGAATGGCAATGGATACTTTACCCTCATGCGCTAATAGGTGAATGTCGATATGATCTGCACCCGGCGAGTATTTAATAGCATTGCTAATGAGGTTATCAAAGACTTGACGAATACGGTCCATGTCTGCGCGTACCCAAAGTTCAGGCTCAGTCTGGTGAACGACGATCTGATGCAACTGCTTGTCCTGCCATTGGTCGGCGATTTCGGTGACAAGGGCTTGCAAATGAATCGGTGCGAAATTGTACGATTGACGACCGGACTCCATCCGCTGCAGATCCAAGAAATCATTAATTAAATTCGACAATCGCTGTGCTTCGTTATAAATGGTTTCCATGTAACGTTTCTGCTTCTCTTGCGGCAGGTCGCGATGCAGTAGAATCTCTACGAAACCGAGCACACTGGCAAGTGGAGTCCGCAGCTCATGAGAAACAATGGAGATAAATTCATTTTTCATTTCATCGACGCGCTCTTCTTCCGTACGATCACGGAAAACGAAGAGATAGCCTTGCTGCTCCGTGCCTTCGCTAACAACGGTAGCGTAGAGCTCCGCGTGTTGAAGCTGTTCGTCCTGTTGGAAGCTGAAGCGCTGCGTCAAGTGAGACAACGATCGATCAATCAAAGCTTCGATGGAAGCGGCTACCCCATGAAAACTAGGTGATTCAGCTACAATCTCGGAGCTGCAACTCACAAGGTTCTCGCCAATCCGATCATTCAACCCGAAATACTGATTCATACGATGATTGGAAAAGAGGATCTTGCCCTCGGAATCACACATCATCATGCCCTCGTGGGCGGATTCTAGAATATTTTGAATAAGGTCATGTTGACCTTCTAATAACAACTTCTCTGCCGTGAGTTGATCGTTCAGCAAGGCTAGGCTTTCTGCCTGCTGCAATTTCTCATCACTCACAACCTGAGCATAGAAGGCAAGTCCGAATTGACGAACTAAACCTTTGGTCAGACGCTGATTATCATCTTGAAAGAGCGAACATTGGTAGCTCGTCAGTAAAAGAAAACCAATGACTTCCTGCTTGTCATCCGTCAGTGGCATGTAATGATCGATGGCACGTGTCATGCCATTATGAACACCTTGCTCATTTCCTGTCACATCACGGGTATGGGTAATCGAAACGCCTTCTTCGAATACACGTCTAGCTGGTCCGAAGAGTTCACTGCGAGAGGCTTGAATATGTCCTTTCGGATACCCGATGGAATGAATAACGTTGTAGGAACTAACGCCATGCTCTGAGCGCTCTTCCAGGACAACCAAAGCGGCATCCTGCGCAAGCGAATTTAATAAGGCGGGCAGCGTATGTTTCAAGAAATCAGTTAATTTCACATAGCCAGTGAGCTTCTCTTGGTACGAGGAGATGAGTTCCAAATCCCGTTCACGCTCAGAGAGCTTAGCCAGTGTAACTTGCTGTTCCTCTTGTTGGGCAATAATCTCCTCGTTCTGGGATTCCAAACTTTCGGCCATATAACGGTAAGTTTCTTCGCTCTTGCGCAGTTCTTTCTCCGCTTCGTAGGAACGTATCGAGATGAAGAGGGACATACCTCCTGCAACAAGCGCGATTAGGAAACCGATAATGGTGATCAAACGAGAAGTTTTGCCTGCTTGCTGAGAAGCCTCATAGGAGGTAGAGGTGATCTGTTCAATATTATTTTCAATACTCGTATGAATGACACGATAGCGATCCATTAACGTTTTGCCACCAGTGACACGGGTTTTCGCTTCTTCAATTTTGCCTGAACGGTATAATTCCAGGGTTGTATCATAATACTTTTGCAAATTGGTAATGGCAGGGATAGCTTGGGTATCGATAATAATTTGTAGAGTCGGATATTTCTTGTCGTAGGTTGAAAGCACATTTAAACTATTGGCGACTTGCTCTCTTCCTGTTGTGTAAGGTTCAAGGAACTGCTCACTTCCACCTAATAGATAACCACGGAGACCTGTCTCCTGATTAATTATGCTGGTTAATAGACTATTGGCCGTCGTTAGAATTGGAAGAGCTTGATTCACGATCGCATTGTTCTCTCTCTCCATATTTCGAGAGGCCATGTAGTTGGATACACTGACGAAGGCTAGTAAAAGCACTATTAAAATGACATATAACATGGAGATCCGCGATCTCGTGAAAGTTTTCATTCCAATCGGTCACCTAACTTCTCATAGATTAAAATATCAGGTAGAAATTCGACAAACATCAACAAAATCCTCTAAAAAATGACGATGTTATGTTTTCTTACATAATAGTTTGCAGAAAATGGCGATGTCGTTTAAAATATGAGTCAATAACGAAGTGGTATGTTAATTCCTATGACATGAATAAATTTCTAAGAGGGAGGCGCACTGTGCAGGTGAAAAACAGCAGGATTCCGCCGCGTCATGAAGTACGTCCCTATTTCCAACCCATTATCTCTTTGCAGAATCAACGAATCGTAGGGTATGAAACACTAGGTAGATGGGTTCGTGAGCGTGGTGTAGAGAGCTTAGGACCATTTTTCCAAAATCCTGAAATTTCTGAAGACATACATCTCATGATTGATCGTCATTTAAGAGAGCAGGCCATTGAACGAATCGCAGCTGCATCGGATGAGAGTGAACTATTTATCAACCTTAAGCCGTCTTGGATCTATAGAACCTACAAGCGAACGGGTGAATTACCAACGATTGAATTGTTAAAAAAATACCAGATTAATCCTTCGCGGATCGTCATTGAGATTACCGAAGAGGAATTTACGGGCAATCTCCAGGAGCTGACGTGGATCGTTGAATTATATCGAGAATTCGGATGCACAATCGCTATCGATGATGTCGGGAGCGGTTTTAGTAATTTCGATCGAATTGCGAGCTTACAGCCGAAGATCTTGAAGGTAGACCTGAATATTTTGAAAAAAAGTATCGTTCACGATGGCTACAAGGCAATCATGCAGTCTTTCTCTATTGTATCAGCGCAAATTGGGGCTTCCTTGCTTGTCGAAGGTGTCGAAACCAAGCAGGAACTGCGCAGCGCTTTGCAAGTGGGAGCGAGATATGTGCAAGGCTTCTTATTCTCCAAAGCAGAACCAAACCTGCAACGACCAGATGCGTACAAAGCCATGCTGGAAGTGGAAATTAAATCGTTCGGTGAGGATGAGTTTCAGCGCTATCATCGCTTGCTGAGTGTGCACCAAAGGCTGGATGCGTTAATCAATGCCTCTGTACACATCTCCAATGCGGAGGAGGCTGATGCGGTGATCGAGCGAACCATCAGTAACGTCACGGACAATTGTATCCGTATGTACATCTGTCAGGGAGACGGCTATCAGATTTCCTCTAACTACACACGTTCTGAAGAGGGGTGGGGCAAAGACGAGAGCTACCGTCAGGCAAACTGGACGTGGCGGCCCTATTTCATCTCTAACATTCTGATGATGAATCTTCAAAAGCAAGGCACACTCTCCCAAGCCTATACCGACTTGGATACCTCCCGTCAGATTCAGACTTACTCATGTGCGATGGGTGAGGGATATTATTTGTTTTTGGATTTGTCGATCTGAGTGGGGGGAAAGGACGGACGAACATCGACACTGCTTCGCATTCGCGAATAGATGGAAAAAGTACATCTAATTCGAGCGCTTTTGACAAAATAAAACGTTTAAATGGAAAATCTCCAGTTAATTTCGGGCAACTGGCCCCAATTCATTAAAATGAAGCAGATTAGATGTAGGTTTTACAGTTAATTGATTTATTTAGGAGATTTGAATGAATTTAACTGGAGTTTATACAGTTAAGTTTATGGATTAGCTTGTTGGTGGATGAGGTAGTGTGGAAGGGGAAGAGGTAATGTTGGGGTAAGGTGCGCCTCAGTGGAAGGACGGGGCAGATGAGTAGATAAGGGGTTGTGTATTAGGTTGCTAGAGAGATGGATGGATATGCATGGAGCACAAAAGAGGTTATCCCAGGTGAAGCTTGGGATAACCTCTTTTTACGCCTCGACCCACTCACGGCGGAGCGAGAATAGATCGCGCAGCTCGTCAGTCGACAGCTCGGTAATCCAGTTCTCGCCAGAGCCGACGATCTGCTGGCTGAGGCCGAGCTTGCGCTCGATCATCTCGTCGATGCGCTCCTCCAACGTGCCGAGCGTCACGAACTTGTGTACCTGCACGTGGCGTGTCTGGCCGATCCGGAAGGCGCGGTCCGTCGCCTGATTCTCTACGGCGGGATTCCACCAGCGATCGTAGTGGAACACATGATTCGCCGCCGTCAGGTTAAGCCCGATGCCGCCTGCCTTCAGCGAAAGGATGAACACATTGCGCTGCTCGTCGACCGGCAAGGTCGGGTCTTGAAAGTGCGCGATCATCTCATCGCGCCCGTTCTTGGCTGTTCCTCCGTGCAGGAACAGCACTTTTTCGCCGAGCTCCCCCTGCAGCACATGCTGCAGCAGGTTGCCGGTCTCGACAAATTGCGTGAAAATCAAGCATTTGTCGCCCTCTTGGCGCAGCTCCTGCACCATCTCGAGCAAGCGTTCTAGCTTGTTGGAGCGTCCGCTCCACGGGGCGCCGAGCCCTTCCTTGAGCAGCAAAGCAGGGTGGTTACACACCTGCTTGAGCTTCGTCAATGCAGCGAGGATGAGGCCACGCCGCTCCATCGCCGAAAGCTTATCCAGGCGATCGAACATATCCTGGATGTAGTTCTCGTACAACGAGCCTTGCTCTGCTGTGAGCGAGATGAACGTTTTGGACTCGTTCTTCTCCGGCAGATCCAGCTGGATAGCAGGATCTTTCTTCTCACGCCGCAACAGGAATGGGCGGATCAGTTTCTGAACTTTGCCAATCGTCGCCTCGTCGCGCGTCTTCTCGATGGCATTCACGTAGCGAGTCGTGAACTCGCGCACGGTGCCGAGATAGCCCGGATTCGCGAAGTCGAAGATCGACCATAGCTCAGTGAGTCGATTCTCAATCGGCGTTCCTGTTAAAGCAATGCGATGAAACCCATTCAAACGGCGAATCGCCGTAGCCTGTTTCGTATAAGCGTTCTTGATATTTTGAGCTTCGTCCAAACAGATCGAGTTCCAAGCAATTGCGCCCAGCTCACTCTCATCTAGATGGGAAAGCGTGTAAGATGTCAGAACCAAGTCGTAGTTGCCAACGATTTTCTCGCTAAAAGCAGGCCCTTTTAACCGCTGCGGCCCATAGTGAAGATGGACACGCAAGGAAGGTGCAAATCGTTTCAGCTCCATCTGCCAGTTACCTAGCACGGAGGTTGGACATACAAGCAACGAAGGTGTATCGGGCTGCTCGGTCTCCTTGACCGTGAGCAAGTAGGTGATCCATTGAATCGTTTTTCCGAGACCCATGTCATCGGCTAAGCAGCCACCGAGTCCAAATCTTCGCAAGAACAACAACCATGAGATGCCGTCGACTTGGTAATGGCGAAGAGAGCCATGAAAGCTAGGCGGCGGCTCCATCGTCGGAATTGCCGAGGTCTGCGTTAGCTGTTCGATCATGTGACGCAGCTGTTCGTTCAGCTCCACCTCCATGTCGAGGTAACGCGCAGCATCCGGATCATCCTCAGCGGGTAATAAGCCACCTGCATCACCGGCAAAATGCAGCTCCAACACATCGCGGAACGACAACCCTTGCTTCTTGTGCACTTGCTTCATAATCTGCTCGACCTGTGCCATGAACCGCGGGTCGAGCTGAATCCAGTTGCCGCGAATCTGGATCAGCTTGCGCTTCTCTTCCAGCAGCTGATGGAATTCCTCTTCCGTCAGCTCCAAATCCCCAACAGCCAGCTTCCAGTCGAACTGCATCAGCTGGGTCAGCCCGAACATCGTCTCCCGTCCAGAACCGACGGAAGACTTGATCTTGGCGCGTAGCTTAGGCCGCATCTTGCGGATGCGCTCCCACCACGCCGGCAGGAACACGCTCGTTCCTGCCTCAACCAGGCGGACGCTTCCCTCTGCGAGGAAGCGCCAAGCCTCCTCCTCCGTCAACGTCTGACGGAGGACGCCTTCGCCCGCATCCAGCCACGGCAGGATGCGCACCCACTTCGCCGCGTCGCGAGGGGCGCGGGCGATCTCGGGCAGCCATGCCTCAGGCAGTGGCTGCTCCCCGGCGACCGGCTCGCCGCCGGTCGTCACGGTGCGCAGCACCTCCGGCGCCAGCCGGTCCTGCAGCAGCACGCGTAGCTGCCAGCCCGCGCCATGCGCGAGGTCCGGCTCGACGAGCTGCAGGCACGTCCGCATCGGCGTCCGATCCTGACGCCAACCAATGCTGACGAGCCAGTCCTCCTCGTCCAGCCACACCTCGCCGCTGACATCGCCGCGGCGCATTAACGGATACGCAGCTTCCAGCTTGCGTAAATTGTCCTTCATGACCCCGTCGGCATCGACCCATTCCGGGATCAGGGCATGAATCCAGCGCTGCACCGCTGGCGTCTCCAGCAGTTGCAGCTCTTCGGGCAGCTGCAGCTTCCAGCCGATTTCGCCGGACTTCCATTTCTCGTAGTCAGGCATGAAACGGCCTGTCGCCAGCGACTCGCGAATAGCGGGGGCCAAAGCAATCACGTCAGTGCAAGATGCATGCCATTTCAATTGTAAGTGCTGAACAGGCTGCGGTTCGCTGAAATAATCGAGCGCTTCCAAAGGTTGCAGCTCGATGCCCTCCCGATTTTGCCATTCACTTGGTTCCATGAAGGTGCCGAAGAAGGAGGCGCGATGCCAGGCGAATAACATATGTTTTAAATCAAGAGCGTCCCAAATACCACCGTTTTCACGGGAACCCCATAGAAATAAGGAGCCGTTAGGTAAGGAACTAACGTGAACGGTTAGCGCGCTGGTTTCGATCATCGAATCCATTTTCCTTTCTTGAGCTCTTCTTGGAAAGCACGCAAACGCGAGAACTTATCCGCTAAGCGGTAAATATAGTGCTCCCAGCGGTCATCCTGGCCGATGTGTTTATAGATGCTATGCAGCTTCTTAAGGAGGCGGACCGCCGTCTTGTAAGAAGCCCTATTTTTCTCCAAAACAGCTCGTTCGGCTGCTTGATGATAGAGCGGAAGGAGCAGCGCGGAGTCATGTTCTTCGATCGCCTTAAGCTCCGCCCCATATAAATTCAAGGGGGAAATCCGATTCGCCAGTTGCAAATCGACCCACTGACGGTACCGCTTCGTTTGCAGCAAATACGCAGTGTAATAGTAGTAGGAACGTGGGAGTAAGGACTCCATCACCTGCACCCACTCGCTATCGTTAGCTAGATGCTTCGTCGTATCCAGCCAATATTGGCAGAAGGCGCGGAAATCATCATGATTGGCATTCGTTATCGCCGGGAATAGCCAACGAAGCCAGACCAGCATATGATCCCACTGTCCATCGCTCGCAAATCTATTTAGATAGAGGAAGAAATCCTTCGCATGGGGGTGTACGAGCTGCCCCAGCCGTTCGAAAGCCTGCTCGGTATGCCCCTGCATAATATCAAAATGCGCCCTAGCCGCAAGCAACGCATCCTTCTTCTTCGGAAGCAGTTCCTTCTTGGTCAGAAGAGCGTCAAGACGTGCGGTTTCTTCTTTCTGAGCGCTAGGTTGACCCGTCAATTTCCACCAGATGAAACGATACACGAACAACCAATCAACAGGACTGTCCTTGCCTTGCAGGGCGGATTCTCCGACCATTTTCATCGTGGATAACCATATCTTAGGTTCCGCTAAGAAAGAGCGGTTCACATCGATCCGATCGACGAATTCGACAAGCTTATCTTCACAGTTTTTGGCGGAAATTTTGCACCCATTTTCATGATAATAGCTTAAGTAGGAGCTCTTCGTTTCTTGATAAAATTGTTCGATCTTCCGCATCATGAACAGCACAATGTGGAACATGTAGAGTTCTCGCGTCGTATCGCGCCAATTGACTGCATAAGGCGGCAGGGACTCCAAGGCGGACTCATAGAAGGTTTCAATGGAATGCTGATGCGATATCGAGAAGCCGTGGAACTTTCCTTCAAAAAAACGATGCCAATCACTAGGCATACTATCTTCCAAAGGCACGTTCGCCTGTGCGGCCGCCTTACGTTCTTGTATAACGGAAGCCGCAGCACTTCGGGCTGGTTTCTTCCGTGTATGAATTTGCTGTTTGAGCTGCTGCAGGACAAGCTCTGGACGACCATACGTGGCGTATAGGCTGAAAAACGTAGCGCCAATATGCTGACAGAAGCCATCAAAAGAACACGTACAGGTGCTCGCAGCGAAATTTTCTAATTGGACGTCTACCTTATGAACTTGTTTGCTTGTGACGGTGGCCAGAACACTAAGTCCTTTGAGATCAACCTCGGTCACACGGCCTTTATGATAATACTCCCAGCCTTGCTCCAGACGGATGGCGTCAAAGTGCAGCGGGATTTGCTTGATGAGGTAGTTCATTCGATTTTTGGGAATTTGAAGTTTCAACATGTGATCGTTCCTACCCTCCGAGCGGCGCATTCCTTCTTCCATAGTAACAGATTTTTTCCGAAATTGCCCATTTCCACAGTTTATGCCAAAGGCGATATTTTTAATCCGTTTCGCAAGGGGTTAACCCTGCATTCTTATCCAGAATATGATAAAGTGAAGCTAGATGAAATGCTTCTTGAAGGGAGACTGCGCGAGTGGGTATTAAATTTGGTCGTGAATATAAGGACATTGTTACCGATTTTGTACGTGGGATCGAAATGGTGAATGGTTTCTATGAGCTGCTGGAGATGAGTGCAGAAGACTGGCAGGAGCTAGACGTGAGTGATCAGGAAGAATGCCTGCGTACGCTGGCTGACGATATATTCTATGGATTAGGCAGTACGCCGGTGATGCAGGTTGGAGCAGGTTCAGTTCGGCATGATGCAGGTAATCACGTGCTCAAGGTGCACGATGGCGAGAAGTTGGTTTCCGTCATTTATTTGGTGTAAAACAGGTAGAACGGATCGATAGAAAGGTGTAAAGAAGCTATGTTGGATGGCGCAAGAAAGGTTCTACAACAGGTTTATGGGTATCCGGAGTTCCGTGAAGGCCAGAAGAATATTATTTCGAACCTTCTCGAAGGAAAAGATACGCTCGGTATTATGCCGACAGGTGGCGGGAAATCGATCTGTTATCAAGTGCCAGCTCTGCTGATGGAGGGAGTGACGCTAGTCATTTCCCCTCTAATTTCTTTGATGAAGGACCAGGTAGATGCGCTCGGCGCACTGGGTGTTCCTGCGACCTTCATTAATAGTACGTTGGAAGCTAGGGAAGTGGAACAACGTATGCAAGGAGCTATGCAGGGCAAATACAAGCTGCTCTACATTGCTCCTGAGCGTCTCGAGTCGGAACGGTTTCGCGCACGGATGGCAGCGTTGAATCTGCCTCTGGTAGCCATTGACGAAGCGCACTGCGTTTCGCAGTGGGGGCATGATTTCCGCCCGAGCTATGTTTCGATTGCACCGTTCATTCGGCAGCTGCCGAATCGGCCTATAGTCGCTGCTTTTACGGCAACGGCTACAGCAGAGGTCACAGCGGATATTGCGAGGCTGCTGGATTTGGATGAGGCGGGTATTTTCATCAATGGCTTCTCGCGTGACAATTTGGAGCTAACCATTCTTCGCGGAGAGAAGAAGCGGGATTACATACAGAACTACGTGAAGGAACATACCCATCAGCCCGGCATTATTTACGCTGCGACGCGTAAGGATGTTGAGGATTTGTACGAGACGTTGCGCAAAAAAGGCTTCGCCGCAGGGAAGTATCATGCCGGCATGTCCGATGATGAGCGCTCCTACATGCAGGAGGCGTTTCTCTATGACGATATTCGCGTGATGATCGCAACGAACGCTTTCGGGATGGGGATCGATAAATCCAACGTCAGGTACGTAATTCACTACAATATGCCGAAAAATATGGAAGCTTATTACCAAGAGGCTGGCCGTGCGGGGCGCGATGGTGAGCCGAGCGAATGTATTCTACTGTTCAGTGCGCAGGATATTATGACGCAGAAGTTCCTCATTGAGCAGAACCAGCTGTCGCCTGAGCGCAAAGCGAACGAGTACAAGAAGCTCCAAACCATGATCGACTACTGCTATTCGCCGCGCTGTTTGCGGAACGCTATTTTACATTATTTTGATGAGCAAAATATTAAAGATACTTGCGGGAACTGCAGTTCCTGCAAGGACGATCGGGACACCGTCGACATTACGGTCGAGGCGCAGAAGATTTTCTCCTGCATTCGGCGCATGAACGAGCGCTTCGGGATTTCGATGGTTGCCTCTGTTTTGAAGGGCTCCAAGGCGAAGAAAATCATGGACTATCGGTTCGATCGTCTGCCGACACACGGGATTATGAGCAATTTGCCTGAAAAAGAGATCGCAGAATTGATCAATGTGCTCATTTCGGAAGGATTTTTGCAATTATCCGATGGTCAGTACCCAGTTGTTCGGTTGATGCAGCCTGCTGCGGAGGTGCTTCAGGGGAAGCTGACCGTCAATCAGAAGGTACGGAGGCAGCCTGTCCGTGCTGTCGCCGCGATGGACAATACGTTGTTCGAGCAGCTGCGACTGCTGCGTCGCGAAATGGCTGCGCGCGAGAAGGTGCCGCCTTATATTATTTTCGCCGATAGTACGCTGCGTGAAATGAGTGAGAGCTGTCCGACGACGGAAGCCGCGATGCTGCGCATCAAAGGGGTCGGTGAGGTGAAGTACCGCAACTACGGGAAGCCATTCTTGGAGCTGCTTCGCACGTATGCGGGTGAGAGTGATATGGACGTTGTTGCGTATGATTTCGAGTAAGGGAGCAGCTAATTAGTTCGATTTCACCTGTCCTTAGGCTCGCTCGCAAAGATAGCATGATGAAATCACCTTATTGGCTAGTTTGGAAGAGTATATGGAAGATTAGCGTTATGGCGCAGCGTTATTTCCATCTAAATGGCCTAGTTTCACCCATTTTGATCAAAATAGCGTTGTTTCGTAGTGCTAATCTTTCGTAGAACATGCATATAAAGCACATAGCGTTATGGCAGACCTCTATATGAAATCGCATATGACCGCACCTTTGTAAAGAGAGACAACCCCCTCTGAAACTGACCGGTCTCATAAAAATTTACTTCGTTGTAAACGGATTTGCCACATGTATGAGGAGTTGGTGAAGGTGAAGTTGGGGAGAGAAGAAGTTACGGAGCGCCTTACTATGCTGGGGACGTGGAGACTTGAAGCTGAGGAGAGCAAGTGGATCGTGCGAAAGTATCGATTTACTACCTTCATGCAAGGCATTTCTTTCGTGGGCGAAGTTGCCAGGATTTCAGAAGCTGTGAACCACCATCCCATGATTGCCATTGATTATAAAATGGTAACGCTGCGCCTGACCTCGTGGAGTGCCGGTGGCTTGACCGAGCTCGATTTCTCGACTGCTGCGAAGTTTGATCAGGCTTACGTGGAGGGGAACGCAGAGTAAGTAGCACTGCGCTTGCTTAGCACTGCGCTACGACAATCTGCGGACCTGTATAGACCATGCAGTGGAAGTCAGCCGTTCCCGTTGGCGTCCACTTCTCGTACGTATCCGTGATGGTGAAGCCAGCACGCTGGTAGGTGCGAATAGCCCGCTCGTTCCAAACGAGCACCTCGAGGTCGATTTCTTGCTCGGGGTTGCGATGCTGGGCTTCTGCTACAAGCAGTTGAACGAATTGGGTGCCGAGTCCGCTGGAGCCTGATCCGCCTTTACCGCAAAGATCAGGACGAAGTCCTAGGCCCAGGCGGGTAACGCCGACGATCGGGAAGAACTGAACGAAACCGATTAGTATGCCGTTGTGATCCACTACGCCACGATATTGCTCGTCCCGGACTTGTGAATCAGCGAATTCCGACTGGTTGTCGAGCATCGTGGTCCAGGCCGGCCAGTTGTAAATGGCGTAGGGAGCCGGATACCGCCATGTGCACAACTCTTGACATGCCGATTCCGTAAGTGGAACCACGCGCCAAGAAGAATTTAAGGTAATAGGTTGTGGCATTTCTTGGGCAACCTTTCTATAGGCAGTTTTTGGCCATTGTTCTATTAGGGGTTTAATAATCCCCAAGGCAAGTAACACATGTTCGTTCGCTATTTTATCATAAAATACCAATAAGGAGGGCACCCGTGATGACACAAGTGACCGTTCGTGAAGCCGTCATATCCGATATCCCCCAGCTCAAAACTTTAATGCTCACTTACATTGTCGATTTCTATCAGTACCGACAACCGGAGGATGAGAAGCTAAATGCTTTAATTCATGAATTGCTCGAACAAAAAGTGGGTATTCAATTTGTGGCTGAGACCGAGGAAGGTGCGCTTGTCGGCTTTGCGACGCTATATTTTTCCTTCAGCACGCTGCGTGCCGCCAAGATTGCCGTCATGAATGATTTGTTTGTTGTGGAAGCAGAGCGTGGACATGGTGCGGCGGCGAAGCTTTTTGCAGCTTGCAAAGGCTATGCGGCTAGACATGATTATGCCAAAATAACCTGGGAAACAGCCCCAGAGAACTTACGCGCGCAAGCTTTTTACGATAAAATGGGTGGAGATCGTGGTCATTGGCTGACCTATTCTGTGATTCCCACAAGTGGGATGGGCGATTAATTAAAGGTAGGGGAAGGTGGCAGAAACCGTGGAAAATATCGTAAGTCAGTCGTGGTTGCTGGGACAATTAGGGGATGCGAATATCGTTATCGCGGATTGTCGGTTTGCACTGGGCAAGCCTGAATTAGGCCGTGAACAGTATGTGCAGGATCATATTGAAGGCGCGGTGTATGTCGATTTGGAAAAGGATCTTTCCGGTGCCCTTATGGCGCATGGCGGACGACATCCGCTTCCGGATCTTGGTGCCTTCTCAATCCTTATCGGCAGTCTCGGCATTGACGGTACGAAGACCGTCGTTGCTTACGACGATCAAGGTGGAGCTATGGCATCGCGCCTATGGTGGATGCTGAAATTCCTCGGCCATTCCGAGGTATATGTACTGGATCAAGGATACTCCGCATGGAAAGCCGCGGGATATCCAGTTACAGCTGAGGTGCCTGCGGTATTCCCGCGCACCTTCTCGCCGAAGGTGCACCGCTCCATGCTTGCTAGCATGGATGAAGTGAAGGACAAGCTCGGTCGCCCAGGCGTCGTGCTGGTAGATTCGCGCGAGGAGCGCCGCTACCTCGGCCTCGAAGAGCCGATTGATGCGGCGGCGGGCCACATCCCAGGCGCGCGCAACTTCTTCTGGAAGGGCGTTCTCGGCGAGAACGGCGCTTGGTTATCAGCTGCGGAGCAAGAGCAGCACTTTGCCGCACTGCGTGACGCTGATGAAATCATCGTCTACTGCGGCTCGGGCGTGACAGCGTGCCCGAACGTGCTGGGGCTAAGCGAAGCGGGCTTCGATAACGTGAAGCTCTACAGCGGAAGCTGGAGCGATTGGATCTCGTGGGAAGATAACCCGATTGCGACGGGTGAAGAGTGAGAACTGAAGAGCGTGTAGCAGTACTTACATGAATACATCGCCAGGCGGTCTATAAGCCCTGGCGATGTATTTGTTTACCCTGAAGTCAACAACCGAATTCAGTTGACATCCTGGAAATTCGTAACATATAATTAGGATGCTAGCAATATTGACGCGATCTCAGAATTCAGTTGACATCCTGGAAATTCGTAACATATAATTAGGATGCTAGCAATATTGACGCGATCTCAGAATGGAGCAATACCTTATGTCTCAATCCGTCCTTTACTTAAAAAGAACCTATATTATTATGCGCAAAGAGCTTGACGTGCGGTTAAGCACATTCAATCTGACGACTTCGCAATTCGAGATCCTGGGTTATTTGGCTCAATCAGGAGGGTTGGAGCAGCAGAAGCTCCAGCATCATAGCGGGATTACATCCGCGACGTTGACCGGAATATTAGATAAACTGGAGGCTCGGTCATACATCTCTCGTAAGCCTAGCCATACAGACGGAAGGGCTAATGTTGTGACGCTCACGCAGCAGGGCAACGAGGTGTTCGGTAAGCTGGTGGATCTTATTCTGGAATTCGAGAACGAGATGCTTAAAGGGTTCACGCAAGCCGAGAGAGATTTGTTGGGGCAGTGGCTGCAACGAGTAGCCAAGAACCTAGGGGATAAGGAATATTATTAATAGGGGCTTTTAGCCTTCACTAATAGCTAGCATCCTAACAATCTAAGAGGAGGTGAGTGCAATGATGCGTGTTTAAGAACGAAGATGAAAAACGTTTGTTCAATAGCTAGGATCCTAACTAATATAGGGGGTTATTATGCGAATCGTAGTTACGGGAGGAACAAGTGGAATCGGGTACGGGACGGCGCGCTTGGCCGCGGAACGCGGTTGGAAGGTGACGATCGTCGGTCGAAATCGAACCCAAGGCGCTAAGATTGCGGCGGAGCTGGGGGCGGATTACCTCCATGCGGATCTGTCCAGGATGTCGGATGTACGTCGGTTAGCAGAACAGCTCGAAGGACCGATTCATGCGTTAGCGCTATGCGCGGGAGGAATATCTACCGACAAAGAGGTACGGCTGACCAATGAAGGGTTGGAGACGACTTTCGCAACGAACTATTTGAGTAAATTCGTGTTATCGGAAATGCTTCTTCAACAGAACAAGATCGCACCCGACGGATGCATCGTTATGGTAGGAGGGAATGGCGTCCACAAAAATACTTCTGCCGCTTGGTCTGAGCCTCAAGCTGGTCTTAGGGCCGCGATGAAGGCGGCGCTTGCGGTCGATATCTACGCTTCTGAGCTCGCTAAGCGATATCCAGAGCTGCTCGTGCATACCTGTTATCCGGGCATGGTTCGAACGAAACTGTTTCAAGAGGCTCCATTGCTGTTCCGATTGATGTCTCGTTTATTCGGCCAGCCGATAGCTAAAGGCAGCGCTTATCTAGGTCGGCTGATCTTGGAGAATCATTCGGGGGTACATTGGAAGCAGGATCGCCCCATGCGTTTCCACGTTCCTTTGCCCGAAGGCCAAGAAGCCGAGGCGCTATGGGCATATAGTCGACAATATATCTGACCACATAACCAAGGAGGTTAAGCATGCGCTATAAAGCAGGCTGGCTGGTGAAGAATCATATTTTGGCGTTAACGCACTATGAACCGGTGGTAACGATGGAGGATTTCCGGGATATCGCAACGGATGCGCACATGGCTTTGCAAGAGGCGACACAGCCCTTTCACCTTCTAATCGATAATCGGATTATCGCCGAAAGGACGGTCGCCACGCTGGATTCGATGTTGAAAGCTCTGCCGATCCTCGAACATACGCACTTGAGATGGATTGTTATCGTGCTGCCCGAAGCCATCAAAGAGACTGCGGCAGCCAGACAAGTCGAGCGGCAGGGGGCGATTCAATTAAAATTCGTAGACAGTCTGACTTCCGCATTCCAGCATCTTGCTCGTGAGGATGAGCATATTGATGAGGTGGATAGCATGGAATCGAGCTGGAGCGACTGGATCTCGTGGGAAGATAACCCGATTGCGACGGGTGAGGAAGAATAGGATAGAAGCCGCTGCGAACGCGGGTTAGAGGGCTGTGACAGGTTATGAGCAAGTGACCTGTCGCAGCTCTTTTTGGCATCTTGGGCATATCGCAGATGTTAACGACTACGATGTGATAAACATCACAGCCAGATCTGACATACTCCTTTAGTATCTGTTCTAAGGAAGAGTTAGCGGATCTCAATCGTATTCATCAGATGTTGCTCTGCATGACATAAATTCGGAGGTGAGCGTAAATGGAAATTGCCGCGCTCGAAAAGGTTGAGCAGCTTGCCTTGAAGAAGCTCAAAGTATTCAAGATGAGCCGTCTACGGTATCTCGCGCGCTCCGCACTCGCGAGCATGTTCATCGGCTTCGGCGTCATCGTTGCGTTCAAGACGGGTAGCTTTTTTTATGGAGAACATTCTCCTCTTACGTATCCAATGGCGGCAATTACTTTCGGTGCAGCCATCATTTTAATCACTTACGGGGGAGGGGATTTATTCACAGGCAACACCTTTTACTTCACTTACGCTGCTTTGAGACGGAAAATTCGTTGGAGTACCGTGCTGAAGCTATGGCTATATACCTACATCGGCAACATCATCGGTGCAGTCTTTTTCGCGTTCATGATCTACACAACCAGCTTATTTGCAGAGTCGTCTGTCAACGAGTTCTTGCTCAGTGTCGTGGATAAAAAAATGAATCTGCCGATGGGGGAGCTGTTCTTCCGCGCCATCCTCTGTAACTGGCTCGTCTGTCTTGCCTTCTTCATTCCTCTGTCCCTTAAGGGAGATGGAGCGAAGATGTTTGCCATGGTTCTCTTCGTGTTCTGCTTCTTTATCTCCGGATACGAACATAGCATTGCCAATATGTGTACATTCGCAATTGCGTTGGTGCTGCACCATCCAGGGACGATATCCATCGGCGGAGTGTTTCATAATCTCATTCCGGTCACCCTGGGCAATATCATTGGCGGCGCGGTGCTGATGGGCGTGATGTATCACTATGTGAACAAACCCTATTTGGAAGAAGAACTCAATTCAACTACTACATTTACGGAGGGCGATTTGGATGAATAAAACGAAGATTGTAATCATTGGAGTAGGAGCCGTTGGTGCAACGACTGCGTACACACTGTTGCTAAGGGAGCGGGCGGATGAGCTGGTGCTCATTGACGCCAACAAAGGCAAGGCGAAAGGCGATGCCATCGATATGAACCACGGCCTTCCTTTCTTAGGAAAAACGAAGGTATGGGCGGGCGAATATGAGGATTGTCGCGATGCCAGCATTATCGTGATTACAGCAGGCGCTGCCCAAAGGCCAGGCGAGACTAGGATCGATCTGTTGAAAAGGAATGTCGGCATATTCGAGAGCATCATGACAGAAGTGCTCAAGTATAATCAGGACGGCATTATGCTGATTGCCTCCAACCCTGTGGACATCATGAGCTACTTCTCGTGGCGGAAGTCGCAGTGGCCTGTTCAGCGGATCATCGGTTCGGGCACGCTGCTAGACAGCTCGCGCTTCCGTTACCTGATCGGTGAAGAGCTAGGGATCGACCCTCGCAGCGTGCATGCCCATATCATCGGCGAGCATGGCGATTCCGAGCTCCCGGTGTGGAGTCTGGCCAATATTGCCGGAACCCGCATTCCATTCGACGAGGAGACGAAGGAGAGAATCTTCACGAACACGAGGGATGCGGCATACGAGATCATCTCGGCCAAGGGGGCTACCTACTACGCGATTGCCCTCGCACTCGACCGTATTTGTACCGCAATTCTTCGCGATGAAGGTGCTGTGCTTAATGTCTCGACGCTGCTTCAAGATTATCACGGGGTATCGAATGTCTATCTGGGCGTCCCTTGCGTCGTGGATCGCAGCGGCGTTCGTGAAGTGCTCGAACTAGAGATCTCGGAGTTGGAGCGCGAGCAACTTCACCGGTCAGCACAGAAGATGAAGGAACTTATTCAGTCCATTGAAGTATGAAGATGCAAGGATTGAAGCCGCTGCGAACGCGGGTTAGAGGGCTGTGACAGGTTATGAGCAAGTGACCTGTCGCAGCCCTCTTTAGGCTTTTTGCAAATAGGTTACGAGAGAGACTAGAACGCCTTAAATTACTTTAATTTACCAGAATTATCGTGTAAAATATTAGCAGATATTGTTGAAATGAAGGGAGATTACTAGCTTTTGTATAAGCATTGAGGCAACTCGTGCTTCTATTAACTGTGCCTGTTTCTATCATGATTTGAGAGATTCGTAATGAAGTAGAAAATGAGATTTGATCACTGTAGCAGCGCAATAATTTCATTAAATTGTTCTAGCCATTTTGAATTTTTATGTAAAGGGAGAGAAAAGATGAAAATAAAAATAGGTGCCGTTATGATGGTGCTCCTGCTTGTTGTATCGCTCCTGCCGAATCCGTTCTTCCCTGTACGGATAGCTTCGGCGGCTGTGATTGACATCAGTACGCCAGCAGAACTGGCAGCAATTAATGCCTCTACGCTGAGTTTGGCGGGGGAGTACAGATTAATGAACGATATCGATCTGGCCGGATACGATAACGGAGATCATAAGGGATGGCTGCCATTGGGGAAGCAAGGTTCCCCATTTACTGGAACTCTGAATGGTAATGGTTATGCGATCCGCAATATGTCAATCAATCGCACTAATAACAACAATGTTGGATTATTTGGTCAGACCTCGGGTGCAACGATTACCGATGTGCGTCTGGTAAATATGACAGTGCAAGGGGCCCTTTATGTAGGTGGGATCGTCGGTGAAGCGGAACGAACTTCCATTTCAAATTCCTTCACTGAAGGAAACGTAACAGGGAATGGAACCGTTGGTGCACTAGTCGGTTACAACTCTTTATCCACCATCTCGGATAGCTACGCCCAAGGACAGGTTAATATCGGTCCCTCTCCTGATGACAGCTTCGGTGGTGCAATCGGCTATTCGACAGGCAGTACGATTGGTTACGTTACCCGAGTGTACTCCATAACTTCGGTGGGATCTGGCTCCTATTCTGGAGGGCTGATTGGACAAAGACCTGGCGGAACAGTCACGTCCTCGTACTGGAATACGGCGACAAGCGGGATGAGTACTTCCGATGGTGGAGAGGGGAAGACCACTGCTGAGATGAAGCGCAAAGCGACATATGTGGGTTGGGACTTCACCAACACATGGGGACTCATTGAAGAGGCCACGTATCCGCTTCTGCGCAGCGACTACACCAAAGTCGCATTAGCATCGTTGACTGTGGAGGATACGGCTGATCATGCTCCGCAAGCACTGGACCGCGCGTTTAGTAGCGAATACGGGGCTTACGTGGTGAAAGTGGTGAGCAAGACTGATCAGGTGACCGTAGCGGGAACAGCATTAAGCGGTACATCGAATGTTTCCGTAGATGGCGGTTCTAGCACGAATGTACTTCCCCTGAACCCAGGACCCAATGATTTTCAAATAAAAGTAAGCGATGCAACTGACCCTACAAGGCTTAATGCGATCTACAAACTGACCGTTATCCGTGATGCGGGCACAGCGGACTATCCGCATCGCATCACAACAGCCGCACAGCTTTCCAAGATCGGCAATGCGGCTGAAGGTTATGGGATGGCTGAGGTCTATTTGTTGGAAAATGACCTTGATTTATCCGCCTTCGGTTCAGGTGAGGGTTGGGTGCCAGTGGGCAATGCTTCAACTCCATTTAGCGGAAGCTTCGATGGGCAGAATCATACGATAGCAAACATCGGCATTCAACGAGCGGGAACGGATGGCGTCGGGTTATTCGGCTCTACTTCCAGTGCATCGATAAAGAACATAGCCTTGTTGGGCACGAATATCCACGGCAAGGACAAGGTTGGAGCGTTGATCGGGGAGGCCGTCAACACAACAGTGAGTGGGGTGTCTGTACAAGGAGCTGTTTACGGTGTTAACAAGGTTGGCGGCTTAGCTGGCGTTGTTGACGGAGTATTCACCATCAGTAAGTCATATTCAGCTGCGACTGTTAGGGGGAGCGTTGATACGGGAGGTCTGATCGGAATCCGAAATGGAGGCACTGTGTCGGACTCATTCTGGGACATCACCCACAGCGGTCAAGCAGACTCAGCAGGGGGAACTGGTCTGACGACGGCGCAAATGATGCAGCAGGAAACATTTGCTGCTGCTGGCTGGGAATTTGGCAGCGGTAAACAGTGGGGGATGATTGAAGGGACGACCTACCCCATGCCATACGCCAGCTTTGCCAAAGTCCTGCTAAGTGGAATGACAGTTACAGCGCCGGGGGCAACGGTGTCTTTGAACGCTGCTTTTGCTAGTCTGAGTGGCGTGTACGTTGCAACACTTAACACACCAGTTACCTCTGCACATATAGCTGTTACAGCTGTAGATACAGCGGGCGCGCATGTAGCGATGAATGGCACGGCTGGCAGCACGGGAGATATCAATTTGAAATTAGGGGATAATCCCGTTGAAATTCGAGTCACGGATGTAGCCGGACTGTGGCAAGGCGTGTACCGTCTGAAGATTATCGTACCGACTCCGCAGCCATCTGCTGTAGAAGTTCCCGCTAGCGGCACTTATGGCGTCGGACAGCAACTTGACTTTACGGTCACATTCACTAAACCCGTCGATGTTGCAGGTATTCCAGAGCTGCCGTTGCAATTGAACGGCGTAGATCGTGCAGCCCTTTACACAGGAAAAGCCGCAGGCCACCCGGAAAAACTGCAATTCAGCTACACAATCCAATCGGGGGATCAGGACACGGATGGCATCGAGCTGGGAACGGCAATTGCCGCTGTTGCTCCTGCAGCTATCACGGCGTTGGGGGGAGCCGTTGGGTTGGATCTACCCGTTTCACTCCCGAGTCTGAGTCATATTCTCGTTGACGGAATAGCGCCGACAATCAGCCTCACGCCATCTGTCACTGTTCCGACTAACAATGCTGTCACAGTTACAGTTAATGCGGATGGAACTGGCAGCACGCTAGCTCCTCTCAAATGGTCCGCAAGTGTTCAAGATGCAGTCTACTTCACGACTTCGGGAACAGTCCTCACAGGAGGTGCCTTCCAGGTAAGCGCGAATGGAAGCTATACCGTTTTCGCTAAAGATGGCGGTGGCAATACCGTTGTCGAAACAATTGAGATTACGAATATCGTTACGGATGCTCCCGAAATTACACTGTCCTACACACCGATGACGCTTGTGAGTACAAGTGTAGACTTAACTGTAACAACAACCGTCTATGGTGCGGGGGCTGGCAATGCATTGACTGACTTGCGCTGGGCGGAAGGTGAGCATACTGCTGTGGACTTCACCTCCCCATTATTCGGAGCGGATGTGCCGTTGTCCGGTGTCGTCCCTATTGCTCAGAACGGCAAATATACAGTATATGCGGCTGATTCTGCAGGTAATAGACAAGTGAAGACCATTGAAATTACCAATATCTTGACGGATGCTCCGCAGATTACATTGACTTATACTCCGATGACAATTGTTAATACCGGTATAGACTTAACTGTAACGGCAGTGGTTTATCACACGGCGGCGGGTAATGCATTGACTGATTTACGCTGGGCGCAAGGTGAATATACAGCTGTGGACTTCACTTCCCCGTCATTCGGTACGGGTGTGCCGTTATCGGGCATCGTTCGTATTACCCAAAGCGGTACCTATACGATATTCGCGGCTGATTCCGCAGGAAACAAGCAGGTCAAGACGATTGACATTACCAATATTATTACGGATGCTCCCGAAATTACACTGACCTATACACCAATGACGCTTGGGAGTACCGGTATAGACTTAACGGTAACGGCAGTGGCTTATAACGCGGCAGCAGGTAATACGCTGACTGATTTACGCTGGGCGCAAGGTGAGCATACGGATGGGGACTTCGCTGCCCCGACGTTCGGTACGGATGTGCCGTTATCGGGAATCATTCGCATTACCCAAAACGGCACATATACGATATTCGCGGCTGATTCTGTAGGCAATAAGCAGGTCAAGACGATTAACATTACGAATATTGGCAGTCCTTCTTCAACAGATGAGCAGGTGGGTACTCCAGCTCCGACTCCTGGTTTGTTCGCTGTCGTCCCAGGTAAGGAATACACCTTGAGAATCGCTGGAGCGACACTGTTTATTCCTATTGGCGCAATCGAGCAGTCGATGACCATCACGATACAGAAGATTACAGGTGACGTACAAGGGTTGCTCCAGTCGGATCAACTGATTCTCAGCGATGTATTTGAAATAAAGAAAGATGTGCCAGGTAAATTTAAAGTTCCTGTTCAACTGAGTATTGAATGGTCCAATACGGAATTGGATCGTGCACAGAAGCAGCCGGTATTAGCCTACTACGATGAAACAACCCTACAATGGGTGAGTATCGGAGGTAGTGCTAATGGAAACACCCTAGCAGGCAAAACAGACCACTTCACCAAGTTTGCGGTGATAGCTGTGGCTGTGGAATCGGAGCCGGGACTCACGGATATCTCCGGTCATTGGGCAGAACAAGCGATTCGTGAGGGTGTTATCAAAGGAGTAGTTCATGGTTATCCCGACGGAACTTTCCGCCCAGACACGCCTGTCTCCCGAGCTGAATTTGCACTGATGTTGCAACGGATCATGGCTTGGCCGGACGGCAATGGGTTATCTTTCGAAGATCAGCGTGACATGCCAAGCTGGGCAAGTGGCGCTGTCGCGGCAGCCGTGCAAACAGGTATCGTTAGTGGATACCCGGACAACACGTTCCGCCCGAATGCCAATATCAACCGCGCGGAAGTGGCGGTTCTAATCGCCAAGGCTGCTGAGCTGCAGATTGCAGATAGGCAGAAGACCACCTTTGCGGACAATGCCGCAATAGCTGACTGGTCCATGCCTTATGTTAGCGCATCACAAGAGGCTGGTCTCGTGCAAGGGCAGAACGGAAATCTGTTCCATCCGATGGCCACGACGACCAGAGCGGAAGCCGCCGTTCTACTACTGCGCTTGGCTGCATATATCCAGTCGCAAAGCCAATAACTGTGTATTCGTCAATGGGCGGATCCCTTATCTGGCCTGACTCACAAAAAGGTTGTCCCAAGGTCAAGAAGACCTACGGGACAGCCTTTTGTGCGCTTGGCAGCGCATTGTGCGATTTGCGTCTCTTGCAAACAAACTTGCAATGAACTGGCCGACGAATACGCTATGTTTATTTAGCTATAACGGTTTGAACGGTTTGATAGGTACACAAATTTCACATAATTCATTGTTAAGCATTTCGCCGGTATATCTTTCTATAATAGGTTTGTGATCGATTTGATAGTTATGATGTTGTAATACTGGAAATAAATCAGCCCATGCTTGTTGAATGTCCTCTGCTGTATGTTTAACGTTTATGATCGCATAGTCCCCACCGGAAAATTCACTTTCGTAGATGGAATCATCCATCGGATAATCTGTAGAAATGACGATACATGTATCATATCTACAGTTTTCAGGAAGCGTTGTTTCAGGGTTATCTTGTGGAATTCCAAATAAGATTGTTGAATCGGTAAGTAAATTCCTCGCTTTCGCCCATTCTTTTAACTTTTCCATTGCTCGGGTATTGGCGGGGCCATACGGACCAACTTGCCGCACAAATGCAATACGATAACTCGGGATTGCTTCTACTTTCATATGCATATAGAATCTTCCTTCCGTGAGCAGGATTGTGATGCAGTTCGAATGCTATCATGACATAAAATAATTTCCAATCATTTCTTTTAATTTACTAAAATTGTATATTTCTTAGTGGACTAATTCCGGTATTTTAAAGGCAGTTGCCTCTGTAAAACGTTTCAATTTTCCCAAAGATCGTCTTATAATGAATGTTATCTACTTGGGAAGGGACAGCCCAACCGCGTGATCTAACTTCATTTTCAGAAAAGGGTGTGACCGTGTTGTTTAATGCAAAAGATTCTGTTCTTCGTCATCCATCATTTAATAAGTTCTGGGTTTCCCGGATGTTCTCATCGACATCATTCCAAATGCTTTCCGTCGCGGTTGGGTGGCAGATGTACGATTTGACCCATGATGCGTTCAGCCTCGGGTTTGTGGGACTTGCGCAGTTCTTACCGATGGTGTTGCTGACGTTCGTGGTTGGGCAGGTTGCCGATCGTTTTGACCGGAGAAAAATCGTGTATATTTGCCAAATTATTGAAGCGCTTGTCGCAGCGTTGCTGCTATTTGGCAACCTTCACGGTTGGCTGGGCCGAGAGGAAATTTTGGTGGCAGCGGCGGTGCTCGGCGCATGTCGAGCCTTTGAAGGGCCGACTTCGTCTGCCTTGCTTCCGACGCTGGTACCCAAAACGATCATGCAGCAGGCGATCGCGTGGAGTACGTCCGTCGGGCAAACGACGCAAATTCTAGGCCCGGCGCTTGGCGGGTTACTTTTTTCACTAGGTGCAACTTCCCTTTACGGCACTGCGGCAATTGTCTTAATTGCTGCGACGATTTTGACATTTTTGATACGCACAGCGCCTGTCGAACGAAAATTTGAACCGATTACGATGAGTTCGGTGTTTTTGGGATTGTCCTTTATCTACCGCAAGCCTATCATTCTGGGTACGATTTCGTTGGACTTATTCGCGGTACTGCTTGGTGGAGCGACGGCGCTGTTGCCAATTTTTGCTCAGGATATTTTACATGCCGGTCCTGTGGGATTAGGTCTGCTGCGTACCGCACCGGCGGTTGGCGCCTTGCTAATGTCGATCGTACTGGCTTACTATCCGTTGCGAAAATCCGTCGGACTTAAGTTGTTTGGTGCGCTGGGCGTGTTTGGGCTTGCGACGATGCTTTTTGCTATCTCGACAAGTATGTATTTGTCGTTATTTGCACTTTTCCTCATCGGTGCTTCGGATGTGATCAGTGTTGTCATTAGGTCTTCTTTGGTGCAGCTGCAAACACCAGACGAGATGCGTGGCCGCGTGAACGCCGTGAATTCGCTGTTTATCGGGACGTCGAATCAGCTTGGCGAATTTGAATCGGGCATTGTAGCCGGTTTTGTCGGAGCAGCGCCTGCCGCATTCATTGGGGGCATCGGTACATTGGTGGTTGCAGGATTATGGATGTATATGTTCCCGTCACTTCGGCGGATGAAATCCTTGTCGGAGGGGTAATTGCTACCCTGCAATTTTTGTAAAATCTTGATCTATTTTGTCGCCCCTATATGCTAGAATAAGAGAATTAGATGGAATAAATAGGCAGAGGGGTTTCAGGATGAAGAACAAGAGTGGGATTCTCGTGGTGGGTTGTCTTGGTTTTATCGGCATACTCGTGTTAATTGGGATTATTACAGCAGCGGTTGTATGGGGGCAACGGGGAACGGCGATTGCATTGGATGAGAAGATCAAGTCGCAACACGTTGCGAATAAGTCTAACTACGATAACATGTGGAAACGATTCAAAGAAATGGCGCAAGTGACCGACATGCAAGCAGATGATATCAAGAAGATATATACCGATCTCATTGCAGGCCGTTACACGAATACGCAGGCTCTTTTCCAAACCATTCAAGAGCAGAACCCACAAATGAGCAGCACGTTGTATACCAAGCTGCAGAATGAAATATCTTCAGCACGAACCGAATTCGACCGGAATCAGAAGAAAATTGCCGATCAAGTGCGGGAGTATAACACACATATTCGGAAGCATGCGCTGATGAATGCGATTTTCCATTTTGAAATCATGGATGCGGAGAAATTTATTATTACGTCAGACCGTACGAGTGATGCGTATCAAACTGGCAAAGATAACGAAGTGAAGCTGAGGTAGCTATGGCATATTGGGCAGCACTATTTCTCGTTCTGATTGTTGGTTTTGCCATTGAACTTGTAACGGGCCGCAAATGGTGGCGGTATGTGCTGACATCGCTAGTAGCGGCTATCTTATTCGCGGGTGTAGTGGCTGGTGATTTTTATTTCCGGACGGTGGATTCAGAGGTCTGGTCTGGGCGTGTAGTCGACGTGGAACATATCGAAGAGTGGGATGAGTGGATCCCAGGCAAGGAAGAATGCTCCACGGATGACGATGGGCGCAAGCGGTGTACCAAGAAGCCAGGTCACATTGAGCATCATAAGGAGATCAACAAGATCAAAACCTCGGACAACGGCTGGTTTGAGGTCAATGCATCCATGGATGGAAGAACGACATTCACGAGTCGCTCCCCTAATTCAACGAGAGAGTTGGCCCAGTATTATCCACTAGGGATGCCTTCCGCCTCTGTCCACCACTATGTCAATAAGGTGAGAAGTTCGTATAGTCTTTTTAAACATAACGACATTGATCTGAACGATTATCCTGGTCTGCCGTCCTATCCAAGATTCGTCTCGGAGGTGCTGCATGTCGATCGGATTGTGGGGGATGTACCGAACAAGCCCAAAGCGCTGGCAGCGTTGGCCGCCTGGAATACCGAGTTGAATAAGGAGATGCCAGACCCCGAGCGACCGGGAGAGACGAAGTCGTGGAAGCAGGTCAATCTTATTTTTGTGAATATGGGAACGGATTTGCCGCAAGCGTATGGCTATGCCCTTCAGGATAAATGGGAGAATGGCAACAAGAATGATTTCATCGTGAGCTTTAGCCCAGCGCCGGATGGCTCTATGAAATGGGTGTACGCTTTCTCATGGAGTGAAGTGGATATGCTCAAACTTGAGGTTCAGGATTATATGATGGAGCAAGGATATGGCAAGGACTTCGTGCCGATCGTGGATCATGTAGCTCAGATGGTGGCAGATCAATTCGTGCGAAAGCAGTTTGCGGATTTTGACTATTTGCAAATTGAAGTCAGTAATACGTCGATCTTTATCATCTGGGGACTGGAGATGGCTTTGCTGGCCTTGTACGCATACAAGAGCATGAAAGGCCTCCTTCGTCGTCGAGGGAAGATGAACTTACATAGAGAGCGTTCTCCTGCCGGATGGTGAGAGAGCGCTTTTTTATTGTACTTAGCCAATCTTTCATTAACTTAACAAAACAAAAATAATAGCCTGTTATACCCCTTACAATTATGTAATACAATGTGTGGATTATCGATTCTATCTATCGATGGTTCTATTTGCCGTCTTCTTGATGCTACAGGCGAGTATTTGGTTACTCATCATAAATGCCGTAAAGATGGGAACCGTGGGAGAGAGCAGCAGTCACAAACTTAGTGTACTAGCTGGTTAAGAATCTTATCGACTCGCAATTTGCGAAGTATATCCCAGGCGGCATCTGGAATTATGCAGGTCATACACTCTCTTACTCGCTGTTAACTTGGTGGCGGAAGTATGTATGTGTACTATTCCCGAATTATGGCTTGGATTCGTCAATGATAATCACATGCAGGATGAGCATTCAAACGGTAAGTAGATTAGCGAGGAAGGTGAAGAGCTATGAATCGTAAAAAGGTCGTGCTAGTTACAGGGGTATTTCCACCGGGAATCGGTGGGATGCAAAGTTATTATTACAACCTTTCCAAACATACCAAACATGATATTACTGTACTTGCCCCAAAGTATCCGGGGAGCGATGCATTTGACGATGAACAGTCCTTTCGGACAGTGCGAGGATCATTTATGCGTGGAGAACGTGCGAACTTTTTAAGCTGGGGACGGTTGTTCAGCCATGTGAAAAAAATGATGACGGTTGAAGAACCAGATGTCACGGTATACGGCTATGTGTTAATCGGGTTTATTGGGTTGCTGTTTAAAATGTTTGGCGGGCGGTGTTATGTGATTTCCACACATGGCATGGATATGCTTATGTTTCGCCGCTTTTTCGGCTTGAATTTTTTAGTTAAACAAATATTGATCCATGCTGATGGCGTGTTGACGAATAGTTTATTTACTAAAAGGTTTGTCGAAGATTATGGGGTAAGCCCTAATCGTATAAGTCTTGTGCATCCTGGCGTAGAGGCTGTTTTTGAGCGGAAACCTGTCAACGTAGAGCTGCTCAGGCGGCATGGAATTGAAGATAAATATATTATTTTATCCGTAGGGAGGCTCGTCACGCGAAAAGGGCAAGATCGGGTCATTGAGTCGATGCCCCAAATTATCCAACACATTCCCAATGCGGTGTATGTCATTATTGGCGATGGTCCAGATCGAGCCCGCCTTGAGCGGCTTACCAGCGATACAGGCGTTACGAATGCTGTCATTTTCATTGGAAGCGTAAGCGGGGGTGAAGAATTGAATGACTATTATAACTTGGCTGATCAATTCATTATGGTATGCAGAGAACTGGAGAAGGGGGATGCGGAAGGGTTTGGTATTGTATATCTAGAAGCAGCATCAACGGGTATCCCGGTTATTGCTGGAAGATCGGGTGGTGCTCTAGAAGCCGTACTTGATGGCGTGACAGGAGTTCTTGTGGATCCGAATTCACATGCCGAAATTGTAGAAGGCGTTCTCCAGTTGGCTAGAGATGAGGCGTTCAGAGATCGACTTGTACAAGGAGGTTACAGACGTGCGAAGTCCAGTTTTCAGTATGAAGTGCTAACAGAACAGTTCGATCAATACGTGGAAATCCTTTGTGCGACCCATCCTTCGCGTAAAAAGTTGATTAGAAGTCGATTCGATGTAAAATCATGATAGTTGATAAGATCGTACGTGCTTGTTATATTTCAAATAGAGAAATACTCCAAGTAGACTGGTGGAGGTGTGATCGATGGAAATGACCTATTTGAAAACCTTTCGCGAAGTAGCGAAGTGGGGAAGCTTCACGCGGGCTGCGGAAACGCTAGGATATGCTCAGTCCAGCATAACAGCACAGATTCAGAAGCTTGAGGAATCCTACGGTGCTATTCTCTTGGAACGTTATGGACGGACCATGAAATTAACAATGGCTGGAGAAGTGCTCCTGCAATACGCCAATGAGATCTATAAGTTACACGAAGAGTCCAAGGAAGTCGTATCCCAGCAATCCAAAGGGACGCTTACAATAGGAACAATTGAGACGTTAGCGGCATTTTACTTGCCACCGTATTTACAGGCATATCGCCGTGACTTCCCAGACGTGAACATTGTCATTCAACCGGGGAATGAACCCTTCATTATTGAATCGGTGAAAGCAGGCGTTCTGGACATCGGAATCATTCTGGATCCACCCTTTATGGATCCAGAGCTGGACAGCACGATTCTGAGGGAAGAGTCACTTGTCATCATTGCTAGTCCAGATCATAAACTGGCTGGGCACAGCGAGATTCACGTGGAAGATCTGCAGAATGAATCCCTAATTCTGACGGAGGATGGCTGTACGTACCGAGCGATGCTGCTTAAGGTGTTGAAAGGAAATCAAGTAAATTACAAGTTATCTTACGAATTCGGTAATCTGGAAGCGATTAAACAGTGCGTAACCTATGGACTTGGCATTGCATTGCTGCCCCGCATAACGGTTGCTGAGGAAATCCGCAAAGGTCAGATCGTCGCGATCCCCTTTGTTGATCCGGCGTGCAAGTTCTACACGCAATTGATTATCGCTAAGAAAAAATGGAAATCCAAAGCTTATCTAGGCTTTCTAGAGCTGCTCGACGGTGCCAACTATCGAAATGATTGAAGTATAGGTTCAATAACTATCGATAACTCCAGGGTTTGAGGCTGTGTTACAGTCAATATAAGAAATCAACAACCCCACTGGAGGTAATCCCAATGACCATTCAACAATCGAAATCTCTCGTTCTAGAAACGCCAGCCGCATCACCGGCGCATACACACCAGCATTATATGAATAAGCTTGCGGTGGAAACGGACGTTGCCGATGTGCGTTACGATATGCAGCATGGTTACAATGACTTCCTGCTCATTGATGTTCGCAGCGCAAAGGCCTATGGCGAATGCCATGTTCCTGGTGCGATCAACTTGCCTTCCAACCTGATCAGCGTCGAAACGACGGCTACTTTTTCCAAAGATCAAACGATCGTGGTGTATTGCTGGGGGCCTGCTTGCAATGGCGGAACCAAAGGAGCGGCACGTCTCTCGGGTCTTGGGTTTAAGGTGAAGGAAATGTTGGGCGGCATGGAGTATTGGCGGAAGGAAGGCAATGCGGTAGAAGGAACGCTTGGTCAAGCGGCTCCTTTGATTGGTTGAAGTAAGCTGTAGGCAAAAAGCATCCAAGTTCTTGGATGCTTTTTGTTGCGGAGTGTGGTGTTGCGATCAATGCTTGTGTAGCATACGTATCGGCGCCAACCGCAGGGCATCCCGGCTAAGTGAATAACTGGATTTTCTGCAGCTAATTCAAGTGAAATCATTGCATTTTACCAAATAACTGGATTTCCTCCCGTTATTTCGGCGTTATTTCGTCAAACAGAACATTTTGAGTAAAAATAGATGTAGGAAATCCAGTTAAACTCCGCAAACGTCTGCTTTCGTTAGAAATAGATGTAGAAAATCCAGTTAATCCCCATAAGCTCCCCGGTTGAGAATGCTAAGAAAGAAACGCTACTGTCCAAGAAGGAAACATTGAAGTTGCGACTATGCGTACCTTTACTCTAATCCTCTTTTACCCGGCACCCAAAATGGCTTGACTTTTATTTGACGACTATCCCAGTGGTGCTGTTGTTTCAAATAATTGCGTAACTGGGCACATACCCGTCCGTCGCCGCCTACGTAAACCATGCCTGTACCTTCTGCTTGCTTTAGGATTAGCTCTATTTGTTCGGTTAACTGATCTACGGAATTGGGAGGTAGGGTCTGAAAGGAAAGTGGTGATGTCCCATCCAAATCAGCGAAGAAGTCTTGTTCATGCTCGGCGTAAATAAGACTATATACTTTTGTGTGAGGAGGAATGTGACGATTAATTTTTCCAAAATCCCCATCAGAACAGCTCCTTTGACATCTGGTTTCCTAGGAAACAATGTATCATGATTGGCAGGATAAGGAAACGAGTATAAGTATTTTGAATTGGTCAATAACGCCGAACACAGGTATGATAGTGATGAAAGGTGTTGGCAGCGGGGAGGAACATGAGGGAATGACTGAGAACAGCGAAGGGATCCAAGCTTATACATATTCGCCAGAAAAACAGCAGCAACTCTATCGTAAAACCTTGCGCACGGTCATCGTGGCGCAACTATTCGGCGGAGCGGGGCTTGCCGCAGGTGTGACGGTCGGAGCGTTGCTTGCTCAAGATATGTTGGGGACGGACAGCTTAGCTGGTCTCCCTTCCGCTTTATTGACGCTAGGTGCTGCTTCATCTGCCTGGATAGTTGGACGACTGTCGGGGCGTTACGGTCGGAGGGTGGGCTTAACAGCCGGTTTCCTCGCCGGTGGAGTAGGGGCGATAGGTGTCGTATTCGCAGCGATTACGAATAGTCTGCCACTGCTGTTCCTCTCGATGCTGATTTACGGCGCAGGAACATCGACGAATCTTCAGGCGCGCTATGCAGGAACGGACTTAGCCGGGCCTAAGCAGCGGGCAAGAGCGATCAGCTTAGCCATGGTCTTCACGACGTTCGGTGCAGTCGCAGGGCCGAATTTAGTCGGCGTGATGGGGCGATTCGCGACGACGGTCGGTGCACCGGCGCTCGCTGGGCCATTCATGCTAGCCGCTACGGCTTTTGTATTGGCGGGTTTGGTCTTGTGGATCAGGCTCCGTCCTGATCCTTACATTGTGGCTAAGGCGATAGCTGAGATGCAGGCAAGCAATCCAGCGCAAGGAGCGGGTTCCGCGAATTCTTCAGCGCCAGCCGGGCGTAACCGGGGGATTCTCATCGGAACCACGGTGATGGTGTTGACGCAGATTGTTATGGTTGCCATCATGACGATGACACCGATCCATATGCAGCATCATGGACATGGCCTAGATGCCGTCGGTATGGTCATTGGTATCCATGTCGCGGCGATGTTTTTGCCTTCCTTGGTAACAGGTATACTTGTGGACAAATTAGGGCGCATCTTTATGTCCTGTGCCTCGGGGGTTACGCTGTTGTTGGCTGGACTGCTTGCCGCCTGGGCTCCAGCAGATTCAATGTTCGGGCTCATTGTCGCGCTCGCCCTGCTCGGACTTGGCTGGAATTTCGGTCTGATCAGCGGCACGGCGCAAATTATTGATGCGACAACACCTGCGACACGTGCGAGGAAGCAAGGAACGGTCGATGTCTTAGTTTCTTTGGCGGGCGCATCTGGCGGAGCTTTGTCAGGTATGGTTGTTGCGCATTCAAGTTTTGCGTGGCTCTCCTTGGCAGGAGGCTTCCTGTCTCTGTTGTTGGTCCCTATTGTGATATGGTCGCGAAGAGGGTTAAATAGGTATTGAAAAACGCAAATAATTCACTATTTAAAGATGGTGCAGCGCTATGAAAGTTGGCGGTGCGCCATCTTTTTTTGGCTATGTAACAAAATAGGTAATTAGTTGCATGGATGTATTTTCCATTTAATAGTATATTCCAATAGATTCTATTAAATGGGATTTTTATGCAAAATAATTTAATGAAATACAAATTAATTTTAGTGGAACTTTTTAACGTTTTGATCCGTCTACTTTATCATACGTAAAATTTGGAAATGAAAGGGAAACTGACTATATGGCCAGCTGGTTTCGTAAAAGAAGCGCATTAGAGGCTCTTTCTGTTGAAGAAGAATCGTTGTCCAACAGCGTTCCCTCCCGCAGTATTAATCCCCATTTACCTGTGTTGACAGTACGCGATGTACATCGCTCCTTTCAAGTGGGAGGTGGGCAGATCGATGTTCTCAAAGGGATTGAGATGGAACTGAGGCCGCTGCAACTTGTCATGCTCAAAGGGCGATCAGGTTCAGGGAAAACAACGTTGCTCAATTTAATCGGAGGGCTGGATCTGCCAACGAAGGGGGAGATTGTGTTTCAGGAGCATGCCTTTCACCAAAGCAGCGATGATGAGAGGACGTTAATTCGTCGGAAGGAGATTGGTTTTATTTTTCAATCCTATGCGTTAATGCCATTGCTATCTTCTTGGGAAAATGTTGAGTTGGCGCTGCGAATGGCAGGTACGCCTCGCTCTCAGTGGAAAGAGCGGGTGCATCATTGTCTTGATCTAGTCGGTCTTGGCAAACGGATGCACCATCGTCCCTATGAGCTTTCCGGTGGTGAACAGCAGCGTGTGGCCATCGCCAAAGCGATTGCACATAGGCCATCGCTCATCTTAGCGGATGAACCGACTGCCGAGCTGGACTCACAGATGGGCGCGCAAATTATGTCGGTTTTCCGCAACATCATCGCGACAGAGCAAATTACGATTTGTATGACTACACACGACCCTACAATTTTGGAGGATGCCGATCATGTTTATGAAATGGTGGACGGAAGATTCGTCACGTAAATGGACGATGAAACCACTAGCAGCGTTAGTATTAAGTTCTACCCTCCTTCTTGCTTCGGGATGCGCGCTATTGCCCAAGGAACAGGATGAAGAGGCGCTTCCGTCAATTAATCCACCTAAACTGTCCAAGAAGCCTGAGTATACGGTGAAAACAGAAACCCTTGAGACGAAAGTAAGAGGGAGTGGGCGATTAATGGCTTTGCAAGAGGAGAAATTGTTCTTCTCCGAGGATATGTCTGCCAAACGGATAAGTGCCATACTTGTGAAAAATGGCGATTCCGTTGAACAGGGACAGCCGATTGCCGAGCTCGACGTATCGGATATCGAGAGCGATTTGAAGCGTAAGAAGCTCCAAACACGCAAGGATGAGCTGACGATGATCGAAACGCTTCGTAAGGCTGACGAAATGTCGCCAGAACAGATCGAGCAGGCGAAGATTGATTTTGAATTGAAACGTGAGGAACTCACGAAACTTGAATCACAAGTGGGCAAGTCAAAGCTGCTCGCACCGTTCAGTGGAACGATTGTCACCGTATCGGCTAAGAAAGGGGATACCGTAAAGTCAGGTGAATCCGTAGCCATTATTGCCAATTTGAATGAACTGACTGTCGCCGCAAGCATAAGTGCAGATGATGCGAAGAAAGTAGCGATTGGCATGGAAGCTCAGGTGGATATTAATTCAGCTGGTGCGCACAAAGGGAAAGTAAAGCAGCTTCCGAATCCTCAAGCTGGAAACAACACGAATAATGGTGGGTTCCCTGGTCAGGGACAGCAAGGGGAACAAGATACGATTGATAACTATTTGGTTGTACAGTTGAATGAGTTTCCCAAAGGGTTGAACCGCGGTACACCGCTAAGCGTCACGATTGTTACGCAAAGAAAAGAAAATGCCACGACAATTCCTCTTGCTGCACTTCGTTCCTATTCAGGCCGAAACTATGTGCAAGTGGTTGATGCCCAAGGCAACAAGAAAGAAGTGGACGTGGAGATCGGGCAGCAGACGTCAACGGATGTGGAAATCATCAAAGGTCTTACAGCTGGACAGAAAGTAGTAGGTCGCTAATGTCCATGCCGATGCTGCGGTTTTTATTTCGGAAAATGTGGAATACCCGCTGGCTAACGCTCAGCACCCTGCTTGGTCTTGTCTTGGCTGTGGCTTTCACCACCAGCATTCCCATGTATGCCAATGGGTCTTTGAAGCGTGTCGTAGCCAAATCCTTAGAGGCTAAGAGCGAGGGACTTCCGGCAGGTTCGTTGCTCATGCGGTATCAAGCAGTAGGAACAGAACGTGCAGATTTGAATGATCTAGAGAGCGTCAAGACGTATATTCAACATGATGTTCCCACAGATATAGGTTTTCCTATACATACATATGCAAGTAGTTATGCAATTAAAGGAGCACAATTATCCCCTGCTGAAGGGACCAAAGCCGATCCGAGTAAACGTCGTCAAATGACTTTAACGTCACTAAGCGGGTTAAAGGACGAAGTCGAATGGTCCAATGGCCAAATGGCTTCTGGAGAAATGAAAAATGGCCAAATCGAAGCAGTTGTCATGGAAGAAGCCTTGTTCCGCAACGATTTGCACGTAGGGGATGTATTCAATTATTCCGTTGCAAGTGCAAGCGGCAGTCAATTGCTCAAGGTAAAGATCGTGGGTTCCTTCAAACCGAAGGACGAAACGAGCGCATATTGGTTTCAAGGGTTAGAGGGTTTAGTCAATGCACTTATTATTAGCGATGATGCATTCATCAAGACGTTGCTGACGGAGAAGAAAATTCCACTGCAACTTGCGAATTGGTATTATGCTTTCGATCTGCGAGACATTCAAACAAGTCAATTGTCGCCGCTTGATAGCCGGTTGGAACGACTAGATATCAACTTGTTCCAGAAGCTCAAGAATACGAAGGTAGATGTATCCTTCAAGCCGATTCTAACGGAGTTCAAAACACAAAGCTTACAGATGCAGATTCTCTTATTCACATTGGCGGCGCCGATGATTGCGATGGTATTCTATTACATTATGATGAATGCCAGACAATCGCTGGATCGACAGCGCGGCGTAATTGCGATCTTGCGAAGCCGTGGAGGCAGCACGAAGCAAATTGTGGGAATCTACTTCCTAGAAGGATTGTTACTAGGCGTGATTGCGCTATTGATCGGACCATGCATAGGCTGGTTCATGGCAAAAAGCATAGGTTCCACCAGTGGGTTTCTTACATTCGTGGATCGCAAATCGATCCCGATTAGCTTTACAGCCGAAGCGATGCTCTACGGTGGGCTCGCTGTGCTTATTGCAATTCTCGCCAGCGTCATTCCAGCTGTGCTTTTTGCAAGATCTTCAATCGTCAACTACAAGCAGCAACTCGCAAGGTCAGACCGTTCGCCACTGTGGCAGCGGTGGTTCCTTGATATCGTGCTGTTGGGGGTGGTTGGTTATGGCTTCTACCTATTTGACCAACGTCAAGTGCTATCTGTGCAAACAGGCATGACAACTGATCAGCTTCAGGTACACCCGCTGTTATTTTTCGTTCCAGCACTTTCGATCTTCGCACTGGGACTTTTCTTTCTACGCATCTTCCCATGGCTGCTGCGATTGTTCGGTTGGCTTGGCCGGAAGTTCCTGCCTGTGCCGTTATTTTTAACACTTGTACAGCTATCGCGTTCGGCTAAAGCCTATTACCCACTGATGCTGCTGCTCATTCTTACGCTGGGTCTTGGCGTGTACAATTCTTCCGCAGCACGTACGATTGATTTGAATTCTTCGGAACGAATCTTATACCAATATGGTACTGACGTCGTGATTCAAACCGTGTGGGAAGGTTTCTCAGATGATGTGCCACAGAATCCGAACGCAGGAGGGAACGGTGGCGAAGCCCAAGGCGGGAATGGAGGGGCAGGTACGGGTGGTGGTCAGAACCAAGGCCAGGGTCAAGGTCAAGGTGGTCAGAGGCCTGGCGAAGAAACGCCATCCAAAATCCGATATGTAGAGCCGCCTTTTCAAGTGTTCCGCGATTTAGAAGGCGTTCAGGCTGCTGCTAGAGTCATGCAAACCAAAGGAAATGTGGTTGTATCCGGTAAATCTACCGGGCAGGGAATGGTCATGGGGATCGATAACACGGATTTCGCTAAAGTCGCATGGTTCCGTCCTGACTTGTTTCCAGCTCATCCGAATGAATATTTGAATTTATTAGGCAGTTATGAGCAGGCGGTTATCATTCCTTCCAGCTACGCCAGCAAATATGCACTTAAAGCGGGTGATTTGCTATCCATTTCGATCGGCCAACAGCCTTTGGAATTTGTAATTGTCGGGATATTACCGTATTGGCCAGCTCAATATCCGGAACAGACGCCATTTTTCATAGCAAATCTAGACTATATCTACGATCAGGCACCAATGATACCCTATGACGTATGGCTCAAAATGAAACCAGACGCTAAGGTGACGCCGATTGTTACGGCATTGCAAGACAAAGGAATTGAGATTGCTGCCATCAAGGATGTTCGCAATGAGCTCATCGTCCAGAAGAAGCTTCCAGCAAGAGGCGGCGTGTTCGGTATTCTTAGCTTAGGATTTCTTGTTTCTGTCGTAGTATCTTTAATCGGCTACATGTTGTATTGGTTCTTTAACTTATCCAGCAGGGTTGTACAATTCGGTGTCCTGCGTGCCATGGGACTCTCCCGTAAGCAACTAACGGGTATGTTGTTGCTCGAGCAAGGATTCACGGCTGGATTATCCATTGTGTTAGGTATTGCAATAGGCAAGCTAACGAGTTATTTCTTCTTACCCTTCCTGCAAACGTCCCAGAATGTGAAGACACAGGTGCCGCCATTCCGAGTCGTGTTCGATTCCAAGGACACCTATCAGTTATATATCGTGGTTGCTTTCATGATGCTAACTGGGGCCATGCTGCTATTTTTACATATTAGAAGATTGCGTGTTCACCAGGCAGTGAAGCTGGGAGAGGAGAAATAGCATGATAACTTGCGAAGGCTTAGTGAAAATTTACAAAACCGACGAGATCGAAGTTGTCGCGCTGCAAGGACTTAATATTCAGATTGACGACGGTGAATTAATGGCGATTATCGGCAACAGCGGAAGTGGTAAATCTACTTTGCTGAACATTTTAGGAGGTCTTGATCGCCCTTCCGCAGGTGCAGTGAAAGTCGGGGATTGGGATTTGCTGAAGATTACAGACAAGCAGCTCGTTGATTATAAACGACATACAGTCGGATTCATCTGGCAAAATAATGCACGAAATCTCGTCTCTTACTTGACTGCACTTGAAAATGTGGAAATGCCCATGATGCTGAGCGGGAACTACGATCCTGCTTACGCCAAGCAATTGCTGGAGTGGGTTGGTCTCGGTCACCGCTTGAATAATAAACTACAAGAGCTTTCGGGTGGAGAGCAACAGCGCGTGGCCATTGCGATTTCATTAGCCAATCGTCCGCGTTTGCTGCTTGCGGATGAACCCACGGGGTCTGTTGATACGAAGACAGCGGATATGATTCTTTCCATTTTTCAACGATTGAATAAGGAACTAGGTGTCACGATTGTCATTGTTACTCACGATATGTCCATGGCCGGCAAAGTAGGGCGCGTCGTTGCTATTCGAGATGGGATGACAAGTTCAGAGTTTATCGCTCGCAATCCTTCGAGTTCAGTTGCAGAGGGGACTTCGACGGGGCTCACAGGTGAGGCACATGAGGAATATGTCGTGTTGGATCGTGCAGGTCGTCTACAGGTTCCCAAAGCATATCTAACCGCTCTGAACATTGACGGGAAAGCTACGATGGAGTTTGATGGCGAGACCATTACGATTAAAGCACCAAGAGCACTACCGGCAGAAGAGGAGAAAGCGCCATTTAATTCACAAACGGTCGGAGGAAAATCCAAATGAAACGTAAAATGATAGTTACAACCTTAACTTTAGCTTTAATGGCTCCACTTGCTGTTGCTTGTACCAAAGGGGAGAAAGCAGACGATAACCAAGAGCGTGTGCTGAGGATCGCGACGAATATGGGGTATGGCGGCAATTATGAATATTTCACACAGCAATTCACTGAAATATTTGAATTTGCTAATCCGAATATTAAGCTGGAAATCGTCTCAACGATGGATGAAAAGTTTATGAACGGTGGCCTTCAGCCTGGTGAGAAGATGCCGGATCCGATGGAGAAGCTTAAAGAAGTGATGCAGAGCGATAATCCGCCTGATGTGGTCATGCTTGGTTATGAACAGTTGCCAGAGATTATCGAAAGTAATCTGCTGCTGCAATTGGATTCTCGTATAACGAAAGATAAATTCGATACAGCAGGCATTGTTCCCGCCGTGATAGACGGAATGAAAAATGCGGGTGGCGGCAAACTGTATGCCCTTGCTCCGACATTCAGTTCTTCTGCACTTATTTATAATAAGAAAATGTTCCAAGATGCGGGAGTCGATTATCCGAAAGACGGCATGACATGGGATGAGACATTTGATCTTTCCAAACGATTGGCGAAAGGGGAGGGAGATCAGCGAATCAATGGGTTCTCTTTTACAACCCAAGCCCAAGGTGGGGATTTGTTCTACGGCATGCAAATGTACACAGCTCCTCTGCAACTAAGCATGTTCGATGATGCTGGCGAGAAAATGACGGTAGATACGGACCAATGGGAGAAAGTATGGGCCAAAATGGCACAGCTCCAAAAAGATAATGTATTCCCGCCAGTCGCCGATCCTCAGAAACAAATGAATCAAAGGTTTGATCAAAATAATCCTTTTGCTTACGATGATTTTATGTCGGGTCGCTTAGCCATGTCGATTCTCAATTATGGTCAAATTCAACAACTCACGAACGCCAATAAAAATGCAGCTAACTATAAAGGCTACACACCGATTGACTGGGATGTTGTAACGATTCCTTCTCACCCCGAAGCCAAAGGCGTTGGCGGCTCTATTTATATGAATGGCATTATGGGCATCAATGCCAAATCGCAAAATCCAGACGATGCTTGGAAGTTCATCAAGTTCATTAATGGCGATGAGTGGGCTAAACTAAAATCACGTAGTCAGAATATGTTGGTGGCACGCTCCAAATACTTAAAACCGACAGATGGACTTGATTTCCACATGGAAGCTTTCTACAATGTAACGCCGGCACCACAAGAAGATAATTCCAAAATTTATCGCAATAATCCTAATATTTATCAAGTGCAGGAAATTGGTCATAAGCTGTTTAGCGATGTACTACAAGGGAAAATGACGGCTCGAGATGCCCTTAAGAAATGGCAAACGGATGGCGATGCCATGCTCAAACAAATGAAAGAAAACCCAACTGCCCCCGGGCAACCAATCATGAGTCCAGCAATTGCAGTTCCAGCAGGTTAAGAAGGATATAGAAGGAGGCGAGCATCCACCATGATCATCCATACTCACCACAAGCGCCTAGTGACTATAGCCTTGTCTGCACTGCTTGTGCTAGGAGCGACTACCCCCGTTTGGGCTGATAGCAGCCCCTCCACGCCTGTACTAAATGTGGGCAAGGTGAGCATGACAGGAAGCAGTTATTTTGAGTTGCAACAGATTCATCTTCAACAGAATGCTAGTGGGAAGTTAGCGACATTTACGATTACCATCCATAACGAAGGCAGCAGTGAACTGCAATTTATTGATTATTGGGCGCGTCTGAAAAGCAAGTCCGGCAAGCAATTCTCCGTGCGATTACTTCCGGCAGATAAGGATAAGAACCGGGTAGCTCCCGGTTCAACGACAGATGTGACGTTTTATGCAACGGTAGATACGAGTACGAACTTACAGGATCTTGTTGTGCAATTTATCAAGTGGGATTTCAATCAAACGAATTTTGAACGAATTTTAGGTGAGGTAGCCGTTCCTGATGATTATACGGATGTAACACCTGCCGATTTACCATCTGTGATTGCGGTTGGTGGAACAAACGTGAAGGCTGCGGTTACAAAGTTTGTCAGCAACAAGAATGAGAAATATCATGTTCCTACGGTGTATGTAAGCTTGGAGAACGTTGGAAGTCATACCGTAACCATTCCTGCGTACCTGTTCTCAATCCGTACTTCAGAAGGCTTAATGTATCCGATGGAAGCCAAAGGATTGAAGGATTTGCAAATTAATCCAAAGGAAACCAAGGAAATTCAGCTTTCTGGTTCGATTCCAGTTGCTGTTGCTGCAGGAGCTTGGCAATTAGCGATTGCAGAAACGATTGTGGACTTGAAAATGAATGTCGCGGTTGCGAATTTCCAGCTGCCGACCGTTTCTCAGTCTGAAGGTGGCTCCGTTGGTAAAGCATATACCTTCACCAATAAATCAGGTGTATATACGACCCAGCTGAACGGTTTGCACAGATTGCCGTGGGAGGATCAAGACATACTTACAGCCGATTTAACGCTAAGCAATAACGGAGATGAATCACTGCCTATCCCGAAATTATCCGGGTACTTCTTATTGGATGACGCAGTGAAAATCGATGCTAAGCTTATCCAGACAGCTAAAGTGATTGGGTTGGCAGCGGGTGCAAACGTCAATTTGCAAATTGCAGGCAAAGTACCCTATACGTACGAGTTTTCCAAAATCAAATTAGTTCTCCAAGAGAATGAGGGAGAAACGCCAGCAACGGGAACAGGTACAAGTACGGGCAGTTCGACAGCAACGGATGTGCTGGAGTTCTCCACACAAGCTGAACTTCAAGCCATTCCTTTCATCGGTATGGGGCAAACCTATACGTCGAATGATATCGGGCGAAAGGCGAAGTACGGAATTCGAAACGTATCGACCTATGAGGATAAAACGAATATCATGTACTCCGCGCTGGTAGAAGCCACGAATTTGGAGAAACGGTTCACGAATGTAGCCAAGCTCGTTGCGAATTTCCGTTCATCGGACGGTACTGTATTCCCGGCAACCGTTGTGGAAGTGAAGAACAAGGTTAGCCCTACTGGCAAAGCGTTGCTCAATGTTTGGGCATCGGTTCCTAAGGGTTTCGCCACGACGAATATGAACTTGCTTCTAGGAGAAGCGGTCACGGAGGGCAAACTGTCAGAAGGTGAGAAGTCCGTTCCAGATTCCTATGTGAATCCAGTTGCCTATTGGCTGCCAGACGAGAAAACCGATGTAGCAACAACACTTAAAAATGTAGACTTGTTCCCATATACGATCTCGATCGATAAAATAGGAACATCTATTGCGGACGGCGTATTTACGTTGCAGTTCAACTATGAGTTAACCAAAGAGAAAATGACGGAGATTAATACCGAAGGTCATAACTTGCTAGTCGTTTTTGAAGATGGCGGCGGGATTAAGCGATTTGAGAAGAGATTTGATTTCAAAGATTTCGATGTCATTAATGGAGATTCAACGGCAGATGAAGATGCGAAGATTCGTTTGGGTAAGCGAGATAATTTCAAAATAACCATTCCAGATCCTGGTCTCATTTACAATACTAAATTTTTACAAAAGTACACACTCAGCATCTATGACGAATTCCAAGGTCAAAGAAAGCTGCTAGCCGCGCAGAAAGCGGATTGGTTTATTACGACCGATTAATGGTTGAGTAGTAACGAAACAACAACTGAACGCAGTCAAGCGCTCTTGAATGAGGATATTCTTTAAATTTTCTGTGCTTCAGGCGAATAACTGGATTTTCTACAGTTAGATTTTTAGTTTTGCCGATTAAACGTAGAATAGATGGAAAATGTACAGCTAATTTAGTACAAATGTCCTTAGCAACTGCGCACGGAACAAACAAATTCGAGTGATAAGAACCGTCAGGAAAAAATATACCTGACGGTTTTTATTGCTGCGAATAAAGGTGACTAATCTTGGCAAGGATGTTGGTAGTTTTCTTAAAGATGATGGGAGAGCCAATGAAATTTGAACTGGGTCGTTGCTTATTACAAGAACGCTTGGCTGAGCACGGAATGGGTAAGGAAGAACTGGCTCGAGCCCTGTTTTTTAAGCCTGAGCGGATCGTTGACTATATGGAGAATAGGAGAATTATGCCTTTGCAAGTGGCTATTTCCGTTGCAGATACCATAGGTTGCCAAGTGAGAGACTTGTATGAGTTGATTGAGGTGGGCGCTGGCCCAACTTAGCACAAATCCCACCCTCCGAAATAGGAGAGTGGGATTTATTCATTTATTTTTATGAGGAGGAGTTTGTAAAAATAATTTCAAAATCTGGCACGAGGGAATTATCACTGCTGTATCTCAGCTTTTCCGTTGCGTCAGCAATATAAGTAATAACGACAGGGAAAGTTGACGTATGTTCAAATATGAAGTCATACGTATTGCTAGAACTAGATGTGCTGTTCCTAGAGAGGTAACCATTCTGGTTGCGGGCAGATACCGAATACATTAAGCTACCAGTAATGTTTTGGCCAAATACAAGGCGGTAGTTGTCTGTACTCGCAGATTGTGTTTGATAATAGGACGTTACAATACCCATGCCATTAATAATTCGGCGGATCGAACCTTCCGTAAGTACATTACCATGTGCAACGTAGGCAGATTCCAAATTGGTTACAAGATCCAGAAAGTTAAGCCCAAGTATGCTTGGCAGATTGCCTAAAGTAAATAACAGTCCATCTATAATGCTCAGTGTACGATTCGCGACGGATTGCTCAATCAAAGCCGCTTGTCTATTTACTGAAATTTCGGTTGCAATTGGTATATCTGTGTGGCTCACTCGAACCGTTAAAGCCTCGATCAAGAGAGGGCTTGCCAAAGCTGACTCCAAGACTTCAACACTGTATACACCGCCACCTAGATTTAGGAAGTTCGAGAACAAGGAAGAGTCGTATAAACCTCTAGATTCCCCACCGACGATTGCTTTGACATCCTGTGAAGTAAGCCCTGTGTTCCCCTCGTTGTATAGATTGGCAACTTTGAATGTCACGACCACATTAGAGCCTGCACTATTCAAATGTTGGCTTATCAATTGAGTAGCATAGACAGTTGGATTGTAACTTCTAATAGAGAAGCTAGGTACCTTAATAACCAGTTTGTTCAATTCTGTACGACCGAAGGGACTGCGATCTTCCATAAATGTATCCAAGATTACTTGTTTGACATACTGGAAGTTGGTAGTATCCGTTTGGTAAACACCCATAGTGGATAATGCATCTTTATCCAGCGCATCCCAAATTGTAGAATTGTCATCGATATATGCGTAGAGTGCTTCGTTAAGAGCAGCGGTAGAGGTGTACTCACTAATAATATCTTGTAGTAAATTAGAAATTTGATAGTTTTGTAAGCCCACGAATTCGCCGCGCTTTGCTATGATTGCTCTTTTGTAATTCTCAAATGCACTATCCACGATGTTGCCGACGCACGTATTCTTGAAAACTTCCAAGCTTAAAGATGAAGTTCCTCCGCTTGCTGCATAAGCCTGTACAGCACTCAGTGCAGAATCCGTATCTACAGCCTCCAGTTCCAGTGTCTGACTGATCCCAGATAACGGGTTTGTTGCTGTGAGTGTAAAATGTCCAATCCCCGTAACACTTAGGTTCCCCTGTTGGGAAATTGTTGCAATCTCACTTGGTTCGATGTGCCAGACAATATCCTTATTCGTCGCCGTGAACGGCGCAATAATTAAGGTGACTGTACTAGAACTACGGGTAGGGATACGAGTAGAGTTCGTATAAATACTCATGCTAATCGATGTAACAGGAATTCCTGGACTAGGTGTCGTTACGGATAACGCTTCACTTTGGATGACTGTTCCACGAAGCGAAAGATCCGAAAGTGTATACGTTGTCGAACTCTCGCTGCCTTCAAATACGATTTGGTAGGAGCTGCTGTTCGGATCGTAGGCAAATGAAGGGAAAGTTTCGGTGTTGCTTAGGTTGATTTCTTCGTCGTTAATTTTAATTGTAAGGTCGTCCGCTGTATAACCTTGTAGTGGGACTCCTTTAGCGTTCTTCATGCTAAAACTGAGAGTTACACGCCTCGTTCCGAGCCCTTGTTGAAGCGGTGTTCCTACCCAGTTGGACAATTCTGTCGACGGCAATGTGTCATTGATGGCCTCTTGCATTTCAGTCTTTGTTAGAAGTTTATGACTGCCGCGCTGGAAGGCCAGCTCCATTAGATTCTCAGCTACAGCAAGCTGTGAAGAAGAGGAAATGCCAGTTAGCTGATAAGCACTGAGGATGGCCTCAGCGTTACTATTGAGCACTGACCAGTCATAAGGGCTATTGTTAATGCCCGACATTAACGCTCGATGAATGATTGGCGCGGTATTCGCAGTATCCACCCAGCTCTGTATGTTTGCAACAAAATCTTGTCCACTTGGGGCTGAAAGCAGCTCGTCCTTAACCATGGAGAGTGCGATTTGATACAACTCGAGCTGTGCCCCGTCTATGTTTTGAATGCCTGCGCGTATGAAATCATATTTGGTTATCCACGCCATGTTCGCAAGAGTTAAGGCGTTGCGGATATCCGACAAGACCTTTGATAAAGATTTATGCACATTAATCGTTGCTGATGCTGTAGAGATATTGCCAGCAGAGTCAACGGCATACAGGATATAGTCCCCTGGAGGCACTGATGTTAACTTCACTGAAGCTTGCCCGCTTGTCGAGGCGAACACACTTGAAACTGTGTTCTGGGTAATTTCTCCTAGTACGCGTGTTGTTCCTTCTGGCACCAAGTAAAGCGTGGCGGACTCATTTAATGTGGCTGTTACATCATGTAGATCTAGTTCAACGACACCCGTAGAGACAGCAGTTAGGATAGGTGGTACCGTATCGTGCTCCGGCAATAATCTGACATTCGTCAGTTGGACTTGGCTAGTGTTGGAATAGCTATCCTTTTGAATTGTCTTCTCCGATTGGCTAATAAAGTGAATCGGACGGTTTGGAAAATCTAAATTGCCATAGGAATTGATGTTTTCGGCTACATAGATGGTTGATACATCTGGATTAGCAAGTGCATTTCCTAATCCTTCAGCGTTGTTTACAAATGCAGTGAGATTGCTTGTGCCATCGGTGATAAAGTAGTTTTCTTGAAATACTCTAGTAATAAACCCGTTAATCCCCGCAAGACCCTCTACCATGACTTTATTTGGAAAGCTGCGAAGTGCTGTTTGGAGATTCGGCTCATTATTGCCAAGTGCAAACATAAATTCGCCAGATCGTACCCTCGGATATGGTTGTAGGTATGCAACTGTAAAGCCTGGCGCAGTCAATGTAATGTTGGAATTAGACGCTGAGAGCCATACACTCCGATTGAATTCGTATGGGCTGGTTAGATGTATATCATTGAGCAGTAGGATAGAAGGAATGTTAGTATCGGCTAGAGCTAATAGTAGATCTTCTTCAGTCTGAACGGCAACACCGTGAAACAGATAATAAGTAGGATTCGAAGTTTGCCCTTTATTAACAAAATAGGATGGTATCTGATGTGAAACATAATCTCCTTTTTCAAAGGTAAGGGTATAGACTGCATTTGCAGGGATATTGATAAATCGGTAATCTCCATTAGCATCTGATGTGACTGTTTGTAGATAACTGCCGGTATTTGCCCTTAGTGTAACAGTCACATTAGGTATCGCCGGGTAACTCAAATCATAATCACTATCTTTAAGATTACCTGTTATTGTTCCCACAGGTTGAAACTCTAGTGTACCAATGCTGTTAAGATTCGGTGTAACCGTAATTGCAGTTAGCGGAAGCTTTGGCTGATAGTCTGCAATAGCAATCTCTTGAATGGTATAGCCCACAGGCAGATTATAGAATGTGAATTGCCCGTTTTCGTTTACATATGCTGTGTAACTAGTTCCTGGAATTGTAGCTTGTGTATACGTTATGATCTCACCGGTTGTAGATCTGGCGTAGCCCTGCACATTAGCAGTTTGACGCGCAAGGCCAACAGAGACTGGAGAATTCCCAGTTTGCAGAACATTCACAGATATGTCTTGCCCTACATAATTTTCCGCTGATATCTGAAGCGTATGACTGCCAACAGGAAGGTTATGAATTGTAAAATTGCCAGAATCATCTGTGTATACCGTTATTTCGGTTCCTTTGACATGGATTTGTACGGATGCTAGGCTGCTTCCCGTAGTGGAAGTTATATTGCCTGAGATAGAAACTTTAACCTTCTTCAGGATCACATTGCCAAGCTCCTTGGTTTGACCTGGAGTTAAATCAAAGCTAGGTACCGTTGCCGTCTCATAGGTATCTTTGGTAACGATGAGCGTCGCGCCGATGCGCGGTGTCACATCGCTGAACGTAAATTCTCCACTTTCGTTCGTTGTAGCCGAAACGCCATCAAGTGAGACTAGGGCTCCGCTAACGGAATGTCCGTCCTCGTCAATAACAGTTCCGTTCACTATGCCTTTAGCAGGAGAGAGTTTGATAGTTCCGGCATCGTACACATGTTCTGAAACGTTAATACCTGGGATAAGTATAGGTTGGAAACCTTCCTTTGTTATATGTAGTTCAGTTATCCCCAAAGGTATGTTACTGAGAGTAAATGACCCATTATTATCTGTCGAGATGTGATAAGTACTACCAGTGACGCTAACTAAAGCATCGCGAAGAGGTTGATTATTGTCTGATGTAACGACACCTTGAATGCTGCCCGTCAATTGTGGACTATCTGTTTTGGCAAGATGAATGGAAGGTATGGGAGTTAGGTTGTCTTTTGTTACGTTAAACGGAAGTGTAGTAAATGGCGTATAGGTATCCTTCGTTACGGTGAGGCTTTGTTCGCCAGTCGGTACTTGGCTAAAGATGAAAAATCCAGTAGAACTGGTATACCCAGTCAAATGGGTAGTGGGGTTATCGATTGTAACAAATGCCGACGCCAGTGCCACATTATCAGGGCCATACACATAGCCAGAAACGGAACCGTAGGTAGGGGATTTTCTCAAAATCATATTGGGAAAATTACGAGTGTCTCCACTTTGCATATTAAAAACTTCTGAGGCAATCGAGTCATAACCTACCTTGGTAACTTGAACCTTTGTCTGATAAGTAATGGGAACATCGTTAAATTGAAATTGACCAGACGCATCAGTCAGCATTTCCAAACTAGTTCCATCAATCTTAATCGTAGCCCCACTAACCGCGGCCCCAGTTTCATCAGTGACGAAGCCTGTAACGGTTCCTAGAATAGCCTGATGATTACTAGGCTGAATTTGGCGTAACAAATTGCGAATATCAGCTTGATCAAAAATATTTTTCCCTGTAATCGTGCGCATGGCTTCTTCATTTTGAATGGTTTTTAACACATCTTGAACATCAACGCCGTTATTGTCTTGATCGAGTGTGTAGCTGGCAAGTACCGATGTCGGCAACGTGCTAGACAGCAAACAAATGCTTATAAAAATCTTTAATTTTCTCATATGTATATCTCTCCTACACCTATCTGTTCCTAGTTCTTTAGATACACAAATCGTATCATAAATCGGGATTTATTTGTTGGTTTTTGGCGATTTTTATTAGGTTCTAATTAAAATTTGCTCCTCAATCGAAGAGGAGTACCTGTACGAACAAAAAGGGCTAAGACTCACCATCCGGTGACTCCTAGCCCTTTCCCATTTCATATTTATACCGTAACAGGCATCAACTGCTCATGCTCATCATTGCTGTTATTCTCAGTCTTTTTACGTGTAAGGAAGTAAACACTCGTTAGAATCAAGGAACCAACTAGGTAGATACTCAAGTAGCCCACCTGATGCCACATGTCCGTGTACTGACCGCTAGAGATAACATAACGGAATCCTTGAATCGCATACGTCATAGGCAGCCAAGGGTGTAAGGCTTGGGCCCAATCCGGCAAGAGCTCGAGTGGATAAGTTCCAGCGCTTGAAGCTAATTGAAGGATCATCAGCAGGAGTACGACGAATCGACCTGGTTGATCCAACCATGTGACGAACATTTGGATAATCAGCATGAAGGTTAGGCCGACGACGAAGGTAAAGATATAGAACAACGGAATGCTCTGTACTTTCAAATCTAACACATAGGTGAGGACGGTCGTTGCAATTCCAGCTTGGAAAATACTCATTAGACTAAAAGTAAGAAGCTTGCTTACCAGTAATCGAAACCCTCGTGCCCCTGGCGTGAATGTACTTCTGGCAGCATAGATCGTCGTGAACACTAGCGAGCCTGCAAACAGCGCCATGGATATGAAGTAAGGAGCAATGCCGTTCGCGTAAATCGCAACTTTGCGATCGTCATTGGCAGTAATCTTCACAGGCTCTGCTAACATTTTAATCGTGTTGTCATCGGCTTTGACAGCAGCGGTTTGCTTCGCGGCATCGTTCAATTTCGTGGCGAGTTGTCCGCTGCCATCAACCAACTTCGGTGCACCTGCGTCAAGCGCAGTCGCACCTTCATTCAGCTGCGCCGCACCGCTGGCGACCTTGTGAATTCCTGTGGTCATTTGCGTCATGCCGCTGGCTAGATTTGAAGCGCCGGTGCTGACTTGCGCCGCACCGCTTTCCAGCTTCGTGCCACCAGCAGCTAGCTGTGGCAAGTTCGCATTGAAGGTGTGCAAGCCATCAGCGAGCTGCTGCCCACCGGTTTGAAGCTGCGTTGCTCCAGCAACGAGCTGCTTGTTGCCGTCACGGAGCTTCTCAGCTCCGGTGACTAGCTTTTCCGTGCCCGAAGCGACAGACTGCCCTCCTGTAAGGAGCTTCTTCTCGGCATCGTGCAGCTTTTTGTTTCCTTCTGCGACGCTCTTGCTGGCCGCCAGGAGCTTAGTTACTGCCTCATTCGAAGCGAGATCAGGATGCGCGGCGACGAAGGCCTCAAAACCTGAGGCGAGCTGTGCAGAGCCGTCTTCTAACTTATCACTAGCGCTTAGGGCTGACGTAAGCCCCTCAACTAATTGTGTACTGCCTTTGGAGGATGAGGCTAATCCAGAAGCCAACTGATCGGCTCCCGTTTGGGAGGCCTGCAATCCCGTAACTAAGGAAGAAGCGCCTGCTGCTGATTTCTGAGCACCTTGTTCAAGCTGTGCGCCTGCGTTTTGCAATTGGCTTACCCCGCCAGCCAAAGTAGCTGCACCTTTGCTAACTTCCGATGCGCCTGAGCTTAGGCTAGCGGCACCTTTTTGTAACAAGCCTGCACTGTCATCGAGTTGCTTGGTACCATCCGCAAGAATGACCAAGTTGGATTTAACCTCATGGATCCCATCACTTAGCGTTTGTGCGCCAGCCTGAAGATCGGAGGCCCCCTTTCCTGCTTCACCGAGTCCATTCGAAATCGTTTCGAATTCAGAGAGAATACTCGTTGAATAAGCTTCTGTCAGCGTTTTGGACAACTTATTTTTTAACTCTTTCGTTGCGCTCTCCCCGATTTGACCGGCGACAAAATTGTAATAGCTATTGGATTCGAAAATAATTTCTGCCTGCTTCGGTGTTGAGCTCGTAATGGATGCTGCATCTGTTGAGAATGTGGGGGGGACGGTAATCGTCGCATAATAGTGGTTATTTCTCATCCCCTGAGCTGCTTCTTCGGCACTCATAAATCCCCACGAAAAGTTGTTGTTTTCCTTCAGCTCATCGATAAATTCCTTGCCTACATTTCGTGACTCGCCTTGGAAGTCCGCGCCTTGGTCCAAATTGACGACCGCGATCGGCAGTTTCTCCAGTTGGCCATAGGGGTCCCAAGTTCCTTTTAACAAGAATCCACTATATAAAATAGGAACTAAGGCGACAGCTACGAATGTAATAATCATCATAGGGTTCCTAATAAAGCGGCGAAATTCAGATGCAAATACGCTTAATATATTTTTTTTCAATTGCAATGCTCCTTTGCTTATGACAATCGTCGTTAATGATGTTCCCTTAATCTAATCATTTATTCGAAGATGTAAGATTTCCATCTAGGGTGACTCGGCAAGTTGAATAGGATTACTGTATAATACCACTGACCGATGATAAAATATATTTAAGTTTATTTTATTAATCTAAACAATTAATTAAGGATGGATACCTTTGAATATTATACAGCTTCAGTATTTCGTGGATTCGGCAGAGTCGGGCTCGTTTACAGAAACGGCCAAAAAGCACGGGATAACCGTTCCCGCCGTCAGTCAATCCATCAGTCAATTAGAGAGTGAATTAGAGGCTACGCTTTTTACCCGTTCCAAAAAAGGGATTGTTCTTACACAGGATGGGTTTAAGGCTATGCAATATGCACGTACGATACTAACCAATGTCCGCAATATGCGAAATGAGCTCTCTAAATCCAAACCAATCAACACAGGCAATATCGTCATCGCTACGATACCCGGCATGGTTTCGTTGGTAACAGACACCACGATTACATTTATGGGAATCTATCCTCATATTAATGTTCAACTTTTGGAGGGGGATAATACAGCGGTTATGAATCAAGTTATGAAAGGGGAGGCGGATATGGGGTTCGTTTCCTTGTCGCGCGAAAGTCAGGATGATTCTTTCACCTGGGAGCCTGTGATTCGCGGGGAAGCGGTCATTGTGGTGAATAAGCAATCACCTTTGCGGTTTCTACCTGCGATAACGGGCTCCGACTTACATAATGAAGTGTTGGTTATTTATAAAGATGCCTATATTGAGCGGATTGCAGCGGAATTAATTGCTGGGGATTCAGGCAACCGGATTGCCTTGACGACTAACAACACCCAAGCCATCATGCAAATGGTTAGCCGCGGCAATGCCATCACCATCGCGACAGATTACATCGTAACTACGATGCCTGATAAATTCAAGAACGGGGTCGTTGCTATACCGATTGGCAAATATCGCAAATACCCGAATTATCTTTGGCGCATTATGAAGAAGGATGTTGAAGTGTCTGAGATTATTAAGGAGTATACGCAGCAATTGTATGCGAATTTGGAGTGAAAGTGATGAACTCCTTCTATGTTTTTTATAACGTTTACGTTATAATATAACTAAAAGGTTATAATGAGTGTGAGATTGATTAAAATAACTGTAGGGGGATTTCACACTGGTGATTAAATACAAATTCATTTTCACACCTGAAGTAGAAGCTTTCTATAAGGAATTATTAGTTCGTAAAAACAGTGGGGATAAGAATGCAAAAATCATGTTTGAAAAGATCAACTATTGCATGGCACGCGTTGAGATTCAGGGGACTCGTGCTGGAGAGAAGATTATTAAAAATCTTAAGGGTAAAGAGAACGATAATTTGTATGAATTACGTCCCTTAGATGAACGGATATTTTGCTGCTTATGGGATGGTAACAACTTTATTTTACTTTCACACTACAAAAAAGATGATAATGAGACCGACCCCATTGAACTCTCAAAGGCACGTCGTCTTCGAGATAAATGGATGCTGGAACATAAAGTCACGAAAACCGAGAACTAAGAGAGGAATGATCTAAGTGAAAACATGGGATGAAATGTTTCAAGAGATGGATCCGGAAAATCAAAACGAAATTGAGGTCATTCGGGAACGGGCTACTATGGTCACAGAACTAATTGCAATTCGTGAACATAAAGGTTGGACGCAAGAAGAGCTTGCTCGTAAGGTTGGTATGAAGCAATCGGCGATTGCTCGGTTTGAGAGTGGTTCCACAATGCCGCGAATGGATACAGTCCTAAAGATAGCTAGAGCCTTAGGTGTTAAAATGACATTTATGCCTCTTAACGCGGGAATGGAACAAGCAGCATCAGCTAATCTGGGGGCATATGCTTATGCGAACCTGTAAGTTGATAACTGAAAATAAGAGGGATGAATCAGGGGAGCTAGTTAATGACAATGTTATTTGAGGCAAGCCACCATATTCCCCTTCTTACGTCCTGTTTCCGCATACCTATGAGCCTCGGCCATCTGTTCCATTGAAAATAACATCATAAGTCCGGCCACTTTTGGTAAAATCCTCTTATCCCAAACATGATATAATCAGCCTATAGCTGAAGTAGAAGCAGGACAAAGGGGATAGCCATGCCATGAGTGTAATTCGTTTGGAGAACGTTACGAAGAAATATGAGGACGCGATGATTTTTCGCGATATTTATTGGAAGGTAAGTCAAGGTGAGCGAATCGGTCTGATTGGGCGGAATGGTGCGGGGAAATCGACGGTTTTTAAGCTAATTATGGGTAAGGAAGAACCGACGTCAGGCAAGGTAGAAGTAGATCCTGGGGTCAAAATAGGATACTTCTCACAATTCTCAGAAATGACCGGAAGTTTGTCCGTTCAGCAAGAGTTGGAGGGGTGTTTTGAGCAGGTTGCTCGAACTGAACGCGAGTTGCAAGAGGTTGGCGAAAGGCTCGGAACCGTCACGGATGACGGCGAGATGGATAAGTTGCTGACGAGGCAAGCTGAGCTGTTTGAGCAAATGGAGCATTTGGACGGATGGAACGTGTCTGTTGAGATAAACACAGTTCTCACAAAGCTTGGGTTTACCGAACGGTCGCGTCATCAACCTGTCGATGAGTTGTCGGGCGGCTGGAGAAATCGTGCGGCGCTTGCCAAAATGCTCATTGAACAACCTGAGATTGTCTTGCTGGACGAGCCGACCAATTACTTGGATATCGAAGGGATTGCATGGTTGGAGCAATGGCTCTATCGGTTCAAAGGCGCGATGATTCTGATTTCCCATGACCGGGAATTTATCGATAAAGTGGTCACGCAAGTCATCGAGATCGAGAACTATCGTTTTCAGGAATATGAGGGCAATTACACCGACTATATCCGCAAAAAGAAGATGCGCAAAAAGGAGCTCGACCGCCAATTTGAGTGGGAAGAAGAGCTGCTCCTCATGGAATCGGAGGCGATTGATAGTCGCGCCAGCAAGAAAATGTCCAAGGACCGTCTCTCCCGTCAGCTAGCTGATAACAAGAAACGGATCGAACCTCACCCCGTCAACGTGCTGATCACGGATATTTATGAGCGACTGCGGTTTCCGGACAAGCTGTGCGAAGTGAAAGCGATCGGTCAGACGTATGAGGAACGAACTATCTTTCAGAACATTAGCTTCGATATTCAAAAGGAAGACCGCCTAGTCATCGTAGGCCCGAACGGAAGCGGGAAATCCACGCTCATTAAGGTGCTTACGGGACAAGAAAAGCCGGAGTTCGGCGAGGTGATCTGGGAGAGAGGCGTCAGCTACGCGTATTTTAACCGGATGTGGGAAGAGCTTAATCCGAAGGATACCGTTAGCCATGCGGTGAATACGTACGGCCTCGGACTGGATGCACCGCGGAAAAAGGTGAACAAATTCCTCGCCATGCTGCAGTTTTCGGAAATGGATCTCAGCAAGTTTATTGGCAACCTCTCCGGTGGCCAGAAGGCTAGGGTCGCGTTAGCAAAGTGTCTTCTCTCAGGCGCCGCGGTCATCATTTTGGATGAGCCGACGAACCATCTCGATCTTATGAGTATTCAGGTCATGGAGCAGGCGCTGATTCATTTCCCTGGCGCAGTCATTACGGTTAGCCACGATCGGTTCTTTATTGATAAAATCGGTACGAAAATGCTGACGTTTGATCCGTTGTCAGGGGTCACTGAGCAGAATTTATAAGTGAATAGATGGATGCTCCAATTTCAAATAGGGGTGTGCCATAACGTTATTTACTCCACAGGCATGTTTTACGGAAAATTAGCGTTACGTAATAACGTTATTGCGGGTAAAATGAGTGAGTTCAGCTATTTATCCTGAAATAACGCTGTGCGATAACGCTATTCTTCCGAATTCTCTACTAAATAGGCTAATAAGATGGTTTCATAACGTTATCTTGTGAACGAGCCTCTGAGTCATTTTGCATTAATTCCAAGAAAACCGATAGGAATTAATTAAAAAATCATTGACATAAGCGGCAATGCCATTTAAGATATGTTTACATTGAGATTCACACATGTCGTATGCATCTCAACACAATATGGATTTGTGATCTACTGGACAGCCAGAGATTCAACAGGAGCAGAAGTCATTGCTCTTCGTTGTGTCTCTTTTTTTTATCTTCTGACGCTTGCAAGGAGGGTTACAGCGAAGAGGGAAGTCAACTGGCTAGCAATTGAGTTACTTACATTTTACATGGAGAGGGATGTTCAAACATGGTTAACATTGGACGATCAAAAATTAAAGTATTGGCCATACTCGCAGCGATTGCTGTACTTATTGCCATCTATGCAGTCACGGTATCTGCTTCAAAGAATACAGACGATAATGGCGTGACTTCTGTTGCGTCTACACAAGACACTTCAGCACCGAAAGTGGAACCTGCCGCACAGACTGCTGCTGCTGTAACCGCGGTTGCTGAAACGAAGCCGCAAGCAGATGCAACGCCAGCTGTAGAAGTGCCACAGACACAAACCGCTATTGCAACACCAGCAGCGACAACTACGCCTACAACTAGCACTACAGCAACTACTGCTGTGAACACGAAGGCGCCTGAAGTAAAGACAGCAGCGGTAACTACAGCAGCTGAACCGAAAAAGGAAGAAGTCGTGACGAAAGCGGAAGAGCCTAAACCAACAGCCGAACCGGTGAAGAAAGAAGAGCCTAAAGCCGCAGTTGCGGAGACGCCACAACCTGCGCAAGTGAAGCCAACAGCTACACCAGCACCTGCCAAAGCAGCTGCAACGCCTGCACCTGCTGCGCAAGATGAAGAGAACTGCGATATCGAAGAAGAGGGTTGCTAATCGGAATCGCAATCAGACAAGAGAGAGAACAATCGAAACTAACATAGAGGAGAATACCATGACTACATCATCGACGACGAAAAAAGCCGTAACGCTGCTCTTGGCTGCTACGCTCGTTTTCCCTTTTTTACAGACGAACCAAACAAGCGCGGCGACATCAGCAGCCCCACTCAACAGCACTTATACAAGTTATTTTAACCAAAAATATGATAATCTCGTTGACGATAAGAACGTTTTTAAAACAACAACCTATCATGAACTGGATTACTTACTAGACTCCGATGGAACCTATGCTTTCCTGTTCGGTGGTGCTTGGAGTCAAGATACACAATCCGTAGTCGGATATATTAATGAAGTCGCGCAAGCGAAAGGAATCAAGGCCGTCTATAACTTCGATACGCGGTTAGATGGTGCAGATCCAGCAACGGATATCGCTGATTCTGCTAACAATCCAATCTCGAGACGTTACGTTGACTTGGTTAACAAGTATTTGACAAATCTTAGCACGCAAATCGATGGTTCAGAAAGTGTTACATACAGCAATGACGTGACGTCAGGCAAAGCGCCGAACGTAGTTACCAAAACCCTGACGGGCACAGCTCAAAAGATTCAAACCCCTTACTTATTCGTGTATAACAAAAATAACAAAAATGGCTCTGACAACGCGCCAATCATTGCTTCTGTAGAGGGAATTGATGCTCTTTTAACGGATGGTGTTGTGGATACAAGCAAAGCCGATGCATATAAAGCGAAAGTTAGCGCGGCATTCGATGCAGTTCCCGCTAACCTGAAAGCAAGCTTGCAAGCAGACCAAACAAATAACAACTATATTGCCTCTTCCTATAATGAATTCGCGGGAGAAACGATTTTTGGCGAAGCGGATAAAGATATCGTGCTTGATCCTGTAACCTATGATGAGCTTAATGGTGTGTTGCAAAGCGAAGGGAACTACGTGTTTCTATTCGGTTGCTCCTGGTGCCCTAATACGCGCGCAGTTGCGAAGTATGTCAATGAGTATGCGAAGAAATACAATGTAACCAAAGTATATAACTGGGATACGAAGCTAGACGGAGGGATTGGCGGAACGCCAGATGTGCCAGCAGGAACGGATAGCAGCAATTTCCTTCAAATTAGAGCCACTGGAGCAGCATTTGCCGATCGTTATGTCGATCTAGTCAATACTTATTTAACGAACATCGAAACGCTTTATGCGAAAGCAAGCAATAATGTCAGCTACAAAGACCCAAATGGTACCGAGCATGTAGCTAACAAGCTGCAAGTGCCTTACTTCTTTATTTACAACAAGGATCATAAGGATGCCCAAGGCAAACCAGCCCCAATTCTTGATCATGTGGAATTAATGTACACGTGGAAGGATATTCAACCTGATTATGAACTGAACGGGAAAAAAGGTGTGAATTACAACAACTACATTGAAGCACTTGATCGTGCTTTCTCCGAACTGCAAGGTGCGGCTAACCAAGCAGCCCCTACAGGACTGACAGGTAAAGCTCCAAAATCAGATACGAGCAAAGATGGTCAAATTAGTGGTACATCTACAGCTCTTGAGTACAAACGTGCAGAAGACAAGGCTTATGCACCAGTAACTGGCACATCCCTTACAGGACTTGCACAAGGCACTTATTATGTGCGAGTTGCAGCTAAAACGGGCTTTAAACCAAGTCCGTCTACGATCATTGATTTGAATTTGGAACAACCTGCAGCACCTACGGGACTAGGCACGACAGCAGCAGTAACGTCATTGAGCGCGGATGGCAAAATCACAGGCACAACCGCACAGTTGGAATACAAACTTTCCGGAGCTACGAAATACACGGCAGCCAAAGCGACCGAAACGACAGGCTTATCCACAGGTACTTATCAAGTTCGATATGCAGCCAAATATGGATATAACCCAAGTCCAACGACGGATGTTGTAATTACGTACACGAACTCTGGCTTTGCAGATGTAGCGGATTCAGCCTGGTATGCTAAAGCGATTAATTTCTTAGCAGCAAATAAAATTGCCGGCGGCACGGATGAGAATCATTTCAGTCCGAACGACAAGCTGACAAGAGGACAGTTTATTACGCTACTATTAAAAGCATATGGCATTGCGCCGGAAGAGAACGCGAAAGATAATTTCGCAGACGCAGGCAATACCTACTACACGCCTTATTTGGCAGCAGCCAAACGTCTTAACATTGCAGGTGGTGTTGGCGACAACCAATTCGCGCCGAATCAAAGCATCTCTCGTGAGGAGCTGTTCACACTATTGCATCGCTCGTTAGGTGTACTGAATAAGCTTCCGAAGGGGAATGGGGCAGCGACATTGTCTAATTTCTCAGATGCTGGGCAAATTGCAGGATTTGCGCAAGAAGCTTTCAAGTCATTTGTTGAGAGCGGAGTCCTAACGGGAGATAACGCTAAACTTAACCCGCAAAGCCTTTCCACGAGAGCTGAAGCTGCTCAAGTGTTATACAACTTACTTAAATAAGAGGTGAAATGGGTAGCCGCAAGGCTGCCCATTTTGCCCATTAGGGTGAACAAGATCATGGGAGGAGAGGCGAATTGGATTTCATCTTGGCATTTTCAGCGGGGCTGCTTTCGTTCATATCCCCTTGCGTTCTTCCGCTCATTCCTGTGTATTTCAGCTATATCGTAGGCTCTTCTCTGCCTGATTTGGTTACAAACAAAGGCAGGAGTCATGTCGTCTACAAATCCTTGTTTTTTATACTGGGGTTCTCCCTTGTGTTTATAGGGCTAGGCATTTCCGTGAGCTCAATCAGTAAAATATTTACGTCCAATTTATCGATCTTTAGGCAGATTGGCGGCGTGGTTATTATGCTATTTGGGCTTCATATGACCGGGATATTTAAGATTAAACTGTTGTATTCCGAAAAAAGGCTCCTAACTAGCGGCCCATCTGTGAGAAAAACAGGTCCGTTCCTAGTCGGCATGGCTTTCGCAATAGGATGGACGCCTTGCATCGGCCCCATGCTATCTACGATCCTCATCTATGCGGGCAGTATGGAAACCATCCAGAAGGGCGTCCTTCTGCTCACGGCTTACTCGCTTGGTATGGCGGTGCCTTTCGTACTTTCGGCCTTTTTAGTCGAACATCTATCCCGATTGTTGAAAAAGGTTGCTAAATACCTGCCCATCTTTTCCGTCGTCAGCGGTGTCATGATGATCTTTATGGGTCTTCTCGTATTCACGAACCGAATGGAGATGATTAATCAGTCTCTTTCCTTTATAACGAGCACATATAGCATTAGTGAACAAGCAGCAGTGCAATCCTCCAGCTTGCAGCCAGCGGCTCCAAATACGGAAAGCACAGAGGAGACTGCAACACCGAATGCGTTATTACTTAACGCGCAGGAGCGGGAGAGTGCGATTGACTTCACGGTAACGGATTTACACGGTGAGCGGGTGACGTTAAGCGATCTGAAAGGCAAGAACGTGTATATCAACTTTTGGGCAACTTGGTGTAAATGGTGTATTAAAGAAATGCCGGATATGGAAAAGGTTTATCATGACTATAAAGATGATAATATCGTCATGCTGGCTGTTGATGTCGGAGAAAGCCATGATAAGGTAACGGCATATCTGAAAGAACATCCCTATTCCTTCCGAGTCGTGCTTGACCCTGATAAGAAGGTCACGCAAGCGTACAAACTTCGCTCGATTCCAGTTTCCATCTTTGTCGATAAGCAGGGACGAGTCGCCTATAATCGAGTAGGGACATTAACAGAGGATCAGATGAGGACTGTCATTAAGGGGCTGTTGGCTGAGTAGAAATTATCCTAATAAGAACACTTGATCCCATTCGGATGTACATGTTACAATTTTAGGAAATAGAAGAGAACTGGTGGGATTTCACGATGAGAATTCAATTAGAAGGTATCACGATGTTATCAAAGGATGTTGCACGGTTGGCCCGTTTTTATAAGGATGTGCTTGGATTTCATATCGTGGTGGAAGAAGCGGATTATGTCGAATTTACTAATAGCGGTGTTCGTCTAGCCATTTGCTCGACGCCACTTATGGCGGATAATACGAAAGATCATCCTTCGTTTCTAGAAGAGCGCAAAGGACAATCTTTCGAGTTCAATTTTCAATGTGATTCACCGGAAGAACTGAATGCTCTTTACCAGGAGTACGTCGCCAAAGGGGCTACAGCAATCATGGAGCCGATGGTAAAGTCTTGGGGGCACGTTACGGCCTTTTTTGCTGATCCGGATGGGAATATCCATTCCTTGTTTGCTGTTAATCCTGAATCAGTGTAAGTCCAAGAACGCATCAGGGTAGTTTCGAATGTAGGCAGCAATGCCACGTTGAGTGATCGCAGAAGCTTCTAATAGAGCTGCATAGAGCGGTCTGACATCCGACATCATTTCGGCGTCTTGCTCAAGATCCGTTGTAGATATATCGAAAGCAGCGATATTTCTCGGATGGTTTCGCTGTCGAAGGATCGACTCCATCTGCTCGATGAGCGGCAGCGTGGCGCGGTCCTCGAAAAAGCGCAGCGCACGATACAAACCTGCCCATCTCGCTGGCTGAGCGAGGAAATAAGCGCTCCACCAATAGAAGTCAGCTTGTGATTTAATAACATGGGTGTGATAGACGTTGAAGGCGAACAAGGCTTGTTGGCCTGGTGTAAGCTCTTGAAATAAACCGGAGACGAAATCCTCGCCTCGGGTTTGAATCTCTTTATAGGCGAGGATAATCGGTTGGAAACAGGCCGTTATAAGTGCCGTGTCTTCTATAAGCGGAAGAGTATCGTGGCTCATGTTTACTTTAATGCAATATCACTCCTTTGCTTCTATTATATTTGTGAATCCCAGTGCGAATGATCATCTCTGCGAGGAGTAAATTTGGCAGCCAACAGATCCAAGCGATGACGCCGAACGTATCGTTGGTATCTGTAAGCCCCCAGAACACGGCAGCTAGCGGTATCATGATGCGGAGAGAGATCGCTGCGCAGGACAAGGCGTAGTTTCGCAACATCCATTGACCATGCGCGCGCGGGTTGCGATCAGCGATGATGCTCTTGAGGCTTTGATACAGTGTGTACAACCACATGACCGAAAGTGCCCCAAAGCCAAGCTGAGCACTCAAGCCACCGCTCGTATAATAGGCCATGTAGAGACCTGTCACACCTGCTATACCAATCATCATTGCATAGACATAGCCAATTGCGCGATGGACATTCGGCGCTCGGAGCCGAATCCTCTTCATGAATTGCAGCCAACCAATGCCGAGCGCAATCCCACCGGAAACAGCGTGAAACCATAGCACGGTATACCAAAGCTCAGGCATGGTCCCTTTCGCGGTAACGAAGCCTTGATCATGGATATCGTCGGGGTTGCTGTATAGTACCAAGGCATATGCCGCGATCCCGACGGCTAGGAAGGCTAGAATACCAAACAACCAATTCCGTCTTCTTCTTCGGTTTCTCTTCACTTCGCATCCCTCACAGCTTATCGAAATTCTTGTTAATTCGATCTTACCACTCAGGGGGTTATTTCCAGAAGCGACCGAGGTCGGAGCGGGAGCTCCTCCTTAAGTCGGGGATTGGTTTCGGGCACCCTGCTATCACGTTTACGCCAAGTCTAGCTCCAAAACCACCGGACAATGATCACTCCCTAGAATATCACAGGCGATCGATGCCTCCGTGATGTTAGGTGCTAAGCGCGCAGATGCGAGGAAATAGTCAATGCGCCAGCCGACATTCCGAGCACGAACGCCAGGCATATTGGACCACCACGAATACACGTCAGTTCTCTCTGGATATAGGTGTCGGAACGTATCGAGAAAGCCTGCGGCTAATAAATCCGTCATTTTGCCCCGTTCTTCGAGGGTGAAGCCGGAATTGTTATGATTGCCTTTGGCGTTTTTCAAGTCGATTTCATGATGAGCCACATTCAAGTCACCGCAAACCAACACAGGCTTGATCGCATCCAAACCGACTAAGTAATCGCGAAACCGGTCTTCCCACTCTAATCGATAGGGCAGTCTGGATAAATCGCGCTTAGCATTGGGCGTATACACGGTTACGAGGTAGAAGTTCTCGAATTCCAAGGTCAGAATGCGACCTTCAGGCTCGGAATCTTCTTCTATACCGTATCGGACAGAAAGTGGTTCCACTTTCGAGAAAACAGCTGTGCCGGAGTACCCTTTTTTCTCCGCATAGTTCCAATACTGCTTATAACCTTCACCTAGATCGAGGTCAATTTGCCCCTCTTGCAACTTCGTTTCCTGCAAACAGAATAGATCCGCATCCACCTCTTTGAAATAATCCGTAAACCCTTTATTCACACAGGCTCTCAAGCCATTCACATTCCAAGACACTAGTTTCATTGTCGGTCTCCTTGCTCTATTTATGATAATTACCATCTAAAAATCAGTGTACCATATGTTCGCGCCATAGTATTGCATATCACCGGACCCGAATCCTAGGCGTGCGGAGTCGCCGACGCATGGCGGCGGTCATAACCCACGTTAAATTAGCTGGATTTTATGAAGTTAATTTCAATATATTTACCTAATTCAACCTAATAAATGGATTTTGTACAGCTAAATTTGACTCTGGTGGCTGTAATGGCGAGTTCGGCTCATATTAGCTGTATATTTTCCATCTAAACTCACTTTTTCCGAGAATTCACGAGAAATAGCTGTAGTTTATACAGGTAAAGTTTCCCCCGGCAGCGGCCTGTCGACTAAATACCCCATTATAAGACAAAACCATACCACTTCATCAGGATTATTGATTTAATTTCTCTTAAAGCAGGTGCTATACTTTATATATCCTACTAAACGTATCGGTTTAATACTACCCCATGAAAGCGAGGTCCCCCATGACCAAAATATATAATAATTTAACAGAACTCGTCGGCAATACACCGCTACTGGAACTCTGGAATTTCAATAAACGGCAAGGGCTTGAAGCGCGAATTGTCGCGAAGTTAGAGTATTTCAATCCGGCGGGCAGCGTGAAAGATCGCATCGGTTATGCCATGCTGAAGGAAGCAGAACGGAAGGGGAAAATTAATAAGGATACTGTCATTATCGAGCCGACAAGTGGAAATACGGGCATAGGCCTGGCTTTTGCAGCAGCAGCCTTGGGTTATCGATTAATCATTATTTTACCGGATTCATTCAGTGAAGAGCGTCGCAAAATTGTAAGAGCCCTAGGTGCAGAGCTTGTCCTCACGCCAGCTGCAGAAGGGATGCAGGGGGCTATTCGCAAGGCGAAGGAACTAGCAGCTGGGCTGCCTAATGCCTATATCCCACAGCAGTTCAGTAATCCAGCCAACCCTGAAGTTCATCGCACGACCACCGCCGAAGAAATTTGGCGAGATACGGGCGGGAAGGTAGATATTTTTGTAGCAGGCGTAGGTTCAGGTGGCACTATTACGGGGGTAGGAGAGATTCTGAAACAGCGGCATTCGGATGTTCAAATTGTGGCTGTTGAGCCTGCGGGTTCTCCTGTGCTGTCCGGCGGCGCACGTGGTGTGCACCAGATTCAAGGGATCGGCGCAGGTTTCGTGCCGGAGAATTTCAACCGAGCCATCGTGGATGAAATCCTCACGGTTAGCAATGAAGAGGCCATGGAGACGGCGCGCCAATTGGCCAAAAGCGAAGGGCTTCTCGTCGGTATTTCCTCTGGAGCCGCAGCTTTTGCCGCAGCTCAATTAGCGAAGCGACCTGAGAATAAAGGGAAGACGATTGTCGTCATCCTACCGGATACAGGGGAGCGTTATTTGTCATCGGCGCTGTTTGCCGAGCTCGAATAATGATACGAATAGAGCCGAATAGACCGTGAGAGGTAGCGAAAACGCACCTTTCACGGTTTTTTGTATGTTGAAATCTAGCACAATTCATTCCGCACAATATGACAGTAAAATATGTATTGAAAACAATTATCATTATCACTATAATAAGAATGAAAATCATTATCATTTATAAATTGGGGGATTCATAATACAATGAAGCAGGCATCCATAAAAATAGGTATGGCCGTACTTTTACTCTCGTTGACTGCCGCTTGCGGTCAAGGGACTTCAACTGAAACAACTGCATCACCAGCAGCGAAAGCAGCCGCAACGGCAGCGCCAACAACAGCCGCAACGGCGGCACCAAAGGTTGCGATTGATGAAGCGAAAGCAGCTGAGCTTCTTGCTCAGTTCAAAACACCAAACCCAGCTAAAGTCGTCACCGTCTCCGTAGGTATCTCTGAAATCCTCAATGAACTGGGTGTAATGCCAGTCGGTGTACCAACAACAACGAGCAAGATGCCTGCCGCTTATGCGAACGTAACCAAAATCGGCAGCTCACATGCCCCTGATTTGGAACAAATCGCTAAACTTACGCCAGATGTCATTGTTTCGCCAGCATCTATTAAAGATAGTCTTGAGAAGAAATTCCAACCGGCGAAGCTCCCAACTGCGTACATTCCGGTAGATTCCTTAGAAGAGTTGAAGCTTTCTACCGTCGTCTTGGGTCGATTGTTCAAGCAAGAAGCGAAAGCAACGGCATTGCTTGAGAAAACAACAACCGAAGAAACAGCAGCACGGGAGCTTGGTAAAGGTAAAACAGCTCCGAAAGTTCTTATTCTTTTCGGATCGGCAGAGTCCTTGATGTTCATGAACGAGAACACGTTCACAGGCAGCTTGGTGAAACAACTGGGAGCGTCCAATGTCGTTTCCGACGTCCTTAAGCTGAAAGAAGCTTATGTGCCTTTGAACATGGAAAGCATTGTAGCTGCGAATCCGGATGCAATTTTGCTAGTAGCCCATGGCGATCCTGCGGCTGTAACGAAGAAATTAGAAGAAGACTTGAAGAAGAACGGTTCTTGGGAGAAGTTGAACGCGTTCAAGAATGGTAAGGTGAAACCGCTAGATTACAACCTATTTGGGATTGCATCCATCGTGAATGCTCCTGCAGCTTTCAAAGATCTAGCGCAAGTATTGTACAAATAAGCGCGGGGGAATGCAGTCGTGGTCGAGAAGCAGAAAAGAAAAGTCACGTATATAGGAATTGCAACTGTGCTGCTTCTCCTGGGCACCTTGCTATCTATCGGCCTGGGCAGCGTTCGTATTTCACCCATGGATACCCTCCTCACCGTGTTTGGTCATGGAAGTGAAGCCAATATAACGATTCTGTGGGATATTCGTATCCCCAGAGTTTTTCTAGCCTTAGTTATCGGGGCTAATCTAGCAGCTTCTGGTGCATTACTCCAAGCTGTCCTGCTCAATCCACTTGCAGATCCTGGATTGACGGGCGTTTCGAGTGGTGCAGCAGTTGCTGTATTGCTCATTATATTGGTCTTTCCTAACTTGTACTCCTTAGTTCCATTTGCTGCCATCATTGGAGGCTCGGTAGCGGCCCTCATGGTCTATGTATGGGCGTGGAGCAAAAGAACGGGTTTTGCACCAATTCGGGTTATTCTGTCTGGTGTTGCTGTGAATGCCGTCTTCGGTGGAGTAATCGGACTACTCTCCATCCTATATAGCGACAAGCTTCCGGCGGCGCTTCAGTGGCTGAACGGCAGCCTATCCGGTAAAGGGATGGATGGCGTCACGACAATTCTTCCCTATTCAATCGTGGGATGGATAGCCGCACTGCTGTGCATTCGCCAAGCGAATATCTTGCGTCTAGGCGAACAGGCAGCACATAACTTAGGTCAGAATCTGACGCGCATTCGTTTTGCACTCTCTTTCGTTGCCGTGTATTTAGCTGCCATTTCCGTATCGACAGTTGGTCTTGTCGGATTCGTGGGTCTCGTCGTTCCACACATCGCACGCATGCTGATTGGCTCCGATTATCGTGTCATGCTGCCACTGAGCGTTGTGCTTGGAGCACTTGTTCTACTTGTGGCAGACACACTCGGACGCACCGTATTCGCGCCATTAGAAATACCCTCCGGCATCGTTATGGCGATGGTTGGGGGACCTTATTTCCTGTATCTGATGCGAAAGGGGGAGGCAGCTCGTGCTTGATGTACAGTCATTAACGATTCGATACGGAGAGAGAACCATCGTCAATGATTTCTCAATGGATGTGAAAGAAGGAGAAATCGTCTCGATTATCGGGCCCAACGGTTCGGGGAAATCGACGATTCTCAAGGGTGTATCGAGGCTCATCTCCTGTGAGAGCGGTCGCGTCTGCATTGCACAGCAAGAGCTGCAATCGCTCAGTACGAAGCAGGTATCGCGCATCATGTGTATGTTGTGTCAATCGAACACAAGCCCTGCGGATATGACGATTGAAGAGCTTGTTGGCTATGGCCGCATGCCGCACAAGAAGTGGTTTGAACGCTTTAATGGCGAAGATTACGATATCATTAACTGGGCACTCGAGCAGACGGGGATGACAGCTTTCAAGGATCGCCTTGTTAACTCGTTATCCGGTGGCGAGGCACAGCGTGCTTGGATTGCCATGGCATTAGCGCAGCGTCCCAAAGTGTTGCTGCTCGATGAGCCGACTACATATCTCGACATCGCACATCAATTAGACGTGCTGGAGCTAGTCCGTAAGTTGAATCGTGAACTGAATTTGACCGTGGTCATGGTTCTGCATGATTTGAATCATGCGAGTGCATATAGTGACAACATTTGTGTGCTGAAGAGTGGACAACGATATCAATATGGGAAGCCAAATGATGTGCTGACGAGCGATTTGCTCCGACATGTCTACGAAGTTGAAACCGATATTCAATATGGTGAGCAAGATGCGGGACCCCGCATACATATTCTAAAGAAAAGTGGGAGTGTGTCCTAATGAAGCAACCCGATCTAGAAACCAGTAAAGGGCAATACTTGAAGTTCTCTGAAGGCTTGAAAACGTTAATGCTAAGCACGGTAGATGATAAAGGTAGGCCGTTCACCTCCTATGCCCCATTTGTTAAGAAAGACGGTAAACTATATATCTTTATTAGCCGAATTGCGAATCATTTCCGTTATATGGAGAGTAACCCTTCGGTTGACGTTATGTTGATTGAGGATGAAGCCTCTACAGAGAACCTATTTGCAAGACAACGTGCTCGTTTCGTATGTACGGCTGCTAATATTGGGAACGAAGATAAAGAAGATATTTTCGAACTGTTCGGCGACCGTTTTGGTAACCAAATGATTAATGTGTTGAAAACGTTGGACTTCTCCTTATTCGAGCTCACCACGACAGAAGGCCGCTATGTAGCTGGTTTTGGTCAAGCTTATGATATTGATTTGGCAGCAACGAAGTTTGAACACGTAGCTAGAGACGGTCACCAACCAGCAAAAACGTCCTAATCAGATCTCTAAACCTGAATCTCAAAGGAGTGTCTAAACATGAGTTTTGAAACGGTATTGCCCATTTGGAACGCGATCCAAGGTCGTTTCCATAAAACAGTCCAAAAGCTCCCCGAAGCTGATTTGACCCTTGAATTGGGTTCAGCTTCCATCGGTTATATGCTTCGTCATAATGCTGAGGTTGAGTATATGTTTGCGAACTGGTTTTTCGGTGTGAAAATCCCTGAAGGCATTAAGCTGTATACAGCAGGCGGTCCGAATGGACCTAAGGTCAAGCCTGCCTTCACCAACTTGCAAGAATTGGTTGACGATTTGACGGCATCGAACGATTTTCTAATTGAAGCGATGCATAACTTGCCTCAAGAAGCTTGGACGGTGCCAGTTGAATCCCCAATGGGCCCATCCACACCACTGGAAGCAGTAGGCAGACTTATGTATCACACAGGTATTCATTCCGGTCAGATATCGTTAATTCAGAAGCATTTCGCTGTGAAAGACAATGCCGCAGAGGCCCCAGCTCAGCACTGATATTATGAAAAAAGAGACTACGGGGACCTTCCCGTAGTCTCTTTCAATTCGGGCAGAAGCCCGGTGTCTTGGCGCAGAGGAGCTTTGCATACTTCGGATCGAGCTTGGCAAGCTCTGTGAAATAGCTGCTAACGGCATGATTACCTGCGAATGAACCTGTTGGAAAGTCGAGCTCAACGGCTTTTTTAACATGAATATAGTGATATAGGTCACCTGTACGAGGTGATTTATAGACAAGAGGCGGCAGCGAAGGAACCATATCATTGCGATTATACACGCGATAGTGGGGACCTGTTTTACGATTAAATTGACCTGCGAATGTGGTGTTACCGACTCGGGGTGAACCGAATGTGTAGACAGAAGGGTCTCTAAACTTGGTGTTCGTTGCCAAATCAGCTGCACATAGGGTGGCAAGTGAGCCGCCAAGGCTGTGACCTGTGAGGTAGAGTTGTTTCTGTGGGGATAGTTTACTCATGGCCGTTACAATTTGCTTGCGAGCGGATTGGTAAATGTCCAGAAACCCCTGGTGCACAAGACCGCCTTCTTTGGCATAAGGGTAATCGGTCTGCCTGGCGATGGCATCCGAGATCCAGTCCGATGTGGTAGACGTGCCTCGAAATACTATCACAATTTGACTGTCGGATTCTGCAATAAAGCCAAATAGCTCACGCCCGCCTAATGCGGAATTCGCCGTGAATGGGGTCACGATCCGGTAGGCAGCGGGTAAAATAACGCTTTCGGTTCCTTGTGCCAATTGGGTATAGCTTTGACCGCACATCGCTGCGAGGCGAAGAGCAGTTCGCGTATCCATTGAGTTGTTGAACATGATGACATGCCTCCACAGCCAGGATCAGATATTCCATTGATATGAAAATATTGGATACATGTCCTCTGACAACTGCCTATTTGTGGAGGATTTCAGGTATAATAGGCATGTTGCAACCAGTACAAGAGTGAAGTTAGGTTGGTTGCAATGAGAGGAAAGGTGGAATAGACACATGTTGAGAAGGTTTTTTTCGTACTATCGGCCCTATAAGCACTTATTTATTTTGGATTTTACTTGTGCGGTGGTGGCTGGGTTACTGGAACTAGGGTTCCCGCTAGCCGTCAATCAGGTTGTCGATAAATTGCTTCCTGCAGGAAATTGGGGCTGGATTATTTGGGCATGCGTAGGTTTGTTAGCTGTCTATGCACTGAATACACTGCTGAACTTTGTTGTTACGTATTGGGGTCACATGCTGGGGATTAACATTGAAACAGATATGCGGAAGAAAATGTTCCACCATCTGCAGAAGCTGAGCTTCCGGTTCTATGACAATAACAAGACGGGGCAGTTAATGTCGCGGATGTCGAATGATTTGCTGGAAATTGGCGAGGTTGCGCATCATGGTCCAGAGGATTTATTTATTGCAGTCATGACGCTTATTGGGGCACTTGTGCTCATGCTCCAAATTAATGTGAAGCTTGCGCTGCTTACGTTTGTTATTGTGCCGTTCCTGTTGTGGATTGCGGTATACTTTAATCAGAAAATGACCAAAACCTTCCGTCGCATGATGGGCGATCTAGCGGATATTAATTCGCGAGTTGAGGATAACATCGGCGGTATTCGTGTAGTACAAGCGTTCGCGAATGAAGCACATGAGAAGAAATTGTTCGAGGTGAACAATGGCCGATTCCGATTGACGAAGTTGGCTTCCTATAAAATCATGGCGTGGAACATTTCATTAAGCTACATCTTAATGCGTTCCGTGACGGTATTCGTCCTTATCTGTGGTACGTGGTTTGTTATCGATAAGCAGATTAGTTATGGTGAGTTCATTGCCTTTGTTCTATTAACGAATGTATTCTTAGGCCCGATTCAGAAAATCAATAACGTCATTGAGAGCTATCCGAAAGGGATTGCTGGCTTCAAACGCTATGTAGAAGTCATTGACACCGAGCCGGAAGTGGATAATCATCCGAATGCTCGGAAGGTAGATCACTTGGATGGTCAGATCAAGTTTGATAACGTCTCCTTCGGGTACGGGGAAGAAGATCGCGTATTGAACAACATCACCCTCTCTATCCGTGCAGGGGAGACGGTTGCTTTCGTTGGGCCGTCCGGCGCAGGCAAAACGACGATCTGCTCCTTGCTGCCGCGCTTCTACGATGTTAGCGAAGGCAGCATTACGATTGATGGGCTCGATGTTCGTCAGATCGAGCTAGAGTCGCTGCGCCGCCAAATCGGCATCGTGCAGCAGGATGTATTCCTGTTCTCCGGCACCATGCGGGAGAACATTGCGTACGGCAAGCTAGGCGCGACGGATGCGGAGATCTGGGACGCTGCGCAGCGCGCGCAGCTGCAAGGCTATATCCAGTCCCAGCCGAAGGGACTGGATACGGTAATCGGAGAGCGCGGCGTCAAGCTCTCCGGCGGGCAGAAGCAGCGCCTCGCGATCGCGCGCATGTTCTTGAAGAATCCGCCGATTCTCATCTTAGATGAGGCGACATCGGCGCTGGATACCGAGACCGAAGCGGCGATCCAGCAGTCCTTGGCGGAGCTGTCGAAGGGGCGCACGACGCTCGTCATTGCGCATCGACTCGCGACGATCAAGAACGCGGATCGTATCGTCGTTGTAACCGAAGACGGCATCACCGAGCAAGGCGCGCATGAGGAACTCATCGCCGTCGGCGGTGTGTACAGCCGCCTGCATCAGGCGCAGTTTAGTTCTTAAGAAGCTTTCGCCTCCCTGTTTGTTCAGGGAGGCGGAGGCTTCTTCTTTTACGGCGGTATCGTGCCATGACATGGCGCGGGGGGCTCTTTCGCATAAATAACGTTACGAAAACACCCTATTCCCTCGTAAAATGAAGAATCTCGAAGAATAGCGTTACGTCATAGCGTTATTCATCCTGAACAACCGAATTTCGCTTCATTTGGCCCGAATAGCGCTATTTCATAACGTTATTAATCCGTAGAACGGTAGCGTGGGACTAATAACGTTATGGCAAACCTTTATTTTGGAATTGCATGTGACTATCTGTGTAAAGGGTGATGCTTACCGGTGAAATCAATCATTTCCGTGAAAATTTACCAAGCTGTATGCTAATAAGCCTCCATATATATTCGGCAGTCTATGATTCGACTTTTGAGAGAGCCTGTTTCCTGCATGCCTCTAAGGCTGCAAGTTTCCACACCGCTGGATTCCACGTCTCTGAAAGAGATGGTGTGATTATTTTTTTACGACAGAATAGACTAGTCCTGCCCAAATCCTTCGTGCTAAACTAGGACCATACAACAATTATTTACCTAAGGTAAATTATAAAAGAGGTGGCACGGATTGAAGTCAATAGGACGATGGCTATTACTGGGTGCGATTACGTTGATCGGTATTTTTTTGCTGAGTAATATTCGGCAGATGTTCTTATCCGTCCAACCTGATCAGATCAAAGTAACAGTCAATGCCAGTATTAGCATGCAGAAGCTAAGTGAGATGCTGCCGGGCAGCAAGATCTTGAATGAAAAAAGTGGACTCCTAGAAGTCCCTTACGGCAAGTTCTGGGAGTACCAAGGCACAGCCATGACGATCAAAGGTGTGCTGCGATCCGCTGTCGTTCCACTTGAGAAGCCTATCATCTCATGGCGCTATTATGGCTACACCGTTCAAGATCAGCTGAAAGGCTTCTTGCATGGCGACTTTGGCAAATACCGGGATCCCTATACGCGCAAGGAAGTGCCAATGACGACAGTGATCCCCAAAATGCTCCTCAAAACCTGCACCTATTTCATCCCTGGCCTGCTGCTCGCGATCTTGCTCAGTATGCTAGTCGCACTGTGGGCTTCCATATCAAGACGCATTGGAGTTGTGCTGGATGGCATTCATGCACTGCTTGTTGGATTACCGGACTTTTTCCTGATCGTGCTCATTCAATTGGCGGCGATTTACGCAACGAAGATCCTCGGACACTATGTACTGCTAATCGTTCAAGTAGGTGACAGAACGCCATTCCTCATTCCTTTTTTGACGATTGCACTGATTCCGTCGGTGACGATTTATGGAACGCTTCGCGTTGCGATTACACGGGAATTGGGGCAAGATTACGTTGTTACTGCACTAGCCAAAGGATTGACGCGGCGCGAAGTGCTCTTCTCGCATGTGCTTCGGAATGTGCTCGAGGATGTGTTGGCGATTCTGCCAAGAGCAACGACATTAGCCCTTGCTAGTATGGCCGTTGCGGAGGCGATTTGTGGCATTGGGGGCTTAGGTGGCTTCATCATTCTGCCGATCTATCAGGGGATTACTTCCATGTCCGCTATCTGTGTGGTGCTGGGCGTAGTAGCCATGGCTTTTCATATCCTGTATGCGCTGCTGCGAAAACGGTTCGTGGTACGTGCGGAGGAGGTGGTGAGACCATGAGAAAACGTCGTTCTACCGCTTTTTATATATCCATCGCAATCTTGGCGCTGTTCCTGCTGGTGATGCTGTTCGGGTCCTGGTTGAAGCCGCATGGCATCTCGCCAGAGGATAAAATCAACATGATTCAGTATCAAGAGGACGGCAAAACCAGATATGCCATCCCGCCATACGCACCCAATAGTACCTTCCTACTTGGAACCGATCACCGTGGATTCGACATGCTCAGCCTATTATTAAATGGGTTAAAATACACATTAGGCACGGCGCTTGGTCTGACCTTGCTTCGTTTTATCGTGGCGTTGCCCTGGGGCTTATGGAGCGGGATGACGAGCAGAGGGCGTGGCCTTCTCCGTTCCTTACAATGGGCGGTTGCGGCGGTGCCGGCTTTTATTTTCCTCTATCCGCCGCTAGCGGGGATGTATTATGGGCTAAGGCTCGATCTGGGAGCCAAAGCAGATCCGCACAATAAGCTGCTGTTCAGCATCACCTTCGTTATCTTAATAACCCTGATCGGCATTTTCCCGCTGGCATATCAGATTGCAGATCGGACACGCTTTTATAGTGGCAAAATGTTCATAGAAGCCTCCCGCCTCATGGGCGGTTCGTTCTGGCATCGGACGCTTCGGCATATTTTCCCTTCGATGCGGAATGAAATGATGTTCACCTTCTTAAGCGAGTTCATGCAGGTGTTGTTCCTGTTGGGGCAGCTAGCCGTATTCAATATCGTGCTCGGTGGAACAGAGACGATCGGCGACGAGGAAGCCGGCTTCCAGATCACCATCAGCACCTCAGGGGAGTGGCTGTCACTGATCGCCTACGGCGCACGTTATATACGTCTGCACCCGTGGATCATACTGAGTGCGGGCACAAGCTTTGCGTTGTTATTCCTTTCCCTGCAATTTTTCCTGAATCAGCTCAAGCGCCTCTATGGCGAAGAACGCCAGCTGATGTAATAGAGTCGAGTGTCCATCTGAAGGGTGGGGCTCGGCTTTTTTTGTTGGTCGTGTAGAAAAAGAGGCGCTACATAACAATTAACTGGAAAATCTACAGCTATTTTCGAACAAAATGGACGGAATTTACAAATAGATGGATTTTATCCCGTTATTTCTCCCGGATTTGCCTGATATGCCGGAAATGGCCATAATTAACTGTACATTTTCCAGCTATTCTTCAAAAGAAGCCAAATCAGGGCAATTTAACTGGAGTTTTTCCATTTATTATTGTGGAAGCCCCTCAAATCTAGCTACTTTTACACACCAATCCTCCCTCCCAAGCCACAATTCCTCGCCCCCCACCAATCCTCCCTCCCAAGCCACAATTACCCCCACCACATCACCTCCCGCCCCCTAGACGCTAATCTACCGCTTGAAAAAACGGGATCAACAAGTCGCGAGTACACTAGGAACACAATTAATGTTACAATGGTACACATTATGTGTTATAATACCTTAAAAGGAGGCGGACGAACCATGGAGGACAAACAAGACAAAACGAAACGACTCTCGGTTTATTTGCCTGAGAAAGTGAAATCCGAGTTAGAACAGATGGCGGATGATACGGGGTTATCGATGACCCAGTTGATTGTCATGGCGACGCAGGGGCTGCTTGCTAACTATGCTGCACAGGGTGGCGCGATTTTTGCGGATCTGTTGTCAGCGCGGCATCGTATTCTACACGAGGTGAAGGAGAAGCAAGCGCTTCTTGATCAGGAAAAGCTGAACATGCAAGCTTACTACGGCGCGCGAGCGGAGGAGTATGAGCGGATTTATCACCGGGAGGATGCGGATTATCAGCAAGAATTGGCGCTTCTGTCTAATATTCTGAAGGGGCAGGTAGAGGGGCACCGCGTGCTGGAAATTGCTTGCGGCACGGGCTACTGGACACACATTGCCGCAGAAACGGCGACAAATCTTGTTGGCGTGGACATCCGCCCAGAGGTGCTGCGTATCGCGGAGTCGAAGACATGGCCGAGGGGGAATGCGTCCTTCAAGGAAGGAGACGCCTATGAGCTCTCCGAGATAGGAGGAGAATTCGACTTCGGGCTGGCGAACTTCTGGTTTTCGCATATTCCGCGGAATCGAATCGAGGGCTTTTTACAAGGTTTCCATGAACGGTTGGGCAGCGGGGCTCAGGTGTTTATCGCAGATAATGTGTATGTGCCGGGCAGGGGCGGTGAGCTTATCACCCTAGAAGATAGCGAAGACACTTACAAAAGACGTGAATTAGCCGACGGATCCAAGCATGAAATACTCAAGAATTATTATAGCTACGAAGAGTTAAATGATATTTTCCGACCCTTGTCGCAGCATTTGCGCATCTTCGTGGGAGCCAGCTTCTGGTACGTCAGCTATACGATTAAATAGCTCTGACCCATCCAACATGGGTATGATGCATATAATAAAGGAGGCCATAACCATGAGTGTAACATTCCATACGACGGTGATGAAAGCCCATAATAAAAATGCCACGGGGATCTCTATCCCCGAAGAGGTCATGACGACGTTAGCAGGGGGCAAAAAGCCAAGCGTGTCCGTGACGCTGAACGGCTACACGTACCGGACAACCGTCGCTGTCATGGGCGGTGAATACCTAATCCCGCTGAGTGAAGCCCATAGACAAGCATCCGGCTTGAAAGCGGATGACCCTGTTGAGGTAACGTTGGCGTTGGACCTAGTCCCTCGGACCGTGGAAGTTCCAGCCGACTTATCTTCAGCGCTATCTGAAGCGGAGGGCGCCGTACAACGTTTCGAAGCCCTCGCTTTCTCCAAGCGCAAAGAATTCGTCCGCCAAGTCGAGGACGCGAAGACACAAGAGACGCGCCTACGCCGGATTGCCAATGTTGTTTCGCAGATGAGCAGCACTTAGCGGTACATTATTACTGCTTAACACTTAGTGTCCTGATGTGAACTTCAGTCCGAGCACACCGACCAGAATTAGGACCATAAATAAAATCCGAGTCAAACTGATCGGTTCATCGAGAAATAGCGTACCAATGATAATCGCGCCGACTGCTCCAATGCCGGTCCATGCCGCGTAGGCCGTTCCAATGGGAAGGGTTTTCGTTGCTACAGCTAAGAAATAGAAGCTAACAATCATGCCAAGAATCGTAACAATCGAAGGGACAAGTCGTGTGAAGCCATTGGAGAACTTTAATGAGATCGCCCATACGACTTCAAATACACCTGCAATAGCTAGAAATAACCATGCCATCATGAACACTCCTTTATAAGAGGATATAGTAATGTCAGTGCCACAAAAAAACAGAGAAAAGCCCGGGAATATCGCACGAATGCGATAGACTCCCGGGCTTTTCTCCCTCCGTGACCACAGCATATTTGCTGTGTGTTTTCCCTTGGACCAGCCGACGGTAAGACGCCGCGGAACCCTAGAAAACGACATGCCGTTATTATAGGCTCGCTAACATGCGATGTCAAGTTACACATTTTGACTGCTGCCTGTTTAGCTTGTCCCTATTCCTCTAGCGCTATGTTGTTCAATGCCAAATGCGCACGGAACATAGCCATCGTATCAGGATGCTCTTGTTCGGGCACCCATGTTGCGGAATCCCAGATTTTAGACAATTTAAGGGCGCGACTGCAGTGGACGAAGCATTCCTGCACCTCAACGCCGACCGCGGCGATTGGCGATTTGCCATTAAGCTGCATAGTCGCAAGGAGTTCCTCATCATTCGTCAGCCAAGCGCGTCCATTGACGCGAAGTACGTTCTCAACGCCAGGGATGATGAAGATGAGGCCTACTTGCGGGTTGGCCAGTAGATTATACATTGAATCGACTCGGCGGTTTCCCAGTCTTTCCGGATAAACGAGGCGGTGATTATCGAGAATGCGAACGAAGCCGGGGCTATCGCCGCGCGGGGAAACATCACATAATCCATTCGCACCCGAAGTGGATAAGAAGAACAAAGGTGATTTGGCGATGAACGCTTGGGCGTGCTCGTCAATTTGATTGATTACTTTATTTTGTACGGCAGGATGAGGCTCTCCGATTATAGCTCTAATTTCATTGATGGAACGAACGATGCCGGGAAATGGGGGTGAGGTACTGTCTTGTATGTTGTCCATGCGTTCTTTTCCTTTCTCGAGGCCAGGAGGCCCTTATTCAAAATATCATTGCGGAACATAATAAAATCGGCTGTATGTCTCCGTGGGCTCCCGCCTTCGCAGGAGGGCGGAGCCGGTTATTTGGTGTTTCCTAGTATACGCCGATAGCCTCGTTCCAATGAATGAAGCCCTGCAAGCCGCTCTTACGAGCAAAGCTTGCAGGGCTTCATTCTGTGCCGAGAATATTACTTGGATTCAGCAGTTAGTTGATTGTAAATATCATCCCATAGAACTCGTCTGGCTGATACGTACCGCTTCGCATAATAGGATTCGCTCAACTTATTCTTAACAACACCTTGATTGGTAGCGGAGTGAACGAATTCACCATTACCGAGGTACATCCCTACGTGAGAGATACCGCTGCCATCTGTGTTGAAAAATACAAGATCGCCCTTACGAAGATCACTTTTGTCAACCCAGTAGCCTTCACTGTTTTGTGATTTGGAGCTGTGTGGAAGATCGATGCCGAACTCATCGAACAAGTAGGACGTGAACCCAGAGCAATCGAACCCTTTGAGTGTCGTTCCTGCCCATTTGTAAGGAGTCCCAACAAGGTCGTTTACCGCTTTATCCATATCGGATGCTGCGAAAACGCTTCCTACACTTACGCTCAAAAACAAAACAAGACTAAAAATAAGACCAACAACTTTCTTCAACTGCTTGTCTCCTTCCGGTGCCTACGAGGTTAGCTGGAGGGTTCGGTTGAAGGTTCCCTATGATCCCTGTCTTGCAAGATCAATTCACCCGGAGTGGTTCCCCCGTTTCCCCAAAAACTGAGGAATTCGGCATGAAATATTTGGTTTTTTGATGCTAATATTTTTATTTCGTCATAATGTTTGAAATTCCTCTTTTACGGGTACATAAATAGGCAAAAAAATAGTCTAATTGTTCGGAAAATAGACAAAAAAATCCCCATTCTCAAAGAGAAGGGGATAATGCTTGTTTATTCACTTTTTTGCCCGATATTAATTGGATATTTTGGCTGAAAGTAGCTGATATTGGGAAGATATGCCCCAAATTTGGATGAATATATGAAAGAGTGGGTAGAGTTGATAAATGATTAGGGCTACTAGCCCTGCCCATAGATATGTAGCTGTGACTGTGACCCCTGCCAAAAGCCATGTGAACAACAATAGGATAATGGCAAGTCCGATAATCGGCAGCGAATTACGAAAGAAAGAGAAGAGGGTTGATAAGATCCCTAGCTTGGCTGCAATAGCGAATTGCACGTACATAAATAGAAGCTGCAAGAGAAAACCGTAAAGCATCAGGCCAAGTATCCAAGGAAGAAGCTTCATTACAATTTGTTCGTAGGAACCACTATGCCCTAGCAAATAAGACGCTTTGGGAATAAGCCAAATGAGTGGAATCAGCGTTAGCGCCATGCGGATCAGATATACGAGCAGGAAAGGGAGCATGAGCTGCTTCATCCCGCGAAAGAAGCGATAACCAGCATTCTGGTGAGAGTGGGTAAGCGAATAGTAAACACCGCCATTGAAGAGAGGCGTCAACAACATCCGAACACACAAGAGGGCAGCTAACCACCATAAATAGGAATGGCTGAGATCTGTTTTAATTAATTGGAACTGGCTTTCAGCTAGAAAAATCTGCAATGCCTGCTTGGGCTGCTCAGCGCCAGGGAACCGATGCATGAGGGGGATGAGTATTCCCTGTACGAGTTTATACAGGAGAACACCCCAACCCATCTGATATAGGAACAAAATGATCGTGGCAAAGGGCTGCGCCATTGCTGCCCTAAAGCCTGATTTGATATAGGTGGCCAACGAGGGTCCCTCCTCAGTGTATGTTATGAGACGTAAGCCAAGTCCTCACCAGGCAACTGAGCCAAATACGGCTTGTAGGAATTGAATAATGCCGAGATTCCAGCGGATTTGCCACTTCGTATTTAATTGTGTTTGATAAAAGTTGTTGATGTGCTTATTTTCGAGAATCAGCGTGTACTTAGGATCAATGCGCACCCAATCGACAGGGGAGGCATGGATCAATTTGAATTCGATACTACCTTCCTTGCCATCCCATGTTTTATCTAGCGTAGTGCCATCAGCGAAGTGGAACTGAATCGGCACTTCCTGTGAGTTACCGCCAAGCTTCACGATACGGACCGTACTTTCGTAGGTCTCCGAACCCTTGGTGCCCTGTGGCTGAACGTGAACACTCTCGACGGAATAATCTATCATCAGATTGCCGTAGACATATTGATTAAAGAAGTCGTCCCAATCTGTTTTACTAATCTCCTCCACGACCTGTTGGAAATCTTTCGTAGACGGATGTTTGAACTGCCACTTCTGGAAGTAAGATTTCATGATGCGATCCATCGTCTTGGTACCGACTTGCGCCTCAATAGCTTTGAGTACGAGCTTGCCACGCGTGTACACATTTTCGGCATATTGGTCATGCCCTGTATACGCCCATGCTTCTTTCTGAAGTCCATTGGGTGAAGTGATATAACTGGATTCGACAGGTAAATTAGGTACTTCCCCGTATTCGGCTTCCATGACTTTATCCTCTGCATAAGAAGTAAAGCCTTCATCGAGCCATGCTTCTTCGAATTCGTTGCTGGCAACCAGTCCATAGAAGAATTGGTGGCCGATTTCATGGACGACGACGCGTTCCAGTTCTAAGTCTGGATCTTTGTCGCTGGCCCCCCATGCGGTGACTAAGGTTGGATATTCCATACCGCCAGCACCATTCCCACCAGGAGGAGGGACGACGATGGAGAGGGTCGAGTAAGGATACGTTCCGTACCATTGACTGTAGCGGGAAAGTGCTTTTTTGGCCGCATACATATACCGATCCTTCAAGTTTTGATGGTTTGGATCCAGATACAATTTGATTTTGACGCCTGGAATTTGTGGTGTAGAGAAGGGTTCTTCCACGTAGACGAAATTAGGAGAAGCCGACCAAGCAAAGTCATGCACGTCCTCGGCATAGAACTGATATGTCTTCGTGCCCTTGTCCGTCACAGCAGGTTTAACAGGAAACCCTGTAGCTGCCACCGTATAATTCGCGGGTACTTGAATTTTCACATCATACATGCCGAAATCGGCATAGAACTCAGAATTCCCATGGTATTGATGGAGATTCCAACCAGGCTCGGCTCGTCCCCTAGTCCCCTTGCGCTCATAAGCGGCAACCTTCGGAAACCATTGACCAGCCATCACGAAGTCACCGACATATCCCATCCTGGCAAAAGCTGCAGGCAGCTTAACAAGAAATTCGGTTTTGATCGTTACACTTTCCCCAGGCCCAACAGGTTTGGTTAACGGTATTTTGAGCAGCGTGTGGTCATCCTTATTACCGTCATCTGGTTGAACGAATGACATTCGTTTGGAGAGATCATCACCCGCGTCTGATTTCACGGAGAGCAGCTCCATACTGCCAGTACTCTCTTCTTTCGCTTCATCTTCTCGCAGCTTTCCGCCAGATTCACGCATGAACGTCGTTTTCTTCGAGGCGAATGCATTCGGATAGAGGTGAAGATACATGTCTTGTACAGGGACTGAGCCAGGATTTTCCCATGTAAGTGTTTGTTGACCTTGGAGTTGTCTCGTTTCTGGTGTGTAGGCAACATTCATGTGATATTCGGCAATACGGTAACTAAGTGGTGTTGAAGTTTCTAACGGTTTGCCATTATCTGCAGGCTGCATGTCCGGTGTCTGAACATAGGGAACTTCTTTAGAGACGACAGGAACAGTCCCTCGTGGTGTGGAGGGGAGCAAGGTGTTCGTTATTAACACTGCGCCGGCAGCAAGGAGCATGACAGCAAACCACTGTACCTTGCGGCTATTGAATAGAGCATTCATATCCATGAGATTCACCCCGCCTAAACAAGCATCTACAGCATGTATATGTAGACAACCTAGGGAATATTTCTGCGAGGCGAAAGAAATATATGAAATGTCCATGGGAGCCTGCCGCCACTTGTTCTACCGAGTGACTTTCGCTACAATGAAAGCATGTCGTCATTTTAACCTAATGTAGAGTGGAAGGTGCCCTAATGGAAGCGGATAAGAAGAAGCTGGCCTTAAATATAGTAAGTTCGAAAGTGAATCACAAAGGCTTCGGCGCAGGAGCCATTGATCTGAGTAACGTCTCCGGTATCATTATTGACGGGGATGAAGCGTATTTGGATGAAGGTACTCTGCATGCCAAGAGTAAGATTGAGAAAGGGATTAAATTCTCCACGAACAAGGAAGATGTCCCGAATGGTCGGAAGGCATGGATCGTCTGGGTAGCGGTTGATCGTACAGAAGAGGGCGCTTACTATGCAGGGATGTCTGCTTGCGAAATGCTAATCGATACCGAAGCGCGCCGCGGATGGAAGATTCTTGCGGAGCATGTTAATAAAATGGACGGTGCAATGAAACGCAAATTCATCCTCGAAGGCTTGTCTGACAGTGAACGATCAGCCCTTCGAAACTGCCTGATTGCGCACAACGAAGACTGGTGGAATCGCTCGGATGGAAGCCTTAAGGACGCACTCTCCTAAGCTTTAGGCGGGGAATATCGAGAATATGAACATTATGTGTCATCCATTGTTCCGCATTGTCGAAGCGGGTATACTAGACCCTAGTGTATGTTACCTCATATACTAGGACAGCAAAAAGGCAGGACTAAGACGCGCTTAGTACTGCCTTTTTGTGTTTTTATGTAGTGGGAAATTAGTCGTTCCACCACCGTTTTAGATCGTTCCACCATGAGCCGTTATCGCCTTTGGTGCCCGCTTTTTGACCGCCTGCCGTATCTGGATTAGCAGGTTTCCCCGTACAATAGGTTGTGGGTTCAGTTCCCGCAAGGAAAGCCTCCATTTTAGCATTCGGACAGTCCTCATTCGACAATTTGCCGCTCACAGGGTCAATATAAACCGTCGATACCCCTTCAGGGATCGGGAACAGCTTGGGCGGAATCGCATCCAAGGTCTGTTCGGTGAAATCCGCGAAGATCGGTGAAGCGAGATGTGATTCTACTGTAGTGATATTACGGCTCTTGTCATAGCCGACCCAGACTGCGGTGGAAAGCTCTGGTGTAAATCCGACGAGCCACGCGTCTGTATCCGTGGTACCTGTTTTGCCAGCTATTGGCCGTTTAATCGTACTAGCTACACGGTTACCGGTTCCACCCTCTTCGAAAACACTCTCCATTAAATTGGTCATTACATACGCAACTGCAGGTGGTATCACCTGTTCCTCTACAGGAGTTGCTTCATATAAGACACGCCCATTCGCATCTTCAATTCGCAGAATAGCCGTCGTTTCATGGTGCACACCTTGGTTCGCAATAGAGGCAAAGGCCGAAGCCATCTCCAGTGGACTTACAGGGAAAGAGCCTAGTGCTAAGGAGGGCAGCGGCTTCATTGGAGAAGCAACACCGAGCTTACGCGCGAAGTCTATCACCTTCTGTGGTCCCACCTCAAGAATCGTATGCACCGCATAAATGTTATCTGATTTCGAAATCGCCTGACGCATATCCATATTCGCATTTGTATACTGATCATTGAAATTTCTAGGCGTATATTGTTGGCGTCCTTCATCGTAAGTAAATACCGTCGGTTCACTCTTGACCATAGACACAGGGGTGAGGCCATTCATAAGTGCAACCATATATACGAAAGGTTTAAAAGAAGACCCAGGCTGTCGTGTATTCGACAGGACGCGGTTGAACTGATTTTCCGCATAGTCGCGACCGCCAACCATAGCTTTGATCTCACCCGTGCGCGGATCTACCGCGACAAGCGCAGCCTGTAGATCGGGCTTACCTTCGAGCTGCTTAGTAATGACATTCTCAGCAATGTGTTGGGCATTCTTATCCAGCGTCGTATAGATGCGTATGCCGCCTTCATCGAACTGTTCTTCCGTGATACCGAGCTTTTCCGTCGCTAAATTACGTACATAATCCCTGAAATAAGGGGCAACAGAAGGCTTCTTTTTCGTTAATGGCAGAATCGTCAGCTTTTCCTTGCCTGCAGCATCAGCAGCACTTTGGGTAATAAATCCGCTGTTCACCATCGTCTGGAGAACGACCTTTTGCCGATCCATCGCATTCTGCAAATCATAATAAGGGGAATAGTAACGCGGCCCTTTCGGTACCCCGGCAATCATAGCGCTTTCGGCCAATGTCAATTCACTGGCATGTTTGCCGAAGAAAAGTTCAGACGCAGTCTCAATGCCGTAAGTCGAATGCCCATAATAGATTTGATTTAGGTAATCAGCGAGAATATCATCTTTGCTTAGCTGCATTTCCATTTGAATGGCATACACGGTTTCCTTGAATTTACGCGCCCACGTACGATCATGAGTTAAATATAAATTACGTGCTAATTGTTGGGTGATGGTACCTGCTCCTTGCACCTTCGCCATCGCTTGGACATTCACAATGGCCGCGCGTGCTACGGCTTTAACGTCCACACCGAAATGATCGTAGAAATGCTGGTCCTCCACAGCAAGTGTTGCATGTATTAAGTAAGGTGAGATGTCTTTTAATGAAACGACTTGCCGATTCTGCCCTGAATAAAAGGTATCAATCACCTCGCCATGTACATCATACATCTGAGAGGTTTGCATCGTTTTGGTGACGGGAAGGGTTTGAGCGCGCAAATAAACGAGAAAAACGGTGGTCCCGATGAGCAATAGCAGGCTGCAGGTAAAGAAGAACGAGAAGGTCTTTTTAATCCGTCTCATCCACCTCATAGAAGCAGGAATCTCATCGTTCCGTCTGGCAGCTTGTGTGTCTGGTGTTTGTTGGCGAGGCTTCTCATTCGTATTCTCATTCTCGGACATGCTTCCCATGCCTCCCTTCTCCTTGCCCAAAGTCGCTATTAACCAGTATGGAAAAGCATGGCAGTCCGTATTCAATGAATTGTAAATATTTTTTGTTAATTGGTTAAAAGATCGAGGAAAATATTGCATTTTGGGGGTAATGAACTATAATACAATTTGGACGTGTCGAGGGACTGGAAATTAACACCCTAACTCGTATGACTTTTCCAGCTGGTGGAACACTGTTAGAGATAACCAATGTCAGGAATTATTCATCCAAATAGAGAAGCGAAAGAAGGGTTACTTTATGGAATTATGGTACACAGAGAAACAAACGGATAGCTTCGGTATCACGGCAAAAGTGACTGAAACTTATGTAAGAGAGCAAACGGATTTCCAAGATCTTTCCATGATCGAAACCGAAGAGTGGGGCACGATGCTAACACTTGACGGCATGGTGATGACAACGGTGAAAGACGAGTTCGTCTATCACGAAATGGTTGCTCACCCAGCGCTTGTTACTCACCCGAACCCAGAGTACGTACTTGTTGTGGGCGGCGGAGACGGCGGCGTTATTCGTGAAATCATGAAGCACCCGAAAGTAAAAAAAGCCGTTCTTGTTGATATCGATGGCAAAGTGATCGAGTACTCCAAGAAATACCTGCCAACCATCGCTGGCGAATTGGACAACCCTCGTGTTGAAGTAATCGTTAACGATGGCTACATGCACATTCATGATCACAAAAACACGTACGATGTCATCATGGTTGATTCCACTGAGCCTGTAGGCCCAGCTGTTGAGCTGTTCTCCAAAGGTTTCTATCAAGGGATCTTCGATGCATTAAAAGAAGACGGAATCTTCGTTGCTCAAACGGATAACCCATGGTTCAAAGCAGATTTGATCCAAACCGTAAATCGCGATGTGAAAGAAATTTTCCCGATCGTTCGTGTATACAGTGCGAATATCCCTACCTACCCAAGCGGTTTGTGGACATTCACAATGGGCAGCAAGAAGCACGATCCGCTTCAAGTAGAAGAATCAGCAATCCCTGAATTCCCAACGAAATACTACACACCACGCTTGCACAAAGCAGCGTTCGTGTTGCCTAAATTCGTTGAAGATTTGATTAAATAAGCTGCATAATCGCAGATTTGAACGGAGGGAGTCGCTTTGTCGGCTCCCTTTTTGTTTTGGGCAAGCAAAGCTTGCCATTGTGTAACTCGGGCCCAAACTTAACCCTAATTCAACCTCACCCGAAGCCCTAGCCAAACTCAACTCAACCCGAACCCGAACCCCCGGGGCTAGCCACCAAGCATGCCTACTAAGCAAATAACTGGATTTTCTACAGCTATTTTAAGCAAAAACAAGGCATTTTCCCAAATAACTGGATTTCCTCCCGTTATTTCAGGACATTTTTGATCAAATGGGACATTTCGGCGAAATTAGATGTAGAAAATCCAGTTAAACTTACTTAATTCTCGTTTTACCCGGAAATAGATGTAGGAAATCCATTTAATTGCCTGATCCAACCCAACCCAACCCAACCCAACCCAACCCAACCCAACCCAACCCAACCCAACCCAACCCAACCCAACCCAACCCAACCCAACCCAACCCAGAAACTAATTTAACTAGCTTACGTTCCTTCAAGTAATAATACTTCCTTATTCAATCACTGCCATACAGCTGTCAGTAGCACCTAGCTATACTGTAAACATAAGGACAGGACACGAATCGCAGCAGCTCGAAGCACCAATGCTAGCACCAACAATCACGTGAGCAACAAGCCAGAGCGAGACTGCACCCTGTACCATCACCCCTAGGAGGTTGGATATATGTTTACAACGATAGAGAGCTTTATCCAAGAATACGAAATGGAATCAGCCACAACGCAGCAACTGCTAGATACATTAACAGATGAGTCGCTCCAACAAACGCAAGCTGAAGGTTACCGTCCACTTGGCTACATTGCGTGGCATTTGGTTCATGCAGAACGCGGTATGCTGTACGGAACGGGGTTGAAATTCGAATCGCCGGCTATCGTGAATACGCCACCTGCGGTGGCGGCAGTTATTGCGGAAGCGTACCGGACAACAACGCAGAACATACTTAACGCAATCCGTACACAATGGACGGATGAGGATCTGCAGACGGTGGTTACGATGTTCGGCATGCAATGGACGATCAGTACAACACTCCACAGCTTCTTGAAACATGAAATTCATCATCGTGGTCAGTTAACAATTCTAATGCGTCAAGCGGGACTTCCCGTTATCGGTGCCTATGGCCCAGCCAAAGAACAATGGGCTGCTATCGGTAGGCCAGTTCCAACCTTATAGGTATAGATTCACGAGCCTCCAAGTCCGTTTTCTGACGGATCAGGGGGCTTTTTTCGACTTGAATGGCATCGATAGAGTAATTATCGTTCACTTTTGCCAATTGGGGACTCGTCTGCTAGTTTCCTAATCCTCTGCCATGCATTGAATTTACTTATCCTTTCATATACACTATTAGCTAACATGCCTACGCTTTGGCGCGAGTTGCCATACGTAGCAACAGAAGAAGAGGGGATTGTCGAATCATGACGGACAAGCAGCGGGTGCGGATTCGAATCGAGAGTCGAAGCGGGAGTGAGACCACGGTGCAGAAGGCGCGCGGTGATCTTTATCGCAAAGGCGATCATACCTATATCCGCTATGAAGAAGAACCGAATGAGCTGGGACGGACTGTGACGATCATTAAGCTCGAAGATAATCAGATCCGTATTATTCGCCAAGGGGATGTACAAGCGGAGCAAACCTTCGTTCCTGGAGAGAAGCGAACAGGCTTTTATCACACACCACAGCTCCGAATGGAACTGGAAATTGAGACGCACAAGCTGACCTCGGAGGCCATTCAAGGGATCGGAATTACGAGGTGGAGCTATGATCTATATGCATCAGGTACACATGCAGGAACCTATCGAATCAAGTTGTTAATTCAGGAGGAGTAAGACAAATGGATGTACTTAACGAAGTGAAAGCGAAAGTGAAGCAAGTCATTAAAGAGGCCGTTCTAACGGCAGGGATCGTCTCCGAGGAGCAGTTGCCAGAAATTATTCTGGAAGTGCCGAAAGAGAAGACGCATGGCGACTTCGCCACGAATGTAGCGATGCAACTGACGCGTATTGCGAAGCAGAATCCGAGACAAATTGCCGAGCAAATCATCGCTAACCTGAATAAGGATGCAGCGAGTATTGCACAAGCGGAAATTGCAGGCCCGGGCTTTATTAATTTTAAAATGAATCAAGTCTACCTCTACCCGGTGATTGCCGATGTGGCGAAGCTTGGTGAACGCTATGGGGAGTCGAATGTTGGTCAAGGAATTAAAGTGCAAGTCGAGTTCGTCAGCGCGAATCCTACAGGTTCCCTCCACTTGGGACATGCACGTGGCGCAGCGGTTGGTGATGTTCTTTGTAACGTATTAGATCTAGCAGGTTATAACGTTTCTCGTGAATACTACATCAACGATGCGGGGAATCAAGTCATCAATTTGGCCAAATCGATTGAGGCACGTTATCTGCAAGCGCTTGGACAAGAAGCGGAAATGCCAGAGGATGGCTATTTTGGTGAAGATATCAAAGGATTTGCAACAGAACTTGCAACGGCAGAAGGCGATCGTCTTCTAAGCTTGCCGGATGATGAGCGTCGAGCTTATTTCCGTACATACGGACTTGAGAAAGAGCTAGACAAAATTAAACGCGACTTAGGCCGCTTCGGTGTTCATTTTGACCACTGGTTCTCAGAGACATCCATTTATGAAGATAACCTGATCCCGCCAGTGCTTCAGGAGTTGCGCGATAATGGTCATATTTATGAAGAAGAGGGCGCAACATGGTTGAACACGACACCACTTGGAGATGACAAGAACCGTGTTCTCATTAAGAACGACGGATCCTTCACCTACCTTACACCAGATATCGCTTATCACCGCAATAAATTCGGACGCGGTTATGACCGCTTGATTAATATTTGGGGAGCCGATCACCATGGCTACATCCCGCGGATGAAAGCGGCTATGACGGCTCTTGGTTTTGAAGCTGACCGCCTTGTCGTGCTGATCGCCCAAATGGTGAGCTTGTTCCAAAATGGCGAAAAGGTCAAAATGTCCAAACGTACCGGCAAAGCCGTTACGATGGAAGACTTGATGGACGAAGTCGGCGTGGACCCGATTCGTTATTTCTTCGCTATGCGGAGTATGGACTCGCATTTGGATTTTGATATGGACTTGGCGGTTTCTCAGTCCAATGAAAACCCTGTGTTCTATGTGCAGTATGCCCACGCACGGATTTGCAGCATCTTCCGCCAGGCGGAAGAGCAGAATATCGCGGTGCTCCCGCTGGAACAGGTGGACCTGTCCCAGCTGACCTCGGAAGCCGAGTTCGACTTGCTGCGCAAGATCGGCGAGCTTCCGGAAGAGATCGCCATTGCGGCTGAGCAGTACACGCCGCACCGCATGATCCGCTATGTCTACGAACTGGCAAGCCAGTTCCATAGCTACTACAGAGGCCACTACGTCATCACAGATGACGCAGCCTTAACCCAAGCGCGCCTCGCCCTGCTCGGCGCACTGCGCACGACCCTAGCCAACACGCTTCGCGTGGTTGGCGTGTCCGCCCCTGAGCGGATGTAACACCCGCTCAGCCAGAAGAAGCTCCCCTTGACCACTGGTCAAAAGGGGAGCTTCTTCTCTTTAACCCAAGCGCAGAAGGTATCCTTCCTCTGCGCCAGCTACTCTTGCGCAGCCGCGCGGATTGCGCGGCGGGCGTTCAATTGCCCGGGCTGCCACCGGGCGTTCGGGCGCTTGCTCAGCGGGAACGCGCAGCGGCGCAGCGCGTTCTTGATTTGCAGAGGCGACATGGTGCGCATGGACAGCATCAAGGCGATAACGCCGCTTACATGCGCCGTTGCCATGGACGTGCCGCTCAGTTCGTGATATTTGCCGCCAATCCAAGCCGAATACACGCGTTCGCCAGGTGCATAGATGTCGATTTGTGTGCCTCGATTGCTGAAGGGGGCAATACGACCCGTCCGTGTGGTGGCTCCAACCGAGACCACTTGAGGAAATCGAGCAGGGTAGTCAATGGTTTTCTTCCGGCCATCATTACCAGAGGAAGCTACAATGACCTTCCCTCTGTAGTAAGCGTTCATAACGGCTTGCTCTAAAGCGGGATTGTACGTCTTCATGCCGAAGCTCATATTAATAATATCGAGGTCATTTTGGACGCACCAGTCAATTCCGGCAATGATATCGGATACATAGGCGCTTCCATTGTGATCAAAAGCTTTAACAGGATGAATAGTCGCCCGCGGCGCTACGCCAATAATACCGGAATTGCGGCCTGTTGCCGCAATCGTCCCTGCAATATGTGTACCATGTCCATTATCATCGTGTGGCATCAGTCTGCGATTTAATAAGTTGATGCCATGTGAAATGGAGTTGTGCAAATCGGGATGTTTATAATCGATGCCGGTATCGATAACGCCGATGTGAATGTTCTGTCCGACGGATTTGCTCCAGATCTCCGGAGCGCCGATTTGATCAACCCCCCAAGGAATGGTGCGTGTACGTGAGCTGGATAGAATTGTAGCTCGTTTCGGTACCGTTTTTCTGCTTTTAACTTTATTTATAATGAATTTCGTATCGGCTTCGATACGTGTCGAGCTGGAGAAGCCTCTGAGTTTTGTATCTGGACACAAGGTACAGGAGAAAGCGTGAATAATGTCTAGAGGCAGAACCAGGGATAGTCTGGGGAGTTCAGACGTCATGCGAAGGAGCTCTGATTTGCAGGCAAAGTACTCTGTCTTTGAGGTGAAATGGATAAGGTGCTTTCTTGCTGGTTGTTGAGTAAGACCCAGATCTTCATGAAGCAAATGAAGAAAGGTGGCTGTATCCATCGTGCCATCCCCCCGTTACAGCATATAATCATATCTCCCCTATCTTATGTACAGGTCATCGTACTTGACCGTGTCATCGCCTTTATAGAGGGTGTCGAATAGTCCAATTTTGATCACGAAATAGTCCAAGATGTGTATATGACATCGAATATTGAATTGAGCTGGTATTCCGATCCATACGGAGCTTCCACTCATTTCCTTGCTTCCTTCAATCGTCCCGCCTGCTGCATACCGGAATTATTAACTTGTACTTATAGAAATAAATGGGTGCAGGGCCGTGTCAGATGCGTAGGTTCAACATAGGATACATAGAGAGGCGCGGGCAGGAGTGTCTCTTTCTCAGGTAGTGGAAACGACTGCTGTTCATCAGCAAGCGGTTCCTTAGGGTACAGTCGCGGGCGGAGGGGGACCTTCGCCTGTATTCCTTTTTATGGGGTGTTTTTTGCATTCAGGTCCTCGTTTATTTTCGGGTAGTTGCAATTTTAGAAAAAATAGGTTTTACTTAATGAAGATATTGGTTATGGTAGATAACGTAGTCAAGAAATGATCGAAAAGGATGTGCCTTAGATGAGCAGCGAATACACACTCAAAATCACCACAGAGCAAGCACGCGAAATGCCCATGGTGGATTTGGCGTTCGAATTGCTGAAGTCGGCGAATACGCCGTTTTACTACCGAGAACTTATGGCTGAAATTGCTAAAATAAAAGGGCTTTCTGAAGACAATGTCATGAATGTAATCGCCCAACTATATACGGAAATCAACATCGATGGTCGTTTTGCTTGTGTCGGTACGAACCTATGGGGCTTGAAGCGTTGGTATCCTGTTGAGAAGTCCGACGATGCGGTAGGGAATGCGAAGCGTCCTAGAATTATCAACGACGAAGATGATGATCTGGATGAAGACGTGTACGCGGAAGAAGAAGATACATACGCAGAAGAAGACGAGTACGATGCATTTGGTACCGAAACCGAAGAGGAAGAAGAAGCGGAAGAGGATACTGAATTCTTCGAAGATGAAGAAATCGAAGAGGATCTTGGCGAAGCGGGAATCGAAGATAGCGATGATTCGGATGAGGATGAAGATGATTTGGATTCCGACGAGGATGAAGATGATTTGGATGACGAAGACGATGATGACGACGATAAATAACTTGTCTTGACAGCAACTATACGTTCAGAGTAAACTATTGCATGGGCTTTAAAAGATCTTAACAATTCGCGCATGCGTTCAAAAAGTGCCCCGTCACTACGGGTGTCACTTTTTTTTGTTTTTTTGCGCTTTTTTTTTTGTAATTTGTTCATGAAAACACTTATTTAGCAGAAGCTAATGCTATTACACCTTTGTTCTGGCGACACCCAAGAGCTTATGCTGATGAAGCCAGTTTTCCAGCACCTTTTCACACTTATTTCATGTTATAACGAACGAAGCCAGCAGCCTGGCGAAATCTAAAGCGGAAGCTTACAACTATAAGGAGGCGTACATAGTGACAAAATACATTTTCGTTACGGGAGGCGTAGTTTCATCCCTTGGCAAAGGAATTACAGCAGCTTCCTTAGGAAGACTGCTCAAGAACAGAGGTTTGAAAGTTACGATCCAGAAGTTTGACCCTTACATCAACGTGGACCCAGGAACCATGAGTCCTTACCAGCATGGGGAAGTTTTCGTAACAGATGACGGTGCAGAAACGGATTTGGATTTAGGTCATTATGAGCGTTTTATCGACATTAACTTGTCCAAAAGCTCGAACGTGACATCAGGTAAAGTGTATTCCTCTGTTATTACCAAAGAGCGCAGAGGTGAGTACCTAGGCGGAACTGTACAAGTTATCCCTCATATTACGAATGAAATCAAAGAACGTGTTATTCGCGCAGGTCGTGAAGCTGGGTCCGATGTTGTTATTACCGAAATCGGTGGTACAGTTGGGGATATCGAGAGCTTGCCATTCCTAGAAGCGATTCGTCAAATGAAAAATGATATCGGCCGCGAGAATGTCATGTACATTCACGTTACGTTGATTCCTTATATCAAAGCAGCTGGAGAAGTCAAAACAAAACCAACGCAACATAGCGTGAAAGAATTACGCGGTCTTGGTATTCAACCCCATGTGATCGTTTGTCGTACCGAGCATTCTTTGACAGAAGATATGAAGCGTAAGCTCGCTTTATTCTGTGATATCGATCCAGCCGCTGTTATTGAATGCAAAGATGCAGAAACATTGTATGAAGTACCGATGATGCTTCGTGAGCAAGGTCTTGATGATTATGTTGTGAATCACTTGAAGCTTTCAACGAATCAACCCGATATGACAGAATGGGAGAGTCTTGTTCGCAAAGTGAAGTCCTTGACGAAGAAAACCGAGATCGCGATCGTTGGGAAGTACGTTGCGCTTCATGACGCTTACCTTAGTATTGTTGAAGCTCTTGGACACGCGGGTATCGACAATGATTCCGAGATTGATATTCGTTGGGTCAACGCTGAAGATATCTACGATCATAATGTGCATTCACTTCTTTCTGGTGTGCAAGGTATCCTTGTACCAGGTGGATTTGGTGATCGCGGGATTGAAGGGAAAGTTGCGGCTATTCGTTATGCGCGGGAGAAAGAAATTCCGTTCTTCGGTATTTGCTTAGGGATGCAGGTTGCTGTTATTGAATATGCGCGTTCAGTTTGTGGATTGGATGGCGCGAATAGCTCGGAGATTAATCCGACTACGGCGTATCCTGTTATTGACCTATTGCCAGAGCAGAAGGATATTGAGAATCTAGGCGGTACGATGCGTTTGGGTCTATACCCTTGTAAATTGACGCCAGGTTCACTTGCTGCGACAACGTATGATGATGAACTCGTTTACGAAAGACACCGTCACCGGTACGAATTTAATAATGAATACCGCGAATTGGTTGAGTCTGCTGGTCTGCGCATTTCTGGTACATCACCAGATGGTCGTCTGGTCGAGATGGTTGAGTTGCCTGGTCACCCTTGGTTCTTGGCTGTACAATTCCACCCGGAATTTACGTCGCGTCCGAACCGTCCACAACCACTTTTCCGTGAATTCGTGAAAGCTGCACAATTGATCGCTCGTTAAAATAGGCCATGTGAGAGGGGAAACTCTCTCCTGATAATCAACTTTTATGTAAAACTTTTCAAAAAAAGATGTTCTCTTCGGAAGGAATACGAAAATGAATAGCGAATACCTTGACTCATAGGATTGGAACTTGTTATTCGTTTTCGGGAGGGGACTTGTCTGATGAAGAAGAAAGTATTAGTAGTAGATGACCAAAATGGAATTCGCGTACTCCTCATGGAAGTGTTCAGTAACGAAGGGTACGATACCTATCAAGCCTCCAATGGCAAGCTGGCCTTGGAAATCGTGAGAAATGTTTCGCCTGATCTCATACTATTAGACATGAAGATTCCTGGTATGGATGGGCTTGATATTTTGAAGCATGTGAAAGAAATTGATGTCTCTATTAAGGTCATCATGATGACGGCATACGGTGAGCTTGATATGATCAAAGAAGCGACGGACTTAGGTGCAATCATGCATTTTACGAAGCCATTTGATATTGACGAGCTGCGTCTTGCTGTTAATATGCAATTAAATAATGAATCCAGCAGTGGTTTCGCAGTAGGATCCTAGTTATAGGGTCTTTTTTTGTTTAATGGAAAAATGAAGGCTTGGTTATCATTTGAAAAGTTATGTGCTATAATAACTCAGGTATGAACAGAGAGCGGTATGCGCATCTACTAAAGAGGTTCTAGGAGGAAGAGAAACATGGCATTGGTTTCAATGAATGAATTTTTACCTAAGGCAAAAGCAGGGAAATACGCGGTTGGTCAATTTAACATGAACAATCTTGAGTTCGCTCAAGCGATTGTGGAAGCAGCAATCGAACTTAAATCCCCGTTCATTTATGGTGTTAGCGAAGGCGCACTGAAATATATGGGCATCGAGTTTACAGTAGCTATTGCAGAAGCAGCAGCTAAGAAATCCGGTCTTCCGATCGCGTTGCACTTAGACCACGGTAGTTCCTTTGAAGTAGCAATGAAATGTATCCGTGCAGGATTCAGCTCTGTTATGTTCGACGGTTCCCACTATTCTTTCGAAGAAAACATTCGTTTGACGAAAGAAGTTGTTAAAGCTGCTCGTGCTATGGGCGTATCCGTTGAGGGTGAGCTTGGAACAATCGGTGGTGTTGAGGATGACATTTCCGTTGATGAAGAGCACGCTAACCTTGCAAAACCAGAAGAAGCAATTCGCTTCTACGAAGAAACAGGCGTTGATTGTTTGGCAATCGCAGTAGGTACTGCACATGGTATGTACGCAGGCGAGCCGAACATTCACTTTGATATTATTGAAGCAGTTTCCAAAGCGATCCCAGTTCCAGTTGTCTTGCACGGTGGATCCGGCGTTCCAGACGAAATGATTCGTAAATCAATTGCAGCAGGCGTTGGCAAAATCAACGTGAATACAGAGAACCAAGTGGCATGCACAGAAAGCATCCGCGCAGCTCTGAATAAAGATGCTAAAATTTATGATCCTCGTAAATACTTAACCCCAGCTCGTAGCGCTATGATCGAAGTAGTAAAATCCAAAATTCAATTGTTCGGAAGCAGCAACCAAGCTTAATTCCAAATTGTATAGACAGGATAGGAAATGCTGTAATGCACAGATGGATGGTCGACTATCGTTGCCATCTGTCTGTGTCATTGCGGGCGTTTCCTTCTTCTATTTGTTGTAAGTCACCTCGCACTTATCATTTACTTCCTTATTTTGTGGATTTCCGTCGAATTTTTGTGAGATAGAGTAGGATATGTTGATTTAACGGCAGTGAGAAGGCACCTGGTTTAGGGGGAGAAGTATGTTGGAGAAATTAATGGTGGTTGGCGGACGCCCACTACGGGGAACAGTTCAGATTAGTGGAGCAAAGAACAGTGCGATAGCACTTATTCCGGCAGCAGTACTTGCAGAAACACCAGTTACGTTGGATAACCTTCCACATTTAAGTGATGTGGCTATATATACAGAAATTTTGACTGACTTAGGAGCAACAATCGATTGGAACGAGGATCGGATGACGATTGATCCAAGCCATATGAAGCCTATGGCTATGCCCAATGGCAAAGTAAAGAAGCTACGTGCTTCGTATTATTTGATGGGTGCACTTCTAGGCAGATTCGGCGAGGCAACGATTGGTCTTCCGGGTGGATGTAATTTCGAACCGCGTCCGATTGATCTTCATATCAAAGGATTTGAAGCGCTAGGCGCTGTCGTAAGCAATGAAAATGGAGCCCTGCATATTCGGGCTAAGGAACTGCGTGGCGCTAAGATTTATTTAGATATGGCGAGTGTAGGTGCTACGATTAATATTATGCTGGCTGCTTCACGTGCTAAGGGATTAACGACAATTGAAAATGCGGCGAAAGAGCCTGAAATTATAGATGTGGCAACACTTTTAAATTCGATGGGTGCGAAGATTAAGGGCGCTGGTACCGATACGATTCGTATAGAAGGGGTATCTGAACTTCACGGCTGCCGTCACTCCATTATCCCTGACCGTATTCAAGCAGGAACATACATGATTGCTGCAGCGGCGACGCGCGGCGATGTTACGGTTGACAATGTCATTCCGAAGCATCTGGAAGCATTGACAGCGAAGTTGCAAGAGATGGGCGTACATGTCTATGAAATGGATGAATCCATTCGCATTGTTGGCCAGCCTATTTATGAAAGCGTAGACGTGAAAGCATTAATTTACCCAGGGTTTGCAACGGATCTGCAGTCTCCTATGGCTAGTCTATTGTGCCAAGCCAAAGGTGTTAGTATTTTAACTGATCATGTGTATAGCAATCGCTTTAAGCATATCCCAGAGCTTGTACGCATGGGTGCCAAAATGAAAGTTGAAGGCCGTTCAGCCATTATCGAAGGCTCGCAGTTGAGCTCGGCCAAAGTAAGAGCAACAGATCTTCGTGCAGGAGCTTCATTGGTAATTGCAGGTTTGAGCGTGATGACAGGCGGAATTACTGAAGTATCAGGTGTAGAATTCATTGATCGCGGATACGAGAATTTAGTATTTAATCTATCTTCCCTAGGAGCCGAAGTTTGGCGTGAGACCGAGGAATAAAGTACCATACAACAGGCAATGCTAGAATCCAATTGAAAATTTAATAGTTTGGTGGTTGAAACATGAGCATGCAGCTTGCTGAGCTTGAAGTACTCAAGCTTACTGAATTATATAAACTAGCGAAGAAACATCAAATTCCTTATTACGGTACGCTGAAGAAAAGAGAACTCATTTTTGCCATTTTACGTGCACAAGCAGCAGAGAGTGGATTCTTATTCATGCAAGGTGTTTTGGAAATTTTGCAAGAGGGATTCGGATTCTTACGTCCAATCAACTATTTGCCTAGTTCGGAGGATATCTACATTTCAGCCTCTCAGATTCGCAAATTTGATTTGCGTTCAGGGGATATCGTATCCGGGAAATGCCGTCCGCCGAAGGAAAATGAGCGTTATTTCGGATTGCTTCAAGTTGAAGCAGTTAACGGAGAGAAGCCAGAGACTGCTGCAGAGCGCTTGCACTTTCCAGCATTGACGCCTCTCTACCCAGATACACGTATTACACTAGAGACAGAGCCCAACAAGATTTCCATGCGGATTATGGACTTGCTTGCGCCCGTTGGTCTTGGACAGCGTGGACTTGTCGTTGCACCTCCTAAAGCAGGTAAAACACTCCTGCTCAAAGAGATTGCGAATAGCATTTCTACGAATTATCCGGAAATTGAACTTTTTGTCTTGTTGATTGACGAGCGTCCTGAGGAAGTTACCGATATGCAGCGTTCTGTCAAAGGTGAAGTCGTGGCTTCGACGTTCGATGAGCTTCCAGAGAATCATATTAAAGTTGCAGAACTTGTCTTAGAACGGGCTATGCGTCTTGTTGAACATAAGAAAGATGTCGTTATCCTGCTCGATAGTATTACCCGTTTAGCAAGAGCGTACAACCTCGTCGTACCGCCTTCAGGCCGGACGTTGTCCGGTGGTGTTGACCCCGCTGCTTTCCATCGTCCGAAGCGTTTTTTCGGAGCTGCTCGTAACATTGAAGAAGGTGGCAGCTTGACTATTCTTGCTACAGCACTTGTCGAAACAGGTTCGCGTATGGATGATGTCATTTATGAAGAATTTAAAGGAACAGGTAATCTGGAACTTCATCTTGATCGTAAAATGGCGGAGCGTCGTATTTTCCCTGCTATCGACATTCGTCGTTCAGGAACGCGTCGCGAGGAAGCGTTGCTGAGCAAAGATGAGCTAGAGAAAGTATGGGCGCTTCGCAAAGGCATGAATGATTCGCATGAATATACCGAAGCTTTTATTAAGAAACTTGCTGATACGAAGACGAATCAAGAGTTTTTGGACTCGCTGGCATCCCCTTCAACAACGGGAACGCCATCACCGCAGCACAAAGGTAAAGTGAAGAACTCAGCATCATAAGCATTAGTTAAACGACACCTAGAAGGAAAGTTGTAGTTGTCGTTTACTTTAACGTACAAAGAGGAGTACCGTTATGAACTTGGTCTATTCAGATTCACAAGGAAATGTATTTGATCATCCTGATTATTTCGCGCTTGGTCGAAATGCAGAAATGATCACCGAAATATTAGATGAAGAACTGATCCCCTTGCCTGAGGGCTCGACACTTGTTAGTCTGCCCTTCACACGTCCTGTGGGCATAGATGCCGCGACGGGTGAAATGAAGCTGGTAGAGGGTGACTATCACGCGGTAGGTGCGTTGCTTCCGCAAGGCTTCACAAGATTGCTTCTTCCGGGGTACGTGAAGTCTGATAAGACGAAGGCCTTGCCTTTGTTTGGATATACGGCTGTCGTGTGGAAAGAAGATGGCTTCTACGTGGCCGCGCGGCTAACCGATAACCCGTACTTCTGGAATCCCATCCATTGTGATCCTGATGAGCTCGAAGTGGAAGTGAAGCGGCTAGTCGCCAAGTACCCGGAGAATCGCCTGTATGCGCATTTGTCGAACTGTGCACTAGGCTACGAGTGCCTGACGGCTTCGAACACTTTCCTGCAACGGTGGGAAGGGGCTGTGCCTGTTTCCTATTCCTGCAACGCAGGATGCTTCGGATGTATCTCGGAGCAGCCGGATGAGAGCGGCTTTGTCGCTCCGCAAACGCGGATGAACTTCAAGCCGAAGGTCGAAGAGATCACTGAGATTATGCTAGAGCATCTGAAGACGCCGGACAGCATTATCTCCTTCGGGCAAGGCTGTGAAGGGGAGCCGAGCACACAGGCTGTCATCATCATTGATGCGATCAAGCGGGTGCGTGAGCAAACCAAGATGGGCTACATCAATATTAATACGAATGCTGGTCTTACGGACCATATTCGCGGTATTGTCGATGCTGGACTTGATCTTATGCGTGTAAGTACGATCAGCGCGCTGGATGATCACTACAACGCTTATTACAAGCCGAGAGCCTATACGCTTAAGAATGTAGAGAAATCCCTTCGTTACGCTACGGATAAAGGGGTCATTACATCGATTAACTATCTCGTATTCCCTGGTGTCACCGATCGGGAAGAAGAGATCGAGGCGATGATCGAATTTGTACGCAGAACGGGATTGAAATTGATTCAATTGCGCAACCTGAATATTGACCCTGAGAGCTATCTTCGTATTATTCCTAAAGCTCAGGGAGAGTTGCTAGGGATGAAGCAAATGATCGAGATATTTGAGCAAGAATTGCCGGATGTTGTGATTGGTTCTTACTCTCACACCCCGAAATTTTACACGAGTGATCGTGCGCTCACAACGGTGTTATAGATCATCTCAGTGGAAGTAATACCCGATTGATTTTCCATTGCATCTAGTCTTACGAATATGCTACAATGCAATAGTACGTCCATTAACTCTGTTTCAGCAAATGATTCAGGGCGGAAAGAGGTGAACCAAATGAAAGCAGGAATTCATCCTACTTATCATGCAACCACAGTGACTTGCGCTTGTGGTAATGTGTTCGAAACGGGTTCAATCAAGCCAAATCTTCGTGTTGAGATTTGCTCCAATTGTCATCCTTTCTACACTGGTAAACAAAAGTTTATCGATGTAGGCGGCCGTGTCGACAAGTTCAAAAAGAAATACGGAATCTAATTGGCATCATTTGCTTGATTGCCAATCAGCATAAGACAACCTCCCTTGGTCATCCTAAGCTTAGGCTTAGAGTCCAATGGGAGGTGTTTTTATGTTCAAGGGTCTAGTTAAGCTTACAGGAGCTGCTATCCTTATAGCCAGTTTAGTAGGTTGTGGGATGTGGACGGGGAACAACAAGAAAACGAACGATGACTCTACGTATAAAGTTCAGAATAAAGTCCAGAACTACAAGCAAGACGGCATGTTGGGTATCACGAGTGTCAACCCAAATGATCCGCTGAATCCGACCTACCATCATTATGAGGATGATGCCAATCTCATGAAGGCAGTGCTTGCTCAACTGCCAGGCATAGAAAGAACTAATATTGCGATCAACGGGCCTTCGGCTAATGTAAGAATTAAACCACAAGCAGCTTTGACAGCGGCTCAGGTTGAAGAACTGCGTTCGCAAGTTCAAATGGCTTTAGAGACGAATATGCCCCGGTATAAGATACAAGTAAGAATGATGCAGTAGTCAGAGAGATTTTAGCTATGCTAAAGATCGCTATATATGGTACTTTTTCGTCTTAGGTTGCTATTTGGCAGTGAATCAGCTATACTGTTTTTACTGTGCTAGACGGGGAGGTAGCGGTGCCCTGTAACTCGCAATCCGCTGTAGCGAGGTTGAATTCCTGTTAGCGGTACTGTGATGTGAGGTCTGGCTTTTACACGTGGTGTTGAGAGTCGGGTCCTTCGCAATGGATGCTCATGAACCCGGTCAGGTCTGGAAGGAAGCAGCCGTAAGTGAGATGTTTCATGTGCCGAGGGGTTGCCTGATTTGAGCTAACGATAAGAGTACGCTTGTATCATTTTATCAATAACAGGTGCACGGTGTAATCATACCGTATATGTAAGAACACATAACCGAAACGCCAGCATTTAGGGCGTTTTTTCTTTTATATAATGAAGGAAAAATATGGATTTATAGAGAATACTTACAGAATACTTACATAGGCTGATGCTGCTCAAAGATGTTCGATGAGAAAAAGTGAAGGAGCTGTTGACATGCCCATTCATTCCCCTCAGATGTACTCGGTATCGATGAACGAATTGCACAAGCTGTTCAATCACAGCCTACATACTGGTATGGTCATGGTTGATGAGGATGAGAAGTTGTTGCTCGTCACGGATCAGCTCTTGAAAGTTTCGGGTTATTCCGCAGGTGAAATTACCGGTGTGCCCTGCTCTCAATTTTTCAAAATGAGGGCTGCTTTACCTGAGCTATACGAATGTCATTTTAGGGATGAAACGGATGCCGGCGAGTGGCCCTATGGTTTTCTGCTAGGGAAGAATGGAGAGATGATCCATTTTCAGTTCTCAATGCTTAAACTTCAATGTGAGGATAGGAGCATATATCTCTTATCTTTGGAAAATAAAGAAGAAGGAACAGCCTTAAATCTACTGCAGCGCTTTTCGGATGCCTTTTTGAAAGACATTAATTTAGGCGTCTTGTTGATTAACATGGATTACCAACTAGCTGACATTAGTGATCGAGCCTGCCAAATGCTAGCCATGGACAAAGAGCATATTCGCAACAAGTCGTTGGATGAGATCTTCGCCACCATTCCAAGTCAGCATCAGCTCGTGCAGCGTACCATCTTGAATGGCGTAATCGTGCGCAATCATGCCGTATCCTGGACGAACAATCAAGAACGATTTGATTTACTGCTAGATTCCAATGTGCTGAAGGATAGCCAAGGGAATATTGTCGGTGCCTACATTATTTTCAAAGATGTGACCAATATGCAAGTTTTCTTGAATGTATGCAAAAATGGGATCGAAGCGATGCCTGACGGTGGGAGATTGACGATTTCGGAGCGTGTAGATACCACAGAGCGCAATGTGTGCGTGGATATTCATGACACAGGGACGGGAATTCCGATGTTCGTTGTTGATAAAATCTTTGATCCCTTCTTCACAACGAAGGATACAGGCACGGGGCTAGGACTATCCGTATGCCAGCGTATCATTCATGATATGGGAGGGGCGATTCGTGTAGCTTCCAAAGGCTTTGGAACGACATTTACCATCACGATTCCGTATCTGTGATCCTCTATTTCATCCCTTGGAGCGTTATAGTATAATGGATATAGTCAATCCACGCAGGGATTAATGGAGAGGAACACTATGGCACACATTGCTTTGTATCGTACATGGAGGTCGCAGACGTTTCGTGATGTCGTTGGACAGCGGCATATTACACAAACACTGCAGAATTCTTTGCGGGAAAATCGGCTAACCCATGCTTATTTGTTTAACGGTCCCCGTGGAACGGGTAAAACAAGTACGGCCAAAATTTTAGCCAAAGCCATCAATTGCTTAAATGGGCCCTCGGAAGAGCCATGCAACCAATGTTCTGCCTGTGAACGTATCACAGAAGGTGCAGTCATGGACGTTGTAGAGATCGACGCTGCATCTAATCGCGGTGTGGAAGAGATTCGTGATATCCGAGATAAAGTCAAATACGCCCCGACTGAAGTTAGGCAGAAAGTGTACATTATTGATGAAGTGCACATGCTGACGACGGAAGCGTTTAATGCTTTGCTGAAGACACTCGAAGAGCCGCCGGCGCATGTTATGTTTATTTTAGCAACAACAGAGCCTCATAAGATTCCCGCAACGATTATTTCACGGTGTCAGCGCTTTGACTTCCGTCGCGTTTCCATGGAGGATGAGGTAGGGCGTCTACAGTATGTTTGTGATCAAGAGCGCATTTCGATTGATAAAGAAGCTCTTCACTATATAGCAAGATTATCTGACGGCGGGATGCGGGACGCGCTAAGTCTCTTGGATCAGGCTGCTTCGTTTGCAACAGGAGAAATACAGCTTGCTGACATTTTGTCAATTACAGGCGGTATTGCTTCCGATCAATTTAAGAGACTTGTCACATATATCAAAGAACAGAATTTGGGGGCTGCCCTAGAGTTAATTGATACCTTCATGCAAGAAGGGAAGAGCGCAGACAAGTGCATCGAGAACTTGATTCATTATTTCCGTGATTTGCTGATGGTGCGTATGGTACCGAATTCACCTGTGATTGCTGAACGCGTATTTGATATGGCAGAGCTTAAGGAAATTGCAAGTCATTTCACGCCAAATGAGATGATGAGTATGATTGAAACGCTGAACCATTATCAGAGTGAGATGAAGTATTCGGTACAGCCGCAAACTTTGTTGGAAATCGCTATTCTCAAAATAAGCGGAGGCCATCGAGGGGCAGAGACCAGTATGGTGGAAGCAGGAGCGCGCCAGCCGCAGGGTGATCTTTTGGCTCAAATGACCCAAAGAATGAAACAACTTGAAGATCAGCTAGCTGGGCTGTTAAAATCGGGAGTGAGTGTCGCTTCGAGTGAGAGCGCTAGGCAAGCGCCTGCGGCCAAAGCTCCTGTTGCTTCGGCCCCATCTAAGAAGTCCGGTCTTAAGCTCGACCCTTATTTGAAAGCTTCTGAGGGACCAGAGACGAAGACTGCGCTGATGAAGTGGAGCCAAGTGTTAGGCGATGTCAAAGAGAAGAAAATAACCGTTCATGCTTGGTTTGTTAATGGTGATCTGGTGGCTATGCTAGATGATGTTGTACTGGTCGCATTCAAGAATGATATGCATCGTAATACAACGGAGAAACCAGAGAACAAAGTTATTATTGAAGGGGTGCTTTCTTCCGTATTTGGCAAACCTATGCGCCTGCTGACTGTCATGCGTAAGGAATGGGATGATGCGAAGAATGAATCGACGCAGGCTCCTGCTGAAGAGATGGAATTAGTGGCTGAGGATGGACGCGGTAACGCGGTCAAAGAAGAATGGATATCTGAAGCCATCCAGTTGTTTGGTGAAGATCTAGTAACGATTAAAGAAGACTAACGATAAGGGAGCGAACGATAATGAACAACATGAACCAAATGATGAAGCAAGTGAAGAAAATGCAAGAGCAAATGATGAAGGCACAAGAAGAACTAGGCACGAAAATGATTGAAGGAACAGCTGGCGGCGGTGTAGTAACGTGTATTATCAACGGACACAAGAAAGTGCAAAGCATCACAATCAAACCAGAAGCAGTTGACCCTGATGATGTTGAAATGCTGCAAGACCTTGTATTGACTGCAGTTAACGATGCAATGACCAAAGCTGAAGAGATCGCTAACAAAGATATGGGCAAATTCACAGGCGGTATGAATATCCCTGGATTGTTCTAAGACAACTAAGAATCAACGACTCTGTATCATGAAGGAGTACTTCCTTTGTATTACCCCGAACCGATAGCGAAGTTAATCGATGCCTTCTCCCGCTTGCCGGGAGTTGGCCCCAAGACAGCGGGGCGCTTAGCCTTTCACGTTCTTCGAATGAAAGAAGAAGATGTGATTGATTTTGCTAAATCGCTTGTTAATGTCAAACGGAATCTGCATTATTGCTCCGTATGTTGCAACATTACTGATGTGGATCCTTGTCGTATTTGTCAGGATAAGAGTCGTGATAATTCCGTCATCTGCGTTGTGCAGGAACCGAAGGACTTGGTGGCGCTAGAGCGAACCAAAGAATTTGAGGGTTATTATCATGTGCTGCATGGCGCTATCTCCCCTATGGAAGGGATTGGACCCGATCAAATTCATATCGCGGAATTACTCAAGCGTTTGGGTGACGAAACGGTGCAGGAATTGATCCTTGCCACCAATCCGAACATTGAGGGCGAAGCCACAGCGATGTACTTATCGAGGTTGATCAAACCGTTTGGGCTGCGTGTAACTCGTATTGCCCATGGTCTACCGGTAGGCGGCGATTTGGAGTATGCGGATGAAGTAACTTTATCCAAAGCCATGGAAGGCCGCAGGGAATTATAAAAGCATACATCCTAAGGAGAGCTGAAAAGCTCTCTTTTTTCTGCCCAAAAAGTGTAGGAATTGTTCTGAAAGTGCCTCCTTCCCCATATGTATAGATCAACCCGATGTGGGAGGAATGGAGGTTTGTTTATGAAACCAGCTCTATTAGGCATGCGTGGATTTAAGAGTCCGCGAGCGAAGACGATTAAGGAAGAACTAAAACAGGACAAGATTATGTTGATTCAAGAGATACGTGCTGCGCATCAGACTTGGGTGGCGGCGCAAGCTCATTTTGAATTTGCGGTGGACAAGGATCAGATCGACTATACAATTTATGCAATGGAAGCAGCAGAGAAGAGATTTGAAATGCTTATCAAACAAGCGAAGCGATTAGGGGTAAGTATGATTGACAGCGATCATTTAATGGAGGTGTAGACAATGATTCTTAAATATGCCATTTGGGGAGTATTAATACTCTCCTCGCTTATGTTAATGATGATTGTATTTCGAAGCCGCGGTGGTGGTAGATTAGTAGCATCATTGGGTCTAAATATAGTAGTTGCGGCTTTTCTGTTATACATACTGAATTTATTGAGCGGTTATACACATATCGAACTACCCATTAATACAGCTACATTAGGGACTGCTACTATATTAGGAATCCCCGGTGTTTTACTGTTAATTGGCGTGAAATGGGCTCTGCTGTAATTGTAAAAATAATACATTAGGAATTGGGTTGACTCGGCAGCGTCATCTGTGTTATCTTATAAAAGTTGCCGCTGAGACATGCGGAAATATAAAAGTAACTTAAGAAAAATAAGTTGCAAAAGAAAAGTAATTGTGTTATATTGAACTTCCGGCTTTCGAGAGAGAGCAGGTTGGACAAGAGTCATTGATCTTTGAAAACTGAACAACGAGTGAGTAAGCACAGTCGAGTAACCGACTATAAATGAGATTGTAAAATCTCGCTAGCTTCAAATGAGTACAATTAAGCTTTTCTATTATGGAGAGTTTGATCCTGGCTCAGGACGAACGCTGGCGGCGTGCCTAATACATGCAAGTCGAGCGGG
>NZ_JCAUAM010000021.1:0-139817 GCF_059691955.1 Paenibacillus sp. J22FR83
CAAAGTATGCAAGCCTAGGAGCGATCTTTTTATCTACACCTACAAACATCGTGGAAGAGCAGAAATATGCTTCAATTCGTAATTGGAAGCGCTTTACTCGACAGCCTGATATTTTCCATCTATTTTTTTTGAGATAATCTTGAATAAAATTGGTGGTATCTCCGCCCACTCCCCACGAACCCATTAGCTACTCCACAACACGGCTCCCACATCATGCACTATTCACACAAACTAAGCATCAACGAGTTACCAAGAAGTGACTCGTGTTACGCTCAATACGAGTCGGTACGCCGAGCGCAACTACAGTTGATATCTCGCTACCATGTACCACTTTCCGCCGCAACAAAAAAAGCAGCTTAAGCCACTATCGACTTAAACTGCTTTTCTATACTATGCGTGGAAATCTTGACCTGAAAGAACTTCTTTCACGTAGCCAGCGCGGATAACGAAGTCACCGAAGTGCTCTTCGCCTTGACGCTCTCTTGCATAGTGCGGAATGATCGTTTGCAGGGAATCCAGAATTTCGGATTCACCAATGTTTTCTTTGTACAATTTATTCAAGCGGTTCCCAGCGAAGCCGCCGCCTAGGTACATGTTGTACTTGCCTGCTGCTTTACCGATGAATGCAAGTTCAGCTAGCATCGGACGTGCGCAACCATTGGGGCAGCCTGTCATCCGAATCGTAATTTCCTGCTCGCGAAGCCCTGCACCTTCCAGAATAGCTTCGACTTTGGTGATCAATGAAGGCAAGTAACGCTCGGATTCCGCCATTGCGAGACCGCAAGTTGGGAAAGCTACACATGCCATCGAATTTCTACGAAGCGCAGAATAGTGAAGACCATCCGTAATGCCGTGCTCTTTGATCAGATCCTCAATTTTCTTCTTCTTCTGAGCGCTCACGTTACCGATCATCAAATTCTGATTCGACGTAAGTCGGAAGTCGCCATTATGGATCTTCGCAATTTCGCGAAGCCCCGTCATCAAACGGTAGTCGCCGTCGTCCATCACGCGGCCATTTTGAATGAACATCGTGAAATTCCATTTCCCGTTGCTATTCTTTACCCAACCATAACGATCTCCGTTGGATTCGAAATGGAACGCTCGTGTTGGCTCAAGATTCCAACCAAGACGTGTTTGCAGTTCGTTAACGAACCACTCAATTCCGCGATCGTCAATTGTGTATTTGAAACGAGCATGTTTACGAACGGAACGATCCCCATAATCACGTTGGATCATAACCGTTTTCTCAGCTAGATCAACCGCTTGCTCTGGCTTGATGAAGCCGATTACTTTAGCAACCTGCGGGTATGTCTTAACATCCCCGTGGGACATCCCCATGCCGCCGCCAACGGATACGTTAAAGCCGACAAGCTTGCCGTCTTCCACTACCGCGATATAACCAAGATCCTGTGAGTAGACGTCTACATCGTTGGAAGGTGGAACTGCGATTCCGATTTTGAACTTACGCGGTAAGTACACGTGACCATAGATAGGTTCTTGCTCTTCCCCATCGCGGCTATCGATCAACTTCTCACCATCAAGCCAAATCTCATGATACGCTCTTGTACGTGGGTCCAAGTGGTTGGAAATGCGGCTCGCCCACTCATACACTTCTCCATGAACCTCGGATTGGTACGGATTTGGGTTACACATCACGTTACGATTCACGTCGCCGCAAGCGGCAAGCGTGCTTAGCATGGATGCGTTCACTTCTTGAATCGTTTTCTTCATGTTCCATTTGATAACACCATGCAATTGGAATGATTGACGTGTCGTTAGACGAATCGTCCCGTTCGCATACTTCTGTGCTACGCGATCCATCATCAACCACTGCTCAGGGGTCACGATTCCGCCCGCAGCACGCACACGCAACATGAACTGGTAAGCAGGCTCAAGCTTCTGCTTAGCACGTTCGTTACGCAAGTCACGGTCGTCTTGCATGTAGCTGCCGTGGAACTTCATCAAGCGGTTGTCATCCTCGGGAATGGAACCTGTGATGCGATCTTCAAGCGTTTCTTCTAAACTTCCGCGCAAATAATTACTGCGGATTTTAATTTGTTCAACATCACTATGCGGCGCACTATTCTTCGATAGCAAATTATTTTCTGACATCTTGAACTTTCTCCTCTCGCGATCGTGGGGACCCCGTATTAATAAACATCCCGTTGATAACGTTTTTGCTGTTGCATGTTAGCCAAGTATTGCACGGCTTCTTCATTATTTAATCCGCCCTCTTGCTCAAGAATCGTGAGCAGCGCAGCATTTACATCGTGTGCCATCTTCTTCTCGTCACCGCAAATATAGACAACAGCGCCTTCTTGCAGCCATTGATAAAGCTCACGGCTCTTCTCTAGCATACGGTTCTGTACGTATACTTTTTGATCTGTATCACGGGAGAAAGCTACGTCTAATTTCGTTAGAACGCCATCTTTCAACCAACGCTGCCATTCCACTTGGTACAAGAAGTCTGTAGCGAAGTGTTGATCACCGTAGAATAACCACGTTTTACCATCTGCACCCGTCTCTTCTCTCTCTGCAAGGAATGAACGGAACGGTGCTACACCTGTACCAGGTCCAATCATAATAATTGGCGTTTCAGGGTTCTCAGGCAGCTTGAAATTCGGGTTGCTCTGAATGTAAACCGGCAAAGCAGCGCCAGATAGTGCACGCTCAGCAAGGTGAACGGAACATACCCCATAACGGTTACGTCCATTCGCTTCGTAGCGAACCGAACGCACAGTGATGTGTACTTCATCCGGTGAAGCTTTGGATGAACTTGCAATCGAGTATAAGCGAGCAGGCAATTTACGAAGTACAGCAACGAATTGAGTAGCAGACACGCCTTGTAAGGAGAAGTCTTGCACCAAATCCAGAAGATCGCGACCTGCAATGTAGGCTTTCAACTCCGCTTCATTACCAGGGGTAACAAGGGCTTGAAGCTTATCGTTTGACGTCAGCTTTGCTACTTGCTCTAGCAGAGGCTTCGTCAAGACAGTAATTTCAAAGTTGCGAAGCAGCGCTTCTTGCAAAGGACGCTCTTCCCCATTTTTGTTTACAGCAACTGGCGTACTTGCATTCCAGTCCATCGCTTGAATCAATTCATTGACAAGACGCGGGTGATTCTCTGGGAATACACCTAAGCTATCGCCTGGCTCGTATTGCAGATTGGAACCTTCTAATGAGATCTCCACGTGGCGCGTTTCACGATCGGAGCCGCGGCCATTCAAGTTCAAGTTCTCAAGCACTTCGGCTTGGAACGGATTCGTTCTGGAGTATTCTGACTCCGCAGAAACCGCAGTTCCCACAGCAGCTGCTGTGCCACCACCAACAGCATTTGCCGAGGAAGCGTTCAACGCTCCAAGTACGCTTGTAACCCAAGCTGCTGCCGGCTCGTCAAAATCAACATCACAATCAACACGTTCAGTTAAGGATTTAGCACCAAGCTCTTGCAAACGCTTATCAAAATCTTTGCCCGTTTGGCAGAAGAACTCATATGACGTATCACCTAAGGAAAGAACGGAATAACGAAGTTCGTCTAACTGAGGTGCTCTTTTACTATGAAGAAACTCGTAGAAAGAGATCGCGTTATCAGGCGCATCGCCTTCACCATGTGTACTTACGATGATGAGCAGGTTTTGAACCTTTTTGAGATTATTCGGTTTAAAATCGCTCATGGAGGAGAGCGTTACTTGGAAGGATTGCTCTTCCAGTTTCTTAGCGAACTTTTTGGCTAACCCATGGGAATTCCCTGTTTGAGAACCAAAAAGCAAGGTAACTTCTTTGGAAATGACAGGTTGACTAGCTACAGCCGTAGGAACGGAAGCAACTGGCGCTGTCGCAGAAGTTGTCGAACCTTGTTGAGCAGTTAAATAACCACTCAGCCAAATGCGTTGTGTATCGGTTAACGTTGGTAGGACACGGTTGAGCAATTCAACTTGCTCTTGGTTAAAAGGACTGTTTAAGACTTGAAGTTCCAACAAAATCCACCTCATCAGCATGTATTGATAAGCTTTGCTATTTTTCGCACTATTTTTACTCTCCATTGAAAATTATCACAGTGCGCACCGTAGGTCAATTAGAATCATCTTATGAGATATATAAGGGGAACTGATATATGGTTTAATTGACACTTTTCATGCAAAAAATGACCCCAAAAAGGGATCATTTTACCATTTACATCCAATATTAACCTTTTACCGCTGACCCTACGGTCATGGCTTTCTCAACTTGTTCACTGAATAAAATATAAACGAGTACTGTTGGCAAACTGGCAATCGTCATCGCCGCCCCCATCGCGCCCCAGTTCGTTGTAAACTGGCCTTGGAAGAATAGTAACCCGAGAGGTAAAGTTTTCAGTGATTCTTTGGTAATTAAAATAAGTGCCATCGTGAATTCATTCCAAGAAGATAAGAAGACGAATATGACCATTGTTGCCATTGCCGGTTTAATGATGGGTAAAATAATGGTATAAAAGGTGCGATAAATGCTAGCCCCATCCATGCAAGCAGATTCTTCAAGCTCGACTGGGATGGAACGGAAGAACCCATAGAACACCATGCTGGAGAACGAAATATTAAAGGCAATATAGGGAACAATGAGTGCACCATACGTATTAGCTAGGTGGAAGTCACGCACCAGAATGGCCAGTGGAATCATGATCACTTGTACAGGAATGAACATCCCGATGACAACATAGATCCTTGCCACTTCCTTGAAGCGCCAATGCATGCGAGCTACCGCATAGGAAAACGTTACAGCGAGAACAATCGTCCCAACAACCGTGCAGGCTGCTACGAGCAAGCTATTGCTAAAGTACTGCGGTACATTAAATTTGGACCAAGCATCGATATAATTTTCAAAGCGAAAATGTGTCGGAATCCCGAAAGGATTCGTGACGAAAATTTCATTATTATTTTTGAGTGAATAGAAAATCATCCACAGTAACGGATACACCGACAACCCCGCATACACCCATAATAGGATGCCTAGAAGCGGATTCTTCTTGCGTAATTTAAGTAAGCCGTTCATTCAACATCCTCCTTTAAAAGGTCATACGTTCACGTGCAATAAGTTTATTAATCGCTAATGTTACAATCAAACATTCAATAACCAGGAACGCTGCTGCCGCGCTGCCATAACCGAATTCGCCAACACGGAACGCAGAACGGTACATCAAGTAGGTCAATGTGTAGGTTGAGTTACCAGGTCCGCCGCCCGTCATGATAAACATGTTAGCAAATGCGTTCAAACCACCTGTAATCGCGAGGACTAGGCAAAATTTATACGTCTCAGCCAGCATCGGGATTGTAATCTTCATATGTGCTTTGAATTTGGAAGCGCCGTCGATACGGGCAGCCTCTAAGTACTGTTCAGGGACAGATTTCACAGCTGCAAGAAGCAGTGCGAACTGGTATCCCATGTACTGCCAAGCATTGACGAACGCGATCGCGAAGATGGCTGTTTTGCTGTTCGTCAGCCAGTCTTGACGGTAAGAGATGCCAAGCGCTTCAAACACCTTGTTAATCAAGCCATACTCACTGTTATACATCGCCAACCACAGCTGACAGACGACAGTAATCGAAAGCACGACCGGAATGAAATATGAAATGCGTAGAATCTTACTCCCCTTGAAACCTTCTGCTACGGCAAAAGCGAGCACAGAACCGATCCCAATTTGCACAATGGCTAGGATGCCTGCAAACACGAGTCCATTGTAGAGGGATGTGTAAAAAATACTGTCTTGAAACAATTGTTTATAGTTATCTAGAAAGATAAACGTACCTTCACTCAGGCCATCCCATTCGAACGTACTGCGATAAAAGGTTTGTAGAATCGGATAAAACACGATCACTGTATACAAAAGGAGAGCCGGCAGCGTGAACAGTATAATCGCCGCTTTATTTCCCAAGAATTTGCGCATGTCATCACTTCCCTTGTAGAGTAGAAGACTCACGCTGGGGTGGAGCATTCCAGGGTGAGTCTCCTTGTCAAAAGAATCCCATTTATTTCGCTGTTACTGCTGCTTTTTCCAAATCTTTTACAAACATGTCAGACGTATAGTTACCCGTCATAAGGTTTTGTGTAGCATCTTCAAGCGCTGCTTTGAACTTCGGATTGGACAAGCCCCAGGAGAAAGCCGTCGTGCTTGTGATTTTCGGAATATCTTTGGAAAGCTGATCCATCATTGGCGGGAATTGCTTCACGATTGGCTTATCAACTTTCGTAGCTACAATCGGGTTGCTGCGGTTCGTGAACTTGTACTCTGCGTATTTCAAGGAGATGAAAGAAGCTACTTTGGCAGCAAGTTCTTTATCTTTCGTGTTAGCGGATACGGCATATCCACCAGGGCCGCCACTGCCGCTGAATGCTGTTTTACCTTTATCGTAGGCAGCTGCATCTGCTGCTGGCAAATACATGTAACCAGCTTTGTCGCCTAGCGCCTTCGTTGCTGCTTCAATTTCCCATTGACCGTTGATGAACATGGCTGCTTTACCTTCATGGTAAAGTGCTGCAGCTTGATCATAGTTCAAGTTCGTTGCACCTTTTGGCAGCATGCCCGCTTTGACAAGCTCGACAATTTTGTCTGCTGCTGTTTTGTACGCGGCATCGGATGCTTTCGCAGTACCTTTATCCAGTTTGTTGATACCAGCTGGTTCTGCGCGTGTTACGAACATGTCATACAGCGCTACGCACGGCCATTTCTCTTTGGCGAAAATGGAAAGCGGTGTAATACCTTTTGCGTTGAATGTTTTAACAGCTGTCATCATTTCATCATATGTTGTTGGCACTTTCACACCATTTTGTTGGAACAAATCTTTGTTGTAGTACAGGAGTGCTACTTCATTACCTGCATACGGGAATGCGTAAGTGTGACCATCATCCGTCACGAGTGTATTCATTGCGCTTGGCTGCATTTTGTCCTTGAAGCCAAACTTCGTTACATACTCATCCAACACCAGGATGTTATTGGATTTTTTGAACGTATCGATAATGTCTAAACCTGCTTGGAAAATATCTGGAAGATTCCCTGTCGCTGCATACGTCTTCAACTTCTGTCCATCATCTTGTGCTTGGATATCCAGCTCTAGCTCGACATTCGGCATTTCCTTTTTCAATTCGGCTACCGCATAGTCATAAGGTGTTTTCGTATCTTCATCTGCATATTGTGCATAAATTCTTAGTTTGACTGGTTTGGCATCCGTCTTAGCCGGTGCTGCTGTTGCTGCAGCCGTTGCCGCTGGTGCTGCGCTCGTTGTTTCCTTCGGTGTTTCTGTCGAACCGCAAGCTGCTAGGCTAGTCGCCGCGAGTAAGCTTACGAGAGTAACTGCCATCTTTTTCATGTGTAGACCTCCCAATAATTCTTGTGCGTTTCTCCTCTTTACATCCTCAGTATAGAGGCAAAAACCCACAGTGATAATGGAATAACTGAGGGCTTCTTGTAAAATCCGCACATTCGTGTGCAGTCGTTATATGCGATTATTTTCATACTCGCTTGGCGAGTAACCAAAGAATTTCTTGAAGCTTTTGCTAAAATAACTAGGGTCATTGACCCCAATCTGCTCAGCTATATCTGCCAGCCGAATGTTACCTTTACCTAATAATTCTTTCGCCTTGTGCATGCGAACATGGGTCACATAATCCGTGACAGTCATGCCGATTTCCTTTTTGAATATGGCCCGCAAGTAACTTGGGTTAATAAACACCTGTTGGGCAATCTGATCCAATTGCAGCTCCGAATTCATATATTGCCCCTCGATGTACTCTTTGGCGGATTGAGCAATCTTCGAAGATCTCGTCTTCCTATGTTTATTCGTATAGTGAATGGCTTTAGCGAAGAGCTCCTTAATCCATGAGGATGTACTCTCGATCGAACCCAACCGCTTAATTTCACTGTAGGGATAAAAAGCTTCGCCAAAACAGTCTTCAATGGGGTGCCCCATCTCTGTAACATAAGACAGGCAAACCGAGATTAACCCCATCGAAATCACATAGGTATACTCCAGTGACAGCCTTTGCTCACGAATGGATTGAAACACTTCTTCCAGCTTATCTTCTACTTTCTCCGTATTATGCATGCGCAAGAGCACAAGGAGCTCCTCGTTGACTTCAGTCGGGTAGAGCGCCTGCTTGCCAGATTCAAGCACGCTAGAGCCATATGCAATGACGCGATCATTCCCTAAAACGAATTTGTTCTGTAAAGCCTCCAGCGCTTCCAGGTACGAGGTGCGAATACCTCCGTAGCCAGACTGACTCCGACCGACACCAATGGTAATTGTAAATTTCAAATACTTTTTGATAAGGAAGATAAGCTTCTCATACCCCTCTAACGCGGGAACCTCGAGTTCCTTTCCTCCTTGGTGCTCGACCAAACAAATAATTCGTCCTTCCGGCCCGTTAAAAATGAGATGATGCCCTGTTTCCTCCAGCGCTTCGTTCAGAATGTTCGTCACGGCATACTTCCATAGTAAACGCTCACTCACTTGGTTCCATTTGACATCCAATTGATCGATCTCAATACAAGCTACGATGAACAAAGAGGAGGTAAATGATTCCCCGAGTTGTTGAAGCTTCTGCGTCGTTTCCTCTGGCGAATGATGATAGTCACTGGTAAGCAAATGGTTCAAATAACTTTCTTTCATCATTTGCTGATTTTCTTTGAGGGTGGATCTCTCTTCTCGCGCTCTTTCGTGCTCCTTCTGCAGCTTTACTAGGGTTAAAATGAGTTCATCCTTGGAAAACGGTTTGAGGATATAGTCCTCCACACCAAGCTTCAATGCCTTGCGCGCATAATCAAATTCGTTATGTCCTGTGATGAGGACAACGCTCGTAGCCGGGTAATGCTCCTTTAACTGTTCAGTCAGCGTCAAACCATCCATGAATGGCATGGTTATATCTACAAGCGCAATGTCAGGTCGATGCAACTGTACTTGCTCGAGGGCTTCAATCCCGTTCTTCGCTTCCGCACACAGTTCAAAGCCATAAGCCTCCCAGTCTAGCGCTGAACGCAAATATTCTCGAAAAATCGATTCATCATCCACAATTAAAATTTTCTGCATACGTCACTCTTCCTCACGTTGAAAAGGCAGCCAGAGCGTAACTTCTGTGCCCTGCCCCTGCTCACTAATAATTTGCAAACCATATTCTTCACCATAATACAATTGGATACGATCATTTACGTTCTTGAAACCATACCCCACAGCCTCTTGTGGCGATTCGGTCTTTTTTACAATAGCTTGGAGCCGGTCTGAATCCATACCCACACCATCATCGGCAACGATGATTTTTATTTTGGAATCAACAATTTCACCTGTTACCTTGAGAAGCCCTAGACTTCCTTTGGTTTTGAGTCCATGATAAATGGCGTTCTCGATAAGGGGCTGAATGGTTAGTTTCGGAATTTGACCGTGGAGCACATCGTTATGAATATCAAATTCATACGTAAACACATCGGAATAGCGGATTCGTTGGATGGCCAAATAGTCTTTCACGTTGCGAATTTCTTCTTCAATTGTGATGGTTTCGCGACCTTTGCTAAGCGCAGCGCGGTAGAAATCGGCAAGGGCTTTCGTAGTCCGCTGTACATCGCGGGTCCGTCCCATTTCGGACAGTGTATAGATGACATCCAACGTATTATAGAGAAAATGCGGCTTAATCTGCGCTTGAATGAGCGCGAGTTCGTATTCCCGCTTCTTCTTTTGCTCCCAATTAATATTGGTCAATAGCTCTTGAATACGCCGGATCATCGCATTAAAACCAGAGGACAACATCCCAATCTCGTCTTCTGAATTCACTTGGAATTCGATATCTAAGCTGCCTTCCTTGACTCGCTTCATATATTTCGTGAGCCCCATAATGGGCTTCGCGATCAGTTGGGAGAGCATTCCCGCGCCAAGTAGGGCGAAGAAGAGACACACAATACCGAGCAGTACGATAAGCAGTGTAATTTTGTGCGTATCTGCTGTCAAGGAAGCAAGCGGCGCCATCGAAATTAATTTCCAGCCAAAGCTAGGTACATCAGAGCTGACAACGAGCGTCTTCTCATATTCGAATGAAATCGGTTCAGACACATGCTTACTTGAAGTGATCCAACGCTTCATCTCGGGATTCGCCACTTCCTGGAGAACATCCTCTGGATGCTGAGATGAGGTAACGACGCCTTCATCGTCTACAATAAAGTAGCTGCCATCTTGGATTGAACCGATTTTCTGATAAATCGCAGATAAGGAACTTTCCTTAATATTGAGTACAAGCAGCCCAAGTTTCTGTCCGGTATAAATATTGACAATCCGCTTGCCAAGCGTCATCACCGTTTCTTGTGAACCATTGGTTAAATAATCCCTGCGTTGCATCGGGAACCAAATGTTATTCCCACTTGATGCATCAATTTGCTTCAACATAGGGCTAGAGGGCAGCCACTCCCGATTCCGCTCCATGAGCACATTCGAACCATAAACGCGATTATTCGTATCAATGAACGCTGCCGACTGCACATCAGGAAAGACGAGCAAAGCAAAGCTCAATTGATTCGTGATCTGCGTATACATCTGCAGGCTGGTTTCTGGTGCAGCCAAGGATTGCGTATCCTCGACAATGACCTTGTTCAGATTGATCGTAAGCATATTCGCGCAGCTCTCGACGTTCGTTAACATGCCTGTGATGCGGGTTATGATCAGGGAGGAGTTGTCCGACACGTTTTTGATCGTTTTCTTGACAATAGCGTTCGTGTACACTTGATTCGAAACGAATCCCAGCACAAACAAGGGTATGAAGATAAGTGGAAAATAAATGAGAATAATTTTATAACGAATACGTTGATTACGGAACCAATGTGCTGTAGGAATCAACTTCTGACGTATATGCATGCGTACCCTCCCTTTAACAAAAACAAAAAATCCCTTACCGTGCAACGTCAGGAATACCCTGTCCGTTACATTGTAAAGGATTCATACCTTTTTTTAAACTCACCAGTTAGCGTGGTCATTAGGTTGTGCTTTCTAAACTATTTTCACGGAATAAACTAATTTGCCTAGCTTGAATTTCTAAAAGTAAAAACACCAGAAACTCCTTGCTCAGCTTCATCCTGCTTGCATTTATATAGGCATCAACAAGCGTGTCATTGGAGATGGCTTTCAAATTATCGCGATCATTCATTGTGCAACAACCAATTCGGGCTTTCTTCTAACATCGACATCATCTTCTTCATCGATTGTTGAATTTGTTCGTCGGAGGGCAAGCAAATATTGCCATAAGATTGTTGTACAACATCCGTTAACACCGAATCAAACATGCCATTAAACTGCTCTGATTTCACAGGAACCCCTCCTAATTTTCATTTATTTGGAAATTCTTACTTCTATCTTAGCTCGAAGTGCGTGAAAAAACAGCGCATTTTTTTTTGCATCTCTTACATCTTTTTTTTCAATATTATGTAATTCCGTTTGCATTCAGGGGGCTGCTGTAAGTCCAAGGAACACATTTCGCTTACGTAACTCCAACGCCCATGTCGCGCATGTGAAGCAATCTTCTCTTCCGTTCCACTAGCTTAGGTCCGATTGCTCCCCCAATACAGGATAGTCCGAATTTGCCCAACTAATCTCACAGTCAGCATCAATTAAGCGTAATTAGTCCTAAAAAACCCAACTAATCCGACTCAAACAGCTCTCACACCAGGAAAATGTGAAAATAGTTCGGCAAAATCGGACTATTCGCCTATTTTCACTTGCCCTCTTCCTATTAATTGGGAAAAATCGGACTAAATGAGATTCAACTGGAATCAGCGACCACTCGCCGCACATCCCCCCTAATCAAAAACGCCGCCACCTCCGTCTGAACGGAGATAGCGGCGTATGGCTATCTTGCTTTTATTCACGATGATGCTGATGATGTTCAACAATGCTCGATGCTTCCATTAAATCTCGCATGACATCTGAGCGCAGCTGCTGATTCGTGAATTCACCTTTTACAAATAGATGCCCCTTCTCACTGGAAGTATAACGTGGCGGCAGCTTGTTCAGTGCGATGGCCAATATATCATCTTGGCACAATGTACAGTCACACTTCAATGCATAGTTCTTCCGGAATTCTTCGAATAACTGCTTAACCACGGTTTCCATAGCGTTGATGACAGCCATCTGTAACTCTCCCTCTTAGAACATCATTACGTCTATTATACTCAATAAACTTAGAATGACAAAGAAAGAGAGTTTGCATGCTGAACTTGGAATTCGTAGAGGCCAGAACCAAGCTCGATCCTTACATCACCATCCACTTCTCGAACACTTAGAATGCCTGGTGTGGCATCCAACTTATGACCATGACATGTCACTGCCGAAAGCGTCGTTCCAGCTAAAAAAGCCTCTCCGCTAGTGTTTGGCGGCAGCTGGAACGTATACTGAATACTCCCGCCATCTTCGATAACCCATTCACTGCGAACCTCACCATAGTTCGTAATGAGAGATGCTTTGGCATACGAGAGTCCAGAATCCGGGCGAGGTCGGAAGCTCATGCGTTTGTATCCAGGCTGCTCATCATCGGAATCCAAGCCTGCCACTTTGCGATATAACCAATCGCCAATTGACCCATACGCATAATGATTATAAGAATTCATTGCATCACTCCAGAACGATCCATCCGGTTTGATGCCATCCCAGTGCTCCCAAATGGTAGTAGCTCCTTGATGAATCGGGTACAGCCAAGAAGGATAGTCCTCTTGCATGACAAGCTTGACAGCCACATCATGATAACCATTCTCTGAAAGAACATGGCAGAGGTACGGTGTGCCGACAAACCCCGTTGTTAGATGGTAATTCTGCTCCTTGACATACTCAGCAAGGGTCGCTGCTAACCGTTCCCTAACACTTCCCTGCACCAGCCCGAACATCAATGGAAGTACGTGAGCAGTTTGCGTATGTCCCGCTAGTCTGCCACTTGGCGTCACGAATTCCGCGGTGAAAGCTTCAAGGATGCGCTCGTAGAGCGATGTGTATGCAACGACATCTGCTTCACGTCCTAGGACTTGGGCTGTTCGGACAAAAAGCGAAGTCGAATAAGCATAGAAGCACGTTGCGATTAAATCTTTGGGCGTTGCCCCGATGTAACTACCCTCTTTGGCGTCCAGTCCGAGCCAATCGCCGAAGTGGAAGCCCGTTTGCCACAAGTATTCATTATCTCCTTGTTGACGGATATAAGTAATCCAACCTTTCATACTGTCATACTGCTCTTCCAGCACACGTCTGTCCCCATAAACCTGATAGAGCGTCCATGGACAAATCACCGCCGCATCTCCCCAAGCAGCAGAAGAATGATCTTTGTCTTTCAGCACATGCGGGATCACGAACGGAACACCGCCATCTGCGCGTTGATCCGCTTTCAAATCTCGCAGCCATTTACTGAAAAAGAGTGCCACATCATAGTTAAAGGCTGCTGTGCGAATGAACACCTGCGCATCCCCTGTCCAGCCGAGTCGCTCATCACGCTGCGGGCAATCCGTTGGCACATCGAGGAAATTCCCCCTCTGCCCCCACACGATATTGCGCTGCAATTGATTCAGAAGTGCATGTGAACATTCGAACGTCCCTTTCGCTGCCATATCCGTGTGGATAACCTGACCTATGAAACACGATGCATCGAATGCCACCTCCTGTGGCCATCCCAATACTTTAACGTACCGGAAACCTTGGAAAGTGAAATGCGGTGCATATGTCTCTTCACCACGTCCACTACATACATAAGTAACCGACTGCTTCGCTGACCGCAAATTACCAATATAGAAATTTCCTTGTGCATCAAGCACTTCGGCATGCAGCAGTTCAATGCGTGTACCCGCAGGCAGTGTTACTTGCATCTGTACTTTTCCGACCATATTTTGACCAAAATCAATAACCGTTTCCCCTGACGGTGTTGCAATGACAGCAACAGGCTTCAGCTGTTCCGTTATCCGCGACGGTTCATTCTCTTGCATAACTAATGTTTCCTTGCCATAGCCCAGTTCAACACTTGAAATCCAATCTTGATCATCATAACTCGGCAGACTCCAACCCGTAAGTTCTAACTCCGCATCGTAGATTTCACCATGATAGATTTCTGACATGCGAACCGGTCCTAGTGAAGCTCGCCAGGAGGAATCACTGATGACGATCTCTTCCGTACCATCTTCATAGACAATATGCATTTGCAGGAGCAATGCCCTTACGCTTCCATACACATTCTGCTGATGACCCCAACCTAGGTTGCCTTTGTACCAACCATTCGCCAACACTGCACCAATGGTATGCTCAGCCCCTGTGTTCAAACTGCTCGTAACATCGTAAGCTTGAACCTGCAAACGCTGCTTGTAGCTGGTCCATCCTGGCGTTAACTCCCAATCCCCGACTCTGCTGCCATCAAGTACAAGCTCATAAACACCGTGACTTGTCGCATATATCGTCGCCTTACGGATTTGCCCGCTTACTTGGAAATTTTTCCGAAGATAGTAGGCTTCTACTGCATCTGGATCTATATGTTGAGGATCAGGTGTTATCCATTGCGCTTGCCAATCCGATGTTCGAAGCTGCCCCATTTCCCAGTAAGCGATTTCACTCCACGACGAGGCCAAACCAGATTGATTCCAAACCATTACGCGGTAGTAATATCGCGTCCGAGGCTGTAATTCTGGCCCAGCATAAGCAACAAGTACAGATTGATCCGAAGCGATACGAGTCGTATCCCAAACCAAGCTCCCTGCCTCAAATTGGCTAGGATGCAAGCTCACTTGAATCTGATAGGCGGATTGCAAAGAAGCGTTATCGTCTGCTTCGAGTTGCCAAGTAAAGCGAGGTTGAGCGGTGTCTAAGCCAACTGGGTTCTCTTGATTCTCACAAAATAAAGTTGAAATTCGAATGGTACTCATGAATTCTCCTCCTAGATACACGGTCAGTCGTGTGAGATGTGTTACCTAAATCTTGCATCTGTACGACTAATTGTAGAATATCCACCACCCCATTTATAAGGTGTATTCGGACATTTATATAGGTGGATTCAGACGATATTACTTTTGTATTGCGATCCCCTTAATTTCCATGTATAAATCGAATAGTATAAAGTTATATGAACTTACAGATAGGAAGGCGCTTATTATGCTACAAAAAACTCACAGTGTCGCTGGAATGATTGCAGCCGAAATCGTACTCATTCAAGGCGACATCTCCTTCTTCACATGGGAGGCCGCAGGTTCTCTCTTACTTGGATGCTTGGCAGGCACCCTAGCCGACGTTGACAAGCCAGGTTCGACCATGGCGAAGGTTCTCTTTCCTTTATCTGCTTTGCTTCACGTTTTGAAAATCAAACATCGAACATTGACGCACTCATTGCTATTCATGGCGCTGCTTGCGATGATTAGCTTACATCTGCCGCCCTTATATTTCTGGGTGTTCATCCTATCGTATGCTTCACATCCTATCATCGACCTTCTGAATGATCGTGGCGTCCAGCTTTTCTGGCCTGTTCCAATCCGAATCCGACTGCTTCCCAAATGGATTGCCATCGACACTGGCTCCGCAAGTGAAACCGTATTTCGTTGGATTTTGCTCGTTATCACTCTTATACTTCCGTTTTGGAATTATGTGTTGCCCTATCTGCCTTATTCACTAACATCATAAGAACGAAAAAAATCGCTAATTTGGGTGACCAAATAGCGATTTTTTCGTAACTACTGCATCGGAATTGATAGCTCAAAGCAAATAAAGCCTTCCTCCAGTTTAACTTCAATCGTTCCACGATAATACTCAACACGTTCCTTCACTACCGGTAGCCCAAGACCTTGATGACCACCTTCTAACTTGGTGCTATAACCGATTGCGAACAAATCCTTCTCATTTTCTAATTTAAAAGATGGATTCACTCGATTCTTCACGGAAATCTTCACATTGTTCGATTCCTTCCAGCCTTTCACAGAAACTTCTCGCTCGTCAACTGGGAATTTGTTCGCTTCATCGAAGGCATTATCAATGAGATTACCGATAATTTTTACGAGATCAACGGATTTCACGCCGAGGGATAACCCATCCAAACCAATAAATTCATAGGTAAAAGACACTTTGGTTCGCATCGCCAGCGTGATCTTCGATTGAATCAATGCAGCAATCGCGGGTTGACCAATTCGAATAATATCATTGACACTATTAATTTCCTCGATCAATTCTTCCATGTAGCGTAATTGGTCATCTTTTTCCCCGTTGGTCAATAATGCATACAAAGTTTGAACATGATTCAGAAAATCATGCCGTTGACTACGAATTGTTGCAAACATGAGGTCTACATTTTGAATATACATCTCTTGTGTGGACTGAACAGCTGTTTCACGCGATTTTGAAATGAACCGGAATACTAGCAAGACCAGAATACAACTGAATACGGTAAACAGGACAATGATTAGTGCGACCCGAATAAGTTGGTCATTCAATGTTTTCTGAATGGATTTGTAGTCCGAAACAATCGTGATCACATAGGGAATTTCTCGCTGAACTTCTGTTTTTCGCTCCTTAATCGGCACATACACAAATGTCTTTAAAATTGGACTGCCCTCGTAGCTTTCAACGGCACTTACGGGTTGCTTGTCCTGAATCGCCCTTTTGAAATTCGCATTATCATTCTCGTGGGTGATATTATGCGTACCGAATAATACAGGACGATCGTAAATGGAAATATACTTTATGCCATTTGGTCTCGTATATTCCTTCGGCTTCGTACCGAATGTGATCCCGTTTAATCCGGAAATTTCTAGAATATCGGGATTGGATGCCAGCGTTTTTTTGACAATCGTATCCGCACCTATAATATCCTTGAACTTCTGAATTTTATCTGCATTAACAAACACACAAATAATATAATTCGTTTCCCCATCATGATAATAGCCAAATTTACTAACATCGCTCGTGCCCGAAGCCGGCACTTCATAAATTCCCGCCCAAAAGTTAGGAAGTTTTTGCCCTTCGGGTATCGTAACATTGTGATTTTTCATCAGTTGGTCAAAAGCGGTAAACCAATACCCGAACGTAATTGTGCTTGTGAGCGTAAGTTCATTGGGATCAGAGGATTTACCAACCATGATATCATCGCCGATGCCACTTCGCTTCATGAGCGAAAATCCATCGACACCTGCTTCCACAGCAAGTGTGCTTAGCTGTGCATTCGTCACCTTCTCGATGTCTGGATCCAGTTTGCCTTTGGCAAATATCGCTGCAGATCGCAATTGTTCCCCAATCAGATCCTCAACAAAGAATGCTCCCGCTTCCGATTGCTCAATCGATGTTCGGATTTGATTCGCTGTCGTTGCCATCTGTTCAGACATAGCCTGTGTTAACAGGGATTTCGCATACCAATAATAGGAGCTATTGTTCGTAATCAATAACAGAATTACAATAATAAAAGTGATATAAATTACTCTTCTGTTTACCCTCATGAAGTTGTCACACTTTCCCATTTTGTATGCTGGACATTACAATCCTGTGCAAAAAAAATTTCCATTGCATGTACGACGAATTGCGCAGAAATCACTCCACGCTATGTTAGTATAGTAGCTGGAGAAATCATTGTCTATTAATTTAAAGGTATTCTCACCTTTATTTGGTAATATTATAAAAATGCGGGAGGAATCTTCAGCCGTCAATTCGTCATCACAAATTCCTGGAGCCGATTACTTTACTTGTCTCAAGGACTTTAGTAGTATAGCTATTATCGAATGAAACGAGGTGCTAGACTTTGTCCAATGATGAAATCATTTTGACCCCTGAGGGTTTACGCAGTTTAGAGCTAGAACTTGAAGATTTGAAAACTGTGAAGCGCAGAGAATTAGCAGAACGTATTAAATTAGCGATTTCATACGGCGATCTGAAGGAAAACAGTGAATATCATTCTGCCAAGAATGACCAGTCTTTTATGGAAACACGCGTTCTTACAATCGAACGAATGCTCAAGAAGGCCAAAGTAGTAACGAATACGAGCACATCCACAGTGCAAGTTGGTTCCACGGTTGTATTGAATGATGTTGAATTTGCTGAGAAAATCGAGTACAAAATCGTTGGTACGCAAGAAGCGGATGTCAACGAAAATAAAATTTCGTATGAAAGTCCACTCGGCATCTCCCTCATGAATAAGTCGGTAGGCGATGTCATTACGGTGAACGCACCTATGGGCATTATAAGCTACGAGTTGCTCGAGATCCGTATCTAATACACGACATGAAGAAAAGCAGTTCGTAACTAGTGACGCTAGTTATGAACTGCTTTCTTATTTAGATGGCTTGCAGGAAGGCAAGCGCCTTTGCCATCTTCTGTATGTAGGTGTCATCTAAGCTGGAGCACATCCATTTCACCTGTCCATTCCCCGTACCTTGCAGCTGATCGCTGTCCTGCAACACTTGCATCAAGTGATTGACAGTCCCTTTGCTTCCATCAACAATTTGAATATGGTCCGGTAAGATTTGAGTTAAAATCCCGCGATAAAAAGGATAATGTGTACAACCGAGGACTACCGTACCGAATGCGCTTAGATCAAATGGAGCTAATTTGGTCCTAAAATAATCGACAATTTGCGGACCATCCAACAGTAGATTTTCACAAAATTGGACCAACTCCGGAAGTGGTACAGAATCCACCATCCCCATATCATCAATACGGGATACGAGCTCTCTGTATTTCGCCTCTTGAAGTGTAAGCTGCGTGGCGAATACGAGCACTCTTTTGCCTGATGAACGATTCATCTCTACCGCTGGCTTCACCGCGGGTTCCATCCCAATAATGGGGATGGGATGAATTCTCCGCAACTCCGTAATCGCAATACTCGTTGCTGTATTACAGGCGATGACAAGCGCCTTAATATCTTCTTGTATAATGGTATCGACGGATTGCTTGACGAAGCCTAGAACCTCAGCTTTCGATTTCACCCCATAGGGAACATGTGCGGTATCTGCCAAATAGACAAAATCTTCCCGAGGCATGCGCTTCATGGCTTCGTTCAGAACTGTGATTCCACCTAGACCTGAATCAAAAAAAGCAATTTTCATCCTATTCACCCTATTTATTAGCGTTCTGTCTTAAAGTAGTCCTGCTGTAACAAGGCCGTTCCGTACGCCTTCTTCATCTACATGAGTCGTCACATGATCAGCGTATGGCAGTAAATCCTTATGCGAATTCCCCATTGCGATGCCGAAGCCGACATAAGAAAGCATTTCCATATCATTCAGACCGTCACCGAATGCTACCGCATCTTCAGGTTTCAATCCAATCAATTCTAGCATCGCGGCAATGCCTTGCGCCTTGGACCCGCCAGCTGGCAGGACATCCATCGCATGTTCGTGCCAACGGATCAGCTTAAACTCCGAATTCAGCCCTTCATACAAATGTTCATCTTGGGCTTCACAGTGCAGGAAAATTTGATAAATATCATTGGATTTCCAGAAATGCGGATCATAACTTGGCAAATCAACTTTCAAAGAGGATACAGAACTATGTACAAAAGGGTGATCTTGCGCATCTGTCGCAAATGTGTGCTGCCCCTCAAATACAAGCGAATGTTGGTGAGTAGCCGCTAGCTCTACTAAAGCCTCGATTGCGCTCTTGGCGATGACACGGTGATACAGAGGTTCTCCTTTGTAAACGGCATAGCCACCATTCAAGCATACATAAGAATCAATACCTAGCAGCTCAGCCAATGGTTTGATGAAATACGGTGCTCGTCCAGTTGCAATAACGGGTTCAATTCCGCTCTCTTTCAGTTGGTGAATCGCTTTAACGGTGCTTGCTGGCACCTGCTTGTCCTCATTAATTAATGTACCATCAATATCAAAAAATACAATTTTGTACACAGTAGGTTCTCCTTTACTTTCGGAAACAGCAGTTGCCGCCCCTTGTCTCTTTCTCTCAATTAAACACCAAATGCCCAGAAAAAACAAAGAAAAAAGAGAATCCCTTGGGCTTCTCTCCCACTTTTCCTATACGATACTATCAATGATGCCATAAGTTAATGCCTCTTCTGGACTCATGTACCAGTTCCGTTGATGCTCCTTCACACGATCCAGCTCATCTGCTTGCAGGTTCGTTCGGGACAACATACATTCATCATAGATGTTCTGCAACCGTTGCGTTTCATCCACGCGATTCTTTAAATGCTCCAAATGACCATCAATATGTGTAGAAACGGAGTGGTACATAAATGTACTTAATCTGCCTGCGTGCCTTTTATGCCCACTAACTGCGATCAGCAGACTCATACTTGCCGCTAGGCCGTATACATAGGTGTGAATGGGGGTTTTACTATTCTCCATCACATTAATTAGACCAAAACCATCGTATACACTGCCTCCGTTACTATTTATGATCAGGTCGATCGGCAGGCGTTTATAATCCTTTTCCTTCTTATCTTTGTCGTCATCCCATTGATTAAGTTTCATAATTTGCTCAACAATCAGTTTTACAGAGGTCTTATTGATGCCATCGAAGAGATAAAGGGTTCTGTCACTCATAACATGCCTCCTGTCCGTATGGCCTTGTATTACAGTAGTCTATTCTCGGTTTGGAAACTTTGTAACTCTTTGCGTGCTGTTTTCAGATTTTTGGGCGAAAAAAGAGCCCCTCCTACCCTATAAAGGTAGAAGAGGCCTCTCCTAGTTACGACTAGTACATATTCACATTATCAAATTTGCTGCTCGCCCGATGCGAATAAAGACCAATTTGCCCCGAGGTGAAACTCGTATCCGTCGTTGTCAGCAGTTTCGTTCCGTTCACCCAGAATTCTAGCGTGCTGCCATTCACTACAGCTTTGAAGTCATACCAGGTCCCCGTGGTGAATGTGAATGGCACGGTGACGAGGTCGGTAGGCGTACCGCCGACGACTTTGAGGATCTTCAGACTATTCGTGGACTTATAGTACATAAATATATAGTAATTGTTCGCATCCACACGTCGTGCGATAAGACCAAGTCCAGCTAGATTGCCGGCATCGAAGCTGTCAGCTTTGACTTTTGCGGCAACCGAATAATTCTGCCAAGTACTCAGTCCGGAATACGCATTGATACTAGCAGCCGCATTGTTCGACTGGTTAAATACCTTCGTACCATCCGTCACAACGCTCCATGTGCCTCCAGTTGTTGCCCAGCTTGAGGCTGATCCTGACTCATAATCATCACCGAAAATAGGCGCCACGCTCACATTATCAAACTTGGCATTTGCCCGATGAGCGTACATGCCGATTTTGCCTGAAGGAATCGTTGTATCCGTCCCCGTCAACTGCTTCGTCCCATTCACCCACAACTCCAGTGTGGACCCGTTAACAACAGCTTTGAAGTCATACCAAGTGCCTGTGCTAAGTGTATAAGGCATCGTCACAACATCACTTGCGACTCCGGCAGCCAGCTTCGTGATTTTCAGCGTATTCGTCAGCTTGTAGTACATGAATGCGTAATAATTACTACTATCCACATACCGTGCAACAACTCCAATCCCCGCGTAATTCCCTGCATCGAAGGCATCCGCTTTGAGCCTCGCTGAGACGCTGTAATGCTGCCACGTACTGTCACCAATAAAAGCAGTAGCTCCACCCACCGCGGTATTCGACTGGGTGTATACCTTCGTTCCATCTGTGATGACGCCCCACATTCCGCCCGTTGTCGACCACCCTGCTGCTGCGCCAGATTCGAAATCATCACTCAGAAGTGTGACCGAACTGGAGCTTGTCGTGCCCGGATTACTATCTGTTTGAAAACTAATCGTAACCGTATCCGATGTACCGCCTGCTTCACTGAACGTTAAAGTCTTCGAGTAACTTGAATTCGGCGCCAAACCGAACGTATTAATCGTAAAATAGATCTCCCGCTCCCCTCGCAAATTTCCAGAGGATTGGGAAAGTTCTAGCCAATCGCCTTGACCACTAACCGTCCAATTCGTGCTTAAACCGCCGCCTTTATTGACGATCTTCAATTTGTGCTTTTGTGAACTGTTCGTCACATTCTTAACACCAACGTTGATGCTAGCTGGTACATCCATCTTCGCAGCTGGGATGCTCCCCAATGCGCCAAGCCGATTCGTTTCTTGGAACTTCGTGATCGTGCCCTTCTTCGCCGTTAATTTCAATTGCAGCCATTGCGCTGAAACACCTGTAGGCGGCGTAAACGAAATCGCTTGCTCCACTTTGTTGCCATACGGCACCGAGACATTCAATGTACCCGTTTGGAAACTCGTGTAAGTGCCATTCACGGGATTCAAATATCCCGCTTCCCAAATCACATCCACGCTCGTTCCGTCCCGCTGTTCATCGTTATAGACAATAATGGTCCGATTCGTTGCCGTACCGCCCGTAAATACGATAGGTGCAACACCTATTAAATTATTCTTATCTCCATCCTTGTCAAAAGCAGCAACCGGCGAATACGTATCTTGTGTGTACTCATACGAGTCTGATTTGATAAAGGCTGGTTTCGCTGGATCATACGCGTTAAAAACAGGTCGACTTATCGCTACCGGTTTCAAACCGGGTTCCGTCATATCTGACCACGTCGGATACAAGGTATCCTCCGTCACTTCATAAGCATAGATCCAATTCGCATAATAGCGAATATCCGCAAAGCCTGCATACCGCATTGCTCTGGTCATCCGATCTGCCGCACGATGCCAAACCGCCTGTGAAACGAGATTATCGTTCAACATATCCTTGGCCAACGTTGAATTATATGTACCATTGGCATTGAGTGTCGGCCATCCACCCGAAGGTGTATAGGCTTCCCCCTCGCCTTTCGGCTTCGTACTATTGTTCGTGTACAGTCCATACATCGTGCTATTGTTCAACCAGCCTATTTGGTAACCGCCCGTATAGTGATGATTCTCTTGATCAGTCGTTGTAAAATCATCCTGAATAATTGGTTTTGTAGTATCAATTGATTTAATCGCTGCTTCAATGGTTGGATGCAAAATTGTCGTATTGTTGCTCGTTGAACTCCAATTTTCATTACCTCCGCTCCAGATCACAATACTTGCATGATTCTTCCTCGCATTCACCCATTGTTTAACCCATTTCGTAATGTGATCCATTGCATCAGTTGTATAACTATGCACACTGTGATACTGCCAGTAAGGCGTCTCATCAATGAGAAGTAAGCCGATTTCATCCGCATAGTCGTATACTTGCTTGATCCCTCCGTGAATGTGCGTTCGCGCAACATTGTAGGTGGTTTTCCATTCATCCATGGTTAGTTTAACCTCGGCAATGCTCGCATTCGCATATGATTGCGATGAGCTATATGCTGCGCCATGCCCACTACCCGTTGCCCAGTTGAACTGCAGCGCATCTCCGCGGAGATTCGTTTTGATACCATTGAGCTGATAGTAATTCGTGTTTACGGCAAATTGTCTAAAACCAAATCGCGTTGCCAAGCTGTCGATCGTGATCGCACTTTGAGTAAGACTCGTGTTCAAATTGTACAGCTTAGGGTCGTGCGTCCACCAATATTTCGCATTCGTCCAAGGTACAGAGGTCCATGTCACCGTTTGGGAACTATTGGCTGCCACCGTCACCGTTTGGTCAGAGAACGTTTTCTCTGTACTACCGCCAACGAGCTGAGCGCTATTTGTGATTGTGACCGTTTGGCTGATCGCTGTCGCGTTCGTCACCGTCGTTTTCACCGTTATTTCGTCGTCGGAAGGTGACGTGTTATTCTTCAAATCGGTGATGACGAATGTATCTGAAACAAATACTTTGGGATACGCCACTAACGCTACGTCATCGTTGATCCCGCGACCTTGCCCCCAACTCTGATTGTCCACGCCAATGGGATATAGAGATTTTCCACCTGCATCCTTCGCATCGGCTGGCAGCGCATAGTAACCCCACACACGTACTTCTAATGTATTCGTCCCCCCAACAATAGCCAGAGGTGTAATATCCAACTTATACGGCAGTCTCGTCATCAAGTAACCGTCTGTTTCTGTCGCTAGTTGTGTGCCGTTAACGAATACTTTGGACAGCGGGCCGATATTCTCGAGGTCTAGGAAGATTTCCTTCCCTGTCATTGATGTGGGCACCGTGAAATTCCTTTTATACACCCCATAATTCAGTGTATTCCATGATGTTGGGTACCCAAAGCCAGCAGATGTATCCCAATAGGAAGGGACCGTAATATCGTAGCGGGTTGCTCCGCCATTCGGGTAAAAGTCCCACACCCCATTCAATGAAACCTGCTCCCGACTCGTATCCGCATGTGCGATGTTTGAAACTGCAAACAGTGTACTTATCACGAACGAAGTGAACAACAACAAGACGATCCTGACATTCATTTTGCTTAAACCCCACGGTATTCGCATCTAATATCCTCCTTCAAATGAGTACTCCAACAATATAGAAAGCGCTTACAATCATTATTCCTATTAATCCCCTCCTCTCATTTGCATCCGCTTAATACTCATCTCCTATCTATGGAAACACCTTGTTGATCCACCCTGATCGCCACCTGACCTTCGCCGGATTGAATGAACTGAATTTCCACACTACCTTCCACCTCTTTCACTTTCAAAAGCCCCAACCTCTTCGCCTTACGTTCATTCGTATCACCATCAGGCAAACATTACGTAGCGATAACCGCTCCTTGTGTAAAAGATTGATGGTACGCTAGCACGGGGATCGCTTGCTTCGTGCCATAATGATCAGATCTCCAACCTTCTGTCGTAGCAATAGACGCGTTAGCCCCTGCACTGCCCGCCCAATACATCCGTGAACCCGATGTCTTTCCAAGCTCCTCTTTGTATGAAATCTCAGCTTCTAAAACCTCATCGCCCCGATGACCGCAAACCATCACCCTAGCATCATCGGATAAATGGAACAACTGCTGAATATCATGCGTGCCTACACCATCCAATCCATCCACAATAAGGAGGAACGGCAACTCTTTCCCCATCAGTAGCCATCTCCGATGAATAACTGGCTCGCTCAATCGCGTATAGCCTTGATGCGAAGCATCAATGAAATCATACGTATCGCAAGACACCCAGCGATGAACCGTAACCGTCGCTTCCGGCTCTCCCCATTGCTGCGTCGAGATGTACGGCGTCTGATCGAGCCCATCAACCGTAATCGTGTTATGCGCCGAAGTTCCTTTGAAATACCGCCGCCACTCGCCTTCTTGGTACGTGTATCGGCCTGAATCTCCAAATATCAAACGCCCCCTATGCATCCATTCAACATGCAGCGCATCCGCATGACCATGTGCCCCGCCTAGTGGCGCTGCATCAAAGAACACATACTGCTGCGCATCTTGCAACACATAATAACCCGAATCTGGGAAGGCAGCGGTTGATGGAATTTCCTCCACCGCTCCTCCCATCCGCTCCAGCCAATAGGCAAACTTCTCGCATCCTAACAACCAGAGCATTTCCTCACTGATCTCGCCTTGCAGACAGATCGCTTCATCTTCGCAAATCGCGCCTATGATGCCGATTTTCTCTCTTACCTGATCTCCGCTATCCGAATCAGATAACGCAACTGCCTTGCCATCTGGCCGAATTGTCGCTACGCTAAAGGCCACCATCGATTTCAGCTTTTCTAAATAGCTGTTAGGAAAAGGTCGGCCCGTCTGTTTCGCCAGAAGAAACGGCGTTCCAAACATATCTAAGCTTGCCGTATGATAATGCGGTGTCAGCTCATTTTGAATCCCATCCGCACGAATCTGATCGTGCAGACAAAGCATAAGCCGCTCGCGCGCAAGCTGGCGCCAATACGGCGCCTCCGCACGATCGGCGAGAAACGTACCGACCATGAACAACCCTTGCATGTGCATGGTCGCATGATTGATCGAGGTTTCTCCAAGATACCTCGACAGGAACGTAGCCTGCTCAGCTAGGCTGTCGCGCCACCTCTTTTCAAAATCACCATCTAGCAATGCACTATGGCTCATCATCATATAACTCCAAACCCAGGATTGCACACGCAATCCCACTTCAAGCAACCTCCACGGACCAGGTCGCTGGAAATACACTATGTACTCGTAAGTGAGCGAGGTTGACATTGGATTTTGCTCGATCCAACCCGTGATATGCCGCTTATACGTTTCCACATACCGCTCATCATTTGTGAGCAAGTAAGCAATCCCCAAGTCGCGCAGATGCCAGTGCCGATTGAGAATCCATGTATATTCCAAGTCTTCTGTAGGATTATACAGCCAATCAGGCTGAACACCATGATCGATCCACGCCTCGGCCGCCATGGTATAAGGAAGCTTAAACTCACCCTCACAGGCATGCTCAGCTTTCTCCACAATGGGTTCCACACGTAGAGGAAAAAATGATATAAACGTCCCAGCCGCTTCACGCAGCTCCGCATTGGTCACATAAAATTTCATCACGTTCTCCTTTTCCGCAAGAACTATCCTTTAACCGAACCTGCTGTGACGCTGATAAACGATTTGTTCGCAAGGATATACACGACGAGTATTGGCAAAATGGACATACACGCGCCAGCAAGCATAATGTGCGTCTCTGCAGCGGCCGAGGTGCCATAACGCAGGCTGGCTAACCCTACGGTCAGCGTTTGAAGTGCTGGCTTCGTCATCGTGAACACCAAAGGAAGTATATATTCGTTCCACGCATTGCGGAAAACGAATAACCCCGCAACGCCTAGCCCAGGCGCCAGTAGTGGCAGGATAATCCGCCAGTAAATGCCATAAACACTGCAGCCGTCAATCTTCGCTGCTTCATCTAGATCTCTCGGGATCCCTTTGAAGAAACCAATCAGCGTAAAGAAGGTAGCTGCATGACCACTGATCAGAATGATCACAACGCCCCATAAGGACTTGTGCAGATTCAAATGCACCATCAATTCGAATTGCGGGCGCAGGACAACTGCGCCGATCGAGATGAACATCGTGGACGCGAGCAGCGCTACGTAGACTTTTTTCCCCGTAAACTCCTGTCGATCCACGGCATAAGCAGCTAACGAAGCTACAAGTAGACTACCTATTGTGGTTGCAATACTAACGAATAAGCTATTCATCGTAAAATGAGCGAAATTCGCACCCTTCCAAGCTTTCATGTAATTGGAGAACTGCCAGACGGATGGCCAGAATGTGGCGCCTGTGGTTACTTCCGCATTCGTTTTGAAAGAACCGAGCACAGCCATGATGACCGGAAATAAGGTGAACACTACAATCAGAAGCAGGAATACCCATAGAATGAGCTTACCCGCCAGCTTCGCAATGAATAGCGAGACATAGGAGGCTACCGATGCTGTTGAGCTATTCGTTATACGAGATGGAACCGTCTGCATGACTACCTCTCCTCCTATTCGTTAATTTGATTCAAGCGTTTAGATAAGTAGAAGTAACCTAACGTTACAACGCCTACAATCAGCGCGGATACGAAACCAACTGCACTCCCGTAACCGATTTGCTGCTGAACAGCACCGCCGGCCGACGATACGGGGAAGAAGAGCTTATACACGTAAAGATACATGACTTCTGTTTTGCCAATGGGCCCGCCTTCGGTCAACACCATAATGCTCTCATAGCCTTTTAAGGCTGCTGTTATGGCGAGTAGTACGATCATTTGCAGCACGGGGCCTAACATAGGGACAGTGATGTAAATAAATTTCTTCCAACCATTTGCCCCGTCAATAGCGGCACTTTCGTAGACGTCCTGCGGTATATTTTGCAATCCGGCGAGGAACAGTAGCATATAATTCCCGATGGCACCCCAAACGGCGATGATAATCATCGTGAGCATGGCGAACTTCGTTCCCAGCCAATCGATATTCGAATGGATAATACCGTATTTCACAAGATATTGATTGAGAATCCCATTATACGAATTGAAAATAACGTAGAAGACGACAGACATGACAGCTGTACTAATGACCGTTGGTAGAAAATAAATTGCACGAAACAGATGTCGTCCACGCAAAGCCCCATTAAGTATCACGGCGAGCACTAAGGCGATGGGTAAGGTTAGAATGATTTTGCCCCCAGCATACACCAAGGTATTGATAACAGATTGCCAATAAGTCTCATCCTCATAGAGTCTTCTGAAATTATCTAAGCCATTGAATGTCTTAGCCCCATAGCCAGGATAGCTGTAAAACATATAGCGCATGGCCCACCCTAACGGGTAAATGCTAAGCACCAAGGTCAGAAAAAGACTCGGAAATGTAAGGATATAAGGGGCAAGCGCATGCTTACGTTTCATCAATGCAAGGCTCCTTTCTACTTGAGAAAAAGAGCTACCCGCTTCAAACACACGGTTTTAGGCGGATAGCTTCCTCTCCTAGCGTGATCTTATTTAACTAAACTGCCTTGCAGATTTTTGGCATCAAAGTCAGGCATGGGTTGATTCTTGGTCGTACCTGTTTGCCTAGCTTTATCCAAAGCGGCGTTATAGCGTGTAGACAAATCTGTCGTTATTTTATTCACATCACCGCCCTCTAGGATGTATCGCAAGGCTTCATCGCCCAAATTTTTACCTTCTGGCGTCACTGCTGGGACAACTGGGAACAAGGCGTCATATTTGTTAGGTAGGAACAAGTCCATATTCGCGAATCCTGGTTTCTTCGCAACAGCCAGCACATCTGGTACAGCGGAGATCCCTACACTATCCTCTTGGTATGTTTTCAACACTTCTGGACCGTACATCGTTTCGATGAATTTCCACGCCTTCGCTTTGTTCGCCGATTTCGCACTCATCGCGAGCCATACCGTCGCATTTGAGAATGGCGAAGCGCCATTGATTGTGCCATCTACCGTAGGAAGCGGGGCCGCACTCCATTTGATTTTGGCAGGGAATTGGTTCTTGTATACACCTGGCTCACTCGCATGGTTGATGTACATGCCGATTTTACCTTCCGCAAATTGTGCACGGAGCGGGTCGATATCAAGTAGTTCAAAACCAGGAATCATACTGCCATCCTGCTTCATTTTGCGCAGAGCCTCGAGCATTGGAATTTGACTGGCGAAGTCGAACTTGCCTGTTTTGAAGTTATAGCCATCCAGGATCCCTGTGCTCAGCGCGACAATCGGTGAAGCGGACCGGCCAAAGCCGCCGTTATTTTTGAAGTTACCTGCGAAGCCATACGCACCAATATCCTTCCCAGCAACGGTAAGCTTCTTGGCTGTCTCGACCAATTCATTGATCGTTTTCGGCGGTGCAGTAATACCCGCTTTTTGGAAAAGATCGACGTTATAGATAAGGCGCCAAGTGATACCATAGTTCGGTAAAGAGTAAATTTTATTATCCACACGGTTCCCGTCGTCGATGATGAGGTTCTTGAAACGGTTTTTGAATTCAGGGGTCATGTAGGTATCTAATGGTTCTAAGTAGCCTTTCTTGATGAACGGGGCAAAATTAGAGCCTGATGTCTTAATAATGTCCGGTGCTTGATTACTAGCGAAAGCAACATCCAAAGATTGCTCATAGTTGTCAGCCATGATCGTGACTTCTACTTCGATATTGTCCTTATTCTCGGCATTATACTTCGCGATCTCCGCTTTGATATGATCCGATGCACCACGGTCGTTCGTCCAGTAAGTTAGCTTTGTTTTGGGGCCGGCTGCTGCTGCTGCTGGCGCTGCGGAACTTGCCGCTGCTGTTGCTGCAGCTGTTGCTGCAGGGCTTGCAGATGTATCCGCTGTATGGCTGCTCCCGCAAGCAGATAAGGTGACTAGCAGAGCTGCGGATGCAGCGAGATGAAACGGTTTCTTACGCATAAATGGTTGGCCTCCCTTTTCTTTTCCCATGTGTTTACTTCTAAAGTGTAAGCGAATTCACTCTAGCTGTGAGGAGGGTAAAACCACTATTCACTAGGAAAATATGATTGTATTAGGACGGTTTATAGCCTTGCTTGAACTCCGTCGGTGTCATCCCGACATGTCGCTTGAACACGTCTGTGAAGTAGGAACGATCCTCGTATCCCAGATGAATCGCAACTTCTTGCACCTGCTTATCATCCAGGAGCATCTCCTTCGCCTTCTCGATTCGTAGTCCGTTCATGTAATTGATGAGCGTCGTCCCTGTCACCTTTTTGAACAGATTCGCAAAATAACTGCCGCTCAAATACACATGCTTCGCTAAATCAGTGACCGTTACATTCTTGTCCAAATTCTCTCTCATATAGTGAATCGCCTGGGCGATGACCGAATCCGCTTCCAGCTCACGCTGCTTCTGCAAAGCGTCGCAACCTGCTGAAACCAATTGATCGAGTAATTCATTTAACTCACGCAGCGTCAAGCGCTCTCCCTTTTTTAGAAGATCCAGCTTCGTTGTCAGCTCGTCCATCCCGCTTGGCATCGTAATCTTCTCAGCGAAAATGCGATGCATAAGCAGCCCTAGCTCATGGCACACATTCATCACATTGCTAGGTTGTACCCCCGAATAGCTATGTACAATGCTCTGAAGAAGAGGCAGTGCTCTCTCTTTATTGCCCATACGCAAGTAATTGAACAACTCTTTTTCTTGCTCGGCACTATGTCTAGAACGTGCAGCAGCATGATGTTGTATGTCTTCATAGAAGAAAACACTATTCCCGCCTGAATAGAAATTGTGGGACAAGGCTTCCGTTGCTTGCTGATAAGATTGGGGCAGCTCGTGAATCGTTCTGGCCTCAAGTCCGACACCGATCGAGATCGTGTAGCGTGAGTAGTTCAGCATATGCTCGCGACACTGTTCAGCCAGCGTAACGATTTCTAAATGAGTTGGTACATTTAGCAAACAAATAAAGCCGCTCAATTGCTCCCGGAATACAATGGATTTCGTGGCCGAAGCGAGTGTTTCTTCGAGGATGTTTTTGACTGCGAAACGGGCCAGTTCCACGTCATGAATGCCATGGGTATCCACTTGCTTCGCAAAGCCATCGATTTCAATGCACATAATGACGAGGCGCTCCCGATTTAGATCGAGCTTCAAATAGTCCCAACGCTCCTTCAGTCTGGCTTCATTGGCGTTGTAACGCAGCAACAGATGCAAATATTCTTGGCGCAGCAGCGGCATGCTTTCCTTAATTTGGCGTTCCATTTCGCTTTGTTTAGCAAAATGGACACGATCCAGCTCAATCTGTTCTTTCGCTTTCTGCACAACCGCTTCAATTGCCGTTTTCAGGAACGGCTTTGCAATAAAATCGAACGCACCCAGACGAAGCGCCTGTTGCGCATATTCGAAATCGGTATAACCGCTGAGCAGGATTACTTTGCAATTGGGCATCACTGCCGTAATCGCTTTGGTCATCTCCAAGCCGTCCATGCGCGGCATCCGAATATCGGTTAGTACGATGTCCGGCCTCAGCTCCAAAACCATTTGCAAGCCGTCCTCTCCGTTTCCTGCTGTCCCTACTACTTGCACACCATGAGTGTCGATTTGGATCAAATCAGCGATCCCTCGAACGACACTTCTTATATCATCAATGACACAAAGTGTTATATCAGCCCTACTCATGCTAGACATCCCCCTTAATCGGAATCGTTATATACACCTTTGTCACTTCAAAAGGCTCACTCGAGAGAACCATCGTTGCCTCGCCGCCATAATACAGCTGCAAGCGGTTGAAGACATTCCGAAGCGCATAACCGTTCTTCTCTGTGTTAGGTTGATTCAGGCTCAGTTGCAGCTTATCTGCATCCATGCCGGAACCGTTATCTTCAACAGCAATATGCAGCTGTTGATTATCGGATGTAAGTTCGATACGAATCTTACCACCAGATTCCATATGCTTAAACCCATGAAGCAAACTGTTCTCAACTAAGGGTTGCAGCATGATTTTCATAATGGGCAGCGCTAGGCTGGTATCACTGCTTACCACAATTTCAAAGTCAAAAAGCTCCTCATAGCACAGCTGTTGTATCGTCAAATACTGCCGCACATGACGTAGTTCTTTCTCGACCGTCGTCCATTCTTCCCCCTGATTGAGACCCAATTGGAAGAGTTGAGATAAGGCGATGACCATCGACTTGGAGTTGTCCAGTTCGCCGGTTTCCATTTTCCAAATGATCGTATTGAGTGTGTTATATAAAAAATGCGGTGAGATCTGTGCCTGCAACGCCTTGGCTTCGGACTTGCGTTTCTCTCGTTCAGCGTCCTTCACTTCGTCGATGAGTTCATTGATTTCCAGCAGCATGCTGTTAAATTTATGGCCTACCTGACTAACCTCATCTTGATAGTGGCTCTGGAATCGAACAGACAGATCATTGCGTCCTACCTTACTCATCAGCATTTGCAGATGATACAGCGGCTTCAACAAAATCGCCGAAAGCACATTCGACACCAGTACCGCCATAATGATGCAGACGAGCATAATGATGCCGGTCGCCCATTGAATCCAGCTCAAATCCTTGAGCAGATCAGATCTCGATTGGACGCTGAGCAACAGCCAGTCCGGATTGAATTGCAAAGCCGCGTAGTTAATTAGGTCGTATTCCTCCGTGATCCCTACCTCGAAATGACCCCTCAAGCTCGTCCCAATATGTTTCTCAAGGAAATCTTTGTCATAACTCTTGGGTAAATTCGGCTGATTCAATAGCACGCTTGCAGCATTCCGATTCACAAGGAACAAATTCTGATCTTCCTTCTCTGTATGCCGGTCGGACAGAATGCCTTGGATCGCCTTCTCGTTCAAATTCACAACGAAATACATGTTTGGACTATCACTAATCGATTTCATGACTAACGAAATAACGCGATCTTTCCCTTGAAAAAGAAGATCTTCATGCCCTTCGACCCAGAATGGCTCTTTGGTTAGTTGCGCCTTATCGTACAGAGGCGAATCGTAGAAAGAGTAGCCTTGATTCCGATAGTAACTGGCAGAATAGAACTCCCCAATCGGCGTCGCAATAAAAATCGATTCGATCGACGGCTCTGCCAGCTTCGCTTGCGTGAACGCCGAGTTCATCGCCGTCATGTGACCGTAGTAGCCATCTTTCTTGCCAGCGGCAGAGTCCTTCGACATCTGGACAAACGGCTGTGAAATCATAATATTCAACACCGATACGAGAATCTGCTTCGCCTTCTCATCCAGAACACGTGCAGAAGTGTTTAGATTATCCTGGCTGAGCTGGAACGTGTTCCGCTCAATGACGCGCGCACTTATATTATAAGAAAGACCCCCTGTCGCCGCGATCGAGATGGCAATCAGCAGAACGAACGACACCCACATGCGCTTCTTCAGCGTAAGTTTGTATAGCATGGTTTTCATGAACGTACACCTCCATGCTCACATTGTATCGCAAACGCTTTCAGGGAGGATATAGAATTTTCCAGCCAAGAGAGTGTCGATAGAACAACGCTGCGCATGCTTGTTCAAATTTCATTAGCCATCTCTCTTTAAGTGGACACAAAACAACACGCCGCTCTCATCACGATAACTGAAAGGACCCATTCCTCAGTAACCATGATAAAAACGGCGTGTGCTTCACGACCAATGTCATTTTATTTGTTTTAAAGTATACTAGACGAAGCCTAGATCATGCTCATTCATTCTGCTTCCGATTGAACTTGATATTCCGCAAGAGATACTGTCAACTCGTCCGTAACATGGATACCCTCAGATACTAGCAAAAACTGCTGCAACTGTGCACCTTCACCATCTTGAATCGCAATTTCTCCACGAACGTTGAGTACTCTATGCCAGGGGAGTCTGTGCTTCTTACTCATTGCATGCAAAATTCGCACAACTTGCCGTGCAGCTCTAGGACTTCCTGCTTGCCTAGCAACCTGACCATAGGTCATAACTTTGCCTTCAGGAATAGATCGAATAACTTGGAGAACTCGCTCGGTAAATGGAGTCATTGTACCGGAAGGAACTTGATGCATACTGGCTGTGACATCTCAAGTACGCTACCTGTCGGAACTAACTTACCGGTCGCTTCATCCCGTACAAAACTTACAATATTGTCGGAGTCTTTATTAGCTACCAGGACGAATCTTCCATCTGGGGAAATCCCAAAGTTTCGTGGGTGCTTCCCTAAAGTTGGTGCATGTTCTACGACAGATAGTTCTCCAGTTTGCTCATTAATCCCATAAACAACGATACTATCATGGCCACGATTGGATCCATATAGGAAACGTCCGTCTGGGGATATATGGATATCAGCGCAAGCATTTTCGCCATCGTAGGAACTTGGTAGAGTTGGAATCGTTTGGATTTCAGTTAGTTTACCGTGTTCTTCATCATAACGGAATGCTGTGACCGTGGAACCAAGCTCATTAATCACATACCCATACTTGTATGATGGGTGGAAGGCAAAATGGCGCGGCCCCGACCCAGGAGAGACAGACACTTCACCATGTGGAATCAGACATTTAGCGGCGAGATCGAGTCTGTACAGGATAATTTTATCAAGGCCTAAATCACATGCACCTATGTAACGATTTGCACGATCAACGAAAACGGAATGCGCTCGCGGCCGATCCTGTACGGGAAGTAGGCTCGCACCATGGTGCTGCTGAATATCAGCTGAATTCCCTAACTGACCATCGGCTAGAATTGGTGTTAATCCGACCATACCACCGTGATAACTCGTAACCATTACGACTTCATTCATGTTGTCTAGCTGGATGTGACATGTTGTCGCAGGCAACGTGTTTTTTTGATTAAGTAGTGTTAATTCACCCGTTACTGGCTGGATGGTGTAAGCACTGGCTGCTCCACATTTCTGCCCTTCTGAACCAACACCTTCACCTAGTGCGTATAATCGCAAATTTGTTGCATCGACCGCTAGAAAAGTTGGATTTTGAAGGCCCGTCACATTATGGGTAAGCGCCAAGCTGCCTGTTTCTGTATCAAATTGTGCCGTATATACCCCCGGATTACTTGCATCGGCGTAAGATCCAATAAAAACTAAAGTTTGTTTCGTTTGTTGCTGCTGCTTGTCCACGTCTCTCACTCCTATTCATCTAATTACACTATGAGCATTATCTCAAATCCGCACCATGTGGGCAACTGTTCGATTAACTGTGGGGCTCGACAGGTTAGTAATTCAAGTAATTCAAGTAATTTAAGTAATTTAAGTAATTTAAGTAATTTAAGTAGTTAACAACATAAAAAGGCAATCTACACAGATTACCTTATTAAGTTGTTAACCATAAGTTATTAAACCAGAAAAGGACCGCCTAAGACGGTCCTTTCTAATTTAAACAGCAGATGAAATATACACAGAGTAAACGGCATTTTGTGTAACGTTCATATTTAGGAATACTGAGATTGCATCGTTTCTTGTGACGGGGTTACCAGCTATATTACTGGTCCATGTTACTGTAGCACTTGGTGTGACTGCATATGCAGCACCATTCGATAGACGCACGGGCTGTGCTCCTACATCTGTAGGTCTAATTGAGAAAACTAAGGTTCCAGTAAGGGTAGCCGTAGTAGTAAGCGTAATTGTAGATATGATGTTAGCTGCTAACGGTGCCGCTGCATTATTAATAACATCAAAACATACTTGGAAAAGATATGTTCCAGCAGGTAAGTTATTTACATCTATTCCTCCTGAAAAAGCAACAACGCTTCCATTCGCAGCATCGACATAAGGTACCCTATTGGAAAGCGCTCCAGGCGACCCTGCTAAACGTTGAAACCCTGCATTATTTCCACCGAAATTAAGAACTTTCGTAAAATTAGTTGGAGTTGCTCCAGTTGCTCCAGTCGGTCCAGTTGCTCCTGTTGCTCCAGTCGGTCCAGTTGCTCCTGTTGCTCCAGTCGATCCGGTTGCCCCGGTTGCTCCAGTCGATCCGGTGGCTCCTGTCGATCCGGTTACTCCGGTTGCACCAGTCGATCCGGTTGGTCCGGTTGGTCCTGTTGCTCCGCTTGCTCCGGTTGCTCCTGTCGATCCGGTTGCTCCAGTTGCTCCGCTTGCTCCGGTCGATCCAGTTGCTCCGGTCGATCCGGTCGATCCGGTCGATCCAGTTGCTCCGGTCGATCCGGTCGATCCGGTCGATCCAGTTGCCCCGGTTGCTCCGGTTGCTCCAGTTGCACCAATCGATCCGGTCGATCCAGTTGCTCCGCTTGCTCCGGTTGCTCCGGTCAATCCGGTTGCTCCAGTTGCTCCAGTTGCACCAATCGATCCGGTTGCTCCAGTTGCTCCAGTTGCACCAGTCGATCCGGTTGCTCCGGTCGATCCGGTCGATCCTGTCGATCCGGTTGCCCCGGTTGCTCCGGTCGATCCTGTCGATCCGGTTGCCCCTGTCCCTCCAGCCTCGCCTGTTGCTCCGGTTGCTCCAGCTTCTCCTGTTACTCCTGTTGCTCCAGCTTCTCCTGTTACTCCTGTTGCTCCAGCTTCTCCTGTTGCACCTGTTGCTCCAGCTTCTCCTGTTGCACCTGTTGCTCCAGCTTCTCCTGCTGCTCCTGCTGCTCCAGTTGCTCCAGTTGCTCCAGTTGCTCCTCTCTTCCCTTTATGCCCTCTCTTCCCTCTAGGCCCTCTTTTACAACACTTTGATGTGGACGTTGTCGTACATGATGTCGTGGACGTTGTCGTAAAACCATGTGATTTCGATTTCCCGGGATTATTACTCATATAAATTTGAAGTTCAGACTCAATCGAATCCACGACATGCTTAAGTTCCTCTTTATTTAACCGCTCCAATTCTTCCACCTCTTCTCTTTATTTAATAGTTTATGAGTTGGAATTTGTATTGCGAGGGCTAAAAGAGAAAACAAACATCTCCCTAATAGAGTGACATTTTGCATGAAATCTTAATACTATATTATGTAAAAATACAACTTCAAGAGGTGGCAGAATGAACTTCCATGATAGACTTTCTATCCAACATTTACACATTACTTTAATCCCCAAACACCTCGAAAAATTAAACAAAAACATGCATGTAGAACTATGGATCCCAGCAGTACTTCGTATTGATCAAGATGAATATCAAATAAAGCTGGCATATCGTGGCTCACATACCCGTAAATTCCCCAAAAAATCATTTCAGGTCAAGTTCATTTCACCAATGGCTTACAAAGGAGAACGGGAATTTCATCTCAATGCCGAATATGCAGACCCCTCATTCATACGAAACAAGCTTTCCTTAGACTTTTTTTCCCGTATCGGCACCTTATCACCTCAAACCTACCATGTGCTGCTTTCTATTAATGAGCAATTTGCTGGTATATATTTGAAGCTTGAATCTGTAGATGATCGGTTTTTACAAACAAGAGAATTGTCGGACGGGCCCATTTATTATGCCATTAATTCGAATGCCAATTTCTCGTTTCTTGATCCTAGAACCTCTGATGTTAAAGACTCCCTTGAAGAAGGGTATATGAGAAAATGTGGCACCGATGCAGACGATGCTGATTTACGCGCGTTTATTTATAAAATCAACACAACCCCAGTTGCTCAATTCGAGGCTGAAATTGAAAAGTTGTTGGATGTCGAAAATTACCTTCTGTGGTTAGCGGGTGCCGTATGCACGCAAAACTTCGACGGCTTTATTCATAATTACGCTTTATACCGAAATAGAGAAACAAAACGGTTTACTATTATTCCATGGGATTACGATGCAACCTGGGGGAGAAATGTGAACGGACGCATACTCAAACATACGCATCTTCCGATAGAGGGGTTTAATACTCTCACTGCGCGTATCTTGGATGTGCCTTCGTTTCGCTCATCCTATTGCAGTCTTTTGCATGTCATTTTTCGCGAACATTTTACAGAGAAGGCAATGGAACCAGAAATTATTTCACTGCAGCAATTGCTTCATCCGTTTATCCATCTTGAGTCTAGTAAAAAAAACAACGAGGGAATATTTATAGATGAGCGAGAATTCATTCTTTCTTTTATTGAGAAACGAAGGGCATTTTTGATGGAGAGTATAGAGTCGTTTCAAAGATAAAAAACCCACTTCAGCCGAAGTGGGGCCATACTAACACGCTTTGTTGGGTTACTCTCCTTATACCTTACGCGAAGTCAACTTCGCTTGCGTCAAAAGCATCAGGTAGTCATAGCCGCCTGCCTTGGAGTCGGTACCCGACATGTTGAACCCACCGAAAGGGTGCACGCCGACAAGTGCTCCTGTACATTTGCGGTTGATGTACAAGTTGCCGCAATGAACGGTCTCCAACGCTTCTGCGATGCGATCTTCGTCCGTGGAGAAATACGACCCCGTCAATCCGAACTCTGTGTCGTTGTACATCGCAATCGCTTCTTGCCAATCCGCGGCTTTCGCAATCGCAAGAACAGGTCCGAAGATCTCTTCCTGCATCAAGCGAGCTTTGCCGCTTACATCACCAAACACGGTTGGCTGAATGTAATAGCCATTCCCTTCCGCTTTGCCGCCGCCAACCAACAGCGTACCTTCGCTCTTGCCAACTTCAATGTAGTCCAAAATCCGCTCATACGATGCTTTATCAATTACCGGACCTGCCGCGAAGTTTAACTCCGGCAGACCGCTTTGTAGCCTGTTCGTGTAAACGACTACCTTCTCAACCACTTCATCGTAGACCGATTCTACGATGATAGCGCGAGAACCTGCGGAACACTTCTGCCCTTGGAAGCCAAATGCAGAAGCCACAATGGCAGCTGCTGCCGCGTCAAGATCCGCCGTTTCGTCGACGACAATGCCGTCTTTGCCTCCCATTTCAGCGATGACTCGCTTAATCCATATTTGTCCGGGAGCTACATCAGCAGCCAAGCGGTTGATCCGTAAGCCAATTTCTTTCGATCCCGTGAAGGAAATGAACCGTGTTTTCGGATGTGTCGTCAAGTAGTCGCCAACCTCAGCGCCACTGCCGGGGATGAAATTAATGACACCCGCGGGCAGCCCCACTTCTTCCATCAAAGCGACGAATTTATGTGCGATAACAGGTGTCGTAGATGCTGGTTTCAACAGTACCGTATTCCCCGAAACAACAGCAGAAACCGTCATCCCCACGCAAATCGCCAACGGGAAATTCCAAGGAGGAATCACAACGCCAACACCAAGTGGGATATAGGAAATCTGGTTATTCTCGCCAGGAATGCGAACCAACGGTTGTGTCTCATTGATCTCGCTCAAACGGATCATTTCCCGCGCGTAGAACTCGATGAAATCGATCGCTTCTGCGGTATCGACATCAGCTTCTACGTAGTTTTTGCCAGACTCAAGAATCATCAGCGCAGAGAATTCATGCTTGCGCTCACGCATAAGCGCAGCTGCTTTGAACAAATACTCTGCCCGTTCGCAGGCAGGAACTTTTTTCCACGACTCGAACGTTGCGAGCGCGGTGTTCATCGCTTTTTCAGCCAATGCCTGATCCGCCTTACTGACGTAACCGATGACTTCATCCACATTACCAGGATTAATCGATGTAATCTTTGCTTCTGTCATGATCTTCTCAGAACCAATATATAGCGGATACTCGCGACCAAGCTCGCCTTTCACTTTCGCGATTGCCTCTTGCATCGCCTTCCTATTGTCCTCTTGTGCAAAATTCGTAAACGGTTCATTCGCGTATGGCATTACCTTCGTTGATTGTGTAGTCATGTATCATGGCTCCTCTCCGATTAGAAAGCAATTATTAATGATGCGAGGCTTATTTGAACATGTTTTTAAGAACAAACCAGACATTGGCCGGACGCTCCGCTAACCTTCTCATAAAGTAACCGAACCAATCCACCCCATACGGGACATAAATGCGAACGCGATAGCCCTCTTTCACTAATTGTTTTTGCAAATCTTCACAGATTCCGTAAAGCATTTGGAACTCGAACTGATCTCTTCCAATGTTATGCTCGCTCACGAACTGTTTCGTGAATTGAATAATCGCCGCATCATGACTAGCCACAGCTGTATAATGTCCGTTCAACAAATGTTTCTGAATAATGACTCTGTAATTCTCGTCGACATCACTTTTCTCGGGAAATGCTACCTCAGGAGACTCCTTATACGCGCCCTTCACCAATCGTAAATTCGCGCCTAGCTCATGTAAATCATCGATATCCTGACCAGTGCGGAACAAATAGGCTTGAATCACAATCCCAACATTGTCGTATTCTTGACGCAACTCACGGTAAATATCTAACGAAACCTGACAATGCGCATAATCTTCCATATCAATCCGGACAAAATTCCCATGCATCCGAGCACGATCTAGAATCCGTTTCATGCTGCTAATGCAAAGCTCCCGACTAATATCTAGCCCTAAGGAAGTCATTTTCAACGATAAATTGGAGCGAACACCCGACTCCGCAATCGCGTCGAGGGTTTGGATGCACATCGCAGCAGATTCCAACGCTTCCTCCACGCTATAAACAAACTCGCCCAAATGATCCAACGTTGCCACACGGCCATCTTGATTCAAACCTTGCACGGCATTGATCGATTGCTGAATGGTCTCACCTGCTACAAAACGTGCTGCACCAAAACGAAGTCCATACTTCTTCGCTAAGCGATTGGCTGTGCGACTTTTGCCTAAGGATTGAAACATATTGCGCATCATGAGTTCCATCTGTGGTTGCCTCCAAGAATAATTTGTACACTTATGTTTAATACATAAATTAAATATACAACATTATTTTATCTTTGAACACTATTTGTTTAATATTTAAATAGTTATTGTACAACCATTCCAATTCCATTCTATATATGTACAATATTCAGCTATAGGCCAAGATGTGTTGAATCGCCTACCTATTCATGGTAAATTAAAACCAAATATGGCGGATAAAAGAGGGTTAACATGTTCATTCCTGAACACTTTCCATTACACAAAACAATTCAAACACTCCCTTACGATACGAAACTTACTGACGTTATTGCGGTTTTGCACACAGGTGCGGCCGTACTCATTCATTACAATCAATTGTTCGCGCTATTTACACCTGAAGAGGTTGACCTATTACTTACCTTTACAGCTGGGGATGTAGGAGAGTTACTTCAACTAACATCTTTCTTTCATACACCGGTGCATAAAATCGGACAATTATTTGCACAGGATGCTGGGCAAGTATTACTACAAGATTTACAAAGATTCAACCTTTGCGGGGATGAAAATGGGGAAATTATCGGCTATTTCAGCTTACACGCATATGCGATTTACGCTATGAAAGAGCGGCAGAAGTGGCACGCCTACTTCACCGCACTGGCGGATACAGTGACCGATGCCGTCACCGTTGTTGATCGAGATGGTGCGGTGATTTGCTGGAATCCAGTGGCAGAGGAACTCTATGGTTTACCGCGGGCTGACATTATTGGCAAGCGAATTGGAGAACATTTTGACGTAGAAACCTTGATGGTTCTCAAAATGTTAGATGAAGGCCGGCTCATCCGTAATACGTATCACCGTCCGAGGCCTGAAACGCATGTCCTCATTAATGCTTCCCCGATCAAAGATGCCGCGGGAACGATCATTGGTGGACTTGCAACCGAACAAGATATCACGCAATTGGTGCGATTGAATGAACAATTAACAACTGTTGAGTCTGTAGGACTCCCTTTTGAAGCTTCGCAGGAAGATCCATTTGCCCTTATCAAAGGAAAGGGACCCGCGATTGGTAAGGTCATCCAATGGGCTAAGAAAGTAGCAGCCACCGAAACACCTGTTCTCCTCATTGGTGAATCTGGTGTCGGGAAAGAACAGTTGGCACAAATCATACACCAGTCCAGCTCGCGTTCTGCGCAGCCTTTTGTAACTGTACATTGCGGCGTTGTACCTGGGGGGATACTGGAGACCGAACTATTCGGTTATCAGGGGGGAGCTTTCAGTGGGAGTGAAGGCGGTCAGCCCGGCAAATTAGAAAGAGCCAAAGAGGGGACACTGTTTATTAACGATATTGAGAAAATGTCGTTGGAGCTCCAAGCGAAGCTTTATCGCTACATTTCCGAGCAAACACTTGTCCGCTCTGGCGGGAATCAGCCCATCAATGTTAGAACACGCATCATTATTGCAACGACACAAGATTTGGCCAGCAAGCTTGCATCACATGAGTTTCGAGCTGATTTATATTACGCACTGAATGTCGTTTCCATTCGAATCCCACCTCTGCGCGAACGTGTCGAAGATATACCGGCGATGGTTCATATGTATCTCAAACAGTTTTCTTTGCAATACCAGAAACCAGCTCCCACTTTAGCGCCAGAAGTTATTTTGGCTTTGTCACAATACAATTGGCCTGGCAATATTCAGGAATTGAAAAATGTGATTGAGCGCAGTATGATTCTAAACGAAGATGAGATCATTACGTTAGATCAGTTGCCTTCGGCACTTCAAGAGCAGCAACCGAGTTTATTTCAGGATACCGAAACTTCCCCTATGCTGTTCAAAGAATCCGTTAGCGAGCGTGATGAAATCACCTTGATCGAAGAGGCACTGGTCAAAACTGCAGGCAACAAAAGCGCAGCAGCTAAACTGCTCGGAATTTCGCGGGGAACCTTATATAATAAAATGAAAGAATTTGAGATGGCGTAACTATGCCTACACAATAAAGGGCTTACCTATGCAGGTTAGCCCTTTTCGTTTTGTATTAAGGCGTTTTATGAATTTCCACATCGCTGTGATACACTGTTCCTTCTACTGTGATTTCTTTCGTCTGTGCATGCACCGTGATTGGAACTGTTCGCCGCACCAATCGAATTAAGGGCTCAGCTCCCAACGCTTCGCTCACAATGTCGACTTCACGATAACTCTTCATCGTCACCGCATCTATCATAGGGTTTAGTGAATGTTTCAACCCTCTGAATTTGCGCTGATTTCTTTCCGTTAACATCTCATCGGAATCCATCCAATAGATATAATCCTTGGATGCCTGTCGGAAAGCCAAATTGCGTGCCTCCCACTCATCGATTTCATTCGTAATGATCCATTTATCTGTATAGGCATCTACGAGTTCTTGCGTAAGACCAGCCGAGCCGGCATCTACCAGAATAATTTCATCTGCTAAATCGTCAATCGACTTCATGCACGTCATAAATTGTTCATCCAAATTCCTTACCAGTATACAAAAGGAAATTGTTACTGGCGGTCTGTATAACAGACTAATAATTTCTGCTCCCCACTTCTCCGAGGCTTTATCGCGATTCGTCACCAACAACTGTGACAAGCTCAATCCATTCAATTGATTCATTGTCGCATGTCCAACGTGATGAATAAACGAATCTCGGACGATGTATAACTTATATCCAGCATAAAGTACACGAAGACATAGATCATCGTCCTCATAATTGCCTAAGCCAAACCTCTCATCGAACCCGCCGATTTCATCAAGAATGCGTTTCTTCGTCAACAAACAAAACCCTACCAACCGGCGAGCCTCCATGGTTAGTCCGGCATGCAACGCACGATGAGTTTGCGAAAAATTGTCCAATTGTGACAGATCCGTATAAGTCACGGGAATTTTTTGATATCCGCTTACATAGTTCGTTACTGGGCCTACCATCCCCGTCCTATGATCCTGCTCAAGAACTCGGATCATGTTAGTCAGCCAATTTTCGGTAACAACTGTATCATTATTGAGGAATAAGATATAATCGCCAGTTGCCGCTTCTAAACCTAGGTTACAACCTTTAGCGAATCCCAAATTCGCCTCATTACTAATTACCCTGATATCCGGAAACAAGCGCAGAAAAGGTACTGTATGGTCGGTAGAACCATTATCCACGACAATAATTTCATACGGTTCCGTCGTATGCTTTCGAATGCTTAACAAACAAGCATGTGTTAAAGGCAATTGGTTATACGTCAAGATTATAATACTGGTCTTCAAAGCTCTCACCTCAACTTTATAGTAAAGGAAATAATCCTGACATTCTCTTTTATCATATTGAGCAATCCTCACATTTGCCTCTGAGCTTTGCCCATGTATAAGACACAATTATTTCCTGATTTTTCGTCACTTCCGCATACGATAAGGAATAAATTGAAAGTGTACACTGGAAAAAAGCTCAACTTACCACCATTCATCCCTAGGTGTAGTCATAGGTAATGAATAGTAGTAATATTGAGCCCCGTTCTGATAACTTCAAGTTACCTATTAGTTAATTGTATATCCTGCACTTGCATAGCCCACAACCGTATTAACTAGGCTTAATCCACCAACTGCAGTAGCGGAATATACCATTAATAAACGAGTTGTTGCTGTTACAGGAATCGCAATTGGCGATGTAATACCACTACTAATATCACCAAGTGAGACGGTTCCACTAAGCACAGGCGATAAAGTAACTGCTGCTCCTGGAATCGGAGTAAAGGTGTTGCTTGTCGCTGGTGCACTATATAATTGGGCAGTGATTGAGATTTCAGTTGTAAGAACATTCAGTGCAATCGTGTTACTAAAGAAGGCAGATATCGAAGTGATCGTACCATCTCTAGGGACTGAGATAGCAAAATCAATAATCGGGCCAAGAACATCACCTGTTAAATCAATTGCTCCGCCTACAAGACTAATTCCATCTGCAGAACTACCAAATCCAATGACACCTACAGTACCAACTAGTCCGCCTAAAACAGTTGTCATAGCAATTGGACCACCGGATGATAATGGAATAATAGCCCCTGCTCCGGTAACACCTGTAATACCTGTTGCTCCTGTTGCTCCTGTTGCTCCCGTCGCTCCTGTTGCTCCTGTTGCTCCTGTTGCCCCTGTTGCTCCTGTTGCTCCTGTCGCTCCTGTTGCTCCTGTCGCTCCTGTTGCTCCTGTTGCTCCTGTTGCCCCTGTTGCTCCTGTTGCTCCTGTTGCTCCTGTTGCTCCTGTTGCTCCTGTTGCTGCTGTTGCTCCTGTTGCTCCTGTTGCTCCTGTTGCTCCTGTTGCTCCTGTTGCTCCAGCCAATCCAGCTGCTCCTGGCTCTCCGGTTGCTCCCGTTGCTCCCGTTGCTCCTGTCGCTCCTGTTTCTCCAACCCCAGGACCAGTTGGACCTGTAGGTCCAATTAAGCCTGGTGCTCCAGTGGCACCTGTTGCTCCTGTTCCACCTTCTCCGTAGGGTCCTGTTGCACCAGTCGCTCCTGTTCGACCTCTGCGACCGCGGTCACCATCGTCACCTTTCTTACCTCTTGCTCCTGTTGCACCTGTTGCTCCTGTTGCACCTGTTGCTCCTGTAGCTCCTGTTGCTCCTGTAGCTCCTGTCGCACCAACTCCAGTTGCTCCAGTGGCACCAGTCGTACCAACTCCTGCTGCTCCGGTCGCTCCTGTTGCGCCTGCAACTCCTGCTGCCCCAGTCGCTCCAACAGCACCACGGAATCCTCTAAAGCCGCGAGGACCACGTTTTCCTTTTGGACCTCTTTTACAACATTTGCGCCCAACTTTAACAACAACAATTTTGTGACATCTTTTTTTCTTTCTTTTGTGACAGCTGCAACCACTTACTTTGTGGAGCTTAACGCCACTTTTTTTAATTGTTAATCGCTTTTTCGAAGATAACGAACTTTTCTTTTTGCCAACTAAGAGACTCAATTACAACACCTCCTGTGATAGTTCATCATACGAATTACGGAGGGGGTTTGTCTGTGCTTTTTGGCAATAGATGGTTGTCCACCCTAAAATATGCACATGACTAGATGTCAATTAAATATGTTTCTTCAATAATGCTAACGTAAAAAAAGTGACATCCCAACAACTGAGTTCCTTATAAAAAGATGCGAAACTTTACATAATCCCATACCAACTACTGTTTTTATGCAATTTTATGTATAAAACAAGAGCTGACTATTAAGCCAACTCTTTCATAAACTAAGGTTATTCTAGTAGTTAGATAAGATAGCTATCCTTAAAGAATTCGGAACGCTGACCAAACAATACCTGATGAGTCGGCTCCCCCTAAATCAAGCGCAAGCGTTAGACCGTTAGCTTCATAGAAGAGACCAACTGTGTCCCCTGCTAACAATTCTACCGTACCTGCCAACGTAACCGTTCCATCTCCCAAAATACCTCTCAATGTTAGAACAAGCGCGACGTTGATGTTCAAAACTGGGAACAATCCCGTTATCAAATCTGTTACAATCGGTGTTATTCTGCGGATTACAAATGCAGGTGTTACTCCCGCGCCTAGCGTAACGGATATTGCTGCAGTTGTAGAGTAGTTGATCGTGGCTTCGAACGCATATCTGCCTGTTGCTGGAGCTGTAAAGACACCTGTAGTAGGGTTAAATGTAGTGCCATTGTAATACGGAGTTGTTACGGTCCAACCTGTGAGTTGAGATGATGCAGATGTCGCTAGTGCAGGTAAGAAAGCTGAGAATGACTGGGCAAGAACATCTGGACCAGTAGCTCCTGTTGTACCTGTTGCTCCTGTTGCTCCCGTTGCTCCTGTTGCTCCCGTTGCTCCTGTTGCTCCCGTTGCTCCCGTTGCTCCCGTTGCTCCTGTTGCTCCTGTTGCTCCTGTTGCTCCTGTTGCACCCGTTGCTCCTGTTGCTCCTGTCGCTCCTGCAAGCCCGGCTGTTCCAGCTGCTCCAGTTTCACCTGTCGCACCCGTTGCTCCTGTTGCACCTGCAAGTCCGGCTGATCCAGCTGCTCCAGTTTCACCTGTCGCACCCGTTGCTCCTGTCGCACCTGCAAGTCCGGCTGTTCCAGCTGCTCCAGTTTCACCTGTCGCACCCGTTGCTCCTGTTGCACCTGCAAGTCCGGCTGTTCCAGCTGCTCCAGTTTCACCTGTCGCACCCGTTGCACCTGTCGCACCTGCAAGTCCGGCTGTTCCAGCTGCTCCAGTTTCACCTGTCGCACCCGTTGCTCCTGTTGCTCCTGTTGCTCCCGTTGCTCCCGTTGCTCCTGTCGCTCCTGCAAGCCCGGCTGTTCCAGCTGCTCCAGTTTCACCTGTCGCACCCGTTGCTCCTGTTGCACCTGCAAGCCCTGGTGTTCCGGCTGCTCCTGTTGCTCCTGTCGTACCTGCTCCAGTTGCTCCTGTCGGTCCAATTGCACCAGTTTCGCCTGTTGCCCCTGTCGCACCAGTGGCTCCTGTTGCTCCCGTTGCTCCTGTCACACCTGCTCCTGTTGCTCCTGTCGGTCCAATTGCACCAGTTTCGCCTGTTGCTCCTGTCAAACCAGTCGCTCCTGTTGCTCCTCCTGCAGGTCCCGCTGGCCCCATCTCACCTGTTGCTCCAGTGGCTCCTGTTGCTCCTGCTCCTGTTGCTCCTGTCGCCCCTGTTTCACCCGTCGCTCCTGTTGCTCCAGTTCCTCCCGTTGCTCCAGTCGCACCTGTTCCTCCAGTTGCACCCGTTGCTCCTGTCGCTCCTGTTCCTCCAGTTGCTCCTGTTCCTCCTGTTTCCCCTGTTGCTCCTGTTGCTCCTGTTGCCCCTGTTGCCCCTGCCGCTCCTGTTGCTCCTGTTGCTCCTGTTGCTCCTGTTCCACCTTCTCCATATGGTCCTGTTGCACCTGTAGCCCCTGTTGCTCCTGTTGCTCCTGTTGCTCCAGTTGCTCCAGTTGGACCTATCGGATCTATCGGACCTTCAGGAAATTTAATTTCAAACTCTTCTCCATTGTAAAGTTCAACTTCAATCTCTTTGACCTGAATCCAGTCGATAAGTGCTAAAAAATTCGCGAGAGCAGACTCTCTAACAATTAAACTCTCATCATCATCAAATTTTAATTCGAGTTTAATACCATTAAAATACTTGATTTCAATTTCCTCAATATTCATCATACCTACGACACCAATTAGACTCATTAACTGAGCAAGTTTACTCAAAAGCCTTACACCTCCTATGAATTTAAAAACTATTTATTACAATAGGAAACTATTTCTTTTTTTAACATTACCTCCCTTACTAAAATAAAAATACTCTAGCATCCTCTTATATAGTATGTTTACAAACTTAATGCGCATGGACGAATGAGAGAGGACAATGATGGAATAAAACATATTTTGGAAAATATTAATCCCTCTATCAACACTAACCTGTCACTCCCATTGAACCTATCTCACTAATGGCTCCGACATCACCAATAGGTCCTGTTGTTCCTAACTTTCCTATCTCTCCCGATGATGTTGCTCCTGTTGCTCCTGTTGCTCCTGTTGCTCCCATCCCACCTATTTCACCCGCCTCACCCGCAACCCACATCGCCCCCTTCAAACCTACCAACTCATCAGGAAATTCAATTTCTGATGCTTGTCCATTGTAAAGTTCAATCTCAATTCCCTCGACTTGCTGCCAATCTATGGTTGCCAAATAACGCTGGAATTCTGATAATCTTTGTAGTTCACTATCACCTATATTGAATTTTATTTTGTATGCCAGTTCGTTAAAGTACTCGATTTCAATCTTTTTAATGTTCATGATAACGACGTATTCAACTAGATCCATTAACCGAGCAAGTTTACTCAAAGCCTCACACCTCCTTTGGAATAGAATTCAACCTATCAATCATTGATAGACAATCTCTAAGATTAAATACATCAGCCCCCTCTTTAAAAATGAAACTATTCTAGTTCCTCGTATATGATATGAATAGCGCCTTGAACTGCATGGACGAATGAGTGAGCACACGAATGAAAAAAAATAAAAACGTCCGATTCCCATTCACTAGAATGGAAACGGGACGCTTACTCCTACTAAACGATGTTACTCATACTTATTCAGACTCCTCTTTCTCTTCCTTACTTGATTCCAACACATCTATCACCATTACTTGTCGTAACTCTTCCCGATCTAGTAAAGGCGACATATCTTCAATCGGACGGTTGACGACTAGTTTGGGATTCACCATCGTTCCCTGATGCAATTTCACCTCAATTAACGCAGCCCCTTCTTCGGCCAATACCTGTTTCATAACCTCATCTGCACCAACAGATTTATCGATTACGTAAGCTGGAATTCCATAAGCCTCGGCGATTCGGACAAAGTCTGGACAACTGTAACCCATTACCGTAGATTGCCTACGACCGTTAAAATATAAATCTTGGAACTGTCTAACCATACCTAGTGCATGATTGTTCATCACAATGATTTTGATGGGCAGATTCAGATGGTAAATCGTTTCCAATTCTTGCATATTCACTTGTATACCACCGTCTCCTGCAATCACAATCACTTTCTTATTCGGTTCAACGATAGATGCACCAATTGCTGCAGGAAGCCCAAAGCCCATAGCCCCCATACCACCCGCATTCAACAAGCGCTGATCTTTCTTTAATCGAAACGATTGACTTGCCCACATTTGATGCTGACCTACATCCAGACAAATGATATCTCCTTCAGAGCACAGATCAGACAATCTTTCCATGAACAAATTCGGATCAATTCCCCCTTCTTCAGCAGGAGGACTCAAAGTTGGATAGCGTTCTTGATACGCTTCAAGCATGTGTACCCATGCAGAGATGTCTTTTTTGCCCCAACCGTCCAAGCGTTTATTCATTTCAATTAGAAAAGGTTTCACACCGCACGAAAACGCAATATCCGCATTAACCTTATGATTTAATTCGACTGACTCGATATCCACATGCACTTTGCGTGCAGCACGAGCGAATGTATCTGGACGCGTGCCCGTCTGGCGTGTATCGAGACGAGATCCCAAGATCAGTACGAGATCACAGTTGGCAAGTGCCAAGTTGCTGTATCGATTTCCATAAGAGCCGATTAAACCGAAACTTGCAGGATGGACAGCAGGAAGAGCATCGAGACCCATGAGCGAGTGAACAACAGGAATGCCTGTATGTTCAACAAAAGCAAGCAATTCCTCTGTGGCTCTTCCTGCCCTTACTCCACCGCCTACTAGAATAAGCGGTCGTGTTGACTCCGCTATTAACGCCATTACCTCGTCCAACTTGTTTAAGTCGCAAGTCACTTCTTCCTGAGCTTGTAATTTGCGAAATTCCTCGCTGTCCATAAAGCTCTCTAACCCTTCCGGATCAATATCTGCCCGTTGAACATTCATCGGAATATCCAGTAGAACAGGGCCTGGTCTGCCCGACTGAGCCAAATACATGGCCTTCTCCAGGCAATATCTCATCTTGTCGGGATTCGTAACCATTTCTGCATATTTAACGATTGGCTTCACGATACTAACGATATCTGTTTCCTGAAATCCGATCTGCCTGACCGGTTTATCAAACTTAAATTCATACGTATTTACTTGACCGGTAATGAACAAGCAGGGAACTGAATCGAAATAGCAACTACCGATCCCTGTCAGCATGTTCAATGCACCAGGACCGCTCGTTGCCATGGAGACTCCGATCACACCATTAATTCGAGCGTAACCTTCCGCAGCAAATGCCGCTGCCTGTTCGTGATGCATAGAGACACAATGCACGTCGTCGCGCGAATGTACGGAATCTAGTAGATGTGCAATTGCACCCCCAATCATCTCAAAAACGTGTGAAGCTCCCTGCTTGTGGATAAAATCAATCACATAATCCGAACACTTCATCACTGTTCCCCCTTTAGTTGCCGGAATTCCCACTCAGTTGTTCCCTATGCCAATCTACCGTCTGGGAAAGCCCGTCTTGCATTGTTATCTTTGGTTCCCAGTGTAATAACCTTTTGGCTTTCCCAATATCTGCTCTCCAAACCGTCGGTTCCAGCTTCTTACGTAATGACATTCCCCACTGAGGCTCGATGCCATTAGCAATTTGTTCCGTCAGCAGATCCGCGACCTTGCCGATCGACACTTGCTTACCTGAACCGATGTTGATAATCTGCCCATAGCACGCTGTTTGACGCATTGCACAAATACAAGCTTCTATCACATCATCTATATAAATGTAATCACGAACAGAATGAGGAACCGTCAATTGCGGTTGCTGACCAGCAAGCAGCGTGCGTACAACATAAGGGATATAGCGTTTAGGGTCATCCCAGGGTCCATAGGGAGAAAATAGTCGCAGCGTTACGATCGGGAGCTGTCTTTCTACCGCCCTCGAACGACAATATAGCGTTGCTGCTGCCTTCGAAACAGCATAATCGCCAATAGGTTCAAGTAGATTATCCTCTTGCATCGGAGTAGATTTCATTCCATATTCAGACGAGGAGCTCAGATTGATGAAAGCTGAGAATCCCACTTGTTCACACGCTGATAACAGATGAACGGTCCCTTGGAAATTCAAGGCATAGATGAATTCGGCATCATTTTGAAAAGAAAATCCTCCGTAGACCGCAGCATGATAAATAACTTCTGGCCGAATGAGAGCTATCCGCTCGCGAATCCTTTCTGAATTCCGCAAATCCACGTCATGCTCAGTGACATGTGGAAGCAGGTCTCGAATCCGCCATTTGTCCGATGACGATCTAGTAAAGATGTGTACGTCGTATCCTTCCGCTACTAACCGCTTTGCCAGACACGCCCCAACAAAACCAGTAGCTCCGGTCACCAGTATACGCAATCCGAACTACCTCCTTTAAGCCATGTATGCCTCAATCTGCTCCAAACAGATGGTGCGGATATCACGCTGTTCCTGGTATGCGATTAGCCATTCTGCAATTCGATCCAGTGCCGTATCAAGCGACCACCTCGGATGCCAGTTCAAATAACTGCTTGATTTGGAACAATCCAGCTTAAGCAAATTAGCTTCATGTGGATGCTTGCCCTGATTGGATCCTGGCTCGATTTCATAGAAGTCGTGGTTTCCTAATTTCGTACCAAGCCGCTGCACCACCCACTCCACACTCTGAACATCAGCGTCTTGAGGTCCGAAATTCCAACTCCCCCCATATTTCTCCGTATTCTGCACCATGTGTTCAGCGAGTAACAAATAGCCGCCTAGCGGCTCCAATACATGTTGCCAAGGCCTAGTTGCAGCGGGATTGCGTATGCTCATTACGTTCTTTGATAAGTATGCACGCACACAATCGGGAATTAATCGATCTTCCGCCCAATCCCCGCCTCCAATTACATTGCCTGCGCGAGCAGTAGCAATACTGATCCCCTTCTCAGGGTGAAAAAAAGAATTGCGATAAGCCGAAGTGACGAGTTCCGAACAAGCTTTGCTGTTCGAATAGGGATCGTATCCACCTAACCTGTCGTTCTCTCGGTATCCCCACGCCCATTCCCGGTTCTCATAGCATTTGTCTGTTGTTACATTAATTACGGCCTGAATCGAGCTCTTCCCACCAGCTGCAGACATTCGAACAGCCTCTAGCATATTCACGGTTCCCATCACATTAACCTCATACGTATCTACTGGGTGCTTATAGGAATTCCTTACGAGCGGTTGGGCGGCCATATGAAAGATGATTGTCGGGTCCGTGTCAGCCACCACTTGCTGTAATCGCTCTAAATCTCGAATATCCGCAAAGGTCGATTGCATATCCTTATCCAATCCAGATAAATGAAACAAACTAGGCGTAGTCGGAGGTTGCAGCGCGTATCCGATAACGTCGGCACCAAGTGATTGCAGCCACATACATAGCCAAGCTCCTTTAAAGCCTGAATGTCCAGTAATGAAGACTCTCTTTCCACGCCAAAAAGCTGAATTGACCATAGGTCTACACCTTTCTCCCAGTCTTTATTTTTTCCAAGGAGCTTTCTGTGATCTCCATAAGTCTTCTAGATAATTTTTGTCACGCAGTGTATCCATGGGATGCCAGAAACCTTCGTGTTTAAAAGCCATTAATTGCCCATTCTGCGATAGATTCTCCAATGGTTCTTTTTCCAGTACCGTACTGTCACCGTCGATCTTGTCGAAAACCTCCGGCTCCATGACGAAAAATCCGGCATTAATCCAGCCTCCGTCACCTGCTGGTTTCTCCTGAAAGCCGAGTACTTGATCTTGCTTCGTCAGACGAAGCGATCCGAATCGGCCAGAAGGTTGAACCGCAGTTACAGTTGCAAGTTTCCCATGAGCTTTGTGGAAATCAATGAGTTTCCCCATATCTAGATCCGACAAACCATCCCCATAAGTAAGCAGAAAAGTCTCATCTCCGACATAGCTCCGGATACGTTTGACGCGACCTCCTGTCATCGTATCCTTACCGGTATCCACCAATGTGACCTTCCAAGGCGGTGCATTATGATGGTGAACAATCGTTTCGTTATGATTGCCGAAGTCAAATGTAATGTCCGCTTCATGTAAATAATAGTGAGCGAAATATTCTTTAATAAAGTATCCTTTATAGCCCAAACAAATAATAAATTCGTTAAAACCATGTGACGAATAGGTTTTCATGATATGCCAAAGAATCGGTTTGTCACCGATTTCGATCATTGGCTTCGGCTTAACATGTGTTTCTTCGCTAATTCGCGTACCGAATCCCCCGGCAAGAATAACGACCTTCATTGGCTAACCCCTTTTCTTCAAGGTATCACTAAGCGTTTGCACTGTGTAATCAAGCATCTCTTGCGTTAGACCAGGATGGACGCCGATCCAGAACGTTCGATTCATAATCACATCCGTATTCGTCAGGTTCCCAACAATACGATGAGTAATATGTTTGTACGCAGGCTGACGCAACAAATTCCCTGCAAATAGCAATCTAGTGCCGATACGATTCCGCTCAAGTGCTGCTGTCAGCTGTTCGCGAGAAACGGGTGATTCGTCCTTAACTGTAATCGGGAATCCGAACCAACTCGGAACACTATTTGGGGTCGGTTCTGGCAGAAGAAGGTATTCATCCAACGGTTGGAGTGCCTCCTTGAGTCGATTGAAATTGGCTTTTCGCTTCGCGATAAAATCTGGCAGCTTCTGCATTTGAGCCACACCGACCGCTGCTTGCATATCCGTTACTTTCAGGTTGTATCCGATATGACTATACGTATATTTATGATCGTAGCCAAATGGCAGATCACCAAGCTGCCAGCCAAATCTTCGGCAGCATGTATTGTCTTTGCCAGGCTCACACCAGCAGTCCCGTCCCCAATCGCGGAAAGACTCGACTATTTTTTTGAGCAGAGGAGAATTCATTAGAACCGCGCCGCCTTCACCCATCGTAATATGGTGTGCAGGATAGAAACTGACAGTCGCCAGATCTCCGAAAGTCCCCGCTTTACGTCCCCCATATTCCGATCCGACAGCATCACAGCAATCCTCAATCAGCCACAACCCATATTTATCCGCTACTCGCTTCACTTCACCTAGATCGAACAAGTTGCCTAGCGTATGAGCGATCATAATTGCTTTTGTACGATTGCTAACTGCCGCTTCTAATAATGTTGTATCGATATTGTAAGTCGGAAGTTTGACATCCAGAAAAACCGGCACAAGCCCATTTTGAATAATCGGATTAACCGTTGTCGGGAACCCCGCAGCTACCGTAATGACTTCGTCTCCCGGCTGCAGCCGACGATCTTTTAATAGAGGTGACGTCAAGGCAGATAGGGCAAGTAGATTAGCACTTGAACCTGAGTTTGTTAGCAACGCATAACGTGTACCAATAAATGAAGCAAATTTCTGCTCAAATTCACTTGCATAACGGCCCGTTGTTAGCCAAAAATCCAGCGATGCGTCAATTAAATGGCTCAACTCTTCCTCATCAAACGTTTTACCGCTTACTGGGACATTGGAAACTCCCGGTTTGAACACCGTTTTGGGCCAATTCGCTTCATAATATTGTTTAGTTAAAGCAACAATTTGTTGCCTAAGTTCGCTGCTAGACTGTTCCATACGGAAATTGCCTCCGTTTCAATTAAAATTCAACCAATATTATCCTATGAGTCTAACGTTTCATTGGATTGAGACAAACGCCGATAGGCAATGGAATTAAGTTTAAATAAACCCATTAATACCCAATGGAACTATTGGAGTAAGTTGAATATGTTGAATACTAGTGGACAAAATTGATGGAATTTGTACTTTGGAGGAGAGAAATTTGACAACATATATTAGTCCAGAGCTCGCTTCACGATTTCATAAATTCGGAAGGAATACTTTCATTCAGAAGGGGGGACATTTTGAACGTCCGGGACAAATATCCCTAGGAAACAATGTTTTTATGCGCGCTCCTTATGTATTTAATGAGGTCTCTTCTTGTGCAGGGAAATCTCCCAAAGTTGTAGTTGGTGACGGCTGCCAATTCAATTTGGGTGTCAATGTTACCGCCCATAACCATATTGAGTTAGAACGAAATGTGCTCATTGGGCCGAATGTTACCCTTACAGATACCTCTTACAATAACCAGGTCATTGGTGAGCACATGCGAATTGGTGAAGGCTCTTGGATCGGAGCAAATGCTATCGTGAAAGGACCTGTAACCATTGGCAAAGGTGCTGTCGTTAAGCCCAACAGTGTAGTAACAAGCAACGTGCCAGACTACTGTGTCGTAGCAGGAGATCCAGCCCAAATCATACAAATCTACCTGCCTGACATAGGCAACTGGGTCGATATTCCACCTCATTCAGACGCTGCACATTTTGTAAACTATCGAAAACAACACCCGCTCCTATCGATATGCATCCCAACCTACAATCGAGCCTCTCATCTTGAACATTGTTTAACTAGCATATTCTCACAAATTGGAACGTGCGATTTGGTTGAAGTCATTGTCTCTGACAATGCTTCTACGGATTCGACTTCAGCTCTTATGAATAGATATCTCGAACTGTATCCGAACTTGAAATATAGCTGTAACGAAGAAAATATTGGAGCAGACCGGAATATTTACCAGGTAATGAATCAATCGAATGGGAAGTTCGTGAAGCTTCAAGGTGACGACGACTTCTATGTTGACGGAACGCTTATGCCTCTTATTCATGTTCTGCATATGCATGGCGATTGCGGTGTCGTTCACATTAATGTAAGAAATGGCAATGGACGCGTTCAAGTTCATGAAGGCATGAGTACTTTCCTCGAATTGACTTCAATTTACGCTACTTTCATTACCTCAACCATTTTTCGGCGTGAAGAATTGAAAAGAATAAAGGATCCTGCTCGTTTTGTCGATTCCTCTTTTAATCAAGTGTATCTGCAATATGCCATTTTAATGGAAAATCCAAAATTCTGTATCATGAACTCAAATATGTTTACCTACGCAGGTATTTCCTCCGATAAATACAATTTTGGCGAAATCATTTTCCGCAGCTATCAATCGATTCTATCTTTCTTTATTGGCAAAGGATTAACGATTGATCAGCTTCGTAGCGAGAAAAAACGCACCTTGTATGAATATGCACTCCCCTGGTACAGACGTATTATTGAAACGCGTATGATTGCGGACGTAGAACGGTTTGAAGAAATCTATACCGAGCATTATCACGATGAACCTTACTATCAAGAGGCTTTGGCCATTATTCGAAGCATCCAATCGCCAACATCGAATTTAATTGACGGAGAGTGAATCGAATGTCAACACCTTATTTACATGCGGATTTTACAGCAAGGTTTCACCATTTCGGCGAAAATTCTAAGATTCAGGAAGGCGGACAAATCTTTTGCCCAGAAGGCGTATCCATTGGTCGTAACGTATCCATCCAAGCCCATTACTGGTTCAACATCATCAGTCAGGATCCACAGAAATACCCAAGAATTATTCTCGGGGACGGCTGCAAATCCAGTCCAGGTTTAATAATATCGGCAGCGAATCGGGTTGAATTAGGACCCCATGTTGAGATAGGTTCGAACGTATTCATCTCCGATACGGATCATCATTATCGTCATGTTGGCATTCCAGTTTTGTCGCAAGGCTTAACTACACAATCTGACCATGTCTATATTGGAGAAGGAGTTTGTTTGGGTGACAGCTCAGTCATTATCGGTAATCTTCATATCGGCAAAGGCAGTGTGGTTCGGCCCAACTCTCTCGTTGAACATGATGTTCCTGATTATTGTGTTGTGGAGGGATCCCCTGCTCGTATCATTCAAGTCTATGATCCTGGAAGCGCGATCTGGGAAAATGTAAGCAGCGAGGAAGAAGCGGAGCAGCGCTTGTTGGCTCGTCGTCATCAAAAACTTCTGTCAATCTGCCTGCCAACCTACAACCGTGCAGCGAACTTGGATCTTTGTCTCCAAGCGATCTTGTCGCAGGTCGGAAACAACGATAAGGTTGAGGTTATTGTGTCGGACAACGCTTCAACCGATGGAACTCCGCAAGTGGTCGACAAGTACCGTGCACGGTACCAGAATCTGAAATATAACCGTAACGATGAGAATATCGGAGCAGACCGGAACATTTTTCGTGTGATGTTCCAAGGAACAGGAAAATTCATTAAGTTGCAAGGAGACGATGATTTTCAAGTAGACGGAACTCTTCTGCCACTTTTGGACACGATTGAGCGTCACCTTGACTGTGGCGTATTGCACATTAATGTGCATAATAATGACGGACGTATCTATGAGAAAGAGGGACTCTCTGCCTTTTTAGCGGAAACGTCCATTATGTCAACCTTTATTACGGGCACCGTCTTACGCCGGGAAGATTTAATCAAGGTGGATACTCCCGATCGTTTTTTGGATTCTTCCTTTAACCAAATGTATATCCAAATGTCTATCTTGCAGCAAAACCCTCGCTTCTGCATCATAAACCGAAGTATGTATCAATTCGCAGCCAATGAACCGAGTGGTTATAATTTCGGAAACGTCGTTTTCCGTAGCTATCAAACCATTCTGAGCTATTTTCTGGACAAAGGGCTAACCATGCAAGATATTCGATATGATAAGCGCCAAGCCTTATTCAACAAGATCATTCCTTGGTACCACGGAATCATCTCTTACCGAATGACGACGAACACCGAGGGTTTTGAAGACTTATTCATTCAATATTACCAGGATGAACCTTACTTCGAATCCACCCTGCAGTTAATTCGTTCGATTCGTGCACGTTCAGGCTAAGAACTCGAAGAAATGACCCTTGAACACTTCGTGTGAATACACATAAAAGGCGCGTCCCCATTAGGCGCGCCTACTTTTATACAACTCATCTAATAACATCTAGCATTCTGCACCGCTCATCTCATTAGTAAAAAAGCGTTTGTATTCCTTCGGCGTAAGCTTAACAGCGGATTCACCTACATAATGGAACTGGAGTGCGCGGCGCTTCTTCGTTGATAGATTATACGGAGTGCCATGTTTGAGTAACCCGTGGAACAATAGTATCCCTCCTGGCAGTAAAGGCACTGCGATATCCCTCTCCACTTGCACATGGGCATCGCATAGTTGCCAGTCTCTAATGGCATAATGGGGTGTTGCCCCGTCCGCATGAGAACCCGGGATAACATGCATACAGCCATTATCAAGCGCAGCCTCATCTAGAGCAATCCACACGCCGACGACGGGTTTCTCATACGCCAAATTTCCATAAGCCATATCTTGATGCCACGGCTTTTCCCCACCGCCATGCGGAGGTTTAAGCAATGCCATATCCTGCACAAGCCGCGGCGTTTCTCCTAGAATATCTTGAACAATGGCAATAATCGCAGGATGCTCTGCTATCCCACGCAGACGTTCTTCCACTTTGACAAACTCATGTACCTTCCTAACGGCGAGTTCCTTCTCTTCGTCCGTTTTTAATTCACTTTTCGGTTTAGAGAATTGAATTTGTGCTCCTTTGTTATCTTTAAAAATAAGCTCATACAAAGCTTCTTTCGAATTCTGAATTTCTTCTTCATTTAATACATGTTCAATTGCGGCATATCCGTCTCGCCAATAATTAGCAAGATGGGTTTCATTCCAATGAGTACTACCTTCAATTTTATCTGCAACACGGTCGTATCGGTACAGCCTCGTTGATATTTCTTCAGGCGTTTGCTCAGTCTGTTCAGTTCTTGGCATAACGGCAACCCCTCCGTTTAAATAATTTAACCATTCATAACTTTATTATATGAATAGAAAGTAGTAAAATAAATGCATTCAAGCACTATACAATTTGCACTATTTTACACAGAGGAGCTGTGAGTCTCGTGTCCATTTTCACATCTCAAGCCATTCAACTTAATCCTTATTTCGGCAAAGTTATTTGTGAAGTGAATTGGAAATGGAGCCGCCGCGAGGACGACCCCTTCCAAGACTTCGATTTCTGGTATGTATGGGATGGTGAAGGTGAGGTCACCTTAAATAGCAAGCGTTACCACGTTAGCAGCGGCGACTGTTTCTTGTTTAAGCCAGGGGACTTGTCCAGTGCGAAGCATAATCCAGAACGCCCTCTTACCGTTACGTATATTCATTTCTCTGCGGAAGGGGATCATTCGTACCCGATGTCGCTCCCATCTTTCGTCCATTTCGATCCTGCTGAATTCCATGAGAACTATCTTGATCGTTTCGTACAAGTCAGACACTCTGAGGCTTATGGGCAGGAGGAAGAAGCGAAGACGCTGCTAAGGCTAATTCTTCTGTTATTTGAACGTCAAGCTCCTGACCATCAACCTCAAGGTGATCAATCGCGGCGCTCATTGAACCGTGTGATGATGGATATCGCCTCTCATATTCGGCAAGATCCCGGGAGGCAGCATAGCATTCAAGAATTAGCCAAAGAAGCGCATCTTTCTCCACGCTATTTCTCGCTTAAATTCAAAGAAATCATGGGCCAGACGATTGAATCGTATCTCATTCAGTCTAGAATTGAGCGTGCGTCCTACTTGCTTAAACTAGGCATGAATGTCAGTGAAGTCGCTGAGGCGCTTGGTTATCGAAGCATATATTTCTTTAGCCGCCAATTCAAAAAAGTAACAGGAACGAACCCCTCACAACTTCGTTCTTGATAAATTTTTTTTGCAACTTTGGCTGAGCATGATAGAATGTACATTCACGACAGCATCGCGCTAGTACTTCAAGGAAGGTTAGGTCTTCATGCATTCATCCAATTTATTGCGCTCGTTTAACTTTATGTATTTCGCATTACTTGCCCTCTTCGTCTCTTTTCTACCGGTTTATTTGGACGCACAGGGACTTTCCACATCACGAATTGGCCTCATTATTGGGACTGGTGGTTTCATCGCCATATTTTCACAACCCCTATGGGGCATGATCAGCGATCGAACAAAAACGATCAAGAAGGTTATGCTGCTGCTTCTATTCTGTTCCACCATCATTGGGTACTTGCTGTACGATTCCAATAGCTTTATCGTGCTGCTTCTATTTACGATGCTGCTCTACTTTTTCTTAATGCCGCTGGACCCTTTGACAGAAAGTCTGAACTTTCAAACTGCCGAACGCCTTGGAACAAGCTATGGTTCTATTCGGACATTTGGTGCCGTCGGCTACGCAGTGATGTCTTTGATTGTGGGCTATGCGGCGCAATACTTCGGCATTCATAGCTTGGCCTACCTTTTTGGCGGCATTGGGATATTGAGCTTGATCATTTGCTTGGCTTTGCCCGACGCTCCTGTGACCGGGAAACCTATCTCGCTGCGCAGTCTGCGAAAATTTCTAAGCAATAAAGAAACGATTTGGTTCATGCTTCTAATCTTCATATGCGCAGTCCCACAACGGATTAATGACACATTTCTTGGTGTCTACATCCGTGAATTAGGAGGCAGCAATCATTTGGTTGGGATCGCCTTCTTCCTAGCTGCTGGGAGTGAAATTCTAGTATTCGCTTTAAGCTTTTGGTGGCTTCGAAAAGGGAGAGAATTAGCGCTTATTTCATTCGCTGCCTTCTTCTATTTTTTGCGCTTCTTGGTCAGCGCTTGGGTAACGGATCCACATGTGCTTGTTGCGATTCAGCTTCTCCAGACGTTCACTTTCCCCATTTTCTACTCGGCTGCGATTCAGTACTTGTATCAAATTGTCCCAGAGGAATGGCGTGCAACTGGACAGACTGTGCTAGCTATCATCTTCTTCGGAGTCTCAGGAATCGTCGCTTCTTACCTTGGGGGATGGTTCTATCAAGCCTTTGGTGTACACACGTTATTCATCTGGGTGTCGGTCATGTCTTTCTCTGGATTCCTATTAAGTCTGGTGCTGCGTGCGGTCTATCGTAAACAGAAGCTGGCAACGTAAGCTTTTTCTGCTAAAATGATAGGATAGGAAGAAACGGGGGCACATCATGGATTACATTATATTAGATATCGAATTTAACGGCCGCAAGTTTGCAAGTGATTTACCCATGGAAGTGATTGAAATCGGCGCTGTCCGTTTAGATGCTTCACTTAAGCAAGTTGATGAATTCTCAGCTTTAATTAAGCCAGTATATTTCTCTAAATTGAACGCCTTTATTAAGAAAAAAACGGGGATCCCCCAAGAAGATATTGACGAAGCGGCTGGTTTCCGCAAAGTAATTGCCGATTTCTTGGACTGGCTCGGACGAAGTGAAGAATTGTTGCTTGTCACGTGGGGTGGCGAAGATCTCAAGCGAATCGTGTTTGATACGCGGATGCACAAATTAGATGATGCGTATTGGATGGCCGCTCACTACTTCGACTTATTGAAAGGGTACACCCGCTTCAAAAAAGTAACTAATGATGTCAGTGTCGAAGCTGCACTGACGGATTTGAACATCGTCGCCGAAGGCACGGCTCACCGAGCGTTGGACGACGCGAAGATGACAGCGGAGGTGTTCCGCTCGATCTTCACCGAGCTGGACTTTGAACGCAAGCAGCACTACGTCGACATGTACACGAATGCCAAGGAACGCAGGCTGATCAAAACTGCCGTCAAATCCATCCACACACAGAAAGTCGTGCCGACATGGGAGCTTTTCGTCGAGAAATATTTCGCCGATAAAATAGAAGCTGCCGACGCTAAGAAAGTCGCCGAAATGCAGACTTTATTCGCCGCGGAAGTGGCGAAAGGCGTGCCAGCGGCGAAGGCTGCGGGAAGTACAGCGCCTGCGGGGAGTAAACCAGGAAATACAGGAGAAAATACGACAACGACGTAGTGTACTTTCTACGGTCGGCTTTACTCTAAACCGCGTAGACTCGTAGTTCCCTGTGTTTTGGGGACATGTTCGAGATACGGAACCTGGTTCCGCTATTTTTCTAAAAACCGACATATTCGCTAAGAAATGGAACGTAGTTCCGCTATTATTACGTTTTCACACCTAATAACACCAATTCGGCTAAAATAACGGAACCACGTTCCGTAACTTTTTCGAATTCACGTTTATCACCTAAATAAGGGATCCTCGTTCCGTTACTCTGAAGCAATTTCTCCAAAATTGCTCAACTCCGGAACGATGGTCTTTTTCTACAACTAACTAGTCTAATCCATTCCTCTTCCGCTCGCTCTCGAACCAGCACATTGCATCATACATTCTACATCTTGACCTCGATCCACATCCCCAAGTACATGCCAACTGTTGTAGATACCTCAGAATTTATGTTCAACGAATACGTCACACTCCCCAACTCACTCATCCGACCAATCGCTTAATCCGCCGCCACCTTCCCCACATGCAGATCCGAACGCAACGAAGAAGCCAACCCAACCGATAAACCTTGCCATGCAAGTTATCGATTAGATTGGCTTCTTATGACTTCAGCTATCACAGTTGATCCACGCCTAGGCGGTTCGTATAGAAACTAGAGATAACTTTGTCTTTAGTCGACTTAGATCCACTAGATTGTAAAGAATATAATGTATCGGTTAGCTCCATAAACCACATCTCATCCTTGATGCTAAGAGCAATGTCGATCATACTGCGTACGCCGTCTTCTGTATCAAGTCCACTAACTGGCAGTGCCTTCACACTGGAGAGTTTCACTTCAATTTGATGACCAATGATCTCATCTTGATCAGAAGCAATGACATGAACGAAGGCGATACCATGCTGCCACGCGATCGCTTCTACATAACCATGAACCATTTCATCTTCACTTGTTGTTGCGACGACCCAATCACCAATTGCAACATTCAACATACGCCTCGCCACCTTCACTCGAAATGTTACTGCATACTGTAATTATAATTATTACAGTATGTTTTGTCAAGTGAAGGTTAGACTAATGAGAGGCATCCACAATAAACAAACTAATTCGTAACATGTATAATCATTTTTTCGCTAGATGTAGCTCCCGCATAGTTAATGAGCTCAGCTCGATACTCATAGTTGCCCTTAGCTTTATTTACTAAGGACGTTACGGATGATTGGGCATCCGGTGTATGATTGGTCAGTACTTCTGAATAGATGAGAATACCGTTTTCATATAAATTGTACGTCCCGCCATTCGTTCCCCACCACATGTTCATGCTGACTTTAAAGTTGCCATCACCATCCCAGTTATCGTTCGACAGAACTGATTTACCCGGAGCTGCATTTGTTACAGTTACTACGTGTGTGCCGCTCATTGTTGTTCCGAAGGCATTAGTAAGTTCGGCATAGTAACGATAAGTCCCATTCAGCTTATAAGTAATTGATGTTACGGTAGATTGAGCTGATGGTGAATTGTCAGTTAGCATTTGTGTATCAATTAATGTATCATTCTCATAAAGCTTATATATTCTACCATTTTCACCGTACCACATATTCATCGCTATACTGTAATTACCATCTTCGAGACCAGTATCATTTCCATTGGAATCAGAAAGAATAGGTATACTTGGTTTGGCTTTACTCTTTGATGCAATAGTGGTCACTGTCGCTATCGCATTTCCGTGATTTCCTGCTGCATCAACGATTTCGAAGGTGAAGCTATCATTAAATGTGAATGTATAGCTGTTTGAACCCCCATTATTCGTAATCGTTACCGGTTCGCTCGGTGTGATTGTGGCGGTGACACTTTGTGCGGTTACCGAACTATAGGTCACAGTTGCTGTTGGAATCGTATTATCTATATTACCGACTACATATTGGGAGACATTGGATACATTGCCCGCAGCATCCGTTCCTCTTGCGTACACCGTTTCATTAGCAGAAACAACTACAGGAGCTCCGTAAGCTGTCCATGCGCCGCTAGTACCCACTTTGTATTCTTTCACGGTTGCATCAGCCGGATAGCTGATCGTGATAGTGACATCAGACTTGGTCGGCACTGTCATATCTGCCGCGAAAGTTGCATCTGCTGGTATTGTCTTGTCAATCCTAACGGTTGCCGTGCGCGGGGTTTCCATATTGCCTGAAATGTCCACGCTCCAATAAGTTAGCGTATGAACTCCCTCTGTCGTCAAGACGATTGATGTGCCGTTTTGTTGCGTTCCGCCATCTACCGTATAGTAAGTAGCGGCTACAACGGATGTTCCCTCGGTTACGCTCAAATTAACTGTCGTATCTTGATTGACCCAACCCGTCGGAGCATTATCTGTTGTCGTCGGTGGTATTGGAGCTGGTTTGATGGTGAAATCATCCATCCAATATTCTTGTCCTGCGGAACCTGCTGCCATGGTTCTGAAGCTGGCCGAACGAAGGTAATTCAACCCCGCATAGGTTCCCCCCAGATTTCGGATTGCCCTCACATCCACCTCAATCGTATGCCACTGGCCGTCAGCAATCAAGGTATATGCTGCTGTTGGCTCGTTGGAAGAAGCGGTCGCCGCAATCGGATATGTCCGATTATCCAGACGTATTGGATAAGCCTCCAAGGCTAACACAAGCGGCGTTCCCGGATTCACCTTATACTTGGCGCTCATAATTGGAAATTGATTGATATTCCAGTCTGGCGGGTAATTCCCAAATCTCAGTTGTTCAGTCTCATCGTTGCCACTCTTATAGTAGACGTGGATGACTCCGTTGGTACCATTCTCATAGATGCGCTCGTAGTTCGTGACCTCATTCCCACGTGAACTGTGTCTATAAATTTGAGTATATAAATTGTCATCGGCGTCAAATGAATTGTACAGCATCGGCTGACTCAGATAATCCGTTGCGTTAATAATCACATATGTTATGCCGGATATCGATTTGCCGGATGCATCCGTCGCTTTACTATATACGGCATATTGACCTGGTTGGTTGTAAGCATGGGTTGGGCTAGCCCCTGTTCCTGTTGAACCATCGCCAAAGCTCCATGAATATGATACAGGTATGAAACTACCGAACACAGTGGCGGAAAATGGTACTGCAGAACCGGTAACCGCCTTGAATTGACCGCTCGTTACCTGCAAGGATTCCGGAGCACCAGCTCCTGTCTCAACAATCCCCATGTCCGGAGCGCTGCCAGCATAAGCCAGATTGACGGAGGCTCCATCAGCCCAAGTTAATGCCGTGTCCAAACTGAGAACTCCACTTGTAATTACGCCGGTCGCTGCATTCTTCGTGTAAGCAATGTTCGTAATACGCGCCCGATTAGCGGATGTACCCACGGAAATGAGGTCTCCCACCTGATTGTCGATTCCCCAGCCATCAAAAAAATAGTTCGGATTGTTGACTGTAAGCGATGTGCTTCCGCTTCCAGCACCTATCGCTGTTGTCAGATCCGTACCACTGTCGATCATCGGACTACCAGATTGTAACGTGTAATTGTAATTGTTTGGATCCGTGAATAAAGGATTTACGTTCATGTTTTGCGCAAACAGTGGAACTTTCGTTCCGACAGCCGCTGACATCGACTCCACCTCGGACAGAGACCATAGTTTATAGTCACTATTAAACAGAAAACTATTATTATTTCCGAGGAAGTTAGGGACTACGCCCGGACCGTGCCAGAAGTTATTTTTGATAAAGCTGAGTGTTCTAGAACCGTCATCATTAAATGCTCTTTCGAAATACCTGAGATTCGTATTGGACGCATTGTTATCATTGTTATAAAAAATGTTGTTCTTAAAGAAATTGTTTTTGATCGTGAACACGCCATTACCGCCAAACAAATAAACAAACATTTCGTTCTCTGCAAATACGTTGTTATAAAAGACTGAATTTTGGAAAGACATGTTAGCTGAATACGGAGCACTGCCTAATGTACCTCCACTATAGTTTCGAATGAAACGATTATTACGGAAAATAGTCCCATCGGCATGGACGGAGTCCCTGGATGATGCATTTCCGGATCCATACCTTTGTTCAGAAAACACATTTCCCTCCAGAAGAATTCTATTGTTGGGGAAGATTTCGAAATTCCGACTCCACTGGCTGTTAAATACATTGTTTCGCACGACAACATCGCTTACAGTATTATAGTTCGTGTCAAAGTAAGAGAAATTCAACACCGTGTGCCTTGCCTTACTGAAGTTATTGCCTTCGATTAACAATTTGGAACTATTGGAGAAGGTAATCAAATCATCGCCTAAATAAGCCTCTGTAACTATGTTGTTAAGTAACTTTAACTGGCTGGTGTAATTAATGAATATGGGTGCACGGTAGCCCCACCCGGCCGTTGCGTACGAAAAGACGCAATCTGAAATCGTAATGTTGCTGTTAGGTGTTCCGTTCGCTGTACCCGCTGAATACATGGTACCGTCGGTGCTGTCTATTTTCAGCCATTTTCCAAGATTCAGATGTGAGGTTAGTTTAAATCCATTCAACGTTATGAAAGACTTACCTTTGATTTGAACAATATATGAATCCGCGTTCGGATACGTAAGTATCGCTTGTCCTTTATTTATCGCTTTAAATAGTATCGGGTTCGCCGTTGTTCCGCTGTTCTGTGGAATGAGTTGATCACTATAAATCCCGTCCATAAAGAGTACAGTATCTCCAGCAGCAGCTGTAGAGGCTGCCTTGGTTAGCGACCAAGGCGCACTTGTCGACAATCCATTATTCGATGCACTTCCAGTAGGGCTGACATAATACGTAGCCCCTGCAGCGTGAACAATCTGGGGAGGAACTCCCATCCCTAGCCCCAATATACTTATTAACATACTCACTACTGTCAGTATCAAATACGCCTTAGATCTTTTCAATTTCCTTCATCTCCTTAATTAATTTCTGCTCCATCCTTCCAATCCATCATGAAAGAAACGTTATTCTGTGATTATCACCCCCTCTCCATGCTGCTAGGCTGCTTCCTAGCTTTTGCTTCAAAACAAATTTGAAAGCGCTGTCATTTATCAAATTAAAACCAGCCTGCCGCGATAAAAAGTATAGAAATCAACGAACAGCAAATAAACCACGATTGACTTGGATTTTTTTAATGAAGGTAGTCCATCCAATACCCATGTGGGAATCATGTTTACATCTATGAAACTTTCTCTTCCCTATCCCATCACCGGCGGAATTCTAATCTCCACTTTGGTGCCGATTCCTGAAACACTCGTGTAGCTCAAACCGTACTCTGCGCCGAAATAAAGCTTTAATCTTTCATTAATGTTATGAACGCCAAATCCGCGCCAATCATCTTTGGATTGCTGCTGGAACATGCTCATCAGAGCATCCTCCATCATACCTACACCATTATCTTCAATGCACAGAAGTATTAATCCGGCTTCTAGCTTTCCGCTTATCGTGATGGTCCCGCTTCTATCTGGCTTCATCTGAATGCCATGCATAATGCTATTTTCGACCAGAGGCTGTAGTGTTATTTTAGGTATTTGATACGACAGGATGTCATGGATATTCAGTACAAGTTTAATGCTATTATCAAATCGATAATTCTGAATTTCAACGTAGGTTTGAACATGTTGGATTTCATCATCGATCTTAACAATATCCTGACCTTTTCTTAAGCTGAGCTTGTAGAAGTTCGATAAGGATGAGATCAAAGATTCAATATCGGAGCAATTATGTTTAATGGCCATCCAATTTATGGAATCCAGCGTATTATACAAAAAGTGTGGATTGATTTGAGATTGCAAAGCCTTAAGCTCTGCTTGGGCCCATTTCAACTCCGCGTTCTTCATCTCTTGTCCGGTTTTGAATTGTTCATCAATTAATTTTTCAATCTTTTTGATCATAAAATTATAAGATTCCGCCAGCTCCCCGATCTCATCTCTGCCGAACTTCTGCGTGATGACGGACAATTCGCCATTTTGAACCTTCCGCATTTTAGAAATCAATCGGTAAATCCGTTTCGTGCTGGACACGGAGCTTATATAAGCGAGCACATAGGCTACTGCTGCCATGACAATCATAATCAGGATTAGCACGTTTCTTTGACGGGAACTGGCAGACAGAATATCCGTTATTGGGATAATACTGACGATTCGCCAATCCGTACCTTCAATCGTTTTATAACCGACGATCGCTCCCTTACCCTTAACAGTTGTTTTCTGCCATATATCCTCTTGCTCCGTCGCTAAGTTCGGAACTCTCCAAAGATTGATCTGTTCAAGTGAAGCAGTCGACTGGATGATCTTCCCGCTGCTATTTTCAATATAAATCATGCCTGTTTCCGTAATGTTGGCTGCTTTATTGATAATATTCAATACATCACTTAGTAAGATATCGATGCTAAGTACACCCATGTTTTTGGAATAATCATTTGGATTTTTGACAAGACGCAGTACGGATAACACTTTATCCTCTGTCACATTGCCAGTCTTTTCCGTGTAGTGGGTCGTGGTTGGAGATAATAAAACTTTACCGTTACTATTTAATAATTGTTCATACCAGGGGGCATCACGAATGGATTCCATGCTATAGATGAGTTGTCCATCCCCTGAATATATTAATTCATCCGGTACGAACAAACGAATGAGGTGGATATCCTCGTTACGCAGTAAATATTGAAATAGTCTTAACAGATAAGAACTATCTTTCAATTGCATCGGGATTTCATAAGATGATTCATTTCTACCGAACACCCTTGTTGCCTCTTCATCAAGAATAATATAATCCGAAATCGTAGAAGCGCTGTTGACTTTGGATGCAAGTGAAGACGCTGCTTGTTCGAAAGACTGCTTGGCCGAATACACCGTGTTTTCCTCGATCACTTGCGCTGCTTGTTTGTAGGCTAAATAAGTAAAGCCGAAAAGCGGCACGATCATGAGGAAGAAGAAAATCAAAACGAGTTTGTGTTTGATTTTGAGATCCTGGATATATTGCCAAAGAACACGAATCGATTTCCCTATCATAAGTAATGCCTTTCTCTATAATCGGAAGGATTCATTCCGGTCATTTTTTTGAATATTTTGGTGAAATGGTTGGGGCTTTGATAGCCTACCTTTCTTGATATTTCCAACAGCTTCACTCTTTCTTCTTTCAAAAACTCCTTAGCCTTTTCGATTCTGACTTCGGTTATGTATTGGTTAATTGTTTTCCCTGTTTTTTTCTTGAAAATCATGCACAGATAGGTCGGTGTCAGAAACAAATGCTTCGCCAGCATGTTAATCGTTAAGTGATCATCATGGTAATGCTCCTGGATAACCTGCATGATCATAAATACATTTTGTCCGATGCTATTCTTGGAATGGATATTGTCGAAAACAACCGAAATTCGGTCCAGCATATAGTTTTGAATTTCTGTCAAGCTGGACATACTCGTGAAGATATCCCAAAAATACACGTGTTCCTGTTTTTCAAAGGGATCGATATTGTATCCTGTTGCAAATGCATTTAATTCAAGGAGCATGCTGCAGAAAATGTCTTTAACTTGCTTAATGGGCAATTCGGTATGCCTTCTTATTTCGTCATGCATCTGGATAATGAATCGAAGCGTCTTATCTTTATCGCACTCATTCAAGCAATCTATAAATTGCTTAATAACAACAGCATCCAATCGATATGTTTGACCGTTATCAACCCGATTCTCGTAAATAACCATCTGATTTGCCCCGATAAAAAATTGTTTCTGCAAGGCTAGCGCAGCGGTTCGATACGATTCTCTAACCTGCTTCAACCCATCCACTTTTATTCCAATACCCATAAATATATCGACTTTCACGCTTGCCAATTCCTCTATCGTTTTTTTCAGAGAACTAATAGTCGTTGAGGGAAAATCTCGATGGCTAATTCCTTTTCCGTAAAAGTGAATAACAAGATGCTGGTTGTCTTTAAACCCTGCTAGATGGTACATCACGGGATTATTAAATACCAAATCTATAGCTTTATGTATAAATTCTTTATGATTATGCTCCATATCTACGGTTGGGTCTGATAGGATGTCTATTTTTATTATTGCGGTTATAACATTCCCATGAGATGAGATATCTTTATTAATTTGTTGTAATCGTTGCAAAATGTCAGGGAACGGTGTTTGCATACCAGCCATGTCCAAAGCTAGTTTTTCCTTTAGAATTGCGTTACTTTCCGCATTTTTAACTTGTTCGTCCATGACGGCATGAACAGCCAGACTAACTGCGCGTTTCACTTCTTCTCTATTGACAGGCTTCTCCAGATAATTGATTGCACGCAATTGAATAGCCGATTTCAGGTATTCTTTATCCGCATACCCGCTTAAGAAAATGAATTTACAATCCGGGAGAATAGCCTTTACTAAGACAGCGAATTCAATGCCATTCATACCAGGCATCTTGATATCTGACAGAATGATGTCAGGTCGTATCTGTTCAGCCAGCTTCAATGCTTCATCACCTGATCCCGCACATTCAACAACACTAACGCCAAGGCTGTTCCATGGAATAAACTGGGCTAATCCTTCTCTTGTCGACTTCTCATCATCTACAATAATAAGTTTTATCATATACGTGTACGCTCCTTGGACCTGATTGGAAAAGCATACCATATATTACCTCTAAAGGCTCTTGCATAGCGTCAACTGCCAAAGCCTTTAGAGGTATTAATAGGAATTATTTATTTTTCAAATATTCATTGATTTGCGTTTGCGCGACTTCCATGTATTTCTCAACGCCGGCCTTCTTCAAGTTCTCTTTGTAAACTTTAATCCCGTCATCCACATCATCAATGAAACCCATATAAAGCGGTCCGGCATACTGTGCAAACAAATTGCTCAGATTGGTGCTTACATCATTGATCTCCTTGGTGTTCAGGGCAAAATCGACCAGAGGGTTCGCTTTATAGCGTTTTTTGGCATCATCAGTTAGAGCGGCATAGTTGGGAAATGATCCATCAAACACTTTGGTATAGGCTTCATTCGTCCAGCCCCATGTGCCAGCCGCATTCGGCGGATATTTATTATCGATAGGAAACTTAATAACTCCTTTGTCATCGACTGTATAATGAGTACCCTTCAATCCGTATTGTGTTAGCATATTGTAGGATTCATTGTATCGCAGCAAATCCAGCAGCATGAGCGCTCTTTCTGCATTTTCGGATTTCGCGCCAATTGCCATACCTCCTGCCATATAGGAGTATCGATCAATGGAGCCTTTAGTAAAGGCTGGATAGACCTTTACATCCCATTCTGGATGGTTTTTGCTTACTTCATTGTAAATATTATTAGCACCCGGAATACTTGAGATTAACGCTGCATTCTTGCCGTTCTTGAAAGAATCATTGAGCCCGACCGTGTTAGAAAGTGCATTCTTCGACCAGTAACCGTTATCTTTCCATTGCTTCATTTTCTTCAAAAATTGCGTAGTTTCCGGTAAATCGAAGGTATACTGGAGCTTTAAGGAGGCATCGTTTTTATTGATAGCAATAGGGCTCGTACAGTTCGGAGCTCCAGGCGCCATCAAATCATTATTTCCGAAGTAAAGAGAGCATAGCATCCAAGCATCATTTTTCCCCATATTAAAAGGGATCATGTTTTTTTCATTTTTAGCCACCGCATCGAGATAGACGCCGAAATCATCCAACGACTTGATATCCGGTACGTTATACTTCTTCATCAGATCGCCTCTAACGACATACGTACTGTAATTAAAACTTGCTGCAAGCGTAGGCAACGCATACATTTTGCCACCCACGTAACCGCCCGCAACCTTATCTTTCGCTTCTTTGGCTGAGATAGGAGCATAGGTGCTCAACATGGCAGGAGTGATTTCCTTGAAAGCGCCTCTACGGGCGTTATCAGCAAAATTCATATAATTGGCTGCGAAAATCAGATCAAATTTCTCACCGGAAGATAACATCAAGTTATACGCATCGTTGGATAGAAAATTGATTTTGACCGTTGCATTGATGTCCTTAAGGGTTAACTTGTTCAATTCCTCGTGGATGAGCTTGGCATCAGGTGTACCATCCGATGGTAAGTACATACTGAGTTCAACTTTTTTGGAAATATCGACCCCTGGAGCAGTTGCAGCCGTGCTTTTAGCTTCTGGAGTAGGGCTCGTTGAACTTTCTGTTTGGCTCCCCGTATCCTTGGAACATCCGATTGCAATCATCGATACTGCCAGAATAGATACTAGCACATTAACCATCCTTGACCACTTTCTGTGCATGTCATTTCCCCCTATATTGTATTGATAACTGGAAGATTCCAGCGTTATCCTTTCACTGCGCCTACCGTCATTCCTTTAACGAAGTACTTCTGGATAAACGGATATACCAATATAATTGGCCCCGTTACGACTACCGTCATGGCCATCTTGAACGTTTCTGAGGGCATTTCAACAACAGGGATACCCGTTTTTTGCGCAACAATCTGTGCAGCCTGCATGGAGTTAAATACTTTATAGAGGTGATACTGTAACGGCATCATGTGCGGTTTCGTAATAAACAACATCGCTTGATACCAATCGTTCCAATACGTAAGGGCAATAAATAAGCCAATTGTAGACAAAGCGGGAAGAGACAACGGAAGATAAAGTCTAGAGAAAATGGTGAAATCTCCGGCACCGTCTATTTTGGCAGATTCACCTATGCTATCAGGGATTGTTGTAAAAAAAGTTCTCATAATAATGATGTGAAACACCGCTAACAGATGCGGAAGAAGCAGCGCCAAATAGTTGTTTTTCATCCCTAAACTAATCATGATGAGATACCACGGGACTAAGCCCCCACTAAACAGGGTCGTGAAAAAGAAAAAGAAGGAGAATTTATTGCGGTATTTAAAATCTTTGCGGTGAAGCACATACGACGTCATGGACGTTAGAAAGAGTCCTAGAACGGTACCTGCAATAACTAAACAAATCGTAACACCATAGGCACCTACGATGACCTCCGGCGTTTTCCAGATTAACTTATACGCTTCCAATGAGAACTCTTTCGGGAGGAGCCTATATCCATGCTCAAAAAGCGAAGAATCTTTCGTAATCGATCCCGACACCGTAAGAAGGAACGGAATGAGACATAATAATGATATAATTCCAATGAGTACATAGCCGATGATGTTGAAAAAGAGATCATCTTTTTTTATAATTTTGTTCCCTCTCATGAAACCACTCCTAAAATAAGGCATACTCTGGATTCACTTTCTTAATGAGGTAATTCAATGTCATTATGATAATGAATCCAACAGCAGATTGGTACAATCCTGCAGCCGCAGGCAATCCCAAATCCAACCCCTGCTGATTCAGTGCACGAAACACAAACGTATCAATCACGTCCGTCGTATTAAATAGCAATCCGTTATTACCAACTAGCTGATAAAACATATCCAAATTCCCTCTCAGAATACCACCGACTTGCAATAGAACCATGATGATAATCGTGACTCTCAAGAGAGGTAAAGTGATATAAGTAATTTTCTGAAAAATGTTGGCTCCGTCCAATTCAGCCGATTCATACAAATCAGGATTAATCCCCATAATGGCCGCTAGGTACACGATGCTGCCGTACCCGATAATTTTCCACAAATAAAATCCTACAATGATGAAGATCCATAAATAGGGCCTGCCGTACACATCGACCGATTCAATCCCCCATGCTTTCAGCAGCGTATTTAAACTACCGAACTCGTAGTTGAATATGCCATAGACAAAGGATCCAACCACAACCCAAGAAATAAAATAAGGTAAAAGCATCGTTGATTGCGTGATTTTCTTGAAAAGTTTTCCCTTCACTTCGGAGAAAAGGATAGCTACTCCCACCTGGAACACTACACCGACTACAATAAAGGCTAGATTGTAAAGAATCGTGTTTTTGGTAAGAAGCCAAGCCTGCCCGGATTGAAAGAAAAAAGTGAAATTTTTGAACCCGACCCATGGGCTAAACAAGATTCCTTTATCAAACTCAAAGTATTTAAAGGCAACAATGATCCCTCCCATCGGAAGATAACTGAAAATGAAAAAATAGATGACCGCAGGGGCTAACATAAGAAACAACATTTTGTTTTTCTTTACTTCCATTAAAAAGCCTGACGTTTTTTGCATGTAACAACCCCGTTTACATATTTAGTAGTGAGAAAAACTTCTATCGAAGTCCTTCTAGGATGAGCGACCGCGTTTTAAATGTAGTTTTTATCGCCAATAAGAATTTGTTCTTCCGAGTACCGGAAACTTATAAATTCTTATGTGGTCATCAAAGCCATAGCCCCACTATAACAGCGCTTTCATTACGTTGAAATCATGCAATCTTATAATGATGAGCGATATATTCTACTTTGCCATTTAATCTATTAAATAATTGTATGTATTCGGGCGCCGCTCCTGCTTAAACAAGATGCGAGCTTCGCCGCTTGCATTTCCTACAGACAGCCATGGCTGGTAATAAGACTCAGCAAGGTCGATTTCGCTAATCACTATGCCTTGTGTTTGTTCCGAAATTTCCGCAATAATTTGGCCTTGGGGATTGATGATTCTGCTTGGATTTTCTCCCCACATTCCAGCGACCACGACGTGAACCCCACAATCAATCGCTCGTGCAAGAGACTGAATTAAGGCATTTCCCTGCGTAGGTACGAATAGTATTTCCGCACCCTTCAGTGTTAGTATTCTTGCTACTTCAGGAAAGTAACAATCCCAGCAAATCATGATGCCGATTCGACCCAGGTCGGTATCAAATACCGGATACTCGCGTCCAGGCGTAACCCCCATCTCAGCTTCATCCAGAGGCACATGCGTTTTTCTGTATTTTCCTGCTACATGGCCTGCTCGATCTATCAAGAGCGCTGTATTATAAAGGACATCCCCATCCATTTCGAAAAAACTAGTAATGATGTAGTAGTCGAATTTTCTAGCGTAATCCGCAAGAAAATTCGTAAATGTGCCCGGTATCGACTCACCAAAGAGTCCGTAGCCCCTACCTTCACAACCTTGCTCATATACGCATTCGCTCAGACATACGACATCTGCACATTCTGCTCCAGCTTGCTCAAGAATGGTCCCCATCGCAGCTAAATTGTCATTCCTATTGCCGGAAAACTTGTTGATTAGCGTAGTTGCTGCCCTTATCTTTCTAGAACCTTCAGACGGTTTCTCAATAAAAGACGGCTTTCTCCAAACAATCGTACCACGCTTAGACCAACGGAAAGCAAGTTCCACCTCAACAGCCACTGCCCCTTCCGGCGCAATCATTGTTCTATGCAAATTCACCCACTGATCATCAAGCCTACTTGCTTGATCCAAATAGTCCCTTGTCAGTAATACCCCTTCTGAATTAGACCAGGTGAGCAAAACATAGCAGTTAAGCCCATTTAACTCTATCTCAGTTCCCCGATATTGGACGCTGATTTCATATGTCTTTCTGCCAGTTATCCCGGTAAGTTTACATATCCATTTTCCGTATTTCTCCAAAGTACCGTTGGCATGCATAACTAATACTGGCTCTTCACCCCATACGTCCCTTATAAACTCTGGAGCAAGTGCTTCATGTGGAGACCAGCTTATCCAATCCTTAGAATCGAACATTTGTATTCGATTAACCATCGTCGTTCTCCCTCCTTTCAACGATTCTGCTGATACTTGTAAAGTATAGCATCACATATATAAGGCGAAAATTATGTAAAGTTATAGTAATGAGCGATATCTTACACTTTTTGTGCAGTCCTCGTGATTGTGCCTATGCGTTAAATAAGCCTCCAATGAGACAAGTCGCTGTAAATATTTTATAATATAGGCATGATATCTTATCGTAAGATTCTAAAGGAGTTTACTTATGTCTTCTACACCCGTTATGAATGATGACCACTGGTCGAAATTACTCGAGTATGTGGCAGAAACGTATAGCGAAGTTACGCTAAGTCGAGGCTTTCATTTCTATAAGCAGCAAATGGTACTCTCCATGAATATTGCTACAGAGATTAGGAAGGTTCATGCTGTCGTGGAAGAGTTCGGGGAAAAGTGCCAAGTAGCGATTGACTTGAATCAATTGAAAGCTAGTTCCTGCACCTGCCCTGTTAAGACATCGTGCAAACATATAGCAGCAGCCTTCATGGAGCTGGCAGATCGCCAGGGCTATCCAGCCTCGCAAATTATGAATGCCAAGATGGCATTGAAACGCGTTGCTGCGCAATCTGCTAACGTATCAACCTTAGAGCAACTACCAGGGATGACGATAGAAGGCTGGCACAAGTTCATGGAGCATTACACGTATCATCTTAAACCTAACTATGATCAGTGGAATTTTGTTGAGTTACTGAGGGGGCAATTCGCAAATCTCAAGCGTACCCCCATTCCGTTCTCAGAAACGGATCAGTTTTATTTTGAGTTTCATCAGCAGCTATTCATTCTACGTAAAATCGTAGAGCAGAATGCGCAAGCTGGTGTTACCTTTTTTACTGCGTCGACCGTCTATCATTTGGTCGATGAATTGATGGAGTGGATCCAACCAGCGATTAGTCTCCTAAATGGACTCACTGATATGGAGCGACTCCAACAAACAACAGCCTATTTTCGGATGCAAATGTCGCTAGAATCACCTAAGAAACTGCACCATTTCAGTGTGTTCACAGCATTCTTAACCTCTCATCCAGTGCTAGAAGATAGCAAGTTGGCTTCGGAAATCGTTGCTTTCGAGGAAATGGAAGCGGCTGAACTTTCTTTTTCCCTATGTGCAGGACGAGCGTATCTATATCTTATGCATGGAAGGAAAGCTCTTTCCTGGGAAACGTTAGCCTCTCACGTTGCATTCAAGGAAGCCCCGACACTCCTGTTCAGGCCTTTCCTGGATGAATTGAAACAGACGCAGGATTGGCAAGAGATGATTCTGTGGTTGCGAAGAATGTGTTCATTTTATCGCGGCAAAAGACACCTCGAAATTGACGTCTATGTCTCCTATTGGAAGTTAGTTATCGCTGAACTGCCTGAAGCAGAGGCTGACATGTGGCAGTCGTTAGAAGAACTTTTGCCCACTACATATCGCATTATCGAAGATCTCTATTATGAGAAGCGACAATGGAAACGGTGGATTGAGATGCAAATTGCACAGGGTTATGACCCTTTTACACATCGAGTTAATGTACTTCAGCCTATTGAGAAGGAGTCGCCCGAACTACTCCTACCTTACTATCATCAAGCGGTAGAGCACTATATTCGCCTCAAAAACCGTCATGACTATAAAGCCGCTGTACGGCTATTGAAAAGATTGGAAAAGGTCTACAAAAAAATGAAGCAACCCGAACGATGGGAAGCGTTCTTCACACGATTCGTCAGTCGGTTTAGCAGACTGCGCGCATTGCAAGAAGAATTGAAGAAAGGGAAGCTGCTAGAATGAGCACCAAACTGCACGAAATGTCGTTATGCATGTCCCTATCGGATAGTGGCGATGCTCTGCTCTGGGGATTCAAAGATGGCCGAGATGTCTCGGGTGACCACTTTCGTAAGCTCTTATTCACGTGGCATGAGCCTTCGCTCTATGGCACTTTATTAGAAACTCAGCAAGCTGGAGAGCTCGTTGTGACAATTCTCCCAGCGGAGCAAGTACTAGGCTTCTTTGCGGAGCCGAATTTCATGGAGATTGTCAGTTGGGAGATGGGCACAGATGCTGCGAGTATGATGTTGCGTGTCGCTCCACTTCTCCATGATGCTGCTAAGAAAGGACTCTATGTACCTAGTTATGAGGACTTTCGTAATGGTCAATTAGTATGGACTTGGGATCGCAATGCGGATGAACTAGCAAATTTCGATTGGCACACGTTGGGGAGTGTGGATGACCTTGGCGAAGCCGGATTGCGAGCTGCTTTTTCAGCTGCAGTGGTAGAAGCTCATTATTCGAATGAATCGGCCTTGGCTGGTTTACGTCGAGATTATCCGGCTTTATTTACTGCGAATCGGAAAATGACTACCACGGACGATTCCCCAGCTGCTTTTACAGAAAATGAATGGCTCTCTGCTATGGGCTGGCGACCTGACTTAGCGCCTTTCCGCCCTGCTCTGCAATTACTTGAGCCTGATGAACTTGAAGAAGACTGGCGATTGAGACTCGTCCTGCAAGACAAGCAAGACAGCACCCTGCTCACCCCGATCCGACTACATGTGGATGGAACAGCATCAGGTCAATGGGCGTCCGAATGGACGCCTCATGTGGTGGAGCGAGCGCCAGGCTGGGTAACGCGCCTATTAGAAGCACTGCCCCGTATGGCTGATGACGGGGAACTGCTCGCTCATCCGATGAGCGATGACTCCGCTTGGACGTTCCTGACCAAGGACAGCCGCATCTTGCTGGAGGATGGCTGGAACGTCATGCTGCCAGCTTGGTGGGAAGCCGCAGCGAAGCGCAAGCCTCGCCTCAGCGCCAAAGTCGCTGCTGAAGCAGGCAGCGGCGCTGGCGGAGGCGGCAAGAGCGAGTCTTTGTTCGGCATGAGTTCACTCGTCAATTTCGATTGGCGGGTTGCCATTGGCGATTCCGAATTGAGCGAAGCAGAATTCAACAGCCTGCTTACACGGAACGAACGATTAGTTCGATTCCGAGGGCAATGGATCTATCTGGATCCAGCATTTCTGGATCAAATCCGCAGGTTGATGGATAGTATCGATCCAGCTGAGGGCTTGTCGCTGCAAGATATTTTCCAATTGCATTTGCTGAGTGAGTTAGAACGGGATAAGGTGAAATCTTCTTCCTGGGATGGAGAATCTCAGGAGGAGTTGGATTACGAAGAAGAAGCTCGCTTGCAGTTAGAAGTTGAACTGAACAGCCATTTGCTTAATTTAGTACGGCAGCTAGGACAACCTTCCGATCTAGAGATGATTCCCGTGCCGCAAGGGCTTCGCGCCGAGTTACGCGGATATCAGCACCAAGGGTTCACTTGGTTGACTTATCTGCGAAAGTTCGGCCTTGGTGCTTGCTTAGCAGATGATATGGGCCTTGGTAAAACCGTCCAATTCATCACGTATTTACTGCATCACAAACCGGTTTCTGAGCAGCCTGCACTACTGGTTTGCCCTACTTCTGTACTCGGTAACTGGCAGAAAGAACTTGCTCGTTTTGCGCCGGAACTTACGGTTATGCTGCACTACGGCAAAGGTCGTTTGAGCGGAGGAGCACTCGATGATGCCCTGCAAGGCGTTGACATTGTCCTTACTTCTTACACGACGGCACTCATGGATCAAGAAACGCTTCAGCCTTACACATGGAGTTCCCTCTGTTTGGATGAAGCTCAGAATATTAAGAATGCGCAAAACAAGCAATCCGCCGCCATCCGCTCCTTGAACGCGGTTCATCGCATCGCACTCACAGGTACGCCAATTGAGAATCGATTATCAGAGCTGTGGTCCATCTACGACTTCCTGAATCCAGGTTATCTCGGGAACCAGCGTGGGTTTCAAGTTCGCTTCGCGAATCCGATCGAGAAGCATCAAGATTCGGAGCGGACTGCGCAGCTGCAGCAGTTGGTGAAACCTTTTATGCTGCGCCGCAAAAAGAAAGATCCTGCTATCCAGCTCGATTTACCGGATAAGTTGGAAATGAAGGTTTACATCAACTTGACGGCCGAGCAAGGTGCAATGTACGAGCAGACCGTCAAGGATCTGATGGAGCGCATGAAGAAGCTCGAGGGTATGGAGCGCAAGGGCGCGATCCTTGGCGCTTTGACACAGCTGAAGCAGCTGTGCGATCATCCGATGCTGCTCACGAAGGAAGCTGAGCAGGCGGAGGACATGGCTCAGAGCGAGGAAAGCCGCGCTGAGTTGGTTCTGCGCTCCGCGAAGCTAGAGCGCTTGGTTGCGATGGTCGATGAGCTCCGCGACGAGGGCGATTCGTGCTTGATCTTCACGCAGTACGTGGGCATGGGCCGCATGCTCGCGAGCGTGCTCTCCGCGCAGCGCGGAGAGCCGGTGTTCTACCTCAACGGGAGCACGCCGAAGCAGGAGCGCGACCGCATGATTGAACGGTTCCAAGCCGCTGACGGCGAGGGACCGAGTATTTTCGTGCTGTCGCTTAAAGCCGGCGGCGTTGGGTTGAACTTGACCGCGGCGAATCATGTGTTCCACTTCGACCGCTGGTGGAATCCCGCGGTCGAGAACCAAGCGACCGACCGCGCCTATCGCATGGGCCAAACACGGAACGTGCAGGTCCACAAATTCATCTCGCTCGGCACACTGGAAGAGCGGATCGACGAGATGCTAGAGAGCAAAATGAGCCTCAGCGACAACGTCATTTCCTCCTCCGAAGGCTGGATTACCGAGCTGTCGAATGATGAACTGCAAGATTTGTTTACGCTGCGGAAATCTTGGTAATTAGCAGCGGATGTAGCTGTAATAAGGCCCGAATTGGGCCTTATTTACATTGCAGCGGCACGGAATCAAATAAGTATATGCCATACCGCTAATCTGCTAATCCCTCACCTTCTCTGCATTTAACGCGGCATCCTCGCTCCACACTCTAACCAAGCTACTCAAATAACGCTCCCCCACCACATACGCATTCGCTCACACACATTCGGAAAGCACCCACTAACAAGTTTAGGTCCTACCTTTCGGGTCATATTTCAATCTACCTACGTCTTAAACACACCTTCTCCTTCGAATGGTATACTAACCATATATATTTCATCATATTTCGACATTATTTATTGATAAAGGAGACATTACTTAATGCTTTATCCAAAGCTGATACTTCCTGCAACTGCCCTACTCCTAACCGCAGCACTTCTCACAGGCGTAGCATCACCAGCATCCGCAGCCTACTCTCCATCCGTTAACGCATCAACGAAACTTGTCTATGCTGCTGGCAAAAACTTCACTGTCAAAACGGTCACAGTTGACCTCACCGATCCAACACTTGAACTCGTTCCCGCTTTAGCGGATGGTGGTATCGGTCACGATGACGCCATGCAAGCCATTGTGGATCGCGAGAATGGCGTCGCGGCGATCAATGGGACTTTTTTCAACGCTTACGAGTCCGATCCGTATATCCGCTACCCCAACGGTACGTTGCTGGAGTCTGGTGAACCGATGCATTCTGGGGAAAATCAGACGCTTTTTCTGAACAAAGATAAGGTGCCTGACATCCAGTTCGTCAATCTCGATATGGCCATTCGCACCAGCGAAGGCGGCGGTACCTACACGATTAATCCATGGGGGATTAACAAATATTACGGAGACACGAGCACCGACCAGATTGTCTGGTATACGCCGGATTTTGGGCGTTGGATCGGTTTCCCCAATGGTACTAAAGTCGTGATCATCGATGGACTTGTCACACGGATTACGCAGGATTCCGTAGCGGTTCCGGATGATGGTTATGTGTTATTCGTCGGCAATAGCGCCAACAATAAGCAGAACGTACTAACCAAACTCGACGTAGGTGACAGAATCACGAAGGATATCTTGGCAAAAGGTGAAGGCGGAAGCAACCTCGACGCCAAAACCTGGCTATCTGCGATCGGTGTAGGACCAAAGCTCGTAACCAATGGTTCCTCCGATATCAATGTGAGTAGAGACGGCTTTACAGATCCCAAAGTCACACAGTCTTCCGCGGCTAGAAGCTTCGTTGGAGTCGACAGCGCCAATCGTCTTGTCATGGGCACCATACCTAGTGCCACATTGTCTGAGCTTGCTGCGATTTCGATTGCTCTTGGGCTCACAGAAGCGATGAATATGGATGGCGGCGCAAGCTCCGGTCTTTATGCCAACGGTACGATGATGACGTATCCTGGACGCAAGCTTAGCAATGTACTCCTCGTCCGCAAGCTGGATAAGCCGAAAGTACAAATTGAGATTAACGGACAATATATCTCGGACTTTACAGGCTTTATTGATAAAGAAACGACTGTCGTCCCGATACGTCCCTTCATCACCGCCATGAACGCCAAGTTTACTTGGGACGCACCAACACGTACAGCCACAATTACGAATGCTGGCGTTACTTTGAAATTGCAAGACGGAAGTTCTGTCGCTACCGTGAACGGCAAGTCCGTTGCTGTACCTGTCCCCTTGCAAATCATGAGCGACAGCCGGATGTATGTCCCGCTTCGCCTCGTTGCTGAGTCGCTCAAAAGTACAGTCACGTGGAATAGCAAGCTCTACCGCGCATCAGTGAAACTTCCTTAAACATAAGAAAAGGCAGCCCCAAGTTTACCTTGAGGGCTGCCTTCTGATTATTAGTGCAAACCTTCTAATGCAACGTCCGCTCTTCCTTCGGCATGAGCTTCTGTCTTGCCGCGGCGTAGGAAGAGTCCAAGAACGACGCCACACAGCGCGATAATCATCATACATGTGAATGTGTATCCGAATGCATCAGGAGCAACGGATAGCATCGATTTCTGCATATCCGCAGGTGAACTTACAGGAAGCTTCTGCTCGGTGATCAATGTTGTCACACGTGAAGTCAGAATAGTCACGACGATCGCAACACCAAAGGAGCTAATTACTTGCTGCATCGCACTTGTCAACGAAGTTACGCGGCTGACAAGATCTTGCGGAGCTTTTTTGATCAAATGGGAGTTAATCGGCATCATCATGAGTCCCATACCTGCCCCAGCCATAGCTAGTGGTAGAATAAGATCCGTTCTTTGCGTGTTCATATCCAAATGAGAATACTGGAAAATTGCCCCGGAAACCAAAGTAAGACCGATAACAACTAACCAGCGAATGCCGATTCTATCAAATAAATAACCGCCAATTGGCATCATAAGTGCAGACGCAATCGCTTGTGGGAACAGGGTTAACCCCGTATCAAAAGCACCGTAACCACGGGCTTGCTGCAGGAATTGTGGGAGAAGGAAAATCGCCCCAAACATACAGAATTGAATTACCCATTGAATGAAAATACTAAAGGAAAAATCAAATGATTTGAAGACGCGCAGTTCAAGTAATGGAATTTTAGTTTTGAGTTCAACGATAACGAAAGCAATCAAAGCTAGGGCACCCACGATGATACCACCAAGAGCTTTATCGGATGTCCACCCTGAAGCACCTTGTGAAATACCATAAGATAGCGATGCGAAAGCAATCGGCCCCAAGATCATTCCTGGTAGGTCGAAACCAGCCACTTTTTTACGTGCTACAACAGGCAATTTCCACAATCCAAAAATAAAACTAAAAATACCGACAGGCAAATTAATTAGGAAAATCCAGTGCCAGGAGTGGTATTCCACTAACCAACCTGAAAGAATCGGCCCAATTGCTGGCGCTAATAAAATAGGTACACCAAGCATACCCATGACTTGCCCGATTTTGTTCGGCGGACTCAGTCTGTATACATAAGCCATAGCGACTGGCATCACGAAGCCCCCGCCTAAACCTTGCAGAATGCGGAAGAAGATCAACATCTCAGCCGAATTTGGCGTTGCGCATAAAAGGGATGCAATGGTAAATAGAAGTACAGATGTAAGGAAAACATTTTTAGCTCCAAAACGGTCAGATAACCAACCCGCTAATGGAATTACGGCAGCAGATGCAAGCATATAGCCTGTTACCGCCCATTGAATCGTAGGTAGATCTGTTTTAAAGTCAACCACTAACTTCGACAATGCAACGTTCATTGCTGTCGTGTCGAGGATAACCATGAATATGCCTGTAATAATTGCGATTAACGGCACCAGAATGCTCGTAATCTTAAATTCCGGCTCCGTTCCACCGGACACAGCACTTTGACTCATTCCTAACTCCTCCTTAGACAATTTCTGTCTTTACGTGTTACAATATTTAGAGGACAATTGTCCGCTACCCCATATTACGGACAATTGTCCGCAAAGTCAAATATTTTTTTTATGGACGATCTCTTTACCAGGAGGAAGCAAAATATGAAACATCCAGATGAACATCACCTAGAAATCTGTGCACTCGCAAAAGATGTCGTCAATGATGCCGTTACCCCGAACAGTCGCCGCGGAGAACGGGATACGGAGTATCGTCGTCGCATCCTTTCTGCTGCTCGCATGCTATTGGAAACGAACGATATAGAATCGGTTACGATGCATCAAATTGCTAAGGAATCCGGCGTTGGTCAAGGAACCCTATACCGCCGCTATACCCATATTGGGGATGTGTGCAGCGATTTAATCAAATCCACCACAACTCGTTTTATTGATATGCTTGAGGACAAATACACCAACATAAATCCAATTGAATCAGGACTGGATCAACTATCTGCTTGTATCCATGATGTCATTGATTTCGTCGACGAGAATGTCGCGCTTCTCTCCATTATCTCTTCTATGCATGGGGAGAAACGGCACTACAGCATTCACAAAAAGCCGTTCTTTATCAGACTTCGCAATATTCTAGCTCCACTCATTCAACATGCCATTCAAAGTAACGAGATCAAAGACCTAGATATCACCTTGACGGTCAATACACTACTCATTTCCGTGTTTCCGGAGCAATATTTGTATCATAAAGATGCATTAGGCTATACGAAGCAGCAGTTTACTGAAGGCATTTGTCGACTATTCGTAAAAGGAATCTAACTTATGAAATCAGATATGAATCCGAGTCAGCGAACTTTCTGGAAGAAATATATGGCCAAAGCAAGAATCGATGTCGACTTGGCGGCTTATACCAAAGTACCGAGAAGCTGGAACGATGAGATCCCTGCTTGCCCTGTTAATCGGCTTTATTTTATAACGGAGGGCGAAGGTTTTGTTAAAATAGGTGATAACACTTACTATCCGCGTCCTGGTGAGCTCTATTTATTACCTGCGGGTAGTGACCAAGCTTATGGCACGATTAGTGAGAATACCTTCGGCAAGTATTGGTGCCATTTCACTGCGAAAATCGGTGATCTGGATCTCTTTCAGATTCTGCATACCAGCCCATCGATTGTGGTCAAAGACACATTAGCCCTTGGTCAAACGTTCGAAAACTTAATTGCACATCGTTGGAGTGATGCCTTATCAGCTGAATTTCGCGTAACAGGCATCCTCCATGAACTCATCGCAGATTTCATAGATGCCAGCGCTGCCGTGAAACTGAATTTAGCTACCACCCCTACCCATGAGAAAATGAATGTTGTGCTGCGCTACATGGAACAGCATATGGCAGACCAGGTTTCGATCGAAACGCTGGCCCAGCTCGCCCATTATCATCCGAATTATTTCATCAATGCGTTCAAACAATTCACGGGATACTCCCCGATTCAATATATGAACCACTTGCGCTCGGAGAAAGCCAAAGATCTGCTCCTGACAACGGAGCTGAATGTCTCCCAAATTGCCGATTCATTCGGCATGGAATTATCGTATTTCTCCCGAATGTTCAAGGAACAAACGGGATTCAAACCCACGGCATTTCGTGATTTGCGGCCGCGCTGAGTTATCGAGGCGGTCGCAAGTAACTGCTCCTACTCCTGCTCCTGCACCCACTCCCGTTCCTCCACCGCGCCAACATTAACTGTAAAATAGGTAGTTATTTTCTTATAAAACAAGCTAAATAGCGAAATAGATGGAAAACCTCCATCTATTTTCGGGTTATTTGCCCTTTTCGGCTGAAACTGTCAAGAATAGCTGTATGTTTTCCATTTATTTCATTTCAACCGCTGTTTTGGAGCAAATTAACTGTATGTTTTCCATCTATTGGTTACAAATGGGGGACTACACAGTCAGCGATGAAGCCACCAGATACCAATCGCCAAACGAAAGAAGCAGCCCCCGTCGATGGGAGCTGCTTCCGGATAAAACCTTAAGGATAAAACGCATTCTTCGCAGTCGTCGTTGGGCACCAACGCGCGTTAAGCAGGAACTTAATGAGTGTGTCCTTCGCTCGTTCGGTACCTACATAGCGTAAGGATTCCGCCGCATGTGCACGCACGTAGCGGTTCTCGTCATCGAGCGCGATTTCCAATTGTGGAATCGCTGCTTCTGCATGGGCCCCTAGACGGGACAGCGCCAAGCTGGACATGAACCGCACCTGAGCGCTTTCATCCTGCAGCGCATTCCCAAGACATGCCACCACTTGATCGTGGCCAGTTTCCATAAGACCCAGGGCATCTACAACAGCACAGCGGATTTCCTCCGAAGGATGCCCCATCAAGTTAACTAGCGCTGGTACTGCTTTGCTAGTGTGTCCTCTCATTTCACCGAGTGCGAACACGGCATGCGCGATGATTTCCTCTGCATTTGCAGCTTCGTTATCCTCTGTTGCCAGCGTTGCAATCAATCCGCTTTCCGCGCCATTCCCCGCTACAGCTAAGCCGTAAGCTGCAAGTCGCGACACATTGGTTTGCTCGCTATGAAGGGCATGAAGCAATGCTTCCACACCACTGGGTCCACTAGCTGCGAGCTCATAAGCCGCATTAATGGCATCAGGTTCCAAACTACTTAGTCCCGCTGCCAACTCCTTGATCCGTTGCGGATCAGAAGTAAGCGTATTTGCAATGCTGCCAACTTGTCCTGACAACCAATTCCACGTTTCTTCCCACATCAGATCGTGCTCACCCATTGGCAGTTGCAGCCCCTCTGGTTTGCGCCACCCGATCTCTTGATTATTCCAGCTTGGCGATTGTGGCAGTTCAGTCCGCATAAATTCAAACTTCAACATGTAACGAGCTTGCCCTAATACATTCGGAGTGGAACGGTGCCAAATATCATAATGAATCAGTGCAAACGTCCCGGCATCCCCGCTCGCCAACACTTCTCCCTCTGGCTCATTCCCTTCAAAAGTACGTGATTCATAATTTTGCGTACCTGGCAATATGCCAGTCGGCCCTAACTCCACAGGCGTATCCTGTGGGAAATACATAATCATTGCCCATTGCGGGTGATGATTGCGCATCCTTTTATAACCCCAATAGCTATCTTTATGCCAGCCGCCAGCTACACTCGAGGCATTATAATGCCCATGGCGATGCGCATGCATCATGTAATTAGGCCCAAGCACACTGGTCAATGCGCCAGTCACCACCGGATGGTCAAACACTTTGCGCAGCTCACGAATGCGAGGTAAAAGATTGTTGCCTGGATTGCCTTCTTCGGTATACACCGTATTCAATTGCTCGACTAAACTTTCATGAAATTCACGTGAAAAATCTGTTTTAAGAATTAGACAACCATTCGTAATAAACAATCTCATTTGCTCATCAGTCAATAATAAAGGTGTGTTGCTTTGCATTGTCTCTGCCTCCTTGGCATGGAAGGAATGTGTGACTCATGCTTTTATTATATGAATGATGATTCGAACATTAAATAAACAATCTTAATCCGTACTAGCACAAAATTAAGGTATTATTATCCTCCTCACGGGCTATTTTAAACGCATTATTCCTCATTTATAAAATCGCAGGCATCACATAACAATAGACAGCTATAAAGTGGCAGGTACTTCCCGCCAGAACAAATAGGTGCCAGATCGTGTGATGATAGCGCAATTTGCGCCAGAGAAAAAAAGGAACTCCTCCGATGTAGCTCATCAACCCAACCTCTAGCCAAACAAAAGCAGTATGCGGTAACCGCACATAAAGTGGCATAATAAATAGCATCATGAAGGCTCCCATGCCCAAGTACATCAGCAGCCCCCAAGGCATAAAACGCCCAATAATGACATGAACATACCTTACTCCGCCGAAAGCTAATGCCCATATAACAATGAGCAGCTCAATTGCAACCCGACTATGCCATGTGATGAGCAGAAACGGTGTATACGAACCCGCCATAGCAATGAAAATTGCTGCGTGATCCAGCATCTCGAAGCGTTTCCCCCACTTAGGTGAGCGTACCACATGCAACAGCGTCGAGGACACATAGAGTAGGCAAAAGGATACTCCGAACACCACGTTGCTCGCCGTATACAGCCAATCTTCAAATAGCACTGACCGCTGCAAGAGCAGAATAAGCCCATAAACGCTTAAACACACGCCAATGCCGTGGCTAACTGCGTTTAAGCGTTCTTCTTTCCGTGCAAGTTGATCCTCCATGAGGTAAGACACTCCCTCGTTTTTTGTACTAGTTTTTCCCATGGAGGAGGTACCTATGTATGGATCTTCTTATCACGTACTTTTCAAGGCAGAGTTCCCTCTTGTTCCCTCTTCTTTTTGCGCAACCAGGCAGCCAATTCTTTCTGATGTTTGAACATAATGAGCAGCGTATTCCCTACCCAAATCCACAATAACACTGCCGCCGTATCCCTCACATACAGATAAACTCCCAAAAGAAGCATTCCGATCACCACCTGTTGACCGTCCACTTCCGATGAAACCGGCTTCCATTTATGAATCACCTTTATCCCACCTAGCATCACTGCCAAAATAACTGCCAACGCAAGTGACACTTCAAATTGTGTCAAGCCACTCCAAACACCGAACGTAACAGCGATGGCTTTGCCCCCTTTTCCACGTAAAAATGGCGAAAACGCATGCCCGAAAATCGGCGCTAACGCAATTGGGATGAGGCCATATCCCGACACTCCGCCAACTTTTACCGCCAATAGAATGATGAGGTATCCTTTGATGAAATCGAGCAAAACACCTGCAAGGCCCAGCCGATATCCCGCCGCTTTCCATAAATTGAGGGCACCTGGATTGCCGTCCCCCACGGTTTTTAGATTTTTCCGAGCTAACCGACCTAACCAGTAACTAAACATGAGCGCACCCGATACAAAAGCACCTATCGTCCAAACGATAATCATTGCTCTCGCCTGCTTCCTACTTTGACGTGCCGCCCTTTCCAGGCCACATGCCCTAGAAATACGACCTGATACATCGAGTACAGCATGACAATAATGAAAAACAACGTCGACACTGCGTGTATAACGGGTGTAACAATGCCGAAAATACCAACGTATTTTACAAAATAAAAGAGCTGTGCCATGTACAAAAGGTAACCGATTAGTAGCGGAATACCCCAGGATGTTGTTAGGAAAAAGGGGAATGCTGCTGAGAGTACCAGCCCAATCGCCCATATTGCAGTAAGCGTAAGGGTACCTGCTTTGAGTTTAGACGTACCTAGGACAGCGCCTTTGCCGAAGCCTTGGATCTGACTTTTGAGACCCTGCGGATACATGCGAAAAGAAACCAGCCCATAGCCGATAAAATTATTTACCGGTATACCTGCCCTTGCATAGGTCGCGCCGAGATTTAGATCGTCCAGCATTTCCGATTTGATGCCTTCATGGCCTTTAATCGATTCGTAATCTTCCCTAGTCGTTACAATACAAGAGCCGTAGAGGCCTTTCTGATTATTTTTCTTCTCAAAAGGAGACGTAAACGCAAATACACCGAGCACATTAAAGATGAGCGCTAGTCTCTCTCTTAGATTCTCCGTGTAATGGTAGGGCACAATTGACAATACGCCACCGAGTTTATTCCGCGCTTTTACCAAACATTCTAAGGCTCGCGGTGCAAATCGAATATCCGCATCCAGGAAGGCAATCAGATCACCAGTTGCTTTGGAATAGCCGTTCCAAACGGCCCAATTTTTGCCCGTCCACCCGTCAGGCAGCTTAGGATTGGAGACCACGGTAACACCGTAATTTTCAGCTATTTCCTTCGTCTGATCATCCGAAAAATCATCCACTACAATGACTTCGTAGGGTTCCAAGGTTTGAATTTTCAGGGCATGCAGAAGGTGAGGAAGATTATCCGCTTCATTCCTAGCCGGAATTATAATGGATAACTTAACTTCATTCAGCGCTTGATCGGTGTTGCGGGGTATCACTTGTCTTCTGAAGATCATGAAGCCAGACAGACACCCTAGGACACATATGACTAGTAACGCCATTCTTGGAATTCCTCCTTCACATCCGTTGCTAACGGGGCAGTGCGAAACGCTAATCAATCCGGGAATACAGGCTATATAGATGTATATGAAAGATCAATCGCTTCTCATGCGAACAATTCACTTGGTATGTTATAATATTGCTTATCACTTATTAGGAGGCATACCTTGCCTATGAAAATCTATGTCATCCTCTCTTTTGATGGGGAAACACTTGAGAATGTTTATGTCGGTCCCGACGAGGACAAAGCGCTTGCGTTTAAGCCGGCTGATTTTGACAATTGCGACGCACTCTTTGTGGAAATATGGGAAGATGGGGAAAAGACCGATGATTTCCGTTTAGAAGAAGAGGACGATTCGGAAGATGAAGACGAGGATCAAGATAACGAAGAGGAACATGAGGAAGAAGTGAAGTAAATTTCAAATTCCCCCTCTATATACAATGGAAAGGTTGATTACATATGGAATATGCATTCGCTATTCAACCAGCTGCATTTACTCGTTTTGATGAAGAGTCCGAGCTGATCGAACAATGTAAAGAATGGGGTTTAGTTTCTGAAAAAGCGGTCAAAGCGAAAGCCTTTTTCTATAAAGGCAATAGCCTCAATGTCGCTTGCAATATCGTCGGCCTCGTGGATCCCATGACAGCTGTCATTGAACTGGATACGAAGCAGTTGCACTGCATACATCCCTCCTATTTGAAGGAAATGCAGGCGGCGAACTATAGCCAACGTGGTGCAGCGCTAGCTGAAGAAGCTGCAGTTGTGGACGAGGCTGAGTCTACTGCTGAACCTGAGGAAAAGCCGGCAAAGGCGGCCAAGTCCAAGAAAACCGAAGATATTTCGGAAGATGGACAAGCAGCCCCTGCTGAGAAAGCGCCGCCTAAGGAAAAAACGAAAAAAGAGAAAGCCCCTAAATTGGAGCTTCCTGAAGAAAAAGTGAAAATGCAAGCAACAGTTAGCGAGTTTACGACCGTACCGAACAACTTCTCAGACACCGATGATGAAGTCATCATCTATGAAGCTGTATCCATCCTGGATCCAGCGCTAGAGGTAGGAACCGCGTGGTCGAGCCACAGTGCAACGCTCAAGAAGCTCGAACTCGCCGTCGGCGACACCGTCACCTTCGAGTGCAAAATCGTCGCGAAAAAGCTGAGCAAGCATCCGGTGCCTTATAAGATCAACAATCCGGGGAAGATGCAGAAGGTAGTGGAGAATTAGTGTGAACTTCAGCCCCTTTTGGGGGCTGGAGTTTTTTTGTTGGCTGAGCTGCCGCTTCAGGCCAGCTCAGACGCCTAGGCGGAGTTAGCGAAATAAGGCCCAAAATGGGCCTTATTTCCTCCAGCGACGCCCCGCGGGCCAACTTTAGCGCCCTAAATAGGCGCTATAGCCTCCGCTGCGCTCGCCTTCACAGCGCTCCGAGCCCCATAAGGCCCAAAATGGGCCTTATTCCCTCCCACGACGCCCCGCGGACCAACTTTAGCGCCCCAAATGGGCGCTATCTCCTCCGCTGCGCTCGCTCCCCCGGCGCTCCGAGCCCCATAAGGCCCAAAACGGGCCTTATCTCCTCACACGACGCCCCGCGGACCAACTTTAGCGCCCTAAATGGGCGCTAAAACCTCCGCTGCGCTCGCTTTCTCAGCGCACCATGCACATACACGCCCAAACCATCACTTCAAAACATATCTACTCAACCCCTCATCCGCACTAATTTTCACTCTACACCCTAACCCTTATGCGAATGAGCTACATAAACACAAACCACACACCCACAAGTAGCTAGATTTGTCATTCATCCCCTTCATCCCCACTCTCACTTTGTTGCCAAAAGCACTCTGCATACCCTGCTGCTCATGCTATAATAAGCATTGAGAAAGGTGCTGATCCCATGGCTCACGACCTGACAAGCATGCAACCGGCAGAAACGATCGGTATGCTTGCGGACTACTATTTTCCACCCTACATTACATTAGCTCATATGTTCCATGCCCCGCAGGGATGGGGGATACACAATCGAGAGATGACACAGTACGTTTTGCAATATGTCGTCGATGGGTTTGCCCATTATCCTGTTGGTGATAATCCGTATGAGACGCGCCGCGGTGATCTCTTATTTCATCGTCCGAATGAACGACACTCGATTATCAAAGAAGATCACAGTCCTTATGTTTGTATATCACTTGTCTTTCACTTCGGTACGTCCGCGTTCCCCTACGAAGACCTCTTCAAACATAAGCATCACCTCGGTAATTTCGCGGATCATCCGGTAGAAACGATGCTGTCACAGCTTGTTTCGCACTACCGCCAACCAGGACTCCTGCATCAAATGCACTGTCAAAGCCTACTGATGCGCATTCTTGCTGAAGCCGCGCAAGCTTTCGAAACGGGTTCTACTCGTGCCAAAACCGACGCACTCACGATGCCCAAACTCGTCTTAATCAAAAACTATCTCACCGAACACTACGACCGTGAAATACAAATTAGAGAACTGGAAGATGTTTCTGGTCTCAGCAAAAACTACATTTTGAGCTTATTCCGCCAACACGTCGGCATGTCGCCTATGCAGTACTTAACGTGGATCCGCATCAACAAAGCCAAAGAGTTAGCTATCCACAGCAACCTTTCCTTCAGCGAAATTGCGGATCGCGTGGGCTACTCAGATGTCCACACATTCGGGCGCATGTTCAAGAAAAAAACGGGGCAAAGTTTAACCCAGTTTTGTTCGAATTTGATTTATTCCTAAGGGGATGTAGCTAATTTTGCCCCCTTCTGCTCATTTAGCGCAAAGTGGCACTAATTAAAAAATAAGGCTGCCCCCATCAGGGACAGCCTCATTCTCACTCACCTACGCCAATATTCCGTATGCGTATACCGATATGTCTTCGGTGCTTGCTTCGTACCTATCGCAAATGCACCCTTTGGTTGATAGTCATACGGCGTTTCACCTGTTGTATACGCTGCTTCTTTGCGTTTCTCGATGCAATCGACGAGCATATGCTGCTTCAACGAGAGGTACTCCAGCGTATGCGGACCGAATTCCGCTTCGATTTCACCTGGGCGGAACTCATAGTACACGGTTCGGCGCAGCGCGTTGCCATCTCCCTCTGGAGAGCCATGCAGCAGCTGAATATTGTGGAAAATAACATCCCCAGGATTCATCGGCACGGGTACAGCATCGCTGACATCAAAACCTGGGAGCGCACAGCGTTCCTCAGCATCCTTAGCCCCCCAATGGTTCGAACCAGGAATAACCCACAGACATGATTTCAAATCCGCTTCATCCAAATAGAAATCGACATTGAAGATCGGACGCGGATCTGTGCAGCCTTCAGGCACTGACGCATCACGGTGCCAAGGCACGCTAGCCGCTTGATTCGGGATTTTCACAACTAAGGAATCCCACGTTGGAATAAAGTTAACCCCCTGAATCTTGGCCACCGATCTTAAAATAAACGGATGCGCAAGCAGCACTTTATTTGCCTCTTGCTTGTCGATAATAAATTCCGTCCGCCAATATTTGCGTTCTCCATTTTTCCTCACACGGTACATATAGTCCTCGTCATCACTTCCAGCCATTCCAATGTCTACGGCCTTCATCGTCTGTTCCTGTAAGAGTCGAAGCTCCTCTCCAACGATCACATTGCGGATAACAAGGAAACCATTTTCCAAGAAAAACTGCGCTTGTTCACTCGTAATTTCATCTTGCAGTAAAGCATCGGCTTCAGGTATATGGATCTTTTGTTGGCTCATGCGAACAACCTCCTCAACTATCTTTCATACCTTTACTTTACTGCAACAGGCAAGGAAAATCTTTAGTCTAAACAGGCATTTTGGTTGCCAAAAGCACACTGTCCGCTTTGATATTCTTTTGGCGTCATACCAACCGACTTTTTGAACAATTTCGTGAAATAAACTGGATCCGAGTAACCCACGAGCGAACCCACTTCGTACATTTTCACATCCGGATAATCTTCCAAGATATGCTTCGCTTTCACGATCCGCAGATCGGTCACGTAGTCGGTGATCGTCTTATTCGTTTCCCTTTTGAACAACTTGCACAAATAACTTGGATTCAAACCTACTTTAGCGGAAAGCTCATTCAGCTCGAAGGCTTGATTAAGATCAGACTCCAGCATGCGAATCACATCGGCAATAATTTGCTTTTTGTGAACCTTAGGCTCCTCCGCTATAGGACCAGCAGTCTCTTTTTCAGATGCATCCACTTCCGCCAAACGCTCCCCAACTCGCTTCAAAACTTGAAATAAATCCTTCTTGTTCACGGGCTTCGACAAATATTCCTCTACACCGAACCGAATGGCTTGGCGGGCATACTCGAATTCATTAAATCCACTTAATAGAATAATATGCGCATCCGGATAATCGGCCCTTGTTCGCTCGATCAGCTTCATCCCGTCCATCATGGGCATTTTGATATCTGTCAGGAGGATCTTACAATCCGCAGCTTCCCAGCTCCTCATTTTATCCATCGCCTGAATCCCGTTCGCGCACAACCCTATAATCTCAATAGGCAACCCCATCGCCTCAATCATGGCTTGAAGACCTAACCGAATTCGCTGTTCATCATCGACTATCAACATTTTCATCGTCATCTATGCGCTCTCCTTCCATGCTTCCAGAACCGGTAGGACAATCGTTACGGTCGTGCCCACATTGATTTCACTACTTACTTGCAGACCGAATGGTGCCCCATACTGCAAAATAATGCGCTCATTCACGTTGGCAATCCCGATGTTATTGCGATTTTCTTGCTGCAAACCTTGCATCGCATTCCGAATCATTTTCAGCTGCGCCTCTTCCATGCCACACCCATTATCCCGAACGGTAAAATAGATCGCTTGCTTATCCTTGTAAGAACGAATCGTAATGAGACAATTCTCTTCCTTCATTTCAAAACCATGCAAGATGGCATTCTCCACGATAGGTTGAAATAAGAGTTTAATAACCGGGTAACTTAGATGAGCCTCGCTGATGTCTAACTCAAGAACAATATCTTTGGAGAATCGAAAATTTTGCAGTGCCACATATTTCTCCAAATGGTCCAATTCCTTATGAATCGTCACCTGATCCGTCCCTCGCAGTATGCCATACCGCAGCAATTCCCCCAAATTATAGGTCATTTCCGATATCTCATAATCTCGCTTAACTTCGGCCGTCATGCGGATAACTTCCAACGTGTTATAGATGAAATGAGGGTTAATTTGATGCTGCAGCGACCTTAGCTCAGCCTCTCGTTTGCGATTTTGCGTCTGATAGACCTCCTCTACCAGCTCATTAATTCTTCTAATCATATTATTAAAATGCTTCGCCAGTATGCCAAACTCGTCCGAATATTTCACCGGAATTTGAACATCCAGATTCTCCTTATTGACCTGTTTCATGGTCCTCATCAGCGTCCTTAACGGCCGTGTCAACGCAATCGCAATGATCGCAGAGGTGACTAGCGCAACGGTAATTGACAGCAGAACGAGAATCATCGTGAAATCCCGCGTTACCCGCGTCTCCTCTGTCAAATGATCCACAGGAATTAGCACGATCTGCTTCCAGCCCGTCACTTCGGAAGTCGTATAGGAAGTCAAATACGTCTTCCCTTCCAGCGTCACCTTGAAACTGCCCTGTGCCCCGACGGCTTTACGAACCAGCTCATTACTCGCTACATTCGTTGAAATCCATCTCTGTTCGCTATCATAGATCACCGTATTCTGATCATCAAGCACCATGGTCCTGCCTGTGGTCACCTCATCCAACTCACGGACGGCATCCCCGATGACTTGAATTCTCGAGTCAAAGATGATCATGCCAATACCTTCTAGCGAATTCGTATTCTTTAATTCTCGCGCTATCGAGAAATAATATTTATCCGTATGACCAACGGTTATTTTCTGAGTGGAGATCACAATGGAAGATCCCTGTGCATTCCGTACTTGTTGACGCAAATCAACGGCTTGCTGCCGAATATCGGCTCGGATCGTATCATTCTTGGTGCTGTCGTACATGTTGCCATAATTATCGAATATATAGACGGATTCCGTATCATTCTTCAAGCTATTCAAGCCTTTGACGAAGTTCTGGAGGCGGTTGTTTTCTTCCACCGTTTTATTCGGATTCGCAAGCGACTCCTGAATATCTTGCATATAAATCTGGCTGCCTGTTACGCGTTTAATATCCGAGACATATTGGTCTACCCGCTCCAAAATTTTCTGTGAAATCTGATTGACATAGAGAGCTGTATTCTTTTCAATCGACTTCGAATAACTTGAATACGAGATCATTGAGATGGTAACTATCGGCACTGTAATCCCAATGACAAACACCGTAATTAGCTTCTTCGTGAGTGACAGCCTCACAATCCAATGCCATATTTCGCTTCGCACAACAAGTTCCCCCTAGCTCTCCCACAGGAATGTAAGCCCTTTCTTTTCAAAATCCAAGAAAACCCATGGCTCTGTAGTCAGTGCCTTGGGTTACTATTTCGACTCACCAGCAGCGGTGTCCTGCTCATTCATTATTTCACTGAACCATTCGTAATCCCGGAGAAAATATAGCGTTGCAAGAACAGATATAACAACACTGTCGGAAGTAAGATAATCAGGATAGCCGCACAAATCAATTGCCACTCGGCACTATTCGTACCTGTAAATTTCATCAAGGTGGTCGACACCACACCTAGCTTCTGCGAAGGCATATACAAATATGGCGTGTACATATCATTATAAATCGAGATGGTTTTCAGAATAATGACCGTTGAAATCGCCGGTGTCAGCAGCGGAACGATAATCCGGTAGAAAATACCATACAGCGATAGACCTTCGATCATTGCATTCTCATCAAGCTCATAAGGGATATTTCGAATAAACTGAAGCAAGATGTAAATTTGTACGACGTCCGCTCCAATATATAAGAGCACAGGTGCGAAATGTGTGTTGAATAACCCCAACCATTTGATAATGGAGAAAATCGCCACCTGTGTTGTGATAGCTGGAATAATCGCTGCACCCGTGTATAGACCGAGTATAAGGAAACGACCTGGAAACTTAAAACGTCCTAACACGTACGCCACCATTGTGCCCATAACGATATTTCCAATCAAAGACAAGCCTATCACGATGGTTGTATTCAGAAACGCCTGCCCGAGGTTTCCTCGTTCAAACACAAGCTGGAAATTTTCAAAATTAAGAAAGGAGTTCGGCAATGAAAACGCGCTGGACATGCCATATTCCTTGCTCCCCTTAAAGGCATTTACACACAAGATATATAGGGGGAAAAAGATAATCAGGCTCGCAAAGGACAAAAGCGCGTATTTCACTGCCGATGTGATCTGTCTTGGTTTCATGGTGTCACTCCTCCTTTCCTCCAACAATTCTCCGTTGTACAGATACTACGACAATCACGACAATCATGAGTAGTACACTCATCGCTGAAGCGAGTCCAAAGTTGTTATATTGAAACGCGGTCTCCACTGTTTGCTGAACATACGTTTTACTTGCCGCCAAAGGGCCGCCTTTGGTAAGTACGAAAGGAAGGTCGAATACTTCCAAAGCCCCAATCACCGTCAGAAACAGATTAAGCTCGATAATTTTCCTCATACCAGGGATTGTAATGTAACGAAGCACTTGAAATCGTCGTGCACCGTCTATTTTAGCTGCTTCATAGAGATCTTCAGGCAACGACTGTAATGCACCTAAGTAGACAACCATATTGAAACCCATAAACTTCCACACACCAATTGATGCTAGCGATATGTTGACTAGACCAGGCTTACCTAACCAGGAAATCGGTTCCATGCCTAGCCAACTTAAGAAATAATTCAATGAACCCGTGTTGGTGTCAAATACGTAACCGAACATGAACGCTACGGCGACCCCATTCATAATGTAAGGCAGGAATATGACCGTCCGAAACATGTTACGTCCCTTGAGCTTACTGTTTAACAGGACTGCGAAGAAAAAGGCGATTACATTTTGCAGGATACCCCCTACGAAGTAAGCAACATTATGGAGGAAAACATAAAAGACTTCCCTATTTCCTATGATTTCTTTGTAATTTGAAAATCCAACCCACGTTTTAACCGGCGCTAACCCATCCCATGAGGTAAAGCTTAGGTAAATGAGTCTTAGAGCCGGATAGTAGGTAAATGTCATAAGCAGCATGAGTGGCACAATTAAAAACGATACGATTAAAGTAATTTTTTGTTGTTGGTAGCTCATCCCCATACCTCATTGCTCTTTAATTTGAAAAAAGAGGACTGAATGCTTGCACACTTCTCATTCAGCCCTCTTTCGCCTAACGCTTACTTACCGAGCGCTTTCTTTGCATCTACCCATTTTTTGTTGTATTTATCAAATACTTTGGCCACATCTGTTACCGCTACTTCTTGTGCGATATCGTTCAGGTCAATTTGCGCTTTGTTTTGGATCGCCATGGCGTCGCTGTTATCCGCAGCGATTTCAACGAAGTTCAAGTCTTTGGTAGCTAGGAATTCCGACAATTGGGTTACCGAGGACTTCTTATCTTTCAAAGATGGAATGAAGCCAGCGAAATCATCATAGCCTGAATCCTCAATTAACCATTTTACGAAAGCTTTTGCTGTCTTGAGGTTTTTACTATTTTTGCTAACCGCATAGAAGTAGTCAGGTGTCATGAGAGTAGTCAGTTTACCTGAGTTATCGAAAGGCATTGGGAAGAAGCCAACATTCGTACTTTCCGTGCCATTTTCAATGACTTGCGGGATGACCCAGTTCGGCAAGAGGTACATTGCCATTTTACCTGAAGCTACATCCTTCTTGGATTGCTCCCAGTTCGAGGAGTTGATATCTTTCTCGACATACCCCTTGCTAATCATCGTTTTGAGGATGCCAAGTGACTTGGCGAACGCACCATTCGGGTCAAAAGCATTTTCCTGCTTGATACGATCATTCCAGAAGTTGGGGTTGCCGGACATCGCTACAGCGACATGCTGCCATGTGTAGAGCGGCCATTTGTCCTTGTAATTGGTTGCAAGAGGAACAATTCCCTTCGCTTTCAACTTCTCAGATGCGGCATAGAATTCATCCAATGTTTTCGGAAGTGCGGTAATGCCGGCATCAGCGAAGGCTTTCTTGTTGTATACGATGCCTGTTGTGGAGCCGCCAGTTACGAGGCCATACGTGCCACCGTTTGCTGTTTTGTAGTCTTTGAACCGAATTTTTTCATTCAAGCCGAGATCATCCAGTGGGGCAAAATAATCAGGAAGCTGTGTATTCGGAATGTTCGGAATCAGAACGACGTCGGGTACTTCCGCTGTTGCCAAGCGTAATTTGATCGCAGCTTCATAATCCTTCAGCGCCTCGAATTCCACATCTGCATTCGGGTACTTCTTCTTGAAGGCTTCCTTATATTCTTTCAGCTTCGTATCAATTAAATCTGTGCGGTTCGTTGCGAACACGATCTTCCCTTTAATCTCATCATTCGGGTTCGCCGCTTTGGGGGCTTCCGTCGCTGCGGCTGGCGTAGCTGCTGCCGTCGTAGCTTTGGCTGCAGGTGTTGGGCTAGCTGTCGTTGTCGTTGTTTCCGATCCGCATGCTGCGAGTAACGTTGCCAGTAAACAAATTGATGTTGTGGCTACTAATGTTTTCTTCATCCTATTTCCCCCAATGAACTAGTTTGTGTAGCGCTTACATTTTTATTATAAAACGTTCATACTTCGAGTAAAATGGCACGCATTTGTTTTTCCTTGTACTGTATTTCCACTTTTCGGTGGAAACGGGGTGAAAACCATGTGGAAATTTGGGGGCCGAAGCCCCCTCTTTCTCATTGTACTACGCCAAGCTTATGCAATAGATTATAGAAAACCGTGGCTGCTTCCGCACGCGTTGCCACAGCTTGCGGATGGAAGGATCCGTCCGGATTGCCGCTTAATAAGCCTAGGGCTGCTGCTTGACGGATGGATGACTGTGCCCAGGCTGAAACGCTAGCCCCATCAGTGAACGTCAGTGTTGCGGCAAGCTTCACCGTCTGAGGCAGCTTCGTTAATGCCAGTGCTCGGCTGAGCATGACTGCCATCTGCTCTCTTGTGATCGTCGCATTTGGCCGGAAGCTGTGGTCTTCGAAGCCATCTATTAAACCTAGCTCACTAGCAGCATGAATGACTGATGAATACCAATCGGTTGCGGCTACATCCGTAAATTTGGCTTGTGAATCCTTCGACGGTACAATGCCCATCGCTTTCACAAGCATCGTGGTAAACTCGGCACGTGTGACTGCACGGTCTGGCGCGAACGTGGTGTCTGTCACACCATTCAACAGCAGCTTGGATGCTAAGGTTCCAATGGCAGATTGAGCCCAATGTGTACGTGGAACATCTGTGAAATGAGCTTCATGGGAGACAATTGCGTATACGCTGTTCCCATTTCTGTTAATGATAGCTTCTACACCATTGGCTTGGGACTGGAAGGACGCAGGAACGAATGTCATAGCACCTGTCGACTCATCAATAACGACAACTGTAGCTAATGACAAATCGCTAGTGCTGTTCACAAAAATACTCCGAGTGATGAATAACGACCCGAAATGAGTAATCTCGGTTTGTTTATCTCCACTAGATACAACCAATCGGAAGGATACCGGCGTACCTAGTACTGTTATGCCTTGCTTTTCAGCTGCTTGGCGAACTTGTTCTGCTAACTCCGTAGATACAGGCGTGATTGCTATATGCAAGCTCGCATCCCCAGCGTCTGTACCTATCGCTTTAAGCACAACTGGATTCGTTAGGATACGGAGTGGGATCTCGTAAAAGCCCGCTTCATTAGTCAGCTTAACCACTGTATTGGCTAGTGCATCAGGATATGCTCCAAGTGCTGTAGATAGCAACGAAGTTGGTATCACAACTTCATCTGTTTCCTTCGTGCTGTATGCCATTACTATTGGCGTTCCATCCTCTTTCGTCAACAGAAGCTCCAGCGCTTTCTTCAAATCCGCTTCTTGGATAATGGCTTGACGAACTTCTTTACCTGCGGAATCAGTCACCGTTTGACGTTTGAAAGCTTCATTCGTCAATTCGATTTGATTGGCTTTCTCCAAAACGGTTGGTGCAGGTATGATAACCCCTGGTGAGGAAGAGCCGGAATCTCCTTGATCTATTGGATCCACAGGGTCTACTGGATCTACTGGGTCTACTGGATCTACCGGATCCACAGGATCCACAGGATCTACGGGATCCACAGGATCTACGGGATCTACGGGATCTGGGTCCTCCCCTGATTTGTAAACTTGGATCGTATCGAAATACAGTGTACCTTGACCGATCGACCCTTGCGGCCCTTGATTCACATAAATGGAGAACTCTTTAATTGCATCCAAATTGATCATATTGTCACCGCTAGAGCTCCATGGCGCTTTGGTAAACGCTTGGAATGGCAGCTTGATCACACTTGACTTCTCATCATTGAGATCGATATAGGATTCCCAAGCCGAACCATCATCCTCAAGAAATTGGATCGTTAATTTGCGATTAGACCCGTCTTTTTTCAACCAGAAACGGATGCCATCATACACGCTCCAGTCTAAAGCATCGAGCTTTTTATTCACGCCGGCAAAATTCTTCGATGCAGATGGCAACTCATACACATATTTGCCCCCGAAAGGTCCTGCTTCTTTATGATCCGCGACTGGTGTTAACGTCACAGATCCACCATCCCTGTTCGTCGAATAAGTACCACCTGCCACGAGTTCGCCACCGCCATAATAGTCGAAATTATCAATGGTCGGCACTTGATCAATCGCGATGGAATCGATATAAATGGCATTCGATCCCAACTGCCCTGCACCTTGATTTACAAAAATAGCATAGGAGGCAATCTCAGCACGATTGAACTTACCGTCACCCTTGGACCATGTTTGATTGCGTGCGAAACCACCAAACGGAATTTGAATGACACTTGCTTCCGTTGAATTCATTCTCAACTGCGCTTCCCAGATATCCCCATCACTTTCAGTCAATTGGAACGTAAGTCCATGGCCCACTGCATCTGACTTCAGCCAGAAAGATAGTGCATTGCCGCCACTCGCAATATTGAGCTTGCCTAATGTCCTTTTGACACCTGCGTAGCCTTTCTCAGTTGTCAATGTGTAGGCGAGTTTCAGTCCATGACCGCCATCTTGTTTAATGCTATTTTCTAGAGAAGCTGTGATTTCCGCGCCGCCTTCATCCTTCACATAATCTGCTCGGACGCCCGCATCGGTTGAATAGTAGTCAAAGTTATCAATCTCACGAAGCGAAGCCCCCTGAACATCGTCCAGATACAGTGTTCCTGCTCCATTGCCGATTGAACCTCTGTCCACATAAACGGAAAACTCTGAAACAGACGCCAAATCAAGCTTCCCATCTACCGCTACCGACTGCCATCCTGCCAGATGGAAGGAACCGAAAGGAATCTTTAATAAGGTGCCATTGGTATGGTTGACATACACCTTGGCTTCCCAATACTCGCCAGTTGCGTCTTTTAATTGATACGTGACACCGCGTCCAGCTTCTCCTGCTTTCATCCATAGCTGGACACCATTGTTGGCCGACCAATCCGCTCCTCCGATGAATTTGGTTACACCCGCGTATCCTTTGGCTGCAGTTAGATCAAAAGCAAGCTTAAGGCCAAACGCACCCGATTGTTTGTTCTCCGCATCGAGCGTTGTCTGTATGGGATCACCATCGGAATTTCGTTTATATTGAGCTTGCAACTTCGCATTATCTGAACCATAGTCTTCATAATTGTCTACAACAGGTGATTTGTATAACCGGAAATCATCTAGATAAATCGTGCGAGTAACGTTGGCCGCTCCATCAATGTTAATACTAAATGTCGTAATGGATGAAAGATCAAAAACATTGTTCCCTACGCCAACATGCGAATTCTTCCACCAGTCAGGTACATAAAATTGGCTGAATGGTAACTTAATTAACTGAGGACCACTGCCAGATACCCCAATATCTTTTTTCCAAACCTCACCTTTCGTGGCACTTCCTTCATTAAATTGAATGGAAATACCCGTATAGGCATCTGCAGGCTGTACCCAGAAAGAAATACCGCTATTGCCAGACCAATCCGTATTGGTAATTTGCTTTTCCATGCCCCCCCAGCCTTTGCTCAGGGAAGAGGTTAATTTCAAGCTGTAATTTCCTTCGGATTTATGCACAGTATCTAAGTTTAATTGGAGTGGTGAACCTGAGTTATTCACTGTATAAGCACTTTGTAACATCGAATCTGAGCCCGTATAGCTCTCAAAGTTTTCAATGACATCACTCTTCACATTGGTAGGTGGCTCTAATTTTTCTGAACCTACACCAATTTGGATGCGCCCTACTTGCGGGCTCCAATACTCGGAAGCGAAATTTGCTGGAATAACCGGGAACACAATTTTCAAATACTTCGTTCCAGCTGGCAATGTGTATGCGGTGTATACCATACGGCTCCACCAACCGTCGCCCGGAACTTCATCTACACGAACTTGACTAACCGTTGAGTATTGTACACCATCTGGCGATGTTAAAAAAGTGAAATTGGGAAGCCGATATTTACTTGGTTCTTGCCTAGCGAAACTCGTCATGACGAAATAATTCATATCCCCGGCCGTGTGATACACGAACGATTCCGCATTGTTAGCTGTACGTGCTAAACGTTTTAAATCATCGCCAAAATAAGTGCCTCCAGATTCAAAACCTAGATTAGGCGAGTGGTCGGCCATTTTCAACATATTATTCATTTCGTCTGTCAACACGCCATTGGTAATCGCGACGCTTGTTATGGCCTCTTTATAAATAAGCTCTTCGCCACTTGTATGGTTGTATACGATTTCAATATCGCCTAACTGGGATTCCCCATCCCCTACAGGGAAAGTGACTTTAAAATATTTCGCATCCGCAGGCAATGAATTCGATTGATACACAATGTGACGCCAATCACCACCGCCAACATCCGATTGGTCTACCCGAAGCTTCGTGTAATTAGTTCCATCCGTAGACATCCAGAATTCAAACTCGCTATTGGGATGACCCGCATGTCGGTAAGCAGATGCTCTCACGGACAACGCTCGCAGCTCACTTGAATTCGTTGGTGTCGAAGGAAGTGCATAGGCTACGAATTGTTCAACGGCATTCGGCTGCAGTTTGAGTCGATAATGATCGCCACCGATTAAAGCTGGATCCAAATCATCAGTGGTAAATTTCAAATCCGTAGAGAATTGATACATTTTGCTATAATCGATGAGCTCATCCTGTATGGCATGTTTCGCAATGACAGGACCTACGACTGGCGAATAGGTGGATTCACCAACGGTATTACGTGCCTTCGTTCGATAGAAATAGGTAGCACCTGTAACAGAGGTCATATCGTCGAATAAATCCGTTCTGTAGGCGTCATATATCTGCGCTCCTACAATCTCCCAAGGCCCGTTTGCATATACGGAACGCTCTACGGTATAGGCCGTTGCACCAGTGGACCCTTTCCATCCGATACGGGAAACCGTATCAATCGGCAGCATAATCGGTGCTTCAGGCAATGGTAAATCTGGCTTTGGACTGATACCGCGAATGGCATACGCTCTGTCCCGTAACAGCCCCAATACGGATGATTCCTCGAAGCCTTGTTCGCCTGCTGGGAAGCCTGGCCATTTGTAAGCCTCATAGAATGTCCCGCCATATGTTCCTTCCGTATGTCGGAAGAAGCCTCCGTCCTCATTGTGATACCGCAGGCTCCAAATCAAGGCACCGCTGGTACCATTTTCAACAACATTGTTTAAGAACGGTGTTAATTCTGTCTTTGGAATAAAGCCAAATTCCCCGACGTAGAAAGGTTTTTTCCCTCTTGCCGTATTCTTATCGATATTGACTTGTGAAGCAAAACTAGCGTAATGGTTAGGATAATAATGATTACTTACCATATCAACAGGTGAACTTTCCTCAAGTGAACTGGCATCAATGCCGTATTTCCCGTCAATAAGCAAGTGCTTAGGATCGATTTCTTTGATGAAAGCACCTATTTCCGCCGTCCATGCGGAGGATGGAGGAGTTAATTCATTTCCTGTCTCCCACGCGAGAATGGCAGGATCATCTTTATAAAGCACGTTTGTCAGTGTATTCCGACGATTCAATACATACGAGATCGTATCTTTGAAATCCTTCTTAATGTCCGCATCTGTCCAGAAAGCATCCTTGCTCTTCCCGCGAAACTTGGCATACTCAGCAATCCCGCCCCACCATTCATATTGATCTACGAAAGGAATGATAAGACGAATGCCATATTCGTTTGCAAGCGCAAGCGCACGGTCTAGTGCGACAAACGCTTCCTCGTTGAACTGATTAGGTCCAAGAACATGGCGAATCATGCCAGGGTAATCGGTCTCCTTTTTAACAGAAAGGACATAGGTTCTCGTTGCTGTTGATCCCATTTGCTGCAAAGCTTTAAATGCATCACGCTGCTCCCATTCCGTCGGAACCTGCCAATAGCCGTCCTCGACCATCGTTAACGTAGGCACATTCGCCCCAATAAAACGAAATTCGCTGGCGCCATCCATCAATTTATCCCCTGATCGGGTAATAAAATTGCTCAAGGCCGCATTTGATTCCGCTTTCATTTTTGGCGTGCCTACAAAACCGCCCATAAGCATTGATACCACTAGCATGGTTACTATAAGCTTTGCACACATGCTTTTCAAACGCATACGTTCGCCCCCTCGTATCCTACATTTTGTATCATTTTAATTATAGGAGGGATGATCGATGGTTGAAATGTACTGGCTTGGCATTTTATTGGACTCTATTGTCCTTCGAGATCTGTGTTTGTTCCCTGTACATGCGAGGGGTAGTGCCGACGATCTTTTTGAAAAGGCGATTAAAGTAAGCTGCATCAGGATATCCCACCGCTTGCCCTACCTCATATGTTTTCAATTCCAGCTTATTCAGGAGCAGCTCCTTCGCTTTCGAAACTCGAAGATCCATAATGTATTCGGTGATCGTCATCCCTGTATCTTTGCGGAAAAGAAAACTGACATAGTTTCCAGTTAAATGCACTTGATTCGCTAACTCTGACAATTCAATTTCACGGTAATACGTTTGCTCGATAATTTTCTTAACTGTGCTCACCACTTTGCGTTCATATGCGCCAGGTTCCAATTCCATATCACCTAACATACGATCAATCCTGTCAAAAATATCATGGAACACATCATGCAAAAACGCATGCTCGCATAGCTGGAGTTCAAGGTCGTTCCCGTCCGATGGTGGAAAAAGAGACCGATGGGTCGCATCTGACATACGCATTCGCAGCTGAAATAATAAATAGCCCAGTATGCGAGTTAAATCAGTCCAGTGGATCTGGATGCGTCGTGCTCTGCTATACAACTGATCTTTTAATTTAGTGAGTTCCTCACGGTCCATCCATTTCGAGGAATTCTGTAATAACGAGTCGATTTGAGCTACCATTAGGGTAACTTCAGAACGAGGATAAGTTGGTTCCACAAAGGGGATTAGACAACGTTGACCTTCGCTATGCCACTGCAAGCAATACGCCGTAATCGCTTCCGAGTAGCCCCTCGGCCAATCATCAAAGCGTGAAATGATAGACGATGTACCGCACAAATCAGCCACATATTCCTTAATCGTTTGCCCGAACACGTCGACCTCGCCTATACCAAATACAATGTACAGTTGCAAATTTGATGTTAGCGTGCATGTGATCATTTCACGGATGGATGAGCCCGTAGGGACGCTCTGTAAAGTTTTACACACAACAAATACACAAGGTACGGCACGTCCGCTATAGGTCGAGAAGGATTTCCAGAGCACCTCTAGTTGATCTGCTCTCATCTCGCCTGCTAAATAGCTTCTTAACAACAAATCTGTCGTTTGCCCCTTGCGCATTCTTTCTTGCTCCCGTTGATTCATCAGTTTCTGAAGTACTTGGAGAAGTTCCTTGCGATTCACTGGTTTGACCAAATAATCACTGACGCCTGACCGCAACGCATTGCGCACATAATCAAATTGATTGTACCCACTCAAGATGATGATGTTGGTTTCTGGATAAGTGATTCTCACATACTCCGCAAGCTCGAATCCATTCATCCTTGGCATGGAGATATCTGTAATAATTACGTCTACAGCTTGTTTGCTCAGAAACTTAACGGCTTCCAGACCATTTCCGAACGAACCCACAACACTGACATGAAGTTCCATATGTTCTATCATGCTTATGATGCCCAATCGAATTGCCTTCTCATCTTCAACAACCATGATGCGGATCATGTTCATCCCACCCTTGAGGGCATTCCAGCATACAACTCTGGTCCCCTTCATTCTATCATATAGGCAAAAGCCATCATACGGAATTTCCCGTATGACGGCTTCAATTGTAATCGTTAACAAAGAAGACACTTAATACGCTTGGATATCATCCACATAAATCGTAGAGCTGCCTGTGCCGCCTGAACCTTGATTTACGTATAAATTAAACTCGGAAATCGATCCCAAATCCTTCGTCCCATTCCCACCTGAATACCAAGGTGGATGTTGGTAGGCTGTGAACGGGAATTGAACCGTTCCGCTTGTTGTACTCGAGAGTGTATACGTGGTTTCCCACGGCTCACCGTTCGGCTCCTTGAACTGAATCGTTAGGGTACGGTTCGAACCATCTGGCTTCAGCCACAGTTGGATACCTGTTTTACCTGACCAATTCTGACTGATGCTATGCACAACACCAGCAAAGTTAGGTGTCCCCATGGTGTACGCTAACTTCAAACCATAGGAGCCTTGCGATTTATTCGTCCCGTCTAACGACGGTGTAATTGCGTTCCCATCCGTATTACGCACATATGCCGCTAAGACGCTCGGATTGGAGCCACCGTAGCCCTCATAGTTATCGATGATAACGGTCGTTGGCGGTGGAGGTGTCGAGCCATTGCCTAGGCCAATGGAATCTACATAGATCGTGCCGCTGCCATCAGCGCCTGAACCTTTATTAATATAGAGATTGCCTTCTGCGATGGAGCCCAAATCAATGACACCATTTCCTCCGCTATACCATCCTGGGTGCTGGAAGCTCGTAAATGGAATAGATAACGTTGTTGCTGTCGTACCGGCAAGGGTATAGTAAGTTTCCCATAGTTCACCGTTGGTTTCCTTGAACTGAATGGTTAATGTACGATTCGATCCATCTGGTTTCACCCAAAGATTGAAACTTGTGTTCCCCGTCCAATTGGCATTGCCGAGCGTGTGGACAGCACCCGCGTAACTGGTCGTTGCGTTGACGGTATAGACGATTTTGGCGCCATACGCGCCAGTATCCTTGGTCGTAGCTTCACGTGTCATCGTGAAGGTGTTGCCGCTTGCATTTTCCACATAGGCAGCCTGCAGTGCCGCATCAGATGCATAACCATCGAAATTATCTACAGTTGATGTTGGTGCTGGAAGTGCCACCGTTGTGAATGCAATTCCTGCGTTGGATGCATTCGTTGAACCTGTACTATTAACAGCGGTTACTTTCCAATAGTAGGTTTTGTTGTTAGTGAGCACGTTCGGAGGTGTGTAACTAGTGCTCGTCAGCCCGCTCACATTGATGACTGGGTTCGCATATGACGAATTATCTGCAACGACAATTGTGTAAGTTGCTGCATTCGTGGCTGTTCCCCATGTAAACGATGGTGTTACGTTCACACTTGTTGCTCCGCTAGCTGGGGCAGATTGCGCAAAGCTTCCTGGTGCTTGCAGCTGTGTACCGGAAATGGCATACACCGTTGAATAAGCGCCAGCAATGCCAGATAAGTTATGTCCTTTGACCCTATACCAGGTCGCAGCACCTGCAGTGGAACCCGAATCGGTCCAAGGGGTTTGATTATCCGTGACGCATTGATTACATGCGACAGTCCAAGGTCCGCTGCTGCCCGCTGTGGAGCGTTCGACCGTATAGGTATCGGATGGTACGGAACCGCGCCAGCTCAAGACATATTTACTACCGGAGGTTGTGGAACCGGTAATGGTAGGCGCACCAGGAATGCCATGCGCAGGCGGTGTCGTGATGCCTCTCATTTTGTACGCATGATTCCTCATCTGTTGTGCTTGTGTGCGCATGAAAGTGGTATCACCCGGATAGTGGACCGTGTAGCCATCTGGATGCTGGACATAGCCATAATTATCGTTATGGCCAAATAGCGCCCAGTACATGTCACCTGCAATTACACTATCATTCTCGATTGCTGTATGAAAAGCAGCTAATGTGCCGAATTGCTCGCTTTTCCAATCATACTCACCAACGAACATGACTTTGCCCGCATTTCTGACTTTATTCGCTTGGGTCTGGAGAACAGGGACGGATAATCCTTTATCTCCCCATGTATAGAAATGATCTGAATACATATCAATGCTTGAAATTGTCAAATGGGCATCGGCAATCCCGTAGTTGCCATCTGCTACTAAGTGATGTGTATCTTGCTGTTTCAGGTAATCTGCTATTGACTGTGTCCAGTTTTTTAATTGGGTCGGATTGTCGTACCAACCTAGTTCATTCCCTGTTTCCCATGCGAGAATCGTTGGGTCGTTTTTGTAAGCCACACCTGTATAGGTGTTCACTCGGTTTAACATGACACTCAAATGTTGTTTGAATGCGGTAATAATATTCGCATCGCTGAAAAACTCGTACCCTGTATAAATAACGCCATCATCCGGGTACCCGTACCATTTGGTCCACGTTTTCTTGCCGCCATGGTAGTAATTATACATATCAATAACCGGTAAAATGAGTCGGATCCCTTGATCCCCTGCCGCTTTAATCGCATAATCCACCTTCTGCCAAGCTGCCTCGTTGTAATTGCCAAGTGTAGGCATAATACATTTGGCACAACCAAATGAGTTAACCAAGTGTGAGCGCACTACGGTTGCTCCCATTTCTTTGGCTGTAGCGAGCGCATCATCGACTCGGAAGTTCGTCGGAAAATCAATCGTACCATTCGTTGGTACATTCTCATCCAAGCCTAACCAATAAATGTTCGCTGAGCTGAACCGAAATGGTTGTCCGTTCAATTGCAGCTGATTACCCGATCGTGTTACATAGCCTGTCACAGCAGCTTCTGCTGCAGGCGGCGTATAGATCATCCCCCACAGCATTAAGAGCGGCAAAACCCAAGCTAGCAGAATTGACCTGCTCCTATTGCTTACTGAACCTGAGTACATCACTATCACCCCAGTCATCTTATTCGAGGCACTGTAAGCGCCTACAAAACAAGTATACGCTGTTTAACCCGAGATTGAATTGGACTCAGCATCAAAAACTTGACCTTAAACGGGAATCTATGTGTTCGTTACCGGCAGGAAGGTGTCGGAGTAACTAGCTTGTGAGAGGTGGAGTTGGTGAGGTGAGGTGAGGTGAGGTGATGAAGGGGCAAGTTGGAGTTGGCGAGGTGTGATGAGCTGGGAGGTGAAGTTGGTGGATTGAAGCTAGCGTTCGTGCTGTTGAGGGTACTCTAGCTAACTAACTGGAAAACCTACAGTTAATTCATAGGAATTAGTTCAAAAATCTGATTTAGATGGAAATTAGGTTGTTAATTCAACCGATATCTAACTGATTCGCCAAAATGGATGAATTTAACTGTATAAAATCCATTTATTTGATAATTTGATCGAATTTCTTGATAATTAACTGGAAAAAATCCATCTATTCGCAGCGAGCGTGGTAGATGATGGCAAGTGAGATGAGTGCAGCCCCCTCTCTACTCTACTTTACTCTTTGCTACTCATTCCCTACTCATCCCTCTCATTTCCTTCTATCTCACCGCCAACAAGCTATCCAATAAAACAAAAAAACACCTGACCATGTCGGGTGTCTCACTGCCTCACTGCCTCACTGTCTCACTACCTCAATGCCTCACTCTGGTTATTCCCAGCCCTGCTAAGCAAATGTACCAGGCTAATGTTTCAATCTTCTTCTCGCTTCAAGCTCCTGCTTCAACGCTTTTTCCACCAGTTCGGCCATCATATCGAATTTCTCAGCAACCGTGTAGGGAGACAACGCCCCGCAGTGCGAACAACGCTGTGTATGGAGTTCTGTTGGTTTGGAGCACGATTTGCAAGTTATCATGAGAAGTTGTCCCCTTTGTGTAGATTAGATATATCTATTATACACATCTAGAGATCAACACACACCTTTAGTTCGAACGGAACGTTCGCGGGGAACTCCCATATTTCTGCTTGAACGCTCTTTCGAAATGCGTTAAGGTATTGAATCCTGAGGCAAAACAGATTTCCGTAATGGGAATATCCGAGGCTTGCAGAAGGGACTTGGCAAATTGTAATCGTAACCCTTGCAAGTAGATTTGGAATGAAATACCTGTCATTTTATGAAAAACGAGACTAAAATAATTCGGCGCCAACCCCGCTTGCTTAGCCGCATCTTCCAACCGAAGTTCTTCGCGAAAATGATGATGCATATACACAAGCGCTCGCTGAAGCGTTGAGGACTGCGACGGCGTGACCGGCAGCGCTGGATGACCTTTGCGATCATGGTAGGTACGAAATAAATACAGCAGAATTCGCTCAAAGGCTCCTTTAATCAGAATAGAATGTCCGGGCCTCATCATCTGAACCTCATCGCGAATCATGCGAAACTCTGACTCTATTACATCATGATGCGCTTCGTTCAAGTCCACCATATACTCCGCAACTTGCCCAAACATGAACTCACGTATCTCCTGATCTAGCAGTTCCTCATCAAAGACTAGATTATACAGCTCCATCGGTTCATCCGGATAGGAATAGATTTCGTGAAAGTCGGCAGGAGTCAACAGGAACAAGCTTCCTTTGCGCAATTCATGTGCAGTTCCATTAACTGTATTCATCCCTCTACCACGAAGCACAAAACAAAGCTCATAGAATTCATGCCAATGCAGGGCATGCATCTCATTAATATATTGAAAGTAAATTTGAAAGGAGGATGCTGGATGAATAAACTGTTCATTCGTCAATCGCACTGGTTGTTTCTTCATCTGCTTCCTCCTCGTGGTTAATTCGTTTATTATAAGATTTCGCTTATCGTATTAAATTTCCTTCTACTCTACGTTCGCATATTTATTTCCAGCTAGATCTTTACCGCGAGCTAACCATACTTTGTGATTCGCGTTTTTCTCTTCATAGACCTTAGTGTCCGTTGAGAAATAACGCATGGTATAGCCACAACGACGGAAGTCACTCTTATTGGGATCCGCACCGTGCATAATGCGTGAATCATGCAGCGAACATTGACCCCTTTGCAACTCAAAATGTACGGCTGTGGATGTGTCTACATTTTTAATTTGCGTACTAAAGAGATTCGTCTCGCCGTCTACATTCTCATACTCTGAAAATCCATTAGCGTGTGTGCCTGGAATGACTTGCATACAACCATTTTCCTTCGTGCTGTTGTCAATAGCCAACCAGACGGTAATGATGTTATCGAAGTTGGAGACGCGGCCTTTCCAATAGGCAGAATCCTCATGCCAAGGTGTTGCTCGGCCAACAATCGGATCCTTGCAAATAAAATGAGAGGACCAAAGACCGATGTTAGGACCGATAATAGGCTCAACTAGATCCAACACTTCATCCGATAACAGGAAGTTCAGCAAGCGTTCCTCGCGGAAATGCGGCGTGTCTAACTCATCCGATAGTTTGCTGCCTTTTTGCTTCAACTGATCCTCAAAGATTTCCGTTAATTCGGCTAATTTATCCTCGGAGAATAACTGTTTATCATACAGGAAATACCCATTTTCCTTATAAAAGGCTACTTCTTCTTGCGTCAATTTACTCATCTTGACCCCTCCTGAAAGTGTGTTCTTAGCTACACACTTACTATACCTCGGAGAAGGATTCTAAGGCTTATCATAAACTTAGAAGAAGTTAGCGTATCTTCAGATTATTACACCCAGAACCAGAAAATAAGCAACAGCATTGTAAAACGAACAATCTCATAGGATGTGTCTACTGCCACGACAAGCCAACTTTTGAACTGCCACACCTTTTTTCCAACGGTAAACGGAAGCGTGTAGCCCGCTGCTAACAGCATAGTAAACCAAAAAGCATTCGATAGACTCTCTCCATCATATTCAAATGCTTGCCCACCAGCTTTCCATAGTTCTAAACATACGGCGAAAGCAATGGAAGTAACGAAGGATACAAGAATATAGATGACAAAAGACTGTATCTTATCCGCTTTACTAACGTTAAGATTAGCCTGGTCTGACTTGCCGTACATAAGCTTTTGATAAGGCTTGGCCCAAATCACAGCCATCCAGAGAAAGCCTAATACTAGTGATAATATCCCCGTAACAAACACAGCCCAATAATTAATTGTTTGGAATAACATAGCCAATCTCCTCTTCAATTTTAAGTCATTTTAGGAAACCTTTTGGTTTCGTTTTTCATTATATACAACCATTTGGTTTCATGTCAATGCTGTAATCCCATTTAAAAGTATGCGGAAGTCTAATCGTTTTTCGTGAAGTTCCACTCTTGTACATATCAACGATTCACCTAATGACATATGCATAGAATTAGATAAACCTAATTCGGTTTATGTGAGGTGATCAATCGTTTTCCCAGCAGTATGCAACGGCACAGAAGTAAAACTAACGTAATTTCGTAGATTAGGTAAGTGCTTAGAACGTACAATTCACTTTAAAATACGTGATGGAGTGATGGTGGTGGAAAATTATCAAATCGTTCCCTGGATCGATGACGTCTTGGAACCAGGAATCGTAGCTAACATGTATGTTCCTCCTGGGCTAGAGATGCTGGCAAGAGAGGTCCTGGGACATTATGACTTGCAGGTCCATGATATGCTCTTGATTACCTCTAAGCCCGACAAAGGCGGCGCTATTTGGAAAATCAGCACAAGCAAAGGCAACCTCAGTATCAAATGTTTGCACAGACGCCCCCGAAGAAGTCTTTTCAGTGTAGGTGCTCAGTCCTATATGTCCGGTTTAGGCTACCGTGTCCCTTCTTTCATTCCTACCAAGGACGGGAGTACGTTCGTAGAAGCGGGCGGTAAACTCTGGATCGTTACAGACTGGATTGAACCCTTAGTGCCCGTATCCAAAGTCGATTTGGAAGGCGCTTCTCAGCTATGCTTTGGCTTAGGAGAATTCCATAATAACTCACGGGGTTATGTTCCACCTTCTGGTTCGGAGAAATCCTCGCGCATCTTTGGATGGGGCAAATATTACGAAAAAATTATTGCCAAAATCGGCTGGTTTCAGGATATCGCTCTCGCCTATTCTGATACTGCAGCAAGCGCGAACTTACTTGCCGTTATCGATGAATTCAAGAGACAAGCGAACGACATGTATCAACGTTTCCAAAATTCCCCTTACCACAAGATGATTGCCAAAGGTGAACCCCATTGGGGACTTGCCCATCAAGATTTCGGATGGTCCAACGGCCAGATGGGACCAGGCGGCATCTGGGTCATTGACTTAGACGGCGTTTCTTACGATCTGCCTATTCGGGACTTGCGCAAATTAATTACTAGCACCATGGATGACATGGGTGTGTGGGATATAACTTGGATTCGCGGCATGATTGAAGCCTACAATAAGGGCAACCCCATTGACCAAGAAACCTTCGAAATATTGTGGATCGATATGGCTTTCCCAAATGAATTTTATAAGCATGTCAAAGAAATTGTGTTCAATCCCCAAGTTTTTCTTGATACTGAGCTTGCCCCAATTCTCCAAAGAGTCATGACAACAGAAGCAAGCAAATGGCAGGCATTAACTGAGCTTGAAAAAGATAAGGCAAACTACCCTGCTGGAGACTACTCGGCAGATTACGTCAAACCTGTTCTCCAACGTCCTTCTATTGTTCTTCCTGGAGATCTATTAACGCCTGTTTACTCCGAAATGCCCATTGCACCTACTACGCCTGCTGTTGGAGAGACCATGCCAGAACCCGTTCATGCTGGAGACTCTACTACTATCGCACCTACAGTTCCTGCACTTATTCCGTTCCCTACTCGCAGACAAAAACGCTTTAAACTTCGCGTTCCACGGAAGCGTCGCGCTATGAAAAGAACTCGAATTATTAAGAAAAGCCGTTATCTGAGACGCAGAAAACTAAAAAGACTTGCAAAATGGAAACGTCTCACAGGTGTTAAAATCATTACGGGTTACAAAAAATCGCTCAAGAAAAAAATCAAACCAGTATTCCGTTCTCGGAAAAAACCAATAAAACGTAAACTAGGCCTCAAAAAACCAGTGAAACGCGCCATAAAGCCAACGATGAGAAAAGTAAAACACCCATTAACCAATAAGAAAGCACCGCCGCCATGGAAAAAAAGGCAGATTCCCCCTAGAAAAAGGACCGCCTGAGAAAGGAAGCTGTTAACTTGAACATTCTGATGATTTGTACAGAAAAGCTGCCTGTCCCCAACATTCGAGGGGGAGCTATTCAAACCTATATTGACGGTGTGGCCTCGCTACTAAGTAAACATCACAGAATTACCATTTTAGGAAGAAGCGACCCGTCTTTACCTAATGATGAACATGTAAATGGCATTCGCTATGTTCGTGTGGAATCCCACGGCCTACTGGAGGCATACGCGACAGGGGTTATCGAATTTATTCGGCATACACCAGAGCATTATGATCTTATTCAAATTTTCAACCGCCCCTTGCTAGTCCTTCCAGTTAGAGCAGTTGCCCCTTCCTCACGGATTATTCTAAGTATGCATAACGATATGTTCAATCCCTTTAAGATCGAGGCTAACGAAGGAAATCAAGTCATTGAACAAACCGAGCGTATTATTACGATTAGCAATTATATTGGCACGGCCATCTGTGATTACTACCCCCAAGCAGCTGGTAAAATAAAACCGATATATTCCGGCGTTGACTTGCATCGATTTGCCCCATGGATGGAGTCGGAACAGGCAAGAATCGCTCGTGAGAGTCTTAGAGCTGAACACAATTTATCCAACAAGAAAGTTATTCTTTTCGTCGGAAGGCTTACACGTAATAAAGGACCCCATGTCTTAGTCCGCGCAATGTCTCAAATTCATCATCCGGATGCTGTTCTCGTTGTAGTAGGAGGCGCTTGGTTTAGTGACAACTCCGTAAGTGATTATATCGCTTATGTCAGAGCTCTTGCCTTACGCTCACCTCTTCCCGTCATCACAACCGGGTATGTGCAAGCACAAGATATTCACCGCTGGTTCTGTGCGGGAGATGTCTTTGTATGTACGTCGATTTGGCAGGAACCCCTTGCTCGCGTTCATTATGAAGCTATGGCAGCTGGATTGCCATTCCTTACGACTGCTCGAGGCGGCAACCCAGAGATTGTAAAAAATAACAATGGGATACTCATTAATAACCCTGAAGATCCAAATGAATATGCACAGACACTCAATTCATTGTTATCGGATATGAACCATGCACGCCATATGGGACTTAACGGACGAAGATTGGCAGAACAATATTTCCCTTGGGAACGTGTTGCACAAGAGATTCTTGCCGTCTGGGAACAAAGATAAGCATAAATATGACGATTCTTGTTAACTTCATTGGCTGTCCCAAAAGTAGACACTTCTACTTAGGGACGGTCCATTTTTATTTGGCCCGTGCGCTAATCGAGCATACTACGCGTATGGAAAAGAATTTAAATAAATACTATACTAGCTATAACTGTTTTTGTTGAGGTGAATCGAATGGATGAAATCAATGAATCTAAAGAATTTGTATTACAAATTGGTGTTATCTTGAAAAAGTACAGAAAAGAAAAAAACATGAGCTTAGACGACTTAGCGGAACTAACTGGCGTAAGCAAACTTACTCTAGGTAATATCGAACGTGGCGAGACAAATCCAACTTTGGCAATTATATGGAAAATTTCAAAAGGTATCTCTTTACCGCTACTGGCTTTATTCAAATCAGAAGACTCAGCTAGTTTGTATCGAGCAGGTGAAGGATTGCGGTTTTCTAATGATCAAAAAAATTGGACCATTGAACCCGTCTTTAAAAGTAACGATATTGAGATGTGTCGGGCTTACCTACAGCCAAATAGCTCCTATCAGCCTGAAGGTCATCACGTCAATACAACTGAAATAGCGACAGTCATGACGGGTTCCATTGAACTTCAAGTCAATGATGAGATGTACACTTTGCATCAATACGATACGATTAGCTTTCGTGCAGATTGTCCTCATTCATATACCAATCATACGGATAGCGAAACCGTGCTCCATATAGCTTTAAAATACGATTTCTAAATTCGAAAAATCCACTCCTTACATACAACTCTGAATTCCAAGACGGGAATTTCAGCGTTGTATTTTTGTTTGCAAGTGAATTGAAGTATATCATAAAATACTTATTGATAAAAATAATATAGTATAATATACTTCATTTATTCGCGCGGATGCATCTTTTTTCAAGAAAGGAGAGATTAAGAATGCCCAACAAACAAACTAATCAAACTGTACCATCCTCAATAGGGCTGATCATTCTCGGCATTATTGTTATTGCAGCTAATTTACGTACTCCCCTAACATCAGTCGGTCCTTTAGTGAGTCTAATCAGGGATGACGTTCATATTTCAAATACATTAGCAGGCTTGATCACAACGGTACCCTTGCTTGCCTTTGCTTTATTATCGCCTCTCGTACCAAAATTAGGACAAAGGTATGGGGTTGAACGTATTATTATGATCGCCTTACTCTTTCTAACTGCAGGTATTGTAATACGCTCTTTATCTGGCGCAGCTGCTCTGTTTATTGGGACCGCAATTCTTGGATTCGCCATTGCCGTATGTAATGTATTATTGCCAAGTATTATCAAAAGGGATTTCCCACATAAAATTGGCTCCATGACAGGTATTTACTCCATTTCAATGAATTTATGTGGAGCAATCGCATCGGGGATCAGTGTGCCTCTAGCCTTGAACGCAGGTCTTAAATGGCAAGGGGCATTGGGAATATGGGGGATTCTAAGCTTTGTGTCAATCCTCTGTTGGTTACCCCAATTAAGAAAACCAACGAAGCGAACTACCAAGACGAGTCGGCAAATCGCCAGCAACGATGCGAATGTTTGGCGATCCCCCATTGCCTGGCAAGTAACCTTGTTTATGGGGATACAGTCCATGGTTTTCTATGTGTTGATCGCATGGTTGCCTGAAATTTTAAAGGAGCAAGGCATTGATCCAAACCAATCAGGATGGTACCTCTCGATCATGCAGTTAGCTATGCTTCCATTTGCCTTCATTGTCCCCGTTATTGCTGGGCGCATGTCTAACCAACGGTTGTTAGTGGTCATTACAACCCTTTTGCTTATGACGGGAACGCTTGGACTTCTTTTCGGAAGCTCCAATATGATTCTGTTGTGGATCATCATGCTCGGAATTGGTGGAGGCTTCGCCTTTAGTTTGTCCATGATGTTTTTTGGGTTACGTACCCAAAATGCGCATCAGGCAGCGGAACTGTCTGGCATGGCACAATCGATCGGCTATCTTTTTGCCGCAGTCGGTCCTGCTCTTATCGGATATCTGCATGATGCGACAAATAGTTGGAACCTGCCGCTTTTCATTCTGCTTGGCGCTGCGTTCTTGCTCTTTATAGTTGGTATAGGAGCAGCTAGAAACCGTTATGTAGCTAGCTGACATAGCGAAACATAAAAGAAATGGTGCTTGGATGTAAGACAACAACGGCGGTCTAAAACTTTTACTAAAAAAGTCTTGGTCCGCCGCTGCTTTATTTCACCGAACATCTATCAGATAAACCTATAATTCCTTTACTTATGCTTCGTCGTCTTCATCTTCGTCTTCGTCTTCATCTTCATCTTCGTCATCATCATCGTCATCATCATCGTCGTCTTCATCTTCGTCGTCATTATTTACAGATGACACCGTTACTTCTTCATCTTCGTCGTCCTCGTCTTCATCTTCATCTTCGTCTTCGTCTTCATCTTCGTCGTCTGATTCTTCTTCCTCATCATCCTCATCATCTTCTGAACCAAAAGCGATTTTACTTCCGTCAGTTAATTCCACTTCGACTTCGTCAACTTCGGCCCAAGCGATGTCATTTCTTAGATCTTTGATCTCTGCTAATTCAATTTTGTTTTTGTCACCGTTCTCATACTCTACTGAGAGTTCTTCCACTTCAGGATGCGCTTTTAAATAACTGAGTAATTGTTCTAAATTTTCCAACAACAATCATTCCCCTCACCACAAATTTGAAACTTAATGTCTCCATGTATACTATGATATTTCATTCTTCCTGCTTAGGCTCTTGATAGAGTAGATTGGCGGATTATGTTTGTCCCGAGGGAAGATTACTCCTAAAACGCATACATATCAGCTTATTCTCCCTGTGAATAGCCCTTACATTTCACAATTTTCATCATAAATTAATAATGTCTTCATATAGACAAGGAGGTAAAGCTTATGAAAGGATTAATTCTCTGTGCAGGCATTGGTACTAGACTCCAACCTTTTACTAATATCAAACCTAAAGGTCTGCTTCCAGTGGCGAATAAACCCTTAATTCATTACGGCATCGAAAAGCTAGTGGAATTAGGCATCGACGAAATCGGAATTGTTATCCGGCCCAATCTTCATGCCATGTTTATGGAAGATGTAGGCGCTGGCGAGAGGTGGAACGTCAACATCACATATATTTTTCAAATTAATCCTTTGGGTATCTCAGACGCAGTGAAACACGCCGAGGCTTTCATGAATAACGAACCGTTCGTACTCCTTCTTGGGGATAATTTAATTACGGAAGATCTACATGACTTGTGTCACGCAATTACACACAACAATCATGATGCAGCCATTCTTCTGAGAAAGGTTGCGAATCCAAGAGCATTTGGGATTGCCGAGATAAATAAGGATCGTATTATTGGTCTAGAAGAAAAGCCTTTAGAGCCCAAGTCAGATCTTGCGGTTCTGGGGAGTTATGCGTTTACACCAAGTATCTTCCAGGCTGTCCACGCCATTCGTCCTTCCGCCAGAGGCGAATATGAAATAACAGATGCCATACAATGGCTGATCCAACAGGGCTATTCAGTTACCTATCAAATGACAGAAAAGAATTTCTCGGATGTCGGGACGATGGAAGGCTGGCTGGAGGCCAATCGGTGGATGCTGACACAGTTAGCTGATCAAGGCTTACTAGCAACCCGAACCGATTATCCAGGAACAACTTTAATTCCACCTGTATGCATTGACCCTAGTGCTGAATTAAAGAATTGTGTAATTGGCCCCTACGTAACGATCGGACCTAATATTAAACTGGAAAGCTGTACATTGGACAATAGCATCTTGTTAGAGTATGCCATTCTTAATCCGAACCACTATCCTATGACGAACTCAATTATCAGTCCATTGTCGATGTTTGTGAAGGAAGACGGAGGGCCTGGAAAATGAAAATTTTAATTATGGGCATGGGGTATGTAGGCATTACAACCGGCTTGTTATTTGCTGAATTAGGATGGCAAGTCACTGGACTCGATACAGATACGCTGAAAATACAAGCATTAACGGCGGGCAAGTTATCTTTCTATGAACCTGGGCTAGACGTCTTATTGAAGAAACACCTTGAATCCGGAAGTATCGATTTCACGACCTCTCCCGAAAAAGGTATTCGTGCGAATGACATTATTTTCATATGCGTCGGTACCCCCTCCGACAAAGATGGAAGCGCTGATCTCCAGGCTGTGCAAGGAGCCGCTAAGAGTATTGGTACTTACATGAATGACTATAAAATCATTACTGTGAAGAGCACAGTTCCTATAGACACTAACCGCAAATTAGTCGAATGGATCAGCGAATCGCAAATTCATCCTGAACCTTTCGATGTTGTTTCTAACCCCGAATTCCTTCGAGAAGGCAGCGCTTTGTTTGATTCTCTGAATCCGGATCGCATTGTTATAGGAAGCGATAGCGAGCGAGCAGCCCAAGTTATTCAATCCCTATATAGCAGCATCAATGCCCCTATCTTGTTGACCACCCCTCGAACAGCAGAATTGATCAAATATGCTTCGAATGCCTACTTGGCAACGAAAATTTCTTATGTGAATGAATTAGCAAGACTTTGCGAAGCCTTGGAAGTCAATGTCACTGAAGTCACCAAAGGGATGGGGATGGACCAACGAATTGGCCCGCATTTTCTGAGAGCTGGGATCGGGTATGGTGGTTCTTGCTTCCCGAAAGACAGCATGGCTCTCTTATTCACGGCGAAAGAGCAGCAAGTTGAAATGAGCATTCTTGACCGCGTTGTTGCCGTCAACAACTCGCAGTCTACCCACTTTTTGAATATATGGGAGCAACAGATAGATGGATTTAGTGGTAAAACGGTTGCGATTCTCGGCATTTCCTTTAAACCGAATACCGACGATTTAAGAGAAGCACCTGCCCTCTCCATCATTCAACAATTACAACATAAAGGAGTCCACCTCCGAGTACACGATCCCATTGCCAAGTTACCTCAAGCATTCCGCTCTGAAATGGTTCAACAATTCGAATCCATTGAGACCACATTACAGCATTGTGACGCAGCCATCCTTTGTTCGGAATGGCAAGATTATCGCGAAGCGGATTGGCAGCAATTAAAAGCACATATGAGAAATTATTATATATTTGATGGAAGAAATACGTTGAATGGCAAAGAAATGACCAAGCTAGGCTACTCTTATTTCGGTATTGGATATAGATAATTGCTGCAAGAAAGGAAGTTACATGCGATGAAAATCCTCGTTACAGGAGCGGCAGGTTTTATCGGATCGCATCTTTGTGAGAAGCTTCTTCAGGACCCACGGAACGAAGTCATTGGATTGGATGCGTTAGTTCAGCAATCTCCAACTCCGATTCAAGTAAGAGAATATAATCTGCGTTATTTACGAACCCATGAACGATTCACTTTCATTAACCAGGATTTATTGCATGTTCAGTGGTCGGAGATTCTTCCTGGTGTCAACATTGTCTACCACTTGGCTGGCATGCCTGGGGTGCGCTCAAGCTGGGGGGAAGATTTCAAAACCTATGTCACGAATAACATTGAAGCTACACAACGACTACTAGAAGGTTGTCGGATGTATCCTGTCAGCAAGATTGTGTACGCATCCACTTCCTCCGTGTATGGTGAAAAAACAAATCAAGTGAATGAGTCAGCTACGACAGAGCCACTCTCACCTTATGGGATCACCAAACTGACGGGAGAGCAGCTCTGTAAGGTTTATGCAACAAAAGATGGCTTACCCATCGTTGTATTAAGATTCTTCACGGTGTACGGTCCTAGACAGCGACCTGATATGGCTTTTCATCGGTTCATCCAGCATATACGGCACAATAAGCCCATTCCGATCAATGGCGATGGACTCCAAACACGCGACTTTACGTTTGTGGGTGATTGTGTGGAAGCGATCGCTGCAACGGCGCATGCAGCGAATATCATTGGGGAGACGATCAATATCGGAGGCAAAGAACGTGCTTCTGTGCTTGATTGCATCGCTATTCTCGAGGAACTATTCGATCGCAAAATAGACAGGCAATTTCTTGGCAAGGCTTCCGGAGAGCCTCGCCACACTTGGGCTGATATCAGCAAAGCGCAATTGTTGCTCGGCTATCAACCCAAAACGGATTTACGAACTGGTTTACAAGCAGAAATCATGGATTTATCTCAGACGCCTTATTTATGAGGGGACACACATTCACATATAACTGGATTTTCTACATGTAGACGTATGTAGAAACATCCAGTTTTTCTGTTGAAAATTTATCAGGGCTGCAGGCCGCTTTGCGCTCGCGGTAGTCGATTTTATCGACTATCTCCCGGTCGTGGGCACGCTTTTCTCCCGCGGTAGTCGATTTTATCGACTATCTCCGGGCTGCGGGCCCACTTTCCGCCCGCGGTAGTCGATTTTATCGACTAAGGGAATAAGCATTCATTTTAGACACAACAAAACTAGTATTTAAAATTATCAAATCTAAGTTCCCTTCAAATCGTCACAATTACAAGCGTTTCCATCACTTTTATTCACTTTTATTAACTAAAATCGGCATTTCCCTGCACAACCACGCGCGCTCAGGGTTGCATTTCCCACTGTTATCGTTTATATTTTTATCTTGCTGGCTATCCTATTTGCATATAATTCGGTTTTTTTAACAATATAAGCCAGTACATAACTAATGATGAGGTGTACCCCATGACTTTGAAAAAAGCAGCTGCAGGGCTTCTAATACTAACAATGGCAGTTACAAGCGCTGCATGCAGTTCCAAAGATTCCACAACTTCAACACCTGCTGCAACAGCGACAGCAGCCCCACAAGCAACCGCTGCAGTTACACAAGATGCAACAAACATGAAAGGCTACATCGCTGCTAGAATCGCCCGCGAGAAAGTGGATTACTTGTTCGCTGAAGCGAAATCAGCAGATGGCGCTTTCGTTCTCAATCCGATTGCTGCAACAGATAAAGAAACAGCTAAGAAGTTTCTTTCTAGTTACGTCGATGCCGCGATGCTGGATGCCATTGTAAATCATTATGTAACCGATACGAAGGTTGGTACGACATTCCTTACGAATACGAAGTCGTACTTCACTGACAATATTTTGACGACCAAAAAGGAAGAAATCACGTTTGATAAAGCCAACACACCTGAGCTTGTGAAGTTCTCGACGAAAGACGGCGTGACATATACAACGAAAAAAGTAAACGATAAATTCCTACTTTCCGAAGTAAGATAATACTTTTCAAATCACAATAGCCCAGCCCCTAAATATGGGGGCTGGGCTAACTTCATTCACCTTCTGCTACCTTTGCTCATTCAGCTCACTTCGCAAAATAATTGCTCTCATGCACCCAATCCGCAATCTGGAATGATCGCAGAATATGATCTTTCTCTGCATTCTGCGGCTCCCCAACGAGCGTACCGTTGTTCAGAATCGTGTAATTTCGATTCGTATTCACCAGGATTTTACCCATTGCTGTAGATTCGAACTTAGCGCGCTCAACACCCATAAGATATGCAAGCGTCGGCAAGGTATCGATCTGCCCGCCGATGGTGGGAATCTGCTCCCCTGTCATGCCCTTGCTGTAAATGATGAACGGCAGTTGCAGCGAATGCGTTCGCCAAGCTTCATTTTCCAAAGACGGTATCGCATCAACTTGATCTTGATAATACTTATGCACACCCGTATGGTCGCCATAAATGGCAACGACCGATTGGTCCAACAGACCCGTTTGATCCAGCTTGTCGATGAATGCGCCAATCTGCTTGTCGGTATAGTTGATCGCTTGGAAGTAAGCGCCCATGATCGTTTTATCCAAACTCGGGTCGAGTTGAAGCTTCCTTGTTTTATCCGGCAAATCGAAAGGACCGTGACTGGATAACGTGATAACATGCAGCATGAATGGCGACTGCACACTTGTCATTTTCTCGCCAAGCTGCTTGAGGTATGTCTCATCAGACAAGCCAAGTCCAACGAGATCGTCCACTTGGTATTTACTAATATCCCAACTCGTTTGGTAGCCGATATTATGATGGGCTTCTACCCAGTTCCAACTCCCCGCGGGTTCGGAATGTGTCGATATCGTCTGATAGCCCATGCCTTCCATCAACTTAGGCAAGGAATTGTACGTATTCGTCGGATAGCGGAAGAAATTCGCGCCTGAACGAATTGGAAACATCGATGTTGTCGTCAGCAAATCACTGTCTGAGCTCGTCCCATTGTTCACCTGCTCATAAAAATTCGGGAAATATAAACTATTTCCTAGCAAACGATTGATATTGGGTGTAATCTCTTGCCCATTCACCTTCTGACCAATGACGAAATTTTCTAGGGATTCCACTTGAATGACAATCAGATTTTTACCTTGAAACATCCCTTTGTAGGAATTATCCGGCAGCTTCTCCGCGTTCGAAGCGAACCAATTTTGAACCTCACTTCGCGCACCCTCTGAGAGCTCAATGGACTTGGCAGCTCCGAATAACCGTAAACCATCATACAAATGATAACCAATCGGTGACATATCTGACATAGATTGAAAAGGAGCCCAACTGAGATTGAAGAACATCATCTCGCCTTGGGTCGAGTTCTTAACATCGATACGATAATGGTCATAGGAAACAATCCCCACAGCTAGTACCATCAATACTACAGCCGCTATGGGCTGTCTTTTGCGTTCGGTTCGGCGTGAGAGAATCGGGCTGTTATTCATTCTGAATAGCGCAATCGCAGCGAGTACCACAAGATCAATTACCAGCCACAGATCGAAAGGGCGAATAAATGTCCATAGATTATAATCCAGTGGATTAAATCCAGTGGGATGCGCAATAAAACGCAGGGATAGAAACGCTGAATAGGCCCTGAAATACACTAAATCGCATACCAAAAGTAAACTAAACAGTACCTGAACGCTTACGAGATACATGCGACGGCCACGTTTTTTAAAGAAAAGACCAATAGACACAACAAACACAACAAACATCAAATGGGAAAGAACTGGCGGCACTGTGAAATACATTTTGCCAATATTAATCCCCGCCTTATCTGGCGCATGCAACGCAGCCAACAAGAGCTGTGACTTCAACAGAATGGCAAAAAACGTATAAATCAAAAGTTTTCCAGGACGGACAATGAGTCCCAATGCATGTTGGATCATAGAGAGAAAGTTTTTCCTTCTATAGGTTGATAACTGTAGCAAAAAATAGTTCACCTCATACTTGTTGATTTCAAGCCGATTTTTCCATTTTAACACAAGATGCTTTCGCGTGTTGCTTACAAATATTGCAATATAGCGACAGCAATGCTTGGATAGATAAGAAAAAAGACCTGAGACATGTGCCTCAAGGTCCATTTCAACATGAAGTCATTACTTCAAGTATGCCAATAAATTATAAATTAAAACAGCAGCTTGTGCGCGATTCGTTGTCTCTTTGGGATGGATCCCATTCGCGTAACCATGGATGAGTCCAATTTCAACTAAAGTAGCAACGCTGTTGACCGCATACGCTGAAATCGACAAGGTATCTTCGAAAGCTGTAAGATCAGATTCATTACCACTCATCGTCAGTTGCTTGGAGACGCGTATGGCTCGGTCCGTAAGAACCATCATATCCTCTCTTGTAATAGATGCTTGCGGATGGAACTGATTCCCTTCATCTCCTTGCACGATCCCCAATTCCCTTGCAATCGCTACAGGTTCCGCGTAGTAAACGCCATCTTCAACATCCTCGAAAGACTCGCCAACCGTCCCCTTCAATCCTAACACTCTCATCAAAAGCACGACATAATCCGCGCGAGTCACCGCTGAGCCCGGACTAAACTGTCGATCTCCCGTACCGTTCACGATTCCTTTAACCGCCAGTGCTTCAATCGCATCTATCGCCCATTCGAATCCATCAAGATCATCGAAAGCATACGGATTGTGGTTGTTGAGGGCTGTACGCATATTCATCAGCTTGGTGGTACTCACGAGGTTGGAATCGACAACCTTCACACTCTTTAATGTGAGTTCATTGCTCTCGTTCCCAATTACTTTAAAATGCAGTTTGAATAGGGTGTGCTCCCCTTCTAAGCCTTTTCCTTGACCCACCTTAGTATGTGCGAGTTGGATATTGGTCTGTTTGACAATCGCCGGAACGGAGAAACCAGGAGCATCGGATTTCGCATCTATGAATGTTAACCTTGTAGGATCATACGCCATATTCATTTCAAAAGCATAGACATCTTTCAATGCGTGGCCAGTAATGATGACTTCAATCGTGTCACCTTTATTCGGTAAGAGCGATGAAACCTTCATCGTAAACGTGCCTGACTCCTCGGCCTCTGATGCCCAACCCGTTGTAGGAACAATCCAACTTATGAAGAAGACGAGTGCGATGCTTATTTTCAACCATTTCCCCAAAACCATGTTCGATGTCCTCCTTCAGCAATGAGCACACACAATATGATACAAGTTATTTCTATGAAATTGAAAATCGCCCGCCATGAAACTATACGAAATGTATCATAGCGGGCGATAGGTAACCTGTTAACCCTTACTGTTGCAGAATGCGTTGTGCCACAGCAGCCAAATCAACCAGATCCACTTTGCCATCCCTGTTGAAATCAGCTTTCTTGAATGTCGCCCAATCTGTATCTGAGGATGTTTTGCCGTAAGCTGCTGCTACATTGGCCAAATCTATGACGGAGAGAATGCCGTCATTATTCAGATCTCCTGGATCACCAACGTATTTCAACGAGTCGAAGATGTCTAAAGCTTGTTGCAGATTAGCTAATGCTTGCGTCACTTGCGGTTTCGTAACCGCTGGATTCGCAGCGACACTTCTTGCCGTATCGATTGCAGCCTGCAAGGCAGCTTTCGCTCCTGGCGCGTATTGACCACTGCTGTACCCTTCTGTTGCGGCATCATGCAAGGATTGTGCGGTGCTAATCTTCGCGTTCAAGATGGACAGATCAACAATTGCTTTCACCAAAACGACTTCGGAAGCCGCGCCCAGGTTCGTTGCTGTCTGCAAATCTGCGAGGGCAAGACTGTCTAATACAATCGTTGTCGACACATCATCGCTTGGGGTTAACGCTTTCCAGTGAAGCGTCAGCAACGGTCCGTTGACATCCCCGCCTGTCAAATTCGCTGTCAGAATGCGAATATGTCCCCCTTCAACCTTTTGACCAATAATCGTAATGGCAGGATTCAAAGATTCCACTGAGTCAAATTCAAGCACTCCTGTGTCATATGACAATTGAATATCTTGGGCATACACGCTGGAAACGACATCAGATAAACTCACCGTAGTGTCAAAAGATTGCCCGCTTGTAACTGTCGCAGGCCCTTCAATCGAAGCTGATGCAGGTACAGAACCGTACACTCTCACCTCATGAACAGACCACCAGCTGGAATTCGTTCCCGTTTGCACGATTTTAAAGAATCTAGCCACTTGCGGAGCAAAATCAATGGAAATTAATCTGTTGCTACCTACTCCCGTGGCAATCGGACTGCCCCAAGTCACGCCATCATTAGAAACGTATAGCGCATATCCCCGCGCATAGTCATTATTGCTGCCTGTGGAATCCATCTCAATACTGTTAATACTCGTGAGGACTTTCATATCAATCGTGAATGATTGCTCAGGTGAAGGCGACATTGGCTTGCCTGCGCTCCAACGCGTCCCCATATCACCATCAATGAGATTAGCGACTGGATCTGCTGATGTTGAGGTCGCTGTCCAAGCTGAGCGATCCAAAGCTCTCTTCGGCGTTGTTACACTTAACTCCGCACTTAACAAGGAAACGTTGCCGCCGCCATCTTTGGCTTTCACTGTGTAGCTATACGTCGTCAGTGGTTTGACCGTCGTATCGAGGAATTCCGCTGTCGTTGTATGACCAACAAGCGTCCCATCCCGATATACCTCATAACCTGTGACATTAAGGTTATCTGTGGAAGCCGTCCACCCTATTTTGACACGATTATGTGCGGCCGTCTCTTTGAGAACCAAATTCGTAGGCACACTTGGTGCTTCCGTATCCCCTGTATCTGTTCCATAGAAATTAATTGTTTGCCGTTGCGAGCTGCCAGAAGTGCCATAAACACGGCCGCCGACACCATTAATAATGTGCGTAATTTCACTGCCTGCTGTACCATTCAGCCAAATCGTCGTCGCATGATGAATTTTGACCCCTGCCGCATTCGGTACTTCGATGGCATTTTCCAGCTTCACAGCTGCATCTCGGAAATAAGAGTATACGCCAAGTCCCCAAGCTTCGTGAGTCGTGACTGTATCCGCTACTTTATAAGAGGCATACCCATTCTTGCTTCCGTCCATCCACGCTGCTTGATTCGGCACATCGTACGGAATTTCGGACTGGTAGAAATAAACACGGCCACCGTTCCCATTCCATAGGGTTTGATACTCATTGTGATGCTCGTTGAATAAACCATATAAGGTGACATCATCGCCATTCACGATGAGGCCATTCGTCGAAACATTCTCTGTCCATCCTGCACCAGCGCCATGGTCTGCGCGCCACATCCAGAAGTGATCACCGATAATGTCGTCGCTGTTAATCGTCATTTGCGCTTTATTCTTACCAACGACTGCGCCTCCCGTACGGAAGAATAGATCGTGCAACGAAGTTGGATTAGCGGAGTGATCCAATGAACTTCCAGTTGGACCGACTTCCAATAAGGATGAGGTTGCATTAGGTCCCGCTTCATATAGCAAGCCTGCCAGCTTGACACCATCCACATCAGCAATTGTCATAGCTGGTTTATCTGTCGTTGGAATCAGCGTTGGCATCCCGATGCCTAGTACAACTGTATTCGGGTTATTGATACGAATCGTATCATCAATGTGATAAATTCCCGGCGTAAATAGCAAATTCTTGCCATTCGCCAATGCAGCATTTATATTCGCAGCACTCGTTGTCGCTGGTACATCCGCGCGTACAATATAGAAATGATCGATGCTGATGGAACTTCCTGGTGTTGCGCCATTCGCCCAGCTTGCCCCTTGCGTATTCTGAGACAGGGATGGGACGAAAACTTGATATTCGTTTGCATTGTTCACATAGAGATACGGCTTCTCTCTAATAACAGGTGTGTTCTCAACAACCGTATAGGGTGGATCCGGGAAATTTCCAGTTGGCGTATTCTTGTCACCCACGAACACCATGTTCCAAACCCCATTGGACCAACTCGACCATTGACTATTCCGCGAGAACCATTGTTGCTGAGAAGCTGGTGTTACTTGACCATCTACGATGGAGTCCGCCAGGAAGCCGCCACTTGCCCATCCAGCGCCCCATCCAGCATCGAAATCGAACAAATTCAATTTCCCTTTAATATGTAAACGTCTGAGTGGTGCAGCTTGAGAAACCGCGATTTGGGTCGTTCCTGCCGAGAAATGCGCTGGTGCTGGTGGTGTATAATTGAAGGTCGGATTAATACTGAGATTCTCGATCCCCCGCCAAAAATTACGAGTTGCATTCCCATTATCCCAATCTGCATTCACATTCAGTCCACCATTGATCAACACATCATCTGGATTGAGCCCAAGGCCTGAAGCTTGTGTGTTAAATCCAATAAAGTAATTGCCATTATACGTTCCCGGTTTAAAAAGAAAGGCATCTCGTTCCGTTCCAAATTCATTGGATTCCTGTCTTGTGAATACCGCATTGACAGCACTCTGAATGTCAGCTGCCGGCATGTCGGGGTCGAACACATACACATTGGGACCAAAAATGGATGAATTGGCATCTCCAATCGGAGTTGCTGCACTCGAAACACCAGGACTCCACAAACTAAGAACGATTGCCATCATCGAGACAGATGAAACCATTTTTTTCAAACTACGCATTGTATACCTCCCTTAGATTAGAAACGATCTATCCTGCTCCACATTCTTTCGGTAAGCGATTACATAATTGCTCCGATCACCCTCTCATCTTACAATGTAGGATGCTGACTCGTAGTTGGTATCTCCATCATAGAAAAATATGGCTTTTAATGAAAGCGGTAAACTTAAGGAGATTAGGAGAGTTACTTAAGGTATTGGGATATTTTAACTGTAACGACCACCTTGCCTTATTCTACCTTACTTATGGATATGCTGAAGAATAACGGATCCGATATCCGATCATTTTCTACCCTGGTCCTTATCCTGTTCACCTTACGAAACATGTGAAAATCTTTAGAATAAAGTAGAGTCAATCAATCAGGAGGTCGAACATGAAAAAACTAACACTTATCTCTACAGCTTTACTTGCAACAACTGTTCTTGTATCCGCATGTGGCAATGGCGAGGAAGCCGCCTCAGCAGATAAAGGCACTGCGGGTGAGAAAGTAAAGCTTACCATTTGGCACAACTGGTCTGGTCAAGATGCGAAAGCTGTGGCTATGCGTAAAATTCTAGATGATTTCCAAGCTCAGAATAAAGACATCGCTTTGGAAATTGAAGGTTTGCCTACCGACGGTTTGAAAACTCGTCTAAAAACCGTTGCAGCTGCCAATGAAATGCCTGACCTATTCGTCATGTGGCCAGATGCGATGACGAAGGAATTCGTTAGCGGTAACTTGCTTCAACCGATCAATGAGTTCTTGGACAGCAAACCAGAATGGAAGAACAATTTCATTCCAGGCGCTTTAGAGGGATATACGGTAGATAACAAAATCTATTCCGTACCTATGAATCTCTCGCCAACTTCCTTTATTTACTACAATAAAGCGCTGCTTGATCAATACAAAGTTGCTGTTCCTAAGACTTGGGACGAGCTTATGGCAGCTGTCAAAACCTTCAACGACAACAAAATCATTCCGATCGCGCTTGGCAACAAAGCGAACTGGGCTGCGCAATCCACGATTTTCAGCGGACTTGCTGATCGTATGACAGGTTCCGATTGGTTCCTTAAAGCAGCTAAGCAAGACGGCGTGAAGTTTACAGACCCTGAATTTATTCAAGCTTTGAAAAAATTACAAGAACTAAGCAACGCCAAAGCATTCCAAGATGGCTTTAACAGTATTGATCAGAACCAAATGAGACAATTGTTCTATCAAGGTAAAGCAGCGATGTTCATTGATGGTGGATGGGCAATGGCTGACGTCGTTCAGAATGCACCGAAAGATTTGCTTGCTAACACGCATATCGCTTTAATGCCTTCCATCGCAGGTGGTAAAGGTGATCCTCAATCCACTTCAGGTGTCGTTGGAACTGGTCTTGGCGTTAGCAAGAAACTGACAGGAGCTAAGAAAGAAGCCGCTCAAAAATTATTCTACGCGCTATCTGGTCCTGAAGGGCAACAAGCTACATTGAACAGCTCCACATTGGTTAGCTACAAAATTGAACTTGATCCTTCCAAAGCAAATCCATTATTCGTTGAACTTAACGATCTTATGAAAACAACAAAAATCACGCCAGTTTATGATGCTAAACTAAGCTCCGCTGCAGTTGAAGTTATCAATAACGGTCTGCAAGAACTTCTCATGGGTGGAAACGCCGAAGCGATCGCTAAGAAGATTCAAGACTCCCAAGCGGCTTCACTAGGCAAATAAATCATTATCGTACAACCAGCCCTCCACATCTGTGGCAGGGCTGGCTAATTTCATACATGAAGGAAGTGAGATTGATGAATGCTGCTTACGTCCGCAGGTTTGTTTTTATGAGCCTTGCTCCTGCGATTCTGGTTTACGCCTTATTTGTGTTTGTTCCTGTTCTCTGGTCAGGCTATTATAGCTTCTTCGACTGGAAAGGTATTGGTACAGCGAAATTTATCGGTTTGAAAAACTATGTAGAAATTATTCATGATCCTATTTTTTGGACATCCTTAAAGAATAACCTTATTTTTCTTGTTGTTGCTGTGTTCGGCCAGCTGCCGGTCGCTCTCATCCTAGCTATTCTCTTGCATAAAAGCAATGCGTTACAACGGTTCATCCGTTCTGCTGTCTTCGTCCCGATGGTTATGTCTTCCGTTGTAATCGGAATGATCTGGCAATACATTTATCACCCCCAAATTGGTATCCTGAACCTTCTCCTCGAGAAGTTAGGTTTAGAATCTTGGAAGCTGCAATGGTTATCAGATCCTAAGATTGCTATCTTCGCATTAGCTCCTCCTCTGATTTGGAGCTTTGTCGGTTTATATCTCATTATTTTCATCTCTGCTTTTCAAAATATTCCTGGTGAAATCCACGATGCTACACAAATCGATGGCGCTGAAGGAGCTCGCAAATTATTCTCCGTTACCCTGCCTATGATGTGGAGCACTGTGCAAATTGCCATCATCCTATGTATTTCTGGCAGCTTGAAATCCTTCGATCTCGTGTATGTCATGACCAAGGGTGGACCTGCTCACGCCACAGAACTACTTGCTACGTATATGTACAATTCGACGTTTTCCTCATATCGATATGGGTTTGGCAGCGCCATTTCGACAACGATCGTCTTGATCTCCCTTATCTTCATTGGGATCAGCCAATGGGCAACAAGCCGTAAATCCAAAGGATAATGAAAGGAGGAAGCTGACTATGTCTTCAATTCCCATTCAAGTAAAATCAACCGCGACAACTCGGAAGTTCTCGTTTCAAGTATGGAAACAAGGCGCATTATGGACATTCTTAACCTTGTATGCCATTCTCACGCTCTATCCCTTGTTTTGGCTCGTTATATCCTCTTTCAAAACGAATAGCGAATTCTTTAACCATCCGTTCGGGCTGCCCCAAGTATGGAAATTCTCAAACTACGTAACCGCATGGCAAGCATCCAAGATGGGGACGGCTTTTCTCAACTCGGTTATTGTGTCACTCGTTTCACTCGCACTTACCCTTTTTCTAAGTTCCTTAGCAGCGTATGTATTAGCTCGAATCAAATTCCGCTTCAAGGGCATTATTCTGGCATTTTTCGTCATTGGGATGCTGATCCCTATTCATAGTACGTTGGTACCTTTGTTTATACTTATGAAACAAATCGGACTGTTGAACACGTACTGGGCTCTCATCTTGCCTTATACGGCTTTCGCATTACCGACAGCCATCTTCGTTCTTACCGCTTATTTGGCTTCCGTGCCCAAAGAAATCGAAGAAGCTGCTTATATTGACGGAACCAGGCTTTGGGGTGTATTCTGGCGTATTATGCTGCCAATCTCATTACCAGCTCTATCAACTGTCGTCATTCTCAGCTTCTTGCATTTCTGGAATGACTTCTCGTTCGCCCTTGTTTTTATTAGCAAAAGCAGTTTAAAAACATTACCGTTAAGCATCGCGAATTTCGCTGATGGTTACCAAACCGACTACGGTTTAACACTAGCCGCTATGACGATCGCCGTTATTCCAACAATCGCTGTGTACTTGGCTTTCCAAGAGCAAGTTATGAAAGGGATGACCGCGGGAGCTGTTAAAGGCTAATTGACTTCAATAACTTCCATGATCCAGACAACGAGTTAGGAGATGACATCTGTTGCGCAAGTGGTTCGGCTATTCCTTACAGCGTAAACTATCCTTCATTATGCTTGTCACAACATTAATCCCCCTCTTGTTTCTGGGTACATTCGCTTTTACAACTTCGTCGGATATTACCAAGGATAAAGCGCAGCAAGCGGGCTTGAACTCCCTCGCTCAAATGGATGCGAAATTGCAGTTCATCCTGAAGGATGTTGAGAATATGTCCATTTTCCTCATCGGGCAACGGGACATTCAATCGTATTTGAAGAGATCCGATGAGAACTTGGATGCCCAATCGCAAATCCTTGGATTGATGACCAATCTGGTATATACCAAAGATTACATTTCAAATATCACTATTTATCCCAGCAATAACACGACACCGCTGTCTACCTCTACAATCTACAACTCAAGTTTGGAGCAAGAAATTGTCATTAAACAGATTACAGACAAGATGTGGACAAGCTTGTACCACATTGAGAATTATTTAGGGAACCGTGAAGTGTTCTCCTTCATAAGACCGCTGCGCGCGATGAATACCTACCAAACACTTGGCTGGCTGTCCATCACTGTAGATGAGCAGGCGCTGTCTCGCATATGGTCAGTTCCACAATTAGCTGATGGCTATGGTCAAGTCGCTTTGTTGAATGATCGAGATGAAATCATCTCATCCACCTCCAAGAGTTGGCTGTCAGAGAAAGCCGATCGCTTGTTCCCCGGCATAACCGATCGCGTCCGTGACCATTCTACCGGCGTATGGACGTTAGGTACCGGGAACTCACAACAGAACATTCTGTTTTACCGAGAACCAACCATCAACTGGACGATTGTTGGCATGATCCCATCGAAACTATACAGTGCTCAGAATCGATACATTTTGCAACTAACTGCCGTTGCTGTGGCGATTTCTGTCCTTGCCAATGTGTTACTCACTATATTCGTTATTCGTAAGGTCACCACGCCTCTCGGATCGTTAACCCGCTTGTTAACCAAAATCAACCCTGATGAACCTTTACCCCTCTATCCGGTATACACATCAGATGAAATTGGCCGACTAGCTGGCAGCTACAATTTGTTAAGCACACATATCGAAGCTTTGAAAAAGCAGCTCATACACAATGAAACACGCAAAAAAGAAGCGGACATGCGCGCATTGCAAGCCCAAATCAATCCACATTTCCTCTATAACACGCTGTCTTCCATACATTGGATTGCTCTACTCCAAGAAGAGGATCGCATCGCAGAAATGGTCGGCGCCTTAAGTGATTTCTTGCGTTTCAGCTTAAATAAAGGGAAAGAATACTGCAAGGTTTCACAGGAGCTAGCCCATATTCGCAATTATGTGCAGGTTCAATCCATCCGATTCCCGGATGAATTTACCGTGGACTACGTGGTTGACGCCCGTCTTCATGATCGGTTCATGCTGAAATTATTGCTTCAACCTTTGGTTGAAAATGCGATGATTCATGGCATTCAGATGAAAGAGGAGCCCGGGGTTATTTCCATTTATCTCGAGCTGAAGGGCAATTCTATGCATGTTAAGGTCATGGATGATGGCCTCGGAATGACCGAAGAACGATTGCGAGAGGTTACTGAAAGTTTATACCCTGCTGAAGGCATGGAAGCCAATGATGCAAGTTATGGGCTGCGCAATGTGCATGAACGCTTGCAATTACATTATGGGCTTGATTCGGGAATCAAGATCGAAAGCCGATTAAATGAGGGTACGTGTGTGTCATTCGCGATCCCAGTTTTGGAGGATAACCATGAAAATCTTGATCGTTGATGACGAGGTCATCATCCGAACAGGCTTGGCTAAAGTGATTAATTGGAAAGAGCTCGGACTTGAGCTGCTCAAGCCTGCTGCCTCAGGGGAAGAAGCACTCCGTCGCATGCCAGAGGAACGCCCGAATATTTTATTAACGGATATCCGTATGAAGCATATGAATGGGTTAGAACTGGCCACTAAAGCGAAAGAAATCATACCCGATATCGAGACAATTATCCTTTCTGGGTACGATGATTTCATGTATACACAGCAAGCGATTCGGCAAGGTGTCAGTGACTATCTCTTGAAATCCAGTCGACCCGAAGAGATTATGAAGACCGTCCTCCAAGTCAAACAGCGTATTGAGGATAAATGGAAGCATCTCAATCAGGATCTCTATAAGAATAAAGAAGTTCGCAATCGCTTGTTTGAACGCTGGATTATTGAGGGAGAAACTGCCGCAGTTGATGCAGAGATGCTGCCGGACTACCTTCCTCGCTTATTTCTCTCGAATGAACATGAGCAATCCAAATTTCAAACCTACGTTGTTACCGCCGAAGGATGGGGAGATACCTCCGCGGAAATTTCACTGCTTCTTTTCGCAGTAGACAATATGCTTCACGACATTTTGCATTGTGAAACATTAATTTACAGGCAACGCATCGTCGTGGCACTTCCCAAAACCAGTGCATCCGATTTCTTCGATCATCCCCAATCTGCCAAACAAAAGATCGAGCGGCTGCTCAAATGCAAAGTCAGTATATCCATCGGCGAGGTCGTTCTCCAACAGTCCGATTTATATAAATCGTATGTTACCGCGGACTATGCTTATAGCTATAAACATCACCTTGATGAATCTATTCTTATATATACGGACATTGTTAGTCGAAAAGGCGGCAAAACGGTCTGTACCCATGAAGAGGAGCTTGAGCTCTCTTCGATCCTGCTGGATGATGACTCCGTCGCATTGAAGAACTGGGTTCAGCGTTATTTGCAATCGGAACTGAACGACCCGCAGATGACGATCGAATCCCTTGAATCGTTGGTCCGATCTGCTGCACTCACCGCACATCGTTGGCTTGAACGTGTATTGACGGCTACTGGCCGCCAGGGTGCACTGGATAACCAAAATGTCGCTTTCGTCGTCAAACGGGATATCGTGCTGAAGGACGCTTTGTTTCAATATTTGTTGACCCTTATGGAATTGTATCATCATCGTTTGGGTGGCGGACAAGCCACACATACACAGAAAGCTATGGCCTACATTCATGAGAATTTGGGGAGGGATGTTGGCTTGCAGCAGGTTGCTAAATATGTGCATTTGCATCCGAATCATTTGAGCGAAGTGTTTAAAAAGGAAGCCGGCATTACGTTTGGTGACTATGTGACACGTCAAAAAATTAATCGTGCCATGGAAATTCTAACCGTATCCCCTGCCAAAATTGCCGATGTCGCAAGCTCTGTCGGATTTGAAGATATCAAATATTTCAGCCAAGTGTTCAAGAAATTTACTGGCAAAACGCCAAGCGAGTACCGAGAGGAAGCAGTCCTTCACCCTGCTGCTTCACCTTCAAAATTAGTATAAAAAATCATGGTGTTAGAGGAGAAATCATAGATGGAATTATCAGGATTATGGCGATTGCAGCAGTTCGAAGTCGGACAAGTTCGACCACTTGAAGTCGCGGCAGCTTGGTTAGACGATCGATTCTGGATCACAGCGAAGGTTCCTGGGGATGTCCATTCCGCCCTCATTGAACGAGAATTGATTGAGAATCCTTATTTCGGTCATAATGACGCGAAGAGCCGCTGGATCGAACAGAAAGAATGGTGGTACCGTCACTCTTTCCAGTATTCCTTAGGGGATGCAGAAGAAGAGAAAGAAAAGCATGAACTAACCTTTGAAGGTTTGGATACGTTTGCTACGATTTATGTGAATGGGAAAGAGATTGGAACTACGAGCAACATGTTGATGGCGCACACTTTTGATGTAACACGCGTTATTCAAGATGGCAAAAATTCAATTGCCGTTAAATTCGATCCTTTACACCTGCATAATAAAGATAAAGAATTGTTCCAATGGTCTTCCTATACGAAAGAACGTCCTTGGCTGCGTAAAGCAGCAATGAACTTCGGCTGGGACTGGGGTCCACGCATGGTCACTGTGGGTATTTGGGGCAAAGTCTTCATTGAACGTTACCGCCGCGCGAAGCTGGATAGTGTTTTTGCTAGAACATGTTCGATCAGTGATACTGGTGCGGAAGTTAATGTGGATGTTGACGTGATAACGCTCCGCAAAGGTGTACAGAAATCGTGTGACATTCGTTTAGTGGATGCGGCTGGTCAAGTCGTTGCTTCTGCGAGCGGGAATGTTAGCTCATCGGAATCGTTTGTACTACAAGTCGCTGATCCACAGCTATGGTGGACACACGACCTCGGCAAACCTTACTTGTACGAGCTGGAAGTTGTTCTCTATGCTAACGGTGAGCAAGTGGATGCGTATCGCAAGCCGTTTGGTATCCGTACAATTGAGCTGCAACTCAAGGATGGCGATGGTCAGAATGCCTTCGCATTTGTACTCAATGGGGTCAAACTATTTGCCAAAGGTACGAATTGGATCCCGGCGGATCACTTCATCGGAAGCATACCAGACCAACGCTATCGAGATTTGATTGATCTTTCTGTTACTTCCAATCAGAACATGCTTCGCGTATGGGGCGGCGGCATCTATGAGAAGGATGTCTTCTATGAGGAGTGCGATAAGCGCGGCGTTCTCGTTTGGCAGGATTTTGCCTTCGCGAATGCGTTGTTCCCGGATTTTAACCGTGACTTCATGGAGAATGTGAAGCGTGAAGTGATCTACAACATCAAGCGCTTGCGCAATTACACTTCCCTTGCCCTCTGGTGCGGGAATAACGAAATTGACTGGCTGGTTGATATGAAAACGGCTGGCGGCGACATTGATTGCCCGTTCTACGGCGAAACCATTTACCACGAGCTGATTCCTGATGCGCTTGAGGAGCTGGATGACAGTCGTGCTTACTGGCCATCCTCCCCATTTGGGGGCAATGATGCCAACGATCCTGACGTCGGTGACCGCCATAACTGGCAGGTGTGGCATGGTTCCGTTTATCCGCGTAAAGTCGGCGATGTGCCTTTGCTAGACTATAGCATTCAAGGCGTCACGTTCAAAAACTACAAAAAAGACTTCACCCTTTTCAGCAGCGAATTCGGTATGCACGCCTCTGCCAATCGTTACACGTTGGAGAAAAACATTCCAAATGGCCAATTCTACTGGAACAGTGTTGAAATGGCTTATCGCAATAAAGATACCAATCACCAAAAAGGTATTCTGCTTATGGAAGGATACACCGGTATTCCGACCAACATTGAGGAGTATATGAACTTCTCCATGCTGACACAAGCCGAAGGCTTGAAGTATGGTATTGAGCATTATCGTCGGAACAAACACCGTACAAGCGGCTCGCTCATCTGGCAGTTGAACGATAGCTGGCCTGGCACAAGCTGGTCGCTCATTGATTATGAATTGCTACCCAAAGCTTCCTATTACTATGCGACCAAGTTCTATCATCCGCTTCTGCTCTCTATCGATCACGAGCCTGGGCAGGATTTGCATGTGTGGGCTGTCAACGATACGTTGGATGCGTTAAAAGGACAAGTTCACATAACCGTGTATAACTTCTCTGGAGAAATCGTGTTCACGCATACGTTCGAGGCAACTGTAGCGGCGAATGCTGCGATCCAACTGGGAAGCTTGCCTGAAGCTACAGTATTAAATGGCTTGCCTGCGGAGCAAGTTGTTGCCCGCGTTCATACGACAGACTGGGCAGCGCCAGATAACCTTCATTACTTACGTGATCAGAAGGATCTGCAGTTCCCAACGACTGCGCTCAGTGTGAATGTTGATTCAGAAACGCAAGCCGTGCATATTACGGCCAATGGTGCACATGCACGTATGGTGAAGCTCGATCTGCCACAAGGCAACATTCGCTTCAGCGACAACTTCTTCGATTTGCGTGCTGGCGAGCAAGTAACCGTGCAGATCAGTGATCCAACGGGGAACAAAGTGGATTTGAGTCAATTGCGTGTGAGTGCAATGAACATTTGAGGGAATTTTCCAGGTGAGAAATAGTTGTGAAAAGGCATACTTTTCACGTGCTCGAATAAAGAAAAAACTGCATATTTGCAGTTTTTTCTTTTTCTGCGTTATAAGCTCCGGCCAAAGCTGTCTATATGCAAGTAGATCGATTTGTGAGTCATGGCATTGTAGTAAGGCTACCTCTTCATTCTGAGCACAAACCTTCCTCCACCGCCACAAATAAATTAGATGGATTTTATGTTGTTATTACTGCTGATTTCGGCCCTTTTGGAGCAATAAATGGATTTTCTACAGTTAATTCCCTCAACAATCCACCAATCCGCCATTCTATCATAAATTAGATGTATTTTTTCCATTTAATTGCTAAATCCCCTCCTAAACGGCTAGATTAGCTGTACTTTTTACATCAATTTGGTAAAGCTAGCTACTCAATTGAACACTACTCTTACTCCTACTTCTACTTCTACTTCTACTTCTACTTCTACCTCTACTTTTACTTTTACTTCTACTTCTACTTCTACTTCTACTTCTACTTCTACTTCTACTTCTACTTCTACTTCTACTTCTACTTCTACTTCTACTTCTACTTCTACTTCTACTTCTACTTCTACTTCTACTTCTACTTCTACTTCTACTTCTACTTCTACTTCTACTTCTACTTCTACTTCTACTTCTACTTCTACTTCTAC